>JBAYGD010000006.1:0-121094 GCA_041666865.1 Candidatus Omnitrophota bacterium | reverse complement strand
CTTTGATTTTGACGGCAGCCAAATAGGGAATATCGTAGCGCGCCATGATCTGGGCCGTCGGCACCGCTTCCAGGACGATCGGCTCGTCAAAACCGTACTGAAAGGCCTCGAGAATCATGGGGTAAAAAGCCTCCCCGATATGATAGGTTTGCGGGTCGGCGGTCTTGCCGCCGCGGTCGCGGGATTCGAAATTCTTGAGCTCGGCCGGCAAGTAAAGGCCGATCCGCGTGGGACCTGTCAAGACGTACCGAGGAACGCGAGGTACGCTTGCAGGTCCCGAGCGTGCACGCGAGGGAGCCGGTTCGACGACGGTAAAAAAATTCCCCGAAAGAACTCCGGGCGCGTGAATGTCCCAGCCAAAGAGACGCGCGCAGCCGGGCCCAAGGACAATCGCAAGGACAAGGATCCATATCGCATTTCGGCCCAAGCACAGCCTGAAAGAGAATGGAGGTAAAGATTTCATGCGGAGTTTGATCTTTCCCGAAGCCTCAGCCGATCCTAGGATTGCGCAGCCGTGTTATCCATGACGGCGCCCGTATTGGCGCTCAAAACAAAGCGAACATAACGGCCCAGCCATCCGCGGGTCACCTTCGGCCTGAAAGGCTCGAGAGCCGAAAGTCTTTTTTGAATTTCATTTTCAGGCAAGTCGAGCCTTAAGGAGCGCTTTGCAACGTCGATTTCGATCGTGTCTCCGTCGCGCACGATCGCAATCGGGCCGCCCGCCGCGGCTTCCGGGGAAACATGCCCGATGCAAAGGCCTCGCGTTCCGCCGGAGAACCGTCCGTCGGTCACAAGCGCCGCGCGAATCCCCCGCCCCTTGATCGCGGAAGTCGGCGAAAGCATCTCCTGCATGCCCGGCCCCCCCTTGGGGCCTTCATACTGGATCACAACGACGTCCCCGTCGACGACCTTGCCTTTCAAAATCGCTTCGAGCGCCTCTTCCTGGCTCCGGTAACACCGGGCCTTGCCACGGAAGGTCATCATGTCAGCGTCCACGCCGGCGGTTTTCACGACCGCCCCGTCGGGGGCAAGATTACCGAAAAGGATTGCCAGACCTCCCTTCGGGGAAAAAACCTTCTCCCCCGTCCGGATCACGTTTTGGTCCGGATCCGGAGCGTTGAGGACATAAGATTTCAAGCTGCCCGCGCAGGTCTTGAGGTCGAGCTTGAGCGGCGAGCGGCCGTCCAAATACACGGCTTTCAGGATCGCTGCGATTCCGCCCACCCGATGCACGTCTTCGACATGAACATCCGGCCGGGAAGGAGAGACCTTACAAACGTTGGGCGTCAACTCGGCAAGCTCATTGATCCTTTCGAGCGAGTAGGCAATGCCGGCTTCGGAAGCCAGGGCAAGCGTATGCAGGATCGTATTGGTCGAGCCCCCCATCGCAAGATCGAGGATAAAAGCGTTGTCGATCGCCTCACGGGTCACAATATCGAGCGGCCGGAGGTTGTGTTCGAGCGCATAGGCCACGGCGTCAGCCACTTTTTCGATCAGCCGGAGGCGTTCGGGATTGATTTCCCAAATCTGCTTCTCCCGGTCCTTCCAAACGGCCGCCGGAATCGTTCCGTTCCCGGGAAGCGCAAGCCCGATGGCCTCCGCCAGGCAATTCATCGAATTGGCGGTGAACATGCCGGCACAGCTTCCGCACGTCCGGCAAGAAGTCGCCGCGAGATTCTCGAGTGCTTGCTCCGTCATCTTCCCGGCCGCCTCGCTTCCGACCCCCTCAAAGACCGTGACCAGATCGGTGTTGTTTTTTCCGGCAAGCATCGGCCCGCCGCTCACGTAAACGGCCGGGATGTTCAAGCGCACCGCGGCATTCAGCATGGCCGGGACAATCTTGTCGCAGTTACCGATTCCGACCCACGCGTCGCAGGGATGGGCGCCGACGATCGTCTCGATCTGATCGGTAATGAGCTCCCGCGAAGGCAGGGAATATTTCATCCCGAAATGCCCCATGGCGATGCCGTCGTCGACGGCCCCGCCGATATTCGCGTACCAGACGTTGTACCCCTTGGCCTTCAGGGCCTCAACCATCCGGGCCCCAAGGACGTCAAGGGAGACGTGGCCGGGGATCTGCGTGGTATAAGAATTAATGACAGTCACAAACGGTTTCTTCCGGTCGGAAAGGTCTTTCAAGACCCCGGCGGCGATCATGAGGGATGCGGCAGGCAGCATGTGCTTGCCTTCGGCTACAATCCGGCTTCCCCGCTTCTGGACGGCTTCGATTCCTTCGTTCACTGGTTTCAGCATGAGGAAAGTCCTTTCGTTGAATTTTGAAGTTCGATCGGAGTCACAACTGTCACCAACGGATTTCAGACGGCCGCGTCCGCCAAGGCTTCCGGCTCGGGGCTAGCCACGGCGGAAGGGAAAGGCGGATTTTTGGGATCCACGCTTTCCGGGTCCCCCTGGGTTTGGAGGACATATTTTCGAAAGGCGCGGTGCGTAGCGATCCATCTGAAAAATTCGAGCCATTTGCCCACCGAGAAGGGCCCTCCGCGAAGGGTTCGCCAAAAGGTGCGGGCAAAGAAACGGCGCCTTGCGCCGTCGAAAGTCAAAAGGTAGTAGGCGATCACTTTGACGAGGAGCATGAGAAATTTCAGCTCGAGATCGGCACGCTTGTGCTCGGGATTTTTATTCCGGAAACGGTTGAGCATCGTCACCAGGCGGTCGCCGAAGCTGTCATAGCGGTAAAGCGACCTCAAAAGCCAGTTGTAGCCGCGGTGCAGTTCGTCGAGGGTCATTTTTTTGGGGATGAAGTTGCAATCGGCGGCCCCGTGGCCGTTCATCTCGGACCAGGCGACATCCAAAAGCCTTCCCTCGGCCTCGAGACGCTTCGAAAGCGGCGTCTTAGGAAGCGCCATCAGGGTCCCGCAGGTCGTAAACGGGATCCCGAGTTCCTGGAGGAATTCGTATTGCTCGCGGAAAATCTGCTGATCATCGGCGTCGAAGCCGACAATCATGCCGGCGCATACCGACAAGTGATGGGCGTGGATCTTTTCGATGTCGGCAATCATATCCTGCCGAGTGTTCTGGGTCTTCCCGGATTCGATCAAGCTTTCGCGGCGCGGCGACTCGATTCCGATAAACAAACTGTAAAAATTCGCGGCCTGAAAAAGCTCGAGAAGGTCCGGATGGTGCGCGACATTGATCGTCAATTCGCAGGAAAATTCGATCGGATAATCGCGGGTCTTCGAGTACTCCGCCAGCGCCGTCAAAAGTTTCCGGGCAAACGGCAGGTTGCCGATGAAATTGGCGTCTCCGAAAACAATGTAATGCGCCCCCTGTGCGACGCAGTGGTCGACTTCCGCGATCACCTGCTCGACCGTCTTCGTGCGCGGGACCCGTCCGTCCATGATGATGATATCACAAAATTCGCAATTAAAAGGACAGCCGCGGCTCGTCTGGAGGGAAAACATGTTGTAGCGGTCGCCGCGGACGAGTTCATAGCGGGGAACTGGGCTCGAGGTCAGCTGGACTTTCTCCTCGGAAAGATAAAGATTGCGCGCCTTCCCAAGCTCAAAATCCCGGAGAAACTCGGGCCAGACGGCCTCGGCCTCCCCGCACACCCGGTAGCCGCCCTTGCCTTCGAAAGCGTCCGGAAAGAGCGTGCAGTAAGGGCCGCCAAAAACGACCGGCTTGCCCCGTTTTTGGAACTCTGCGGCAATCTCGAGCGCGCGCTGGTACTGGACATTGAAGGCCGTAATCCCCACCAGGTCCGCGTCCGAATCAAAACGGAGGTCTTCGACATTTTCGTCGATGATCTCGACCTGCCAGTCCGAAGGCGTCAAGGCCGCCACCGTCGCAAGCCCGAGCGGAGTGGTCGAAAACCGGGTGCCGGTAAAAGGCTGGAGTCCGTCAAAGGACCAAATGGTCGGTTCGAACCGGGGATTGATGAGAACGACTTTCATCAGTTATAGTAGGAGGTGGATCGCTTCAGCAAGGACAGCATGAAACGCACGAAGAGAATCGCCTCCGCAATCCCGTTGACGAAAAGTTTGACGTAATTGATCCTGAGGATCTGGCCCCTGCGCCAATTGACCATCACCTCGCGGCGCCAGAAACGCTTCAAGTGCGCTCGTGAGGCCATGAGCGGCGAAACGTTGAAAATGTTGAGTTTCCCGAGCCAAAGCTGAAAGCGGGATGGAATCCTGAGCGGCGGCAAGATTTTCCCCTCGGACTTCGAGGCCACATAGGCCGCGGCCCGGCAGTAAACCGCCTGAATTTCCCGGAGGCCGAGGTCGCGCCATTCCCTCGCGCGCTTTTGGATCTGTCCGATTTCTAAAACGACTCTTTCCTCGAGCACCGTTCGCCGTCGGGTCGCAAGCCACACCTCTTCGAGCTCAAAAGCCAGGCGAAACCAGCCGGCAATCTCACTGGACACATCCCGCACGCGCCTTTTGAAGTAAGTCCATCGTCCCTCGAGAGCGTAATCCGGCCGCCGTTCACGCCGCCCCTTGCGTCGAACGAAGCCGTGGAGCATCGGATGCCCACCCTCGACCTGGACGGAGTTCTTGTACCAGAGGAAATTGAGAAAAATCCCCCAGTACAGCTCCGGCCGGACGCAGCGCAGGGTATTTTTCATATTTTCGATCCCGTAGAAATCTTCCCAAGCGGCCTCGTAAGCGCGCGTCCATTCGCCCGGGGCCATCCGGGCATGCCGGTGGGTCTCATGGAAGGTGTCATAATTATTCAAGTCCGCATCCAGCACTGCCCCCCGCGCCGCCATGTGCACGTAATCCATGGAACCCGGAAGCGGGGTCATCATGAAGAAAGACGCCTGCCCCGCCCCGAGGGCCTTGAGGCGCTGGACATCTTGGCGAACCGAGGCCGTCGTATCGAACGGAAAACCGATGATATAGGCGAGGTGGGCCACGATGCCGGCATCCTGGTAAGCATCCACCAAACGTTTGTAATCTTCGATGTTGTTTTGCGTCTTACCGACCGACTTCAGGTTCTCGTCGTTGATGCTTTCCATCCCGATGAAGGCCTGAGAGCAGCCCGCACGGGCGGCCTTTTCGACGAAATTTTTGACCTGGTGGGACTTCGTGTCGACCTGAATCATAAAGCTCAGCGGGACCTTTCCCTCTTCGCGAAGCTTGATGAAGGCGTCAAACAGGGCTTCCCAGTTTTTATTGCGGCAAAAATTGTCATCGGTGAAAAAATAAAAGTGAATCCCGTGCTGGCGGTAATTATCGCAGATGGCGTTGAGCAGGGCCTCAACCCCGCGAAAGCGCATCTTTCGCCCCTGCACGTTGATCACGGTACAAAAACTGCAGGCAAACGGACACCCGCGGCCGCAATCGAGCGTCGCAAAATTCGCAACGGCATACCGGCTGACGAGCTTGCGGCTGGTCTTCGGAAGAGGCGCGCAGGTAATATCGGGCGCTACGGCAAGGAAATTATAAACCGGTTGGAGCTTATCGTTGAGCGCATCCCGAAGCACAGCCTCCCACCGCTCCCCTTCGGCCTCTCCGGCAAAAAGGCTCACGCCCGCAGCCTCGAGCTCTCTGAGTTCTCTCGGCATCCGGGGCAGCGTGGCAAGGGCCCCGCTCACATGAAACCCGCCGATCATGACATCGATCCCGGCACGCCTAAATGCCATCGCAAGGTGATAGGAACGGACAAACTGATTGGTTTGGACCCCGACAAGGCAGACGACCGTCTTGGTGTCTTTTTGCCGGCTGGCGCGGACAATTTGATCGACGTGAATTTTCTCGACCGAATCGTCGATCAAGTCGATCGTCCATTCCAGCTCCGGCCCCAAAACACCTCTCTCCCGGACATCCTCGGTCAATCCATAAAGACAAGACAACGTATTAGACGGGATAACCCCCTTCCAGTACCGGATGACGTACCCGTCATCATCGTACTTGGAGGGCTTGATCAACCATAGGTGGATCCGCTTGTATTTTTTTACGGTCTTTTCAGACATAACCCCTTGACTTGAGACAAGTTCCGAACACAATCCCCCCTGGGCGGAATGTTCGGAAATAATTTTATTTTTTAGCATTGGGTGACGTTCTCCATATTCGTGGCATGAATCAAAATAGCCGCAAGGACCGCCTCTTTCGTGACCTTACAGCCGGGGGAACCAAAAACAATCAAAATCAAGGTGATTCAGCATACTCCATATTGGGGGGTTTGTCAGCAGAAAAGAGCCTCTCCGGGAGATCAGAGGCATAAAAAACGTCACAACCCAATTAAACAAAAAGGGTTGCGAGTGCTTAAGCGGTTAGAGAATAAAGTATACCACTGAGAAAAGACCGATCAGCCACATCACCGGCTTGATGTCCCGCCATTTCCCACGGATCGACTTAAAAACGATGAATGTAATGAACCCGAATGCCAAGCCTGTGCTGATGCTATAGCATAAGGCAATCATCACCATGATCACGAAGGCCGGAAACCCCTCTTCCATGTCGGTAAAATCGATATTTCGGACCTCCCGGATCATAAAAAACCCGACCAGGACAAGGGCCGGAGCGGTCGCGTAGGCCGGAACCACGGCAATGAGCGGCGCGAACAAAAGCCCCAGCAAAAACCACAGAGCCGTGACCAAAGAGGCAAAACCGGTCCTGGCCCCCTGCCGGATCCCCACCACCGATTCGACATATGTCGTGGTCGTGGAGGTTCCGAGCGCCGCACCGATCATCGTCGCCCCGGCGTTGACGGCAAGCAGCTTGTCGAGGTCCCGAACGTTCCCCTTCTCGTCGGTCAGTTTCGCCTGCGAACAGCAGGCCACAAGCGAGCCGATGCTGTCAAACATGTCCATGAACATCAGGGTAAAGATCGCTCCGAAAAAACTCCACTTAAAGGCCCCCAGAACATCCATCTTGAAACCGAGGGCGGCCGCGTTGAACTTGAGCGTCACGAGCGACTGCGGCGCCTGGACTTTTCCGAAGGCGATGGCCAGCAGCGTGGCGGCCAGAATCCCGACGATCATTGAGCCGCGGATATTTTTCATCTCGAGAATGATCATGACCAAAAATCCGGCGAGGCCGATAAGCACCGTGGCATGCAAATGTCCGGCCGCGATCAGAGTTTCCTCGCTTTTGACGATCAATCCGAGGTTCACAAGCCCGATCAGAGTGATGAAAAGTCCGATCCCGACCGACATGGCGGCGATCAGGGAATGCGGAATGGCCTCGACAAGCTTGCGGCGAATTCCGAAAACCGTGAGGAGAAAAAAGAACAGGCCCGACAGAAAAACGACGCCCAGGGCCGTTTCCCACCGGATTTTGTCATGCATGACGAGGGTATAAGCGAAAAAAGCGTTGAGCCCCATACCCGGGGCCATGGCAATGGGGGCCTTGGCCACGAAGGCCGTCAGAATGGTGGCGACGGCCGTTGCCAGGCAGGTCGCGGTCACCTGCGCCGTCTTGTCCATGCCGGCGGCGGCAAGGATCGAGGGATTGACGAAAATAATATAGGCCATGGCCAGGAACGTGGTGGTCCCAGCGATGATCTCGGTATGAAAGTTCGTCTGACGCTTCTCGAACTCGAAAAACCGCTTCAGCCATCCGGCCATGGGGGCCTCCTTACTTGAAAACATTGTCGAGCACCATCATGATCAGAAAACCCGCAATCAGGGAAGCGGTGGCCAGCTTGCCGTTGTTCTCGCTGTGGGACTCGGGGATGATTTCCCCGCTGATGACATAAAGCATGCAGCCGGCGGCAAAGGCGAGCGCCCCGGGCAAAATCTGGTGGAAGATCACAACGAGCACGACGCCGAGAAGGCCCCCCACCGGCTCTACCAACCCCGTCAGCGTGGCAATCCAGAAACTGCCGAGACGCGAATACCCCTGCGCACGCAAAGGAATAGCGACGGCGGTCCCCTCGGGGATATTCTGGATGCCGATCCCAACGGCCAGCGCAACGGCGCGCCAGGGATCGCCCGAACCAAACCCGACGCCGACGCTCAGGCCTTCGGGAAAATTATGGATCGTGATGGCCAGGATGAAAAGGAGGACGCGCTTCCAGCGGATCGCTGCGATCCCCTCCCGGCCTTTCAAAAAATGCTCGTGCGGAATAAGCTTGTCGACAAGCTCCAGGAAAAGCACGCCGAGCACAAAACCGGTCGCCACCTGGACGATGGACCCTTTTTCGAGGGCGGGCTGAAGCAGGCTGAAAAAACAGGCCGCAAGCATGATCCCGGCCGAAAGGCCGAGCATCGCCGAATACCAGTGTTTATTGAGCTTGCGGATCAAAAAAACCGGAAGCGCCCCGATCGACGTTGCAAGCCCCGCACAAAGGGATCCCAGGACCCCGGCAACAATCACATCCATCGCGCCTGCTCCTTTCTCGAGTCTCCTCATTTTACCAATTTTTTTAAATTTGAGATATAATTCTATAAATTGGTTTCACCGACCATCCTTCGAATGAGGTAAAGCCATGACCGCCATAGTCCTTCTGACACTCTCGAATATTTTCATGACCTTTGCGTGGTACGGGCATTTAAAATTCCGCGGTTCACCTTTGTGGCTTGCCATCCTTGTCAGCTGGCTCATCGCCTCCGTGGAGTATTGTTTCCAGGTGCCGGCCAACCGGATCGGGTACTCGACCTTTTCACTGGTTCAGCTGAAGACCATCCAGGAAGTGATCACGCTGGTCGTGTTCTGCTTCTTTTCGGTCTTGGTCATGAAAGAAGGGATCCGCTGGAACCACCTGGTCGGCTTTGCCTGCATGGTCTGCGCCGTCCTCTTCATCTTCAAAAAGTAAGGTGCCAGCGCCAAGGCCCCTATCTTTTGAGGGAGGGGAATGAGGGAAGGTTCGGCCCGAGGAGAGGCAAGGCATAGCGCTTGAAAGCCTCTGTCGTCATCAGGCTGTCGGAGGTCAAAAAGTTTTCAGGAAGATAGCGTTCACGATTCGGGATTTTCTCGAGCGGCACCGGAACGTAATCGATCCGGTACAACTTTCCCGGTGCCCGGCGAAACCCGACCATGACCCGCGTGACCCCCTTGAGCGCCCATCGCACGGCATGCACGCCCGCTAGGAACGCCTCCCGTTGATCGACCGTCGAAACGTAAGGCATCGACATCCGCTGAATGGTCCCGGGCTTATCGAAGCGGGCGCGGACCTTGAGGCGCTCTTCGACCCGCCGGCAAAGGTACCTTGCCGCCCCCTCGACGTAGACATGGCCGAAAGGATCCTGCGTAATCCCCTCGCGCAGGGCCCCGATCCGGTTTCCTTGGGCGTCACGGATCGTTTCGGAGAGCACCACGACGCAATGGCCTGTCTTACGGACCACGGCTTCGACGCGGTCGAGAAATCGGCCTTCCTCGAACGGGATCTCGGGCAAAAGCAAAAGATGCGGCGGATCCTCCTGGGTTTTCTTGAGGAGCGCCGAGGCGGCAACGATCCACCCGGAATTACGCCCCATGAGCTCGATCATTTTAACCGGATCGACGTCTTTCATCGCCCGGGTATCGAGGCCGGCCTCTTGAGTCGTCACCGCCGCAAAACGGGCGACCGAGCCGTAACCGGGGGTGTGATCCGTTTCCTTCAGGTCATTGTCGATCGTTTTCGGAATGTGGACCACGCGCAGTTCGTAATTTTCCTTTTCGGCCGCCCGTGCGATCCGCAAAACGGTGTCGGCCGTATCATTGCCCCCGATCATGAAGAGATAACGCACATCATGGCGACGCAAACGTGCGAGGACCTCCTCTTCACCGCCTGCGGGGAGTTTATGGCGCGAAGATCCCAGGGCCGAAGAAGGCGTGTGGCCTAGCGCTTTCAAAACCGATGCGGACTGGGACTTCAGGTTGATGTAGTCGTCCCCGAGGATTCCGTTCACTCCGTAAGCCGCCCCCCAAAGGGCTGTGATCTCCCGGCGGCCGCGGACGCCTTCGATCACGCCGGCCAAACTCTGGTTGATGACGGCCGTGCAGCCGCCTGACTGCCCCACGACGGCCCTTCCTTTTAGGATCGGTTTCATGATCGTTCCGGCCTCACCATTTCCCGGTTTTTTTGACGGGAGGTTTTGGGTGGTGCAAAATGTCGGAAATGGAACGGTTCAGCAAATCGTCGGGAAGCGAATAGCCGGTCAACTGGCCGCTCAAATATTTGTCGTAGCCGGTCAGGTCAAGCAGCCCGTGGCCGCTGTAACAGAAGAGGATGACCTTTTCCTTGCCTTCTTCGCGCGCCTTCACGGCTTCGTCAATGACGCACGCGACGGCGTGGCTCGTTTCGGGGGCGCAGATCGATCCCTCCGTACGGGCCCACAGTAGGGCCGCTTCGTAACATTTGACCTGGTCGTAGGCCCGGGGTGTGATCAGGCCCTCGATCGCGGCCTGACTCACCAGCGGCGACATCCCGTGATACCGCAATCCCCCGGCATGAATCGGAGGAGGAATGAACCCGTGACCGAGAGTGTACATCGGGAGAAGAGGAGTCGTTTTGGCCACATCGCCGTAATCATAGGTGAAGGGACCGCGCGTCAGGGTCGGGCAAGCCGTGGGCTCCGTCGGGATGATCTCGATCGCTTCGCCGTGGATCTTATCGCAAATGAAGGGGAACGAAATGCCCGCGAAGTTACTTCCTCCCCCCGCACACCCGATCACGATATCGGGTTTCTTCTCGCCGGCCATGGCCAACTGTTTTTTCGCTTCGAGCCCGATGATCGTCTGGTGCAGCATGACGTGATTGAGGACGCTCCCGAGGGCGTAGCGGGTCCGTCCTGTCGGATCCGAAACCGCGTCCTCGATGGCTTCGCTGATGGCAATTCCGAGGCTCCCCGGCGTCTCAGGCATTTTTTCGAGAATTTCCCTGCCCGCGCGGGTTTCGCGGCTCGGGCTCGCCACGCAGTTGGCTCCCCAGATCTTCATCATGATCTGCCGGAAGGGCTTCTGGTCGAAACTGATCCGGACCATGTAAACCTTGCATTCGAGTCCGAGGAGATGGCAGGCAAACGAGAGCGCGCACCCCCATTGCCCGGCTCCCGTTTCGGTCGCGATCCGCTTGATGCCGAATTGTTTGTTGTACCAGGCCTGAACAACAGCCGTATTCGGCTTGTGGCTGCCCGGAGGGCTGACGCTTTCGTCCTTGTAGTAAATTTTTGCGGGCGTCTTCAGGTGCTTTTCGAGGCTCACGGCGCGCCGAAGCGGCGCCGGCCGCCACCGACAAAGAAGCTCCAGGACCTCCTCAGGAATGGAGATCCACCGCTCTTGACTCATCTCCTGCTCGATCAGATTCATCGGAAACACCTTCTCGAGCATCTTCGGGGTGATGGGTTTCCCGTCGGCTCCGATAGGTGGCGGCATCGGAGTAGGAAGATCGGCAGCAAGATTGTACCACTGCCTGGGAATGTCTTTTTCACTCAAATAAATGCTGCGGTCTCTCACGGTCTCCGTCCTTTCTTTTGAATCGCTGGAAAAAGGGAATTATACCGCAGTTCCCCGTCTTCCGAAAGCCGCTAATAACGAGGTGGTTTGAAAATTCAGATGCGGTGGAAAGCAAGAAATAAGCAGGCGCCCAGAAGCAGAATCGCCGTAATTCTGGACAGCCAGGCGAGGGCCTTGGGATGAAGCATGCTCATCATCATCTTGTGCAAATGCAAGACCAGGTAGAGGAACCAAGCCGAGGCCCCGGCCAGAAAACCGCCCATGAAAAACCACTTGTAGTGCGGTGTGGAAGCCTGGGGAAAATGGGTCAGGATAAAGCTCATCACCCCAATCCACGCAAAAAAAACTGCGGGGTTCGAAATGACGACGAGAAACCCGAACAGGAAATAACGCTTGGCCCCCGGCCTCTTCGGAGCCGACCAATCGACCACCCGGGGCGTCTTCAGGAGAAGCCGCATGGATAATCCGAAAATGGTCGCAATCCCCACCCATTTCAGGATGACCCAATATTGAGGATGAGCCACCAAAAGAAGGTTCGCCCCCGTAAAGTATCCGTAGATGAACGCCAGGTCGGCGAAGGCAGCTCCCAACCCCACCAAAAAAGCGGCGCGCTTGTGCGAGTCGATCCCCTTCTGGATGGCAATCAAATTGATCTGCCACCCGAAGACAGAGGCCAAAAAGCCCGTCAGAAATCCGATTAGCATAGGGCCCGGTTAGCCATGCGCGGCGGGATTGCGATCCAGAAGGTCCCGGTTAAAAATGCAGAAAATCGGAGACAAAAATAAATAGCTCAGGAATACCGCCGTCAGCGCGGTCTCCAGGTTGAACAGCAAAAACACGAGGACCAGCAGCCCGACCATCACGTAGAGAAGGTAACGCCAGTTCCCGAATTTAATGGCTGAGAATTTTGGATACGGAACGTGGCTGATCATTAAAAATCCCATGCCGAACATCAGCAAGGTGATGATCTCACAGCAGAGCGGATACGCCGTCCAGCCTTGGTGATGGCAGGTCAAAAGCAGCATCGACATCGCCACGGCAGCGGCCGGGGTCGGCAGTCCGTCAAACGATTTCTTGCTGCCCAAGGCGGCCATCGCCACATTGAACCGGGCAAGCCGGTAGGCGCCGGTCCCGAGATAAAACAGGACCACCGCGAACAGGATCATCGGGAGACGGATAAACAGGACCGTGACCGCAAAGACGGCCGGCGCGACGACAAAGGTCACGATGTCGGCCAGAGAATCCAGTTCTCGGCCGAAATCCGTGGAGTTTTCGAAAATACGGGCAATGTGCCCGTCGAGGGAATCCCAAACCAGCCCCAGCAGCATCAGCCAAACCCCAAGCTCGTACCGCTCGTGGGTGATCATCATGATCGCAAAAAAACCGGAGAAGAGATTGAAGAGGGTAATGAGATTGGGGAAGGCGGCTAGGGAAAAGTAGTGCCTTTTCAAAGGGGGCCTTTCCGGGACCGCCAGGTCCCGAGCAGGGTTTTCCCGGCATAGACTTTTTGCCCGGGGTTGACGGCCGGCACGAAATCGCTTTCGGGGATGAAAATCTCGACTCGGGAGCCGTAGCAGATCATGCCGACTTTGCCCCCTTTTTCGACGGCGTCTCCTTTCGCCACGTCGCAGCGGATCCTCCGGGCGATGACCCCGGCGATCTGGCGCACGAGCACGCGCCGCGGCCCCTGCGAAAGGCCGATCCAGTTGGACTCGTTGTACTTCGCCGATTCCTCGCGCAGGGCGTTGAGGAATTTCCCGGGAACGTACTCCAGATATTCGACCGTCCCGTTCTCCGGGGCGCGTGTGACATGGACATCGAAGACCGAAAGAAAAATTCCGATTTTCAGGGCCTGTGTCTTCAAATACCGGTCTTCCATGACGCGCGAGATTTCAACCACTTTGCCGTCAGCCGCCGAAACGGGGCCGTCGCCTTCTGCCATTTTGCGTTTGGGATCGCGGAAAAAATAGAGGTGGAAGAGGACCAAAAAGCCGACAAGGGCATGCATCGCGGCATTCCCGGCAAAGAAAGCCAGCGCGGCCCACGCCCCGAGCAAAACCAGAAATCCGGGCAGCACCCGCTTGTCAAACGGACAACGCTGATTCATCGCATCGACTCCTCAAAAAAAATGAAGGCTTGCGGGCATTATATACCGCTTTGCGTCAAAAACAAACAGGGGCCATTTCCTACAGGTACAGGCCTCGCCGAAACCATAAAAGGCCTGTACCTGTAGGAAAGGGCCCCTTTAGCTCAAGCCGATGCAGGTGATCCCGCAGACGACCAGCAGCGTGCCGATCAGTTTCATTCGGTCTATTTTTTCTCCGAGGAGGAAGTGCGAAAACACGAGAACGAAAATATACTGCATGCTTCCGACCGGATAGACGAAGCTCAGGTCCGCGCATGTGAGCGCCATCATCCAAACCACGAGGCCGGCCCCCATGAGGCCGAGCCCGATCCAAATGTAGGGAACCCTGAAAACATCGCCTAAAAACCGCGTGTAAGCGCCCAAGCCTTTGAGGGAGGGTTCCGCAAGCCGGTTCGCGCTTTTCTTGAAAAAAATCTGCCCGAGGGTATTGCAGGACTCCGAGATCATGACCAGAAAAAGGATCCGTGTCACGGCTGTCCCCCGCCACGGGATTGCGCCGCCGGCTCGAGCCGCGCGCTTTTCGAAACAAAGTGGATTCCCGCAATGATCAGCGCGATCCCGGCCCAGCGAAGCCACGAAACCTGCTCATGGAGAAAGATCATGGCCAAAATGGGGAGCGTGATGTAGTTGGTGCTCGCCACCGGCACCGCGATGCTCAAGTCAAGTCTCGAAAGCACCGCGATCCAAATGAGGAAGTTGAGCGTATAAATGAGAACGCCGAGCCAGACCATCCATGACCCCGCGTTGTGACTGAGGAATCCAAAGATCTCGTGAAAACCCAGAGAGCCGGCCGGCGCCACCAACCCTTTTTTCATCAGGAGTTGGGCGAGAGAATCGCAAGTGTCGTTGGTGACGATCAGAAGGAGAATGCTCCAGGTCAGCCTGTTCTTTTTCATGACGCCCTGGCGCGCATGATTTTAAACACCGGATCAAAATTCTCGGGCTTTAATAAATGGCAGAGCCCGTGGAAAACGGGATTGATCCACCGGTTCCGGCATTTGGCGTAGGTGAATAAACGGACGAAATCGAACCCGAGTCTGCGTTTGGACTCATAGTTCGTGTTCCCGATATCGTAGGTCGTCATCCCATGCGCCAGGCACCAGTTGAAAAGGTCGCGAAACCGGATAAAAAAGAGGTTGTAGTCATGGGAGAGCGCGTAATCAAAGCCCAGGTAGTAATCCTGAAAATAATGACCCGAAACAAGACAATAGGCAAAACCTGCGAGCCTCGGGCCGATCCACCACAAAAAAAACAGAGTCTCGCCGGGCATGTTTTTCGAAATATTCCTGAAAAAATCTTTCGGAACCGTTTCAAACCCGAGTTCGTCGTGGCGCCGGATCGTCTGCAGATAGAGCGCATAAAGCTCTTCCAGGCAATGGTCCGCCGAAGCGGACACCTCCAAGCGGATTTCGTTCTGATTCGGATTCTTGAGCTTCCGGCGCAAGCCTTCCTTGGACGCACGGCTGAGCGTTTTCGTGTACGCGTCAAAGCTTGCAAACGGCAAATCCATCGCCATCGAAGGAAAGTTTTCAAACCGGTAAAAACCTTCGTCGCGCAAAAAATCAAACCGCGCCGTATCTTCCGCGTCAAAATCCTTGTAGGCGACGAGGCTCGCCTTTTCGTCGCGGGCCAACGCCTCCACGGCCGCACAGGCCAACCGGGTCACCCGAGGGTCGTCCCCCCGTGCTCCGACCTGTCCGCGCCCCATCGGCAAGCCGCAAACGAGGACGCGCAAACACAGAGCCGACGGGAAAATTTTCCTCAGGGCGTTCGTCCAAGTCTTCAAGAAACCTTGAACGGTCGTATCCAACGAATAGTTCATCAAAAAACAAGGAGCCGCCCCCGCCAAGACTTCTCCGTCATAAACAAGGACATACCGAAAGACAAAGTCCGTAAATCCGGATTCTTCGACGGTTTTGTAGAAGGCGTATTTCTCGGTCGCCGCGGGGAAAAGGGCGTCCCATGCGTCCTCACGAATCTCGGCGATCGTGGTGACGACGCGAGTGACGAGCTGCGGCTCCAATTTTTCCGGATGAGGCCGCTCGGCAGCTGGAAGGACAGCCGGGAACATCGGCTAGACGGTTTCCAGAGCGCGCCCCGGTGCTTTTCTCCGGGCTAGCCAGGAAGTCGCGTGCTCAAAGACGCTCTGAAAATCCTCGAAGGCCACGCAGGATTTACCCTCCCGCTGAAGGTGCGCAAGCAAAGTTCCTTTGGCGTAAACGCGGTCGGCCTCCATCGCGGCACAAAAATCGGAACGCCCGTCGCCGACATAGACGACCGTTCGGCCTCGGGCACGACTTTGGAGCACGTGGGCCTTCTTGCAGTGGGCGCAGTCGGGGCAGTCCCCCCCGCCGTGCGGGAAGGAGGGCATCAGCCGGTTGCCGCTGATTTCGAGTTCGTTCGCGCAGACATCGATCTTGCGCACGCCGTTGGCTTTCAGGATTTCCCGGATGAAAAAAGTGAAGCTGTCGCTCACGATGGCGGTCCCGACGTTTTTCCGGCGCAAATAGGCCAGGAGCTTTTTAAAATAAGGGTCCACCGCGATCTTCGACAGATAGCCGGCCAACTGGCCGCGGGTCGCTCGGATACAGGCCATCTGCCCCACCAGACAGGTTTTTGAACCGATCCGTCCCTCCTGCCAGGCTTTTTCGAGAACCGTCCACTCCTCCGTAGGCGAAAAACGGGCAATCACGTCATCGAGGACGTCAAACGACGTAATCGTGTTGTCGAAATCAAAATAGAAAATGACCTGCCCTTCCTCAAACTTGTCGGCCTTCATGATCAGCAAACCTTCTCTTTCCCGGAGGATGACCCGGCCTTAGGTCTTCGCAAACGCCCGCGTTCCCGTCAGAAGCGACGAATAAAAACCGCTCCTTAGCCGGGTAAAAAACGAGTCCATTTCCTCGGCCACGGTTTCGCGCTCGAAATCGGCCGTGATGACATGATAGGAATTATATAATAGAAAAATTTCCTTGATCGAGGATTTAATTCGGTCGCATATAAATTGTGAGTTTTTGACGCTGGTCATGTCGTCATTCTTGGCCTGGATACACTGGACCGGCGTTTCAATCGCCGGAAGCCGGCCGATGAGGTGCTTGATGAGTTGATTGAGTTCGCAAAGTAAGGTCACCGGGAAAAACGGATAGCCGTATTTGGCCACGCCGTTGAGCTTGTCCAATTCCGCTTTTTTATAGAATTCATGGACCCGCTGGCGGATGGCCTCGTTTTTAATGCCGTAAGGGGGCTCTTCTTTAAAGTAGGAAATGTATTTGAGAGGGGTCGCCGCCGCCAGGGGAAGCAAACACTTGGTCCAGGGGATGTTCCATCCGTCATAAAAAAGCGTGGGCGACAGACAGCAAACCCCCGCAATATCGGAGGGAAATTCCGACGCGAGAAGAAGAGCCAGCAAGGCCCCCATGGAAAGCCCCGCCACGTAGATCGGCCCGCAGTTCCCTGACTGCTTGATCCCCAGGAAGACTTTCCGGACCGACTCATAGAATTCGGGCCACTTGGTTTTTTTGAGAATGTGGAGAGGCTCCCCGTGATTGGCAAGCCTCGGGCAAAAAACGCTGTAGCCTTTTTTATGGAGGAAATTCGCCAGAAAACGGACTTCATTGGGGGTCCCCGTTAGGCCGTGAATGAGGATCGCCGTCACCCCATTTCCCCCGGGCAGACTGAGACTATTTTCTTCCACCTCGGTCTTAGGTGGTTTTTTGAGCCGTAGGCAAAACTTAACGGACATAGTTTTGGTTGATTTGTGGCGCTTCTGTTGCTAGTTTATCTCATACCGCAGCTGTGCAATGTCGGCGTATCCTACCCTAAAAAGGAGAAGATTTCATTATGAAAGATGCCTTAGTCGATCTACATAAAATCTCGCCTCATGTTCTGAATGCCGGCCGAGAAGCAGAGCTTCTGGCCGTTGAAAAAGAGGTGTGCTCCCACGGGGATACCGTCCATTACGCGGAATCGCCCAAGATCTTCCAGCATGCCGAGGGTAGCTTCCTCTATGATACCGCCGGGAAGCCCTATCTGGACCTTCAAATGTGGTATTCCGCCGTCAATTTGGGCTACGGCAACAAGCGGGTCAATCAGGCCCTCAAGAACCAGCTCGACCGCCTTCCCCAGCTGGCCTGCCAATATCTCCACCCGGAAAAGATCGAGCTCGCGGAAAAAATCGTGGCAAGCGCCCAGCGGGCCTTCGGACTGAAGGGCCGCGTCCATTTCAACGTCGGCGGCTCCCAGGCCGTCGAGGACGCCCTCAAGCTCGTCCGCAAGCATACCGGCCGCCAGCATATGCTCGCCTTCGAGGGGGGCTATCACGGAAGGACGCTCGCGGTTTCCTCGCTGACCTCTTCTTACCGCTACCGGGAACCTTTCGGAGAATTCGGAGACCGGGCGCACTTTGTCCCCTACCCGTACCCCTTCCGCTCGCCTTTCCGGATGAACGCCGAGGCCTGCGAATCGCATTACATCCAGATGGTCGAACGCCTGTTCGAGCACGAGTACACGGGCGCCTGGAATCCCAAGACGAAGCACTGCGAATTCGGCGCTTTCTTCGTGGAGGCCGTGCAGGGAACGGGCGGCTACATCGTCCCTCCGAAAGGCTATTTCAAGCGGCTTGCAAAAATCTGCAAAGAGCACGGAATCCTCTTCGTCGATGACGAAATCCAAATGGGTTTTTACCGCACGGGAAAAATGTGGGCCATCGAGAATTTCGACGTCCAGCCCGACATCATGGTCTTCGGCAAGGCGCTCACGAACGGCCTCAATCCTCTGTCCGGCATCTGGGCCCGCGAAGAGCTGATCAGCCCCGAGAAGTTCGGACCGGGGATGACCCACTCCACCTTTTCTTCAAATACGCTGGGGACGGCCACGGGGCTCGAAGTCATGCGGATTTTCGAAGACAACGACTACGGCAAGATCGTGAACGAGAAGGGGCAATATTTCCTCGGCCTTCTCAAGGACCTGAAGTCCAAGCATCCCGAAGTCGGCGACGTGGACGCTCTCGGCATGGCCTTGCGCATGGAAATGTGCGAAGCGGACGGCTTCACCCCGAGCCGCGCGCTCGCGGACCGGATGTTCCAGCGCGGACTCGAAGGGAACCTTTCTCTGGGCGGAAAAACCTGGGGGCTTATTCTCGATATCGGCGGCTATTATAAAAACGTGCTGACGATCGCTCCGTCCTTCGAAATGAGCTGCGAGGAGATGGACCTGGCGCACGACCTTCTGGATCTCTTGCTCAGGGAATGCAAGAAAAGATAACTTAAACGAGGTCCTTCACGGGGAGCGCCTCGTCGATCAGCATGACGGGGATCCCGTTGCGCACGGCATAAAGATACTGCCGGTCTTCGCGGATCAATCCCGCCTCGATGGGTTCGGTCACCGCCGCGCCCGCGCGGTTTTTCATCTGACCTTTCCGGATACGGTCGTTGACCTTCGCAATCAGGGCTTCTTCGGCAATCGAGACGTTTTCCTTGGTCTCTGGGCAGCAAAGAATATCGACAAAACTTTTATCCAGCATCGCGGGCTCCTTAAAGTTCGGCTTCATGCTGCGTGTTGAGGGATCCGGCACTATCTTCTCCGTAAATGCCCCGCCTGTCAAGGCGGAGCATTTCTGCCCTTTCGCCAAAGAACGGCCGACCAGCTTCGGGTACCGAGCACCTTGAGGCAGCGAAGTTCCGGGTGCCGAAAGCCGGCCAAAAATGCTTTCAGGTTCGAACGATGGATCCCGGAGACGATCAAAAAGCCTCCGGGGCGTACGGAGTTTCGGATTTTTTTGGCGTATTCCAGCAGGGTTTTGCTCAGAAGGTTTGCCGCCACGAGATCATAGCGGCGGCGGGGATTGAATTGCCGAAGATCCAGACGCCGGAAGTCGCCCGCGCGGCATCCGTTCAACGCATAATTACGGCGCGCGATACGGACCGAATGCGCGTCATGATCGATCGCTTGCACTTCGCGGGCCCCCATGTTGGCCGCGGCGACCGCAAGGATCCCGGTTCCCGTCCCGAGATCCAGAAAATTTTCAAACCGCCCCGCAAGCCTTTCCATTCCGGTGATTGCAAGCCGGGTCGACTCGTGCGTTCCCGAACCGAAGGCTGCGCCGGGGTCGAGCAAAATCGGGATTCTTCCGCTCTCCAGATTCCTCCCCCGCTCCCAAACGGGCACTACGGCAAACCGCTCTCCGAGCGGCCGGGTCCGGTAATGTCGCTTCCACTTATCGAGCCAGTCCGCGGGGCCGAGCAGTCGCGTTTCGAGTTTCAAACCCGCAGCCTCAAGGGTTCCAACACCGCGGACCATCCGGGAAATTTCTCGCCGGGATCGCGTATAAAAACAGGCTTTCCAGAACGTTCGGGTGGCGCTCGTCACAAGACGCTCCTCCCCAATACCCCGGCTTCGAAAAAAATCCAGAATCCCCTTCCTGCGTGAGGGGGGCCGGGAAGAGACGCGAATCGAAACTTCCAGATAGGCCCGCGCCGGGAAGTGTCCCGCAAGGACCTTCATGGTTCCGGAGTCCCGGGCTCGCCAGCCAGTACGAAATTCAGCTGTTCAGGATGAAAATAGCGGGCGATGACTTGCCGGACATCTTCGGGAGTCAATTTCCGGATCAGCTCCTGAAACTCGTCCAGATAGCGAATCCCGACCCCCGTCTCCTCCACCCGCCGGATTTGTTCGGCAATCGATCCGGTGGTCGCAAAATTCATCTGGGATCGTCCGATCAGCGTATTCTGGTTGCGCTTCAGCTCGTCGGGCGCGAGGCCCTCGCGAACGAAACGCCGTATTTCATCCAGGGTCCGTCGGCGGGCCTCTTCTGCAAGAGAAGGCAGGGTCATCAGGTGGACCAGCCAGTGGCCCTCGATTTCCCCCGTGACCCCTTCCATCCTGGAGTAAACCGAATAGCTCAGGCCGTAAGTGTCGCGAATGCTTGCCGTCAGTCGGGAGGAAAAATCGCCGCCCAAACCAAACAGGGCCAGAGTCACCGCAGGCCAATCGGGATGTTTTCGCGTGATCGGGACCCCGTGTCCGAAACAAAGATCGAGATTCCCCTTCCCCTTGATCTCGATCGTCCGCGACTTCGGCGCCCCCGCCCTGACGTTCGTTTCAAACGCGGGGCGAACGTCGAGGGACGGCCAATCCCCGAAGGCTTTCCGGAAAAGATCCGATAGGGCCGAAGCGTCGACGTCTCCGGCCGCCGTCACGAGAAAAGCGTTTTTGCCGTAATGTGCGGCGTGAAATTTCCGGACCTCTTCGATCGTGACCTCCTTGACCGCCCGTGCCTGATCATCAAAAGACCTCTCGTAATTGGGATGGCCCTCAGGATAGATCATTTCCGCAAGCGCCTGGGCCGCGGCGCTTTCCGTATCGGTCCTCTGGTGCTCGATTAAGACGAGCAGCTGCTGCTTGACCTTTTCGAGCTCTTCTTGCGCAAAGGCCGGGCGGCGCAGCTGCTCGGCGATCAAACGGACCGTCTCCTCCAAATTTTCCTTGAGAAGCTTTGCAAAAAATCCGGCGCGCGTGGGACCCGTTTCGAACACAAGCTGAACTCCACGGTCTTCGAGCATTTGGGCAATCTGGTATTTGTCGTGTTCGAGAGTGCCGAGATCCAGCATCCCGGCCGTGATCGCCGCAAGCGCCGGATTCTCCGAGAAGGCCTGACCCGCGCCGTAAAAGGACCCGGCCAGGCTGATGACGTCACGCGCAGCCGTCTTGACCGCAATCGTCCGGATTCCATTTCTGTCGTCGATGACGGCACGGTCCTGAATCCGCGCCGTACCGCCACCGCCCCCCGGGATTTCGGGAAGCACCTGGATCCGGTCAGACGCCGCCTCTTCGCGGCCGGAGGGCTCTGCCCCGCTTGGGGCCGCCAGAGGGGGCGCAGACCCCGGCTTGGATACCAGACGGCCCGCGGTCATCGTCTCCTCACCCAGGTACCGGCGCGCAACGCGCTGGACTTCCGCGGCTGTAATCCCGAGAATGTCTTTTCGAAACGCCGGGAATAAAGTCCAGTCTCCGGCAGCTTCGGCCTCACTCAGCCCGTGGGCGACCCCTTCGGTCCCGTCCCAGGCATAGGCTTCGTGCGCCCATAGCTGTCGCTTGGCCGTCTCGAGTTCGCCGGCAAGGACGCCATCCTCGCGAACCTTCCGGTAGATCTCCAGGATTTTGTTTTCGACGTCCTGGTGCGCAACCCCCGGCGCGAGCAAAGCCAGCACTTCAAAGAGCCCGGGGTCCCGGTAAGCCGTGACGGAAGCCGACACCTCGACGGCAAGTTTTGAATCCACGAGCTCACGGTAAAGGCGGCTGTTTTTCCCGCCCGACAGAATCTGGGACAGCACTTCAAGCGCCAGAATGTCGGAATGGCTTCCGCCGGGCGATTTCGAGACCAGATACACCGCCTCCAGCTGGTCCGGCCGTTCGACCGTCACGGTCCTTTTGCTTTGTTGTTCGGGTTCCGCAATAGGCTCGGGGGCACCCTTTCCCGGGGACCGTAGAATCCCGGAAAAGATCCGGTCAATTTGCGACAAGAGCTCCACGGTATTAAAATCGCCGACGACGATCAAAACCGCGTTGTCCGGCCAATAGTAGCGGTTGTAAAAAGTGGCCAGCCCGTCGACGGTCATTGACGCCACGTCTTCCCTCAAGCCGATCGCCAGATGGCGGTACGGATGTTTTTCATAAGCCGTCTTCCAAACCTGCTTCATCAGCGTCAGCACCGGAGAATTGTCCATCCCCTCGAGTTCGTTTAGGATCACGTCCCGCTCGGCCGCAAAATCGGCGGGGAGGAGCAGGGCGTTTCGCATCCGGTCAGCCTCCGTTTCGAGGGCCAAAGGGATTCTCCCGGCCGGAAGCGTCTCGAAATAATCGGTCGTATCCATTCCGGTCGAGGCGTTGATCTTCGCGCCCGTCTGCTGGAGGAGCGCAAACATCGAATTGCCGAGCTTGCGCTGGTAGGCGCGGCTGCCCTTGAACATCATGTGCTCGAGCATGTGGGATGCCCCCGTATGCCCCAGCCGTTCGTTGCGCGCTCCGACTTCGTAGGCGATCATCACCGTCGCAACCGGCGCCGAATGGTCTTCGTTCAAAAGGACTCTTAGGCCGTTTTTGAGATGCTCGTATTCGCGGATGCCCCCGGCTTCACGGATCAGACGAAAATTTTTCATCTTTTTTGTTCCTTCCTGAGCGGGCCCAAAAAATGTGTTCCACACGAAGAAAAGCCCAAGCCCCACAACCATTCCCGTCAAAATCTTGACCCGGCGCATGGACGCTCCCTCTCTGCGCTTTTCAGGCATGAAAGCACACCAGCTCGTGGATCTTGTACGGGTCTTGATAAAGAGATTCGACCGACTTGAAACCGGCTTTTTGGCCGAGCGCTTGACAAGTCCGAAGGTCCTCGGGGAAATCACTCTCCCGGACATGAGCCGTCAGTCTCTTTTTCTCCCCGTCTTCCAGAAGCGGCCAATGCGTCCGGCAGACCTCCTCCCAACGCGCGAGGTAGGCTTCGCGAGTCTCGGCATGAACGCGCATCGGCTCATAAACCAGCAAAGAGCCGCCGGGGTTCAAATGACGCCGGCAGGCGGCAAGAAAATCCGCTTTGCCTTCGGAGGGAACGTGATGCATCGACAGGCCGATCCAGACCAGGTCGACCTTTTCCGGAGATTCATTCAAGTAAACCTCAAAATCCGAAGCCGTGAAAACTTGTGGGCAAGCAACCCGGCCCATTTCCTTTTTCGCCATCTCGAGAACAATTTCCGACTGGTCCACGCCGTGATATTTGGAAATCCGGGCCGATGGAAGCGTCCGGGACATAAACCCCGCATCGCCGCATCCGAGGTCCAGAAGCGACAAAGTCCGTTTCGGGTGGCGGGCGAGAAAACGGCCCAAGGTTTCATAGGCGCCGCGATGGCCGAGATAGTCGCAGTCCATCGCCTTTTGGTACGTCTTCCAGTGCTCGAAGAAAGCTTGGACCGTTTCGGCAATCTCTCCGTCGGGCGTAGCTTGCCACTCGATTCGCCAGGTTCCGCGCCCGTTCGGGCTCAGGCAGGCTATCCCCGCTTCCGGAAACTCCGTCGTTGGAAGCCCCCCCGGTGAATTCTCTAGAGCCGCCACCAGATGCGGAAGGAAAGGAAGATGACTGACAATCAAAAGCCTGGCTTCTGGTTGTTCACAGGCAAGCGCGTCCACGGCCATCACGGTGCGGTCCGGCTGGTCATCGGGATCAAGGCCTTCCTCCTGACGAGGCATGTCCGCAAGGCTAAGCACGCGGGAAACTTCAAGGGCCGTTTCTTTCGCACGAAGTTTAGAGCTGTGCCAAATATGAGTCGGACGGATCCCCCGTTCTTTCAGAATGCCTGCAGTCCGGCGCGCCTGGCTGCGGCCCTCCGAGGAAAGGCCTCTCAAGGGGTCCTTGGAAGCGGAGAGAGCTTCTCCGTGCCGCATCAGATAGAGTTCCATCGCGTCCTCTTCACGTTCAAAGGCCCAAATGCCGGCGGTACTCCGCCGTAATATTGCTTTCTTGGTGGTTGCTCAAGCCTGCTTTTTCGGTTCCTGTCCGGATTGTTTTCGGTGCCGTGCCCTGGCGGGTCAAAAGGGCGAAAAAATCCTGAGGTTTCAGGTAGGACACCCCAAACGCCCGGGCATGATTTTGAACATAATTATCGGCAGAGACAACGCAAACGGCATGGCCCCGCGGGCACTCGCGCAGGAGGCTGACAATCCTCTCATCGGCCTCTTCCCTGGAATGAGTAAAGACCGTCACCACGCCGCCGGTTTGGGCCGGCCCGTAGAACGAGCATTCGTCGCTGCCGTCGAAGACGACGTAAATCTTACCGATGTCCCCACGCGCCGCGCAAATCGCCACGCACTCGCGCACAAGGGCCTCCCGGGCCGCCTGAAGGCTCCGGTCGAGCTCCCGCTCGAGCCGCGCGACCCCGTAAATCACGTTGTATCCGTCCAAAATATAGGTTTTCATGTCTCTATTCCCATTTGTCCCATTAGATCATTTTTGCAATCTCCGAAGCAAGTGCAAAAGGCAAATGGGTTGCAAGAGCGTAGCTCCAGTTTCTGGCAAAACATGGATCGAGCGGCTACAGGGTTGTTTGAAGGCACGCTAAGGAGGCCGAGCCCCCGGTGCCAAGGCGAGGCCGACGCACGCGAGTGCAGTCACGCCCGGTGGGGCGTGACAAACGGTGCCGGAAGACAACCCTGTAGCCGCTCAAAAAGATTAAACCTATAGGTAAAAACTGGTGCAACTCATAAAAGATCCGAAGAAATTCGCTGGTCGGATTCGGGTGGCACAGCCGAGGAGCCGAATCTTAAGCGTTTCACATGGTATAATCACGCCGTGCTGCGCCTCAAAAATCTGAAACTCAAAAACCCGGTTCTCCAGGCCCCCATGGCCGGCTGTTCGGACCTTGCCTTTCGTCTGCTCGGCAGACGGTTCGGCATGGAACTTGCGTTCCTCGAAATGGTCTCCTCCGAGGCGCTCGTCCGGGACAACCGGAAGACCATGACCCTGCTCAAACGCACCGAAAGCGACCGGCCGCTCGGGGCACAAATCGTGGGCTGCCGCCCCGACATCATGGCGGAGGCAGCCGGACGGATCGAAACCATGGGCTTTGACGTCCTCGACATCAACCTCGGCTGCCCGGTTCCCAAGATCACGGGCCCGGGCGGCGGCTCCGCCCTCATGGCCGAGCCCAAAACAGCCCGGAAGATTTTCGCCGCAGTCGTCAAAAGGGTCCGCCGCATCCCGGTAACGGTAAAAATGCGAAAAGGCTACGGCGACCCCTCGGGCAAGGAAGCCGTCATCATTGCTAAAATGGCCGAGGACGAAGGCATCGATGCCGTCACCGTTCACGGGCGGACGCGCGCCCAGGGCTACCACGGCCCGGCGGACTGGAAAGCCATCGGAAAAGTCAAAAAGGCGGTTTCGATTCCTGTCATCGGAAACGGCGACATCCACACGGGCAGGGACGCTCTGCGCATGATCGCCGAAAGCGGGTGCGACGGCGTCATGATCGGGCGAGGTTCTCTTGGAAATCCCTGGCTCTATGCCGAAATCGCGGCGGTTTTACGCTCAAAGGCCTGCCCCCCGCCTCCCTCGCTCGATGAAAGACGTAGCACGGCTCTACGGCATCTTGAACTCGAGATCGAAACGGAGGGAGAGAAAATCGCGGGACTCAAATCCCGAAGAATTTTGTGCTGGTACTTCAAAGCCGTCCCCGGGGCCGCAGAATTCCGAAATGCCGTCCATCAAGCTGCGGATACGGAAGCGATGCGTCAGCTCGTGACGTCCTTCCCCTTCTTGGTCTCCCGGTAACGATCTGCAAGCTCGCCTGACAAAGCCACATAATCCTTCAGCAGAAGCTCTTCTCCGCGCACCGTCGGGGCCCAACCCATTTTCTCGAAAAGTCCTGCAAGCTCCTCACGCGAAATGTCGAAGGCCTGGTCATGCCTGAGATTGTGGAGAAGGGTCTTGCGACGCTGTCCGAAAGCCGTTTGGATCAGGCGAAAGAGAATCGCCTCTGTTTTTGCGTCACTTTTCACAGGGGGAGGATGAAAATCGAGAACGACGGTACTTGAGTCCACCTCCGGCTGGGGGGTAAAACATCCTGGGGAAAGGTCAAAAGCATGGCGGACATCGGCCGCAGCCCGAACCCCGAGAGTCAGGCGTCCGTAATCCTTGGTGCCCGGAGAAGCTGTCAGACGGGCCGCCACCTCTTTTTGCACGGTCAAGACCGCCCGCTCGATCGCACCGCGATACCGGATCAGATGAAAAAGAATGGGCGCCGTAATATAATAAGGAAGATTTCCCGCCACCTGCACCCGGGAACCGCGCACACCCCGTTCGCGCAAAAGCTTTCCGAGATCGCACTCGAGGATGTCGGCGCAAATCACCTCAAGCCTTCCCTCCGAGGCAGGAACGATCTCCCGATCCAGGATCTCGGCGAATTTTCTGTCTTTTTCGACGGCCAGAACGCGCCATCCCCTTTCCACCAAATGGGTCGTCAGGGCGCCGAGCCCGGGGCCGATTTCGATCGCCGGCACCTCGGCGGGCTCGCCCAAAAGCGCGACGATTTTTCTTTGCATGTTGGGGTCGATCAAAAAATGCTGGCCCGAATTTCCCCGTACGGAAAGCCCGTATTTCTTGAGGAGTTCGATTTGAGTCTGCATCGGCCGTCAGGAGGGCTACCGCGCCGAAGAAAAACGGCAAGCGAGCCGGATGGAATTCGTCATGGAAGCGGGATTCGCCTTGCCCTTCCAGGCAATGTCAAAGGCCGTGCCGTGATCCGGAGAAGTTCGCACAAAAGGCAGTCCCGCCGTCACGTTGACCCCGTCGTGAAAGGCCATCATCTTGAAGGGCCCGAGGCCCTGGTCGTGGTACATGCTGACCACCGCATCGTACTCGCCGTGCCAGGCATGGTAAAAAAGCGCGTCCGAGGGAAAAGGCCCGAGCGCCAAAACGCCTCTTCTTTTCGCCGATTCGATCGCGGGGACAATCACCCTCTCCTCCTCATCTCCCGTCTCTCTCCCGTGCGGATTGAGCGCGCAAACGGCGATCCGGGGCCTGGCCTTCTTGAAATATTTTTTATGAAATGCGTCGGTAAGGAGAATTTTGGATTCGATCAGCTCCGGTGTCAAAAGGCCGCTGACGTTGCGCAAAGCGACGTGGATCGTCACAAGCGTCACATGGAGGCGGGGGCTCACGAAAGTCATCGCGACTTCTTTCGCTCCGGCCGCCTGTGCCAGGTACTCCGTGTGCCCTTTAAAGTGCGGATCGAGAAGCCGCAGGGCCTCCTTATTCAAGGGCGCGGTCGCAATCGCACAGACCTGCCCCCCCATTGCACAGGCCGCTGCGCGCTCAAGAGCGGCAAGCGTCATCGCCGCATTGACCTTGGAGAGGGATCCAATCTTGTACGGAAGATTGGCCGCTTCGGCCGCCGGGACTCCCGCGACTTCCAGGATTGCTTTCGCCCTATAGGAAATATCGACCAAGCCAACATCTCCGGGCTTGAGAGCGGTAAAATCCGCTTCGGTGACGGGTTTGAGCCGAAGTCCGAGCTTGAGGCGCGTCTTGAGCTGCTTGAAAACTTGCGGAGTACCGAAAATGACGAAGCGGAAACGGCCGGAAGGCCGGATCTTCCGGAGAGCCTTCGCGATCACCTCGGGGCCGATCCCTCCCGGATCGCCCATTGTCACGGCGATAATGGAAGGCGCCATGGCATCCCCCTCTGGTTTACCGCAGCGAAATATACGCGTTGCGCTTCAGTTCGCCCAACCATTCGTCAAACTTTTCCTGAAACTTTTTC
Organism: Candidatus Omnitrophota bacterium; assembly: GCA_041666865.1. Lineage (GTDB taxonomy): Bacteria > Omnitrophota > Omnitrophia > Omnitrophales > Aquincolibacteriaceae > JBAYGD01. The sequence continues at coordinate 93,303 of JBAYGD010000006.1, read as the reverse complement.
CGGAAGAGCAGGTTTTGGATAAAATCCCGGACTTCCTCATAGGAATGCGTCGCCGCCTGCCGAACCTCTTCGATTTTGAACAGGTGATAGCCCATCGGCGTCTCGATGACTTCCGTGATGTTGCCGGCGCCGGTCTGGAAAATAATCTGATCGATCTCGGGGATCATCTCCCCATGCTTGATCCAGTCGCTCAAGCCGCCGTCCTTCGCCTTGGTGTCCTGGCTGAAAGCTTTGGCCAGCTCGCCGAAATCCTTTCCGGCCAGAGCCTGCTTGTGCAGGTCCCGGATCTGATTCATCGCAACTTCGTCCAGAATGCCCTTTTCCTGGGCCTCGTCGCTTTTTTTGATCGTAATCGACCGTACCTTGATCATTTCCTGGTCGACAAACTCCCCCTGATGAGCCTGATAGTATTCCTCCATCTCGGCGGGAGAGACCACGATCTTGGAGCGGATTTCGGTGTCGTGGAGGCGCCGGATCATGATCTGCCGGCGCAGCCGCTCCCGCAATTCTTTCAAACTGAGGCCCTGCTGGCGCAAAAGGTCCTCGAAATCCCTGTCCTGGGGCGTTTGGGCCTTGATTTGCTCGAGCTGCGTATCGATCTCGGTAGGCTCGACCTTGACCCCCTGCTTGTCGGCCTCCTGAAAGACAAGGCGGTCTTCGATCAGCTGGTTGAGAAGCTGGTTTCGCGCCTCCTGAATTTTCTCGGCAAGCTGCTGCCCCTTGTATTCGGCACGCAGCTGCTCATAGAGCGGCTGCAGGTAGGTGTCGAGCTCGCTTTCCGTGATGACTTCGCCGTTGACGACGGCGACAACGCGGTCAAGGAGATGGCCGGTCTCGGCTTTGGCAGACGGGATGAGCGCAGTGACCAGCAGGAATAAAAGGATGACTTTTTTCATGGAACTCTTGGACGGGCACCATCTTATCGGTATTCGAAACCCTGCGCAAGGGTCAAATGCAAGTGTCCTGGTCCCAATCTCGTTCGGATTGGGACGTAGCCTCAGAACTTCCGTTCGAAGTTCTGCAGGCTACGCCGCTTGTTGGATGCGGGCTTCGGCGCGCTGCTGGGCAATCAGGCGGGCCACGACGGCCTTGATCACGAAATGTTTGCCTTCGAAGACAATCGCTTTGTCGAAAATCGCAAGCTGCTGAATCACCTGCTGTTTGAGAGCAACGGCATCCACGGGAAGATCCGGCGGCTGGTCTTTGAGGATCTTCGCGGCATGAATAATGGCGCCAAGCTGAATCGCCTCCGCCAGGTCCCGGGCCAACGGATCGTTTTTCCCTTCCATATCAATTTGGAATCCCAAAAATTCACTGATTTTCTCCATGTCAAAATGATCCTGAAAAACCCCCGTCGGAACCGGCGCTTGTCCCGCTCTCTTTCGCGTGAAATCGCGCAAAGAGGTCAGACGTGTCATGGCCTTGGCTTCCTGCACGGTCTCACCAGGCAAATTTCCAAGCACCGCCACCTGATCGAGGTTGGCCGCATGGAGGGCCTTCAGAAAATTTTTAATGAAGGATCCGGTAAGCGCCTCAGGCAATACAATCCCGATCACCCCGCCCTTCTCCTTATACTGGGCCAGGGTTTCCAGGACTTGCTCGACCCCCCAGTTGAAGTCTTCCGGCTGCAGAGGATTTGCGTCCTCCACAATCGTATCCTGATTTTCAAGTATCGTTTGTTTTGCCGCACTGCGCATCGCCCTTCGCAGTTCGTTCGAGCCAGCCACCTTGACCAGCAGGACCACGCCTCGGCCCTGCTCTTCACTTAGCCCCGCCCCCAAAATCACCCGCTTCGCAAGTCCCGCCACCGTTCTGGGCTCCAACGAACGCATCTCGGCCCGAATCTGCGGATTCGTACCGATCAAGCGTTCGGTCTTGCGGACCTCACGTCTTGATTCGGTGCGAGGGGGCATCTCCTGACGCTCTTCAGGCATGACCGGCGGCGCCACGACAAACACATTCGGATTGGCTGCATCAGGAGTCATCTCCGGCATGGGCAAGGGTTTCGAATCAACGGCAGGAACGGGCAACGGACGGTCCGGAGAAGGAGAGACAATGATGTCGTTCGGATCGACCAGCTTCCCTTTTTGCCCAAGCAACTGTTCGAGAGTCGCTGCAATTTTCGGCAGAGCCTCAACCGCCGCCCGTTGAGCGGCCTCGGCCGCATCCCGTCCCCTGGCAGCGGCCTCCTTTTCGACCTTTTCCTGTTCCATTCGCACCGCTTCCCTCTTGGCAAGGATTTCCCTGGCAACCCGAACCATCGTCGGCATTTTCTCCCGAATCACGGAAACGTCATAGGTCGCCCGTCGGTCCTCGTCCTTCGCCAGCATGTCCGTCAAAGCCTTAATGGCTTTGGCAATTTCCTCTGAACCTTGCACCCCGGTACTGTCGGGATGTCCCGCGATTTGAATCCACCGGTATGCCCTGCCCGAAAGAGAGTATTGGCGATCATCCTCAGCACGACCGATCAAAAGGATGCTAAAGGCCTGCCGGATCGTCTCAAAAGGAGTATCCTTCTCTGGCTCGATCATGGCCTGAAACTCGTCCCCGAGAACATCCAGACGCACCAAAAAATCGTCAAAATAGTGGTCCCTGCTGTCAATACGGGTCGGGAAGTCCAGGCCGTCGAATAATTTAACCTCACGTGCGCCCCTTGGCCGCCTCACGGGCCCTTCATCAAGAGGCTGGAGCGCAATCACATCGTCGTCTGCTGCCGGTGCCGCGGCCCCCTTTTCCTTTTTCTTTTCCGTTGCGGGTTTAGGGGCCTCCGGCCTTTTCATGGCTTTGATTTTCTTCTCCTCGATTTCGGCCATCTTCCCGCCCACGACCCGGAAAAGGCCGTGGATCACGCGGTAGCGCGGGTCCTCTTCCCCCAGGATTTGCTCGAGTACGCGGCTGATCTCCTCGCGCACGCCCATCTGCTGCCCGGCCTCCACCCTTCCGAGCAGGCCGTACAGCATCAAGGCCATGAAAATCACGTAGCGGAGAGTGTCCGCGTCTTTGATGAAAAAACGAGCCTTTACGGGGGCCAGCAGGTCGGTAAGCCGCCGGGTATTGAATTCTTTTTCTTTACTGCCCACTTTTTTGTCGCCGAATTGCCGCCATGTTCTCGCAAGATTGCCGGCGGTCTTGGTCTTGAGAAAATACAAGTCCGTCATCATGCGGATAATCTTATCGAGCTCCGAGCGTTCGACCGCTTTCGCGAAATTTTCCACCCAGGCAGTCGGAATTCTGGCCATGACCTGCTCGAGGATCTCCGAACCGGAGACAGCCCCGCTCATGTCATTGACCAGGGTTTCCACGTTCGATTCATAGCCGTCGTCGCGGGACACCGGCGGCCGGTAAGTTTCGCTGTCGAAAGCGGCCTCTTCGAAAAGGACCCCTTCTCCGGCGGGTTTCGCAGCAGTCTTTTCGGACGGAGCTCCTGCCGGTTGGACCTCGCCCTTCACGGTCGGCCCTAAAAGCAAGGGCACGGCCGAAACCTTGGTGACAAATGGGCTCGGCCCCTGCGTCGGGCCGGGAATGGCCAGAGGCTGCTGCCGCTGATAGGCCGCGCTGAGAACCACTTCCTGCAGACTTTCCCTGAGTGCATAGCCGAGCGGTGACGTGGCGTCCCCGAGAGCAAAACCGAGATTGCGGCGCGCTTTGGCCGCATCGATCAGTTTGGGATTGATCTTTTGGGTAATCATGACACCGAAAAGAGGGCTTCGAACCGCCTGCAAAATCCTTTTGTCCGGCAATTTGGCGGCGGCCCTTGAAATCTCCTGGGTCAGAGCAATCAAATCGCCCTCTTCGCCGGAAGCGGCTTGCGACTCGACCGCGCGGATGAGCGCCTCCACCACAAGTTCGGCAACAAACAGGATATTCTGCTCACCTTTTTTGTCAATGAGGGCCATCGCCTGTGAGGCATCACGGCGCTGGTTAGCGTAAAGGATGAACGTGGCCGCATAAACATTGATAATATCGGCAAGCAGGACCACCATCGGCTCATCGGCTCCGGCTTCCACCATGGTTTTTGATTTCGCGGTTCTCATCAGTTCATATTTGAACTGGGAATACCTTTCTAGGAGCTTCTCCCGAATTTTGTAAGGGTTCCCTCCGTTTTCCTTGACCACATGATGCATATCCGCAAGCCAGTGCCTGCGCGAAGGGCTGATTTCGGCATCCTTCCGTTTCTGACCCTCTGTCTTGAGTGCAGCGGCAGCCTGCTCCGCACCTTGCCTTTTTGCCTCCGCCACGGTTTCTGCGGCACCTTCGCTCAGGCTGGCCACGACAAGGTCCATATTGGCGAATTCATAGCTCAGGCCAAGCAGCCATGGAATTGACACGCGGACGATTTCCTCCACGGCCTGCCCCGCCTCATTGGTCTTTCTTTGCCTGCGCTGCTTAAGTTCCGACGAAAGCTCGGCAATGGCCTTCGCTTCCTGCTGCCCTTCCCGCTGAAGAGTCGCCTGCCGTTTCCCGTCGATCTTTCCCTCGGGTCCCGCCGCCGCCAGTTCCTTGTCATAGCGCATCAGAGCAAGCACCAAGCCCAGTAAAATCGTGGTCGCGTTTTTCGTAAGATCTTTTGCGATTTTGAATTCCTTTTTCCCTTCGCCTTCAACTGCCTGAAGGACCGGCAAAGGCAAGATCAATAAATGTTGTTTGAAAATCATGCCGATCTGTGGAGAATCCGGGCCAACCGCCCGTATGACCACCTGCGTCGCCGACCCGTTTTTCCAGGTCTTGCGAATAAACTCCACGGCCTCGGTAAGCGTTTGTCCGGCTTTCCGGAAGGCCTCTTTCTGTACTTCCGAGGACGGGCGTCCTTTTCTCTGAAGGGGTTTTTCGCCGAGCTCCTTCATGGCCACCGCATTCTTATTGAGTAAATCGATCATATCCGCAACCCACGGCTCAAACATCGCTCGGGCCGGTTCTTCTACAGCCGGCGCGGGTGCAGGCTCAGCTGGCGCAGGTGCGGCCGCGGCCGGCGTAGGTGCAGGCGTCGGCTCCGTGGAACGCATTTCCCGGCGCGACGATCCCTCGAGGAATTGGACGTGCGCCCTGATCAGCGTCATGGCCTTCGGGATGTCTTCCGGGCCGTCGATGATCAAGTAGAGGCCCGCTTGGCCGTCCGAAATTTCCAAATCGGTCGCGGAGATGAATTTCAGGCCGTCCGCGCGATCCAGCATCTTCGCTTTGATCACGCGCATGATCGGCTCATAGAAGTCCCTGCCCACAAGGATAAGCGGCCTCAATTGCGCCTGATTGAAAGGAACTCCCAACGCGGCTGCTTCCTTCATCAAAGTATCCTTTTGAATCTGCAGGCGCGTCAGCGATTCGAAAAGCCGGTTCATCGTACCGACACCGCCCGGAAGGAAAATTTCTCCGAGTGTGTTGACCGTCGTGAGTATCTGCTGGGCGGTGGCATCTTCCACGGTCATCAGGCGGTCGCCCAAAAGTTTCTCGGCGTTCGTCGAGGGACGGCTGACTTTCGGATCCATGAAGAAAACGGCGCTCAGCAGATCCAAAGCGCCTGCCTCAGTCATTCGATCTAAAATCCCGTCGAAGAGCTGACGACGGGTCGTGACACGGACAGGATAGCGTTCCTGCGCCAGAGCCGCCGCAAGAGCTTGCGCGGTACGGAAAGCCTTGTTTTTGGGATTCGGGCGTCCAACAAACGCGATTGCCGGAGGCTGCTCATAAAGCCGCTTGAACTGACCCTGCAAGACGCCAAGAAAGGCCTCCATCTGCTCAGGCGTCGTTTTGAAGGCCTTTCCCTGAGCTGCCCGGGCGACGGCCTCCTGCGGAGAATCTGTCGTCAAAAAGTCCTGACGCCGGCGCGTAATGACGCGTTCAGTGATCCCCTCCTGCGCCCACGACTGATAGAAGGTCGCCAGAATATCGTCCCAGAATTCGTGAAGGTACAAAACAAACTGACGGTTTCTGCGCCAGACTTCGAAAAGTTCGTGCAGGGTCCCAAGTCCGCCAGGAGCAATCACCATCCCTTTCGCATTCTCATGAAGGGCGCGCACCCGCGCGGCAAAATGGCGGAACTGCTGGTTCCAGTCATCGTCAACATAAGGGCTGCGCGTGACCTCATGGGGAATCTGAATTTGGATTCCCTGGGCGGCATTCCTGGCTTCGGGAATAAATCCCCGGATAACCGCCCGGACTGCACGCAGGATCTCGAGCCCCGACGGAACGTCGGAAGAAAGTGCGATCGCCCCGCTGAGTTCAAAGGGCCTTCCGGTGAAAAGCCCGATCAGTTCCGCGAGCTTTTTTTCCAAGCCCCGCTGATAGCCGCGGCTTCCCGCCTCCATTGCGCCGAAAGAAGCGCCGGTCCGAAGCGAAAGCATCGCCAGGGCGACTTGCTCACCGACATCCTCAATGGCCGTATAGTAGGGATGCGATTCGGGAATACGCGCGCTCCCGAAGATATCGACCGCCTCGGGCCACGAATGGACGGTTTGATAAATCATCCTCATTTCCTGAATAATTTCGTCAAGGAACTTCGCCGTCCCCTCGTCCAGCGCACGCGTTTCCGGGCGCGCCTCGCCAAGCCCCGCGACATCGCCGGGCTTAACACCCGCTTTTGCACCAAGGATCAGAGAGGAGATCTCGGGGGCCAGGTGATGGCCCTGGCGGCCCACTGAAAATTCGTTGGAAAACATGAACTGACGGCCGTAGGTCTCGGCCCAGGCTTTCACGTAAGCCTTTTCAGACTCCAGAAGGTGATCCCTCTTTCGCGATCCCTTGAAAAGATTGGTGGCCAAAATTACCGGCTTTTCATATTTGGCCCCGGTCCGGCTGATTCGAACGCTCTCATAATGAAGCAGCAAACTCAAATCATTGAAGATTTCCAACCCGAAGAAGCGATCGTAGAAATCACCCATGATTCGGAGGAATTCGTCCTCAGACCCGACGACCCATGTAAAATCATGGCCATACCGGGCCCGCTGGCCGCGGTACCACTCGCGGAGTTCGGCCTCGGACATTTTCCTTTCCTTCAACCGATCAAAGGCCCGAAAGTACGGAAGGCTTTGGACTGCCGGCGATAGATCCCCCCGCGCGATCATGATGCGATCGGAGGCCGACACGATCTCATCGAGATTCTTCAGTCCGTCGATCGTTTCGATTTTTGCAAGGACAGCCGGTTGTTTTTCCGGCAATAAGGCCCTCAAGAAGGCACGGATGGTATGGATGTCCTCGGCGGAACTCGCAAAGGACACTCCGACCTCATCCGGGAGGACCCCAAGACGCGCCATTTCTTCGAGCACTAAAAATTCATCGGGGGTAATGCCGGGAAAAGGAATGTATTTGTCCGGAAAGGCCACTCCGCATTTGTCATAATAAAGAGCGTCTTTGACCTGCATAATTTCGCAAATGACATCTTGACGTGCCGCATTGATTTCTTTGACTCGAAGCGTGAGATTTTCGTCATCAAGGGTAATGCGGTCTCCGATCTGTGCCCATTTCAGAATTTGAGGAACGTGGATCTGCTTCAAATCACCCGGGACATTTCTTTCCGTTAGAATAAATTCTGTCCCCGGGATAAAAAGCTTCGGATTCGCTCCCATCACTGCGGCATCCACCGTTCCGGTTCTTATTTTACCTCCCGACAAGTCAAAAAATGTCCGCGATCTTGGATTCCTTGCCGCCCAGTGAACGGCAAGATGGGCAAAAGTGATGGGCGTGTTGTAAGCCATGGTGACACGGCCTGCGTCAAACCCGTATTGGGCCATCAAACGCATCATCCGGGCATTGGCATTGGTGAGCCCCAGGACCGCCATCATCTCGACTTCGTCCGGCGTAGGACCCGGTCGGATGGCCGCCTGTCCGGTCGCCCAAGACTGTGCCGCCTGAATAACGGCGGCCCAATCCTCCCCCCCGTCGCGTTCTCTTGTGGGCGGTGTCTGCCAAATGGGGCCGGCAAGCGCGGAATCCAATCTTGGATTGAGCGCCAGGAAGATGCGGATCATCTCCAGCACCCGTGCGGGAGTCATCGTATTATCCGTGAGCATCGGAATAACCTCGGCCAACTCTTTTTTCAGAAGAGCTTCCTGGACGGATTTCCGCGGATTGAACCTCGCCAAATTCAAGAGCACGGGAGGGATAGCGGAGGCCGCAAGGCGAAGCGCCAGATCTTCCGGGATGGCGGGATTCGACGCGAGTGCTGCATGAACGGAAAAAGCATCCTGTCCCGTCGAAAAACCGGACCGGTAGAGCGCCGACGAGGGTTTTTGAGGCGTGACTTGGGCGGGTAAAATTACCTTTCCGCCGACGGTCTGGTTCCGGATGAATCGCTCCTCGCTAACGGCATCTTCCGAAACTTGATCGGATGGAATCCCCAACAGAGTCCTCACCCGTTCCCAGGAAAGCTCCTGCCCTTCCAAGAATAATACCTTTCTCGTGATGCCAACGCGATACGTCCCATCGTCCATCATCCTGCCTTCGACGCCGTCTTTGTCCACCCAATATTCGATGAATTTCTCCCCGACGGACGCTCCTGCAATTCGGGTCCGGACCGCTTCGAGAAAGCCGTCGCTCAGACTTCCGTCCCGCTCAAAAATCCTCCCCTCATATTGGAGATGCTCGGCAACCTGGAGGTAAGGTGCGATTTCGGGCTTGAGAAGGTCAAAATGACTGATCCGGCTTCGGCCGCCTTCCGAAGTCCACCAAACAGTACGCGGCCCGAGTTCCGAAACCATGTCTTCGGCAGCGTACAGAGCTTCTAAAATGTCGGGATGATCCGCGGCCGCGGGATTTAGGGCCAAGCGTGATAGTTCCAGCTTGTTCCCGCGCTTTAAGACTTGAAGCATTGTTTCGCGATCGGTCGTCGTTTGGATGCCGGCCAATTCCCGGTAGGAATCAGCCTCGCTTTGAGTTCCTCCGGTCATACCCTCTATCGACCGCTTCATTTTATCGGGATTTTGCAACGCGTCCGGCGGGATCTGAACATCTTCCTGTATTTGGCCGGTTTGAGGGTCCTCGAAATCGAGTTTGCCGCCAAAGGCGCGCTCAAAAACCTGCTGATAGTCCTGCGCATTCAAATCCTTGACGGACCCGTACCCGGACGGCGTGCTTCGCGCATCACGGTCAACAGCCACGTATTCGGTCCTGAGGACACCCGCGAGTCTGCAGACAGGATGCGTCATCTGGATGCCAAATTTCATCCTGCCGGTCTTTTCGGACGGATCGGGGATTTCTTTGACTTCCATGAAGGGGGGACGAATTTGCTGATGGAACGTCGCAAGGCGTTTTTCCTTTTCGGCATAGCTGAGATTCGGATATTCGCGGGGATCGGTCTGATAGGCCGCAAAGAGCGCTTCCAAGCTGAGGATCGTTTGATTGGAGTTGAACTCATGCAGTTGATCCTGAGGAAAGTCCTTCGGCAATTCGGACGGTTCCAGAATGACCGTCTTCCCTTCCAAGTTGACCCGCACGCCTCCTTTTTCCAGTACCACCTGGATTTGACCGGAAGGGAGTGTGAAAGGAATGCCTTCTTTTGTGATTTCCAAACCCGAGTCGAGCCGATAGCCCGCCCCAAATCCCTCCGGGAGATGATGACGAAAAACTTGTCCGTTACGAACCTGAACCCAGGAGTCTTCCCCATTGATCTGCATTTTGTAATACGTGTCTTTTTCCACCATCACCGAGAGCATTTCCTTTCCGCTCTCAATCAAACGGCCGAGCAAGGCGGTATCCAGGCTCATCCCCAAATCGCTGTCATTGCCGACCCACAAATACCGGACCCCTTTCCGGTAACTTTCCCACAAACTGCCGTCCAGAAACGCGGCATCAAAGGCGGCAAGCGCACCCAAAGGTTTGCGACTCATGCTGCCATCTTGAAAGCGAAAAACCTGGCCCGGCGCACCGCCGTTGTTTTCGAGAATCCTGTCAATCTGATGCGGAGGAACTTTGGGCTCTGCCTGCAAATCCTCCCGGTACGGCTGCAGGCGCGGAATGTCTCCGGTGACGGAAGTAAGCAAGTTTGGATGGGAATATCGCTGCAAGGCCCGACGAATAGCGGCGTCTGAAAGACGGCTCGTACAGTAACGGACCGGAATTCTTCCTGGATCTCCCGCGACGGTCCTGCCCAGCCAGCGCGCATGCGCGGCAGCGATTTCAAACCCCGACCTCAGGCCCCCGGCAAGACGGGCAATCGGAATCAAGCCCCGGATCCTTTGAGACTCCGGAATTTTATATCCGAAAGCTCGTCCGCCCGTCCCGGCCGCCAAAATCCACAATTCAACTTCGCCGCGGCGAACCGAGTTGTCGCCGGCTTCCTTAGCCTGTTCGGAAACATCCTCCCGCCGCACAACGGGCGTTGAAGGCACCGCAATCCGGTCACGGGCAACAACGCTGGATTTCATATGGAGGGCTCTGGCCCGATATTGCTCTTGAAGCGCCAGGAACTCGCCGTAAGACAAGGTCGGCGGTGCGGCCTGATAGGCTGCATAATATTCTTGCTCGCTAAGGCCTTCGCTTCTCTGTTCCGAGCGGAACCAGACACTGCTTTCCTGTTCAAAATCTCCCACATCGTTGAGATGGACAAAACTGTTATGGACATCTACCGGGAATGTCACGGGAATGACACGATCGTAAGCATCCCGCCTCAAACTGCCTTCCGCCGCGGTCTTGGGGTCAGATCCCCCGCGATAGCGCGACAACATAGAGTGCCAAGCCACCGGTGCAACCCCCGGAATCGCCTGCAGGACAACGGCAATCGTCTTAGCAGAAGGGTTTTCGAAATCATTCTTTAGCCGCGGATAAAAAACGTTGAGCAAGATAACCGGTTTTCCTCTTAGACTGCCCGGCACCTTTCCTGAATCGGGGAGCTTCACGGCGACGGAAAAGACATCGCTGTTAATTTTTTGAAGCCCTTCCGGCGCCCCGTAGTTTCGCTCCGCTTCGACCGCCATCCGTTCAATCTCAGCCTCGTTCAGTCCCCAATCCTCCAAAACGCTGACCGGAAAAACTAACTTGTCGTCATACACCACGCCGAAGGAGGCCGGCAGAATGCCCCGGTATAAAGTTCTGATGGCCTCTTGCGCATCTGCCGCCAAGGCCCCGAACCCATCGTTGGCTGCGCTCCAGATCTTCGAGTAGTGTCGCTTGAGTATGTCTTGGGCACGGATGGCTTCCCCGCTGTAGATCCTGATATCCGTTGGAGCATAACCAGAGCGTAACGCCCGATCGAGAATTTCAAAAAGGATGTCTTCGCTCATAGGTGTCGCAGTCGGATAAATGAGTAAAAGTCCTTTTGGAAGAACGGATGACCCGCGGGCCATAAGTTGGCTTTGATCAACATCGATTTCCGGTTGCGCTAAAGCATAGGCTGACATCATCACGCGCGACAACTCTCTTGAAGAAGGCACACGGACGGAGGGTTCTCCGAAGGCAGTCAAGGGATCGAAGATTTCTTGGGGCACTCTCACCCCGGATTCTACGGTCCTTATCTCGCCCCGGGCGGTCGCACTTTGCGCATCGGCATCCTCGCCAATGACCTCGGGAAACATTCGAACTATAGTGTCGTCGGGCAAGCGGACCTCGACGGAAGCCATCGCCCCAGGAGCAAGATTGGATCCGTTGCTGACTCCGGCACCGATCGTGGCAGGCCGGACGAGTTGCATGACGTGTTGGGGGTCCAGGTTGCCTTCGGACTCAAGACGCATCAAGCCGTCGATGAACCGGTCGATTTTTGCGTAGGCATCCGTCAGGCGCCGTTGGAGCGAATCATGATTCGCCCGAACAGAAATTTCGTCCAGGAAAGAAGCGTATCGCTCGGCATCAACCGTCTTTCCTGAGGCCGCAAGGTCACGGAGGATTTGGTCTCGCCATTCTTTGAGCAAAACAGATCTTTCAGGACTATGGGCAATCAGGTTGTCCCGAAGGGCGCGGACAAAAGCCTTGTAGAGATTCACCTTTCCGTTTTCGACTTCAAAGTAATCCTTCCACGAAACATTCCCGCGCATTTGTTCGGTGTAAGTCGTCTGGCCGGGGATTTCCGAAATAGCAGGCATGGCGAGCACATAGGAGATCTTTCGCTCTTTGAGTAGCCGGACGAGTCCTTCCGTGTGGAATCCGCCCGAAACGGCAAGCGCCGAATGTTCGCCTCTCGTTCTCATCCCTTCAAAGAGGTTCCGGATGAATGCCTCGTCGCGCTGCTCGGCGTTCCGGTAGAAAGCAAAGTGGTAGAAAAAAAGAGCCGGCAATTCCGGTCCTGGCATGAATGGACTAAAAATGGAGTCCGACGTGTCCTTGATTTCCCGCCAATCCTCCTGGTTGAGCTCCAGCTTCGTGAACCTGCCGAGGAGACCGAGCAGGCGGCTCCGCTCATCGAGCTTCCGCTCGTCGTCGGTCCTGAAAAGCGCTGCTTTGACCGAAGAGGCATAGACTTCAAAGTCGGTAAAAAAATGGGTCCCCTGAATATCACGCATCTTTTTCTGTTTCCCCACGGCCTCGGCCAGGCCTTCGGAAATACGGACCGGCCACCCCCTGCCTGCGGCCAGTTCTTTCAGGAAAAGCATGAACTCCTGCGGAGTGATTCCGGACGTCTGAAACTCCTGGAATTTCTGCTGGTAAGCCTTAACATCGCTGGGGTCCGTCAGCTGTTTTTCCACTTCTCTGGACACGCTTTTCACTTCCATCTCAAGTGACGGCTGCTCCCGGCCCAACCGGGAGCTTTCTTCGAGGAGGATTGCAAGTTCAGTGCCCGGCTCCGGAGGTTTCACCGCGGCAAGCTTCTTGAGGACTTCGAGGAGGCCCTTGCTATTGTTGTTGAAAGCAGCGAGCAGGCGATCGATTTCGCGAAGTTCGGGTGAGAAAATCATATCCTTACGCGCTTCGAGATCCTTGCCGAGGGCGAGCAATTGGGCGGCAATTTCCGGCTGTTTTTTAGCGGCGGCTAAATACAGGGCCAATCCCTGTTCGTACGTGTCCCAGTCCTCAATGCCCTGGAATTCCAAAGCTTCATTTCCGAGCACCGCTGCCGCCACAGGGCCGGTCAGCTCTCCCCGGTCGAAATATTCGTCGAAAGTTTTACGCAGGATCTCCCGATCCGGAAAACTCCTAAAAATCAGGGGATCGAGCTCCGATGCTGCGCCCTCGAGACCGACAAAACTCAGGCCGTAGGTCTTTTGGAAATGCTCGATCAAGGCCTTGATGCTGCGCTGAGCTGCAGGGATCGCATGCGCGTCCTGGACCAGAACCACGGTATCGCCGCTTGTCCCCTGCCAAAATTCCTGAATTTTTCCGATCGAGGATGGAATCGCAACTGCGGCAAGATCATCCGAAAGCACAGTCGGCGTTTTCTGAGCGGCAACAGGCCCCAGTTCGTCTGCTGCAAGACCAACGGGCAGGGTGAAATCTGTCACCAGAAAGGAGACGGTCACCAAGAGGGATACGATTCGAAGGACTCTACGATGGATCATAAGAGCTTTCCCGGATCTAAAGCACACAGGTCAAAACCGCTGCCTTTCGAGGCAAAAACACCTCATTATAACGTACTTGAGAAAAGTACCTCTTTTACGTTCAAATGTACCTGACAACGTTGAATTATACAAATGGGAGAAGCGGAATTTAGGGGGGAATTCGATCAGCGAGGACACACATAAATCATTGGCGATCAACCTATAGCGCTATTTTTTACTCTTTTTCATTTCTTCGAGGGTCTGACGGAGCATACGGCAATAGAGGTCGAATCCGACAGCATGGATGAATCCGCTCTGTTCCGTCCCAAGCAGATTCCCCGCTCCGCGGATCTCCAGGTCTTCCAAGGCAATTTTGAATCCGGAACCCAACTCGGTGAAGCGCTCGATGGCGTCCAGACGCTTGGTGGCATCCTGGGTCATGACCCAGTTCTTGGGCACCATAAAATAGGCATAGGCTTGGCGGCGGTCCGGGAACCGACCCACCCGGCCCCGGAGCTGGTAGAGATCGGCAAGGCCGAAGAGGTCGGCGCGGTTGACGATGATGGTGTTGACGTTCGGAATGTCGAGACCCGCCTCGATAATATTCGTCGCGATCAGGCAGTCGATCTTCCGCTCGAGGAAAGCCTGCATGACGGCTTCGAGCTCGTGCGCCCCCATTTGCCCGTGTGCGACCCCGAACCTCACCTTGGGCAGAAGCTCACTCAGGTGTTCGTGGACTTTTTCGATCGACTGGACCCGGTTGTGGACAAAGTAAATCTGCCCTTCCCGGCTGAGTTCGAGATCAAACGCCCGCCGGACAATCCGGTCGTCATATTCGGTCACGGTCGTGTCGACAGGCATCCTGTTGGCCGGAGGCGTATTGATGGCCGACATATCGCGAACTCCCACAAGCGACATGTAAAGGGTCCTCGGAATCGGGGTCGCCGTGAGGGCAAGGACGTCGATAAACGTCCGGTAGTGTTTGAGCCGTTCTTTATGCTGCACGCCGAATCGCTGCTCCTCGTCGATGATGACGAGGCCAAGGTTCTTGAAAACAAGATCGCTCGAGAGCAACCGGTGGGTCCCGATCAAAATGTCGGTGGTCCCCTTTTTGAGAGACTGGACGATGCCGGACTGTTCCTTTTGGCTACGGAAGCGAGACAGGACCTCGACGGTGACTGGAAAATCTTTCAGGCGTTTTTTCAAAACCAGATAATGCTGCTCCGCAAGAACGGTCGTCGGGACAAGAATCGCGACCTGCCGGCCGCCCATAACCGCCTTAAATGCTGCCCGCATAGCGACTTCCGTCTTGCCGTAGCCGACGTCTCCGGCCAAAAGGCGGTCCATGGCCTTGGGAGACTCCATGTCCCGCTTGACCTCTTCGACCGCTTTCTCCTGGTCGGGCGTCTCCTCGAATGGAAATTGCGCTTCGAACTGCCTCTGCCAGTCGTTGTCGGCCGGAAAGGCGTAGCCCTTACCGAAGCTGCGCTTCGCCTGAATCTCGAGGAGTTCGTGGGCCATGCCCGAAATCGCGCGGCGAGTCTTCTCCTTCACCCTCTCCCACTCTTTGCCGTGCAGTTTGCTCAGCTTGGGGGCGCGCCCCTCTCCCCCGATGTAGCGCTCGAGGGGTTCGTGGATTTCGAGGTAGAGGATCTCCTGGTTTGCGTATTCGATCGCCAGATGGCGCTTGCGCTCGCCCTGAGTTTGGAGATTCTTGGTGCCGAGGAATTTCCCGATCCCGTACTTGAGGTGAACGACAAAATCACCAGGCAGGAGATCTCGCAGTTCGGTCAGGGGCTCGAAGGACTCGAGTTCCGCCTGAAGGCGTCCGGCCTTACGCGCGAAAGCAGGCGTAACCGGAATCAGGAAGACTTCGTCGAAAGAAGCCAGGGATTTCCCGTCGGCGGGCGAAAAATCACGGATGGAGGCCAGCGTGTCCCCTTCGAATTCGAGCCGTACGGGCGTGCGGTAAGTGACCGGATAAATATCGACGATGTTCCCGCGCGACGCGAATTCGCCGGGGCGCGATACCGCCTCCCGTTTTTCGTAGCGAAAGCCCCTCAGGAGCTCGGCAAGGCTCTCGCGCTCCATGACCGTTCCGGTTTTGATCCGCCGCACCTTTTCAAACATGGAAGTTATGTTAGCTGAAACAGGCAACGAAAACAATGGGGCCATTTCCTACAGGTACAGGCCTTGCTCAATAGATAAGGGGCAAACAAAAAAAGGCCTGTACGTTTAGGAAATGGCCCCTGGAGAAACGGAGGCAAGGAAAGGTTTCGGAAAAACAATCAGCGCCGCTTGCGGAGACGAGGAGATCGGCAAAAGACCCGTGAGGTCCAAGAGCTCCGAGCGAAGCTGGCGCGTTTTGGAGAAACCTTTCTTTGCCGACTGGATATCAAGTGTATGAAGTGGAATGCACCCGTGGATGGGAGAAACGCGGAAAGATTAAAGCTTCGCGAACCAATCGGCGAGGCGGCGGACCGCTTCGTCGAGCTGTTCCTGGGAGGTCGCGAAACTCATGCGGATGTGGGAATCGCTTCCGAAGGGCTTGCCCGGAACGACCGCTACCAGAGCTTCGTCAAGCAGGCGCTCCGAGAGCCGGACCGAGTCGATGCCCGAGCGGCTCGAATTCACGAAGACATAGAACGCGCCGCCGGGTTTTACCGGGACTAATTGGGGAATGGACGCCAGCTTTTCGCAGAAAATATTGCGCCGCTTTTCGAAGACCGCGCATAGCTTCACCGCATCCGCCTCCCCTTGCTCGAGGGCCGTCACGCCGCCCGCTTGCGCGAAAGAGGTGGGGTTGGAGGTCGAGTGGCTCTGAATGCTCGAAACCGCGTTGGCGAGCCCCTTATCCGGGCAAGCCGCGTATCCAAGGCGCCAGCCCGTCATCGCGTAGGCCTTGCTGTGTCCGTTGACGATCACCGTCCTCGACGCGATCGACGGATCGAGGGACGCGATCGAATAGTGCTTTTGGCCGTCAAAAACGAGCTTCTCGTAAATCTCGTCGCTAAGGATGATGACCTTCGGGAAGCGCTTGAGGACCTCGACGAGCTTGAGAAGCTCTTCCCGGGAATAGACGCCCCCGGTAGGATTCGAAGGCGAATTGAGGATGAGGACCTTCGTTTTTTGCGTCAGCCCCTTTTCCAGGTCCTGCGGGCTCATCTTGAACCCGGACGCCTCCGAGGTCTCGATAAAAACGCTCTTCCCGCCGAGCACCGTCACCATCTCGGGGTAACTGAGCCAAAAGGGCGACGGAATCGCCACTTCGTCGCCCTCGTTCAAAAGCGCGAACAGCACGTTGAAAATGGAGTGCTTGGCACCGCAGCTTACAATGATCTGCTCGGGAGAAAAAGTGAGGTTCTGGTCGCGCTGAAATTTGGCGACGATCGCCTTGCGCAGCTCGATCGTGCCGCTGACCGGCGTATATTTGGTCATGCCCTTTTGCAGGGCGGCGATCGCGGCCTCCTTGATATAGGAGGGAGTGTCACAATCCGGCTCTCCCGCGCTCAGGGAAACGACTTTCTTTCCCTGCGCGACCAATTCCTTGGCCTTGGCGGCTATCGCCAGCGTGGCCGAAGGCGCCACGGCAAGCACCTTCCTGGAGAGTTCGAATGTGGACGCGTTACTCATCGCCTTTGAGGAATTTTCTCAGCTTACTCAGGAAGCCGCCCTTTTTCTCGGCCTCCTCTTTTTCCGCCTTAGGCTTTTCTTCGCCCTTCGCCTCGCCCTTTTTAGGCTCTTCCCCCTTCGTTTTTTCCGGCGCTTCCTTTTTCTTCTTGGCCGGCTCATTCGTCTCTTCGGCTTTGGGGGCTTCTTTCGCCTTCTTGGGCTTTTTTTCTTTTTTCTTGGGCAGCTCGATCAGTTCCGTAAACTCAAGGAGCGCAATCTCCGCGGCATCGCCGGCGCGGGAGGTCCCGAGCTTCAGGACCCGTGTGTACCCGCCGTTACGCTTTTTGAAATGCGGGGCGATTTCACGTATCAGGACCGAAACGGTCTCCGGGCACCCGATTTCCGAAATCAATAGCCGACGGGCATGCAGGTCTGAGCGCTTTGCGAGGTGAACCATCTTATCGATGAACACTCTCGCCTCTTTGGCGCGCGTCACGGTGGTGCGGATCTTCTTGTAGCGCACCATGTTCTTCAACAGGTTCCGCATGAGCGCCTTGCGGTGCTTGGACTTCACTCCCAATTTTCTTCCGTGTCTGGAATGTCTCATAGGTCTCGACCTGCTCCCCTTCTATCGATCCGTCATTGTAGCTCGATGCCGCGTCTTACCGGCTCAAGCATTGTCCGAGGCAGGCGCCGCTGCAACCGCCGGGGCCGCCTTTTTGCCTTTCATCCTCTCTTCAATGTTCATTCCGAGCGCCAGGCCCATGGCCGTGAGAATCGCCGTGATTTCCGCCAGGGATTTCTTCCCGAAATTCTTATATTTGAGCATCTGCGCTTCGGTCTTCTGCACGAGGTCGCCGATCGTCTTGATGCTGGCCGCCTCGAGGCAGTTTGCGCTGCGCACCGAAAGTTCGAGCTCGCTGATGGGTTTGGCAATCAGATCTTTAAACGCGTGGTCCTCCTCCTCTTCCTCCTCCTCCTCGACCGGAATCTCGCCGTAGTTGACGAAAATGTCGAGATGGCGCTGGAGGATATTGGAGGCGTACAGCAAGGACTCTTCGGGATCCATCGCCCCGTTGGTCCAGATTTCAAGATTCAGCTTGTCATAGTCGGTCATCTGGCCGACGCGGGTCTCCTCCACCGTGAAATTGACTTTATGAACGGGAGAAAACAGCGAATCCACTGGGATCATGCCGATCGGCGAACCTTCCTGCTTATTGCGCTCGGCGGGGACATACCCGCGCCCGCGGCCGATTTCCATCTCGATCCGCAGCTTCACGTTCTTCGTGAGATTGCAGATCACCATATCCGGGTTCACGATTTCAACCGTCTCGTCGGCAAGGACCTGACGGGCCAAAACCGGCCCCGCCTTGTCCGCCTCGATCACGACCTTTTTCGTTCCCTTGCCGTGGTATTTGACAACCAGGCGCTTGATGTTCAGGACGATCTGGGTCCCGTCTTCCAAAACCCCGTCGAGCGTCGAGAACTCGTGCAGCATCCCGTCGATCTTGATGCTGGTCACCGCAGCCCCGTCGATCGAGGAAATCAAGACGCGGCGCAAAGCGTTGCCGATCGTCGTTCCATAGCCCCGTTCAAACGGCTCAGCGACAAACTTTCCGTAGGTCGGCGTCAACGTTCCCCTGTCGACTTCCAGACGCTTTGGCATTTCGAATGTTTTCCAGCGGATACCCATTGCCTTCCTCCTCTTAAGAGATCATCTTTTTCAAGATCACGCGAAAGCTCTTCCGCGGATTACTTAGAATACAACTCAACAATCAAAGATTCTTCGACCGGCAGGGCCGCATCCGCCTTGGTCGGTTCCCTCAAAATCGACGCTTCAAGCGCACCCCGGTCAAGCGCGAGCCACTCGGGCATCGGCAAATCCTTCCACTTCTCAAGACAGGCCTTCACGCGGTTCACGGTCGATTCCTGCTGCCGAACCGTAATCTTGTCGCCCACCCGCACCTGGTAGGACGGGATATTCACCATCCGGCCGTTGACGTAGATATGGCAATGGTTGACCATCTGCCGGCCTTCCCGCCTCGTATTGGCCCAAAAAAGGCGGTAGACTACGTTATCGAGCCGCTTTTCGAGAAGCGAAATCAGCGTTTCTCCCGTCACCCCGCGTTTTTTAGCCGCACGGACGAAAAAGAGATGGAACTGCCTTTCCAGAAGCCCGTAAATCCGTTTGAGCTTTTGCTTCTCGCGCAGCTGGACTCCGTAGTCGGAAAGCTTTCTCCTGGAAGCGCCATGCTGCCCCGGCGGCGTGGACAGTCGTCTTTCAACTTTGTCGTCGGAGGCCCGCCGGCTTCCTTTCAGATAAAGATTCACACCTTCGCGCCGGCTCAAGCGAATGGCCGGGCCCACATATTTTCCCATGAATTAGACCCTCCTCTTTTTCGGCGGTCGGCAGCCGTTGTGCGGAATGGGCGTGATGTCGTGGATCGCGCTGATCTGAAGCCCGCCGATCTGCAGGGCTCGAATCGCCGACTCGCGGCCGGCCCCCGGTCCCTTGATAAAGACTTCGACTTCCTTCATGCCGAACGCCAGAGCCTTTTTCGCGGCCTGCTCCGCAGCAACCTGAGCCGCGTAAGGAGTCGATTTCTTCGACCCCTTGAATCCCGCCGCACCTGAGGAGGACCAGCAGAGGGTGTTGCCTTCCGAATCCGTGATGGTAATCACGGTATTGTTGAAACTCGCCAGGATATTGGCCACCCCGCGCGAAACTTGTCTGACCTTCTTTTTCTTTGCCATGCGGATCGTTTCCTTTTTTAAACGAGAATCGGGATCATTTTAAAAGCGTCTCGAGATGTCGCGGCCATCCCCGTCGGGCCTCAACATAACACCTTTCGGTGTCGTTATTTGGGCGAAGGCGGCTTACGGTTCAGCCCGCCGATAGTCTTGCGCGGACCTTTTCGTGTCCTCGCGTTCGTGTGCGACCTTTGCCCCCGAACAGGCAGGCCTTTCAGATGGCGGCTGCCCCGGTAACAGCGGATATCGATCATCCGCTTGATATTCGACTGAACTTCCCGGCGCAGCTCACCCTCGACCTTGTAGTGCTTCTGAATGACGATGGTAATCGCCGAGACTTCCTTTTCCGTCAGGTCTTTGGCGCGCTTCGCCGGATCGACGCCCGCTTCCGCAAGCACCCGGACAGCCAGCGTCTTCCCGATGCCGTACAAATAGCGCAAAGCGACATCCGTTCTTTTTTCCCTCGGAATATCAATACCCATGATTCTTGGCATATCAGTTGCTCCCCTTTACCCCTGCCGCTGTTTGTGCTTGGGATTGGAACAGATCACGTACACAATCCGCTTTCGGCGGATGATCTTGCAATTCTCGCAAATTCGCTTGACGGAACTTCGTACTTTCATAAAATTTCCCGCTTTCTTTTTTTTATTTCACCCGGAAAGTGATCCGGCCACGGTTCAGGTCATACGGCGAAAGCTCAAGCTTCACCCGGTCACCCGTCAAGATTCGGATGTAATTCATCCTCATCTTGCCCGAAATATGCGCCAAAACCCGGTGCCCGTTGTCCAGCTTAACCCGGAACATCGCGTTGGGCAGGGGCTCGACCACCGTTCCTTCCATTTCGATGGAGTCTTCCTTCGGCATAATCCCTACAGCTCCCCCGTCAAATTCAGATATCCCTCTTCCGTAAAAACAATCATGTCTTCGTAATGACTTGCCAGCGTACGATCCCGCGTCACCACCGTCCACCCGTCCGGCAGAACTTCGACGGCGTACTGCCCCTCCGTCACCATGGGTTCGATCGCCAATACGAGCCCCGGCTCGATCCTCGGGCCGCGCCCGGCCGTGCCGAAGTTGGGCACCTGCGGCTCCTCGTGGAGCATTCTTCCGATCCCGTGTCCGACATAGTCGCGGACAACCCCGAACCCGAGCCCCTCGACATGCTGCTGAATCGAGGAGGAAATATCACCTACCCGGAAACCGCGCCTGTATCTTCCAAGGGTTTCGGCCAACGCCCCCCGAGCCGCTTCGATCAAAGCTTGCGGGACCCTTGAAACCGCCTGCCCTGCAATCCAGGTCCTTGCGGCGTCGGCGTAAAAACCGTCCCATTTGACGCCGATATCGAAACTAACCAGGTCCCCGTCTAGGAGCTTTCTGGGCCCCGGAATCCCGTGAACCACTTCCTCGTTCACGGAAATGCAGGCCACGCTCGGATAGCCACGGTAACCCTTAAAAGCGGGTTCCGCCTTGCTCGACCGGATGACCTTCTCCGCGATGGCGTCCAACTCGCCCGTCGTCACCCCCGGACGAACCGCCGGTTCTACCGCCTGGAATATTCTCTTAACAATTCCGGCCGCCTGCGTGAGCATCACTATTTCGCGCGCTGATTTCAGCGCGATCATTGCACCAGACCGGCTTTTTCAAAGAACTTTCTCAACTCGACCTGCAGGGGTTCCACCCCCTGGTCGGCCGGAAAATCATGGAGCAGCCCCTGCTGGCGGTAATATTCGATGAGAGGGCTCGTTTCTTTGCGGTACGTCTCGAGCCGGTGGCGTACGGTCTCGGGCTTATCGTCCTTGCGCTGCACCAAAGCGTCTCCGCAGAAATCGCAGATCCCCTCTTTTTTGGGCGGGATGTTATGAACATGAAAGTTCCCGCCGCATTTCGCGCAAACCCGGCGGCCAGACAGCCGGTCGATCACAACCTGCTCGGACGTCACGAAATTGATCACCGCGTCGATCTTGATGCCGTGATGCTTCAAAAAAACGTCAAGGGCCTCGGCCTGATTGATCGTCCTCGGATAACCGTCCAAAAGAAAGCCTTTGTCTGCCCCGCCGGACTCGATCTGCTTGGCCATCATCTCGTTGATGAGATCATCGGAGACCAGACCGCCCTTTTCAATGACGCCCTTGGCGCGACCCCCAAGTTCCGTCCCGCCCCGGATTTCCTGGCGCAAAATGTCGCCGGTCGCCAAGTGGCGGAGCCCATAGGCCCCGCCGAGCTTCTTGGCGTGGGTGCCCTTGCCCGCGCCCGGAGGTCCTAAAAGAACGAGCTTCATCGCTGCCTCGATTTCAGCTTTCCCTTTTTGATGAACCCTTCGTAATGGCGCATCAAAAGCTGCGATTCGATCGAAGCCATCACATCCAGCATGACGCCGACGATAATCAAAAGTCCGGTGCCGCCGAAAAAGCTCGCGATCGTAAAAGGAATATTCATCACCTTGGGTGACGAAATCACGTTCGGCAGAAGCGCGATCACAGCCAGAAAAAAAGCCCCGCTAGTCGCGATTCTCGTCATCACATAATCCAGGTATTCGGCCGTCGTTTTTCCAGGACGGATCCCCGGAATAAAGCCGCCGTATTTCTGGAGGTTTTCGCTCACATCGATCGGGTTGAATGTAATCGCCGTATAAAAGAACGTAAAAAACAGGATCAAGACCGCGTAAATAATTGAATACGAAATGCTTCCCGCGCTCAAAAACCTGGCCGCAGCGGTCAGAGCGCCGGCTTTCGGAAAAAAACCCGCGATCGTCGCCGGAAACAAGATCACCGACTGGGCAAAAATAATGGGGATCACCCCGGCCTGGTTGACCTTCATCGGCAAGTAAGTGCTCTGCCCGCCGTACATCCGGTGCCCGCGTATCTGCCGGGCGTACTGCACAGGGATCTTTCGCTGGCCCTGGATGATCATAATCACGCCGATCACGGTCGTCACAAACAAAAAGCACATCACCGCAAACTTCCACCAAGCCAGCTGCTGGTGAGCCAGGTCAAAGGGCGACAGCAAAAGATACGTCTGCCAAAAGGCCGTCGGAATACTCTCGATGATTCCGGCCGTGATCAGGATTGACATGCCGTTTCCGATCCCATACTGGTCGATCTGTTCGCCCAGCCACATGATGAAAGCCGTGCCGGTGGTCATGGTCAATATCGTCATCAGCCGGAACCCCCATCCCGGATTGGGAACGATGACCGTTCCGTTGAAGCTGTATGGGTTTTCGAGCCACAGCGCGATGAAAAAAGTCTGGATGATGCTCAAGATCACCGTCCCGTAACGGGTGTATTGGATGATCTTCTTACGGCCTTCCTCACCCTCTTTGGCAAGCTTCTCCAGATAAGGAATCACCACCGTCAAAAGCTGCAGGATGATCGACGCCGAAATATACGGCATGATCCCGAGGGCAAAAATGGTCGCCCGCTGCAGCGCGCCGCCGGTAAACATCCCGATGATGCCAAAGAGCGTCCCGCCCGGAGTCCGCGCAATGCTCTCGAAAAATCTCCCGAGAGCCCCTCCGTCAATCCCGGGCGTCGGAACAAAACTTCCGATCCGGTAGATGACGACGATCAGCAACGTAAAAAGCACCTTTTTTCTCAGATCCGGCACTTTCAGGATGTTGCTGAAACCCTTAATCATGTCAATGCGTCTCTTTCGTGCGTTACTTATGTGTTCTGGGCGTCGCGGGCCGCGCCATGAGGATTGCCTGGCCCCCGGCACTTTCGATTTTTGTTTTCGCGGTCCCCGTAAAATAATGAGCCTTGACCGTAACCGGCTTGGTCAGTATTCCGTCCCCGAGCACCCTCAACCCGTCGAGCACGTCGTGAACCATGCCGCTGCGCACGAGGATTTCCGGCGTCACCTCACTCAAACCAAGCTTTTCGATGCTGTCCAAATTGACGATCGAATAGTCGCGCTGGAAGGCCGCGTTATTAAATCCCCGCTTCGGGACGCGGCGATAGAATGGGTTCTGCCCCCCCTCAAACCCGGGCATGCGCGTCTGTCCGGAACGAGCCTTCTGTCCCTTGTTACCCTTGGTAGAGGTTTTTCCGTGCCCGGACCCCTGTCCGCACCCGACGCGCTTCCTGCGCTTCTTATAGGGAAATTTCGCTCTCATGACGCTGTTTCCTTCGCCGGTTCCTCGGCATCCTTTGTAACCTGGCCTTCCGTCTGTGCCGCCGGGGGCTTTCCGTCGCGCTCTCTGCAGATCACCAGCGACTTCAAGCCTTCAATCGTGGCCTTCAGGACGTTGATGGCATTATCGGAACCCAAGCTCTTGGTCAGAATATCCTTGATGCCGCAAGCCTCGCACACGGCCCTCACCGAACCGCCTGCAATGACTCCGGTTCCGGGCGCCGCGGGCTTCAGAAGCACTCGGGCCGCGCCGAAGCGGCCGATCGTTTCGTGGGGAATCGTGGTCCCCTTCAAAAGTACCTTGATCTTGTTTTTCTGCGCCGCCGTAAGCGCCTTGCGGATCGCATCCGCGACCTCATTGGCCTTGCCGAGCGCATAGCTTACTTCGCCGGTGCCGTTACCGCAGACGACCAGAGCGCTGAAGGAAAACCTCTTGCCGCCCTTGACAACCTTGGCGCAGCGGTTGACCTGAATGACCTTCTCATAGTTCCCCGCTCCCGCCATGAGCGAGGCTTTGCGAGGCCCTCTGTTTTCCGACTGGCCCCTGCCTTTTCGTTCTTTTTTTTCTTCCACCAAAGTCGTTTCTCCTTTCATCCCCGGCTCGAGCGGCCGGATTAAAACTGGATCCCGGCTTCGCGTAAGGCTTCAGCCAGTGCCTTAACCCGCCCGTGGTATTGATACCCGGCGCGGTCAAATGCAATTTTTGAAATTCCCTTTTGTTTGAGCCGCTCCGCGAAATACTGCCCGAGACATTTGGACATCGCCGTTTTGTCGGCCGGGCCCTCGGGTTTCTGGAAGCCCTTGTCCCGGGTCGAGGCAGAAGCCAAAGTCACCGCCGCGATATCGTCGATCGCCTGGACATAGATGTTGTTGAGGGACCGGCGCACGCAAACTCGGGGCCGTTCGGCTGACCCGATGAGTTTTCTCCGGATTCCCTGATGTCTCTTGATCCGTCTCAACTGTTTTGCAAGCATAGATTCCTCTTGAATTAACCGACCGTCTTACCTTGTTTGCGCCGCACCACTTCGCCGACGTACCGGATGCCCTTGCCCTTGTAAGGCTCGGGCTCATGGAAAAGCCGAATTTCGGCCGCCACCTGGCCGACGAGCTGCTTGTCGGTCCCGGTGATCGTGATTTTCGTCTGGGATGGGCACTTGATTTCGATGCCTTCCGGGATCTGGTAGTCGATCGGATGCGTATACCCAAGGGCGAGATTGAGGACCTTCCCCTTGAGGATCGCCTTGAATCCCACTCCCTCGATCTCGAGTTCCTTCATATATCCCTGGGTCACCCCGAGCACCATGTTCTGGATCAGGCTGCGCGTCAGGCCGTGTAGAGCGCGGTCCGTGCGAATGTCCGTCGGACGCTCCACCCGGACTTCCTTGTCCTCCACGAGGACCTTCATCCTGGGGTGCACTTCCAGCCCGAGTTTGCCCTTGGGACCCTCGACCGTCAAAGCGCGCCCCTGCAGCACCACCTTGACTTTTTCCGGGATCACAACCGCTCTTTTACCGATTCTTGACATGTCCGCCGCCTTTGCTTACCAAACTTTACAAATGACTTCGCCGCCGATTTTTTCCTCACGGGCCTTGCGGTCCGTGGTGAGGCCGCGGGAGGTCGACACAATCGAAATCCCAAGCCCCCCTTGCACTTTCGGAATTTCTCCGCAGGCCGCATACCAGCGCCGCCCGGGCGTCGAAACCCGCTTAATGCCCTGGATCGCGGATTTCTTGCCGAGGTATTTCATATGGATGCGCACGAACGCTTTATGGCCTTCCGTGTAGCCCTTCACGCTCTCTACGAAACCCTCTTCCTTCAGGATTTCCGCGATCCTAAGCGTCATTTTCGAGGCGGGGATCGAGATCTTCTCGTGCCGCGCACGCGCCGCGTTGCGAATCACCGTCAAAAAATCACCTACAAAATCCGTTCTGGCCATCCTGAGTTTCTCCTTTGTCTACCAGCTCGACTTGACGACGCCCGGGATAAAGCCCTGGTTCGCCAACTCGCGAAAACAAATGCGGCAAAGCGCGAATTTCCGGATGTACCCGCGCGGTCTTCCGCACTGCTGACAGCGGTTGTATTTTTGGACCGGGAACTTCGGCTCCCGTCTTTGCTTCACGATCAAACAGGTCTTTGCCATGAATCAGTGTTCCTTTTCGTGTTAGAGAATATTCCGGCCGGGCCGATTAGCCCTTTTTCCTGAAGGGGAGCCCCAGCAGTTCGAGCAGCTTTTTGCACTCCTCCTTGGTCTTGGCCGTCGTGACCAGGGTAATGTCCATCCCCTTGGTGAGCTTGATCTTATCGAATTCCACTTCAGGGAAAATCGTCTGCTCATGAACCCCTAGCGAGTAATTGCCCTGACTGTCGAAACTCGAATCCGGATAGCCCCGAAAGTCTCGGATCCTGGGCATGGCCACGTGAAACAGGCGCTCGAGGAAATCGTACATGCGGGCGCGCCGGAGCGTGACCTTCAGACCGACAGGCTGCCCCTCTCGGAGTTTGAACGCCGAAATCGATTTCTTGGCGATCGTCGTCACGGGCTTTTGACCGGTAATCCGCGTCAGCTCGACGGTTAGCTGCTCGAGGATCTTGACGTCCTCCTTGGCTTCCTTGATGCCCATATTGACGACGACCTTCCGGAGCTTCGGGACCTGCATGATGTTGCCATAGTGGAACTCGGCCATCATGGCAGGCACGACCTCCCGGCGGTATTTTTCGAACATAAATGAAGCAACTGGCTGTTCCGTGGTCATCGTCAGGCCCCCAACATTTCCCCGGATTTCTTGGAAATCCGGTGTTTCGTTCCGTCAGCCAGCACGCGCCAGCCCACCTTGGTCCGTTGTCCTGTCCTCGGGCAGATGAGCTGGACTTTCGATGCGTCAAGTTTGCCTTCGGCCTTGGTGATGCCGCCTTTGGGGTTCTGCTGGCTCTTGCGCAGGTAGACCGTTTGATAGTTGATTTTTTCGATCAGGACCTTGTTTTCCTTTGGGAAGACCATAAAGACACGTCCCCTCTTGCCCCGGTCCTTTCCGGAAATCACTTCCACCTGATCGTTTTTCTTGATACGCATCAGACCACCTCGGGTGCGAGAGACAGAATCTTCATAAAATGGGCCTCGCGCAGTTCGCGCGCGACCGGCCCGAAGATCCGGGTCCCCCGGGGATTCTTGTTGTTATCGATAATCACAATCGCGTTGGATGAAAACTTCACCACCGAACCGTCCGAGCGCTTGATGGGAGAACGCGTGCGGACGACAACCGCCTTGACCACGTCGCCTTTCTTGACGGTTCCTTCCGGGAGCGCTTCCTTCACGTTCGCCGTAATGATGTCGCCGATCTCGGCCACGCGCTTGCCGTGACGTCCGAGAACGCCGATCATGGACGCGCGCTTGGCGCCGCTGTTGTCGGCAATTTCGAGAATGCTGCGCATTTGGATCATGACTTGAGGACCTCGACTAATTTCCACCGCTTGGTTTTCGACAGCGGCCTGGTTTCGACGATCCGGACCTTATCGCCCGTTTTGGCCTCGTTTTTTTCGTCGTGAACCGAATAGCGCTTCCGGTTCCGGATCACTTTACCGAATTCCGCGTGCCGCATGAGCCGCGTAACTTCGACGACGACCGTCTTGTTCATCTTGTCGCTTGTGACCACGCCCTCGCGCGTGCGCTTGCCCGTCACCTTGGATGGTTCGCTTGTGCTCACGATTTCGCCTCGGATCGTTTCTTTTCGTTGAGGACCGTGAGCATCCGGGCGATGTCCCGCCGGGTATCGCGGATCCTGGTTTGCTGTTCCAATTTTCCGGTTTTCGCCTGGAACCGGAACTGCATCAGTTCCTTCTTGAGGTTCATGACCTTATCTTCAAGCTCGGCCTCGCTGAGACCTCGGAGTTCTTCGATTTTAAGCATGGCTCGCGACTCCTTCGCGCTTGACGAATTTAGTCCGGAAAGGCAGCTTGTGAGCGCACAGCCTCAAGGCCGAACGCGCCAGCGCTTCCGGAATACCGCCCATTTCAAACAAAATCCGCCCCGGCTTGACCACCGCCACATAGTACTCGGGCGCTCCCTTGCCCTTCCCCATGCGGGTTTCAGCCGGCTTTTTGGTGTAGGACTTGTCGGGGAAAATCCTGAGCCAGATCTTGCCGCCGCGTTTCACGTGCCGCGTCAGCGCGACGCGGGCGGCCTCAAGCTGAATCGCGGTCAGCCAGGCGCATTGTATGGCTTTCAGGCCGTAATCCCCGAAGGCAATCGTTGAGCCCCGGGTCGCAACACCGCGCATCCAGCCCCGCTGCTGCTTTCTAAATTTAACTCGCTTAGGCATTAACGGCATAAATCGATTCCTCTCTCAAAATGATGACGATCCCGAAGGGGCCTTAGGCGGCGTCCTGCGGCGGCGGCGTTTGCGCCGGTGTTTCGCTCACAGCGCTTCCGGCAGCGTCGGCGGCCGTGTTAGGGGCCGGCGTAGCTTCAGGCTGCGCCGCAGCAACATGGCCTTCGGACTGGGCCCTTTCCTCCATCGCGCGCTTAAGCTCGTCGCGCCGGTGGGCATCTTCCTTTTTAACCAATATATCCCCTTTATAGATCCAAACTTTACAGCCTATCGTCCCGTAAGTCGTAAAGGCCTCCCCGAAGCCATAGTCGACGTCCGCCCGGAACGTTCCAAGCGGCACCTTGCCTTCGCGGTAACCCTCATCCCTCGCGATCTCGGCTCCGCCGAGGCGCCCCTTGCAAAGGACCTTGATCCCGAGCGCCCCCTTCTGCATCGCCAGCTGAACCGATTTCTTCATGGCCTTGCGGAAGCTGACGCGCTTTTCGAGCTGTAGCGCGATATTATCGGCAACGAGCTGTGCGTCGGTCTGGGGACTCTTGACCTCCTTAATATCCACGAAAAGCTCGCTTTTCGTCAGGGCCGAAAGCTCCTCGCGGACCTTATCGATCTCCTGCCCCCGGCGGCCGATGATCACCCCGGGCCGTGCCGTAAAGATACGCACGCGCACACGACCGCTCGACCGCTCGATCTCAACGCTGGAAATGCCCGCCGCTCCGAGCTTGGTCTTCAGATACTTGCGCAGTTTCAAATCTTCGTGCAACATGGCCCCGAAATTTTTCGGTGCAAACCATCTCGCCTTCCAGGGCTTGATATAGCCCAATCTTAACCCGTACGGATGTGCCTTCTGACCCACAAAAAGCCTCCTTAAATATTTATGACGCCGCTGCTGCGGCTTTCTTTTTACCGCCGGCCTTGGCCGAAGCCTTTGACGCCTTCTTTTCCTTGCCCGGTTTCGCTTCCTCGGCCTTGGCGGCTTCTTCGGCCACCGGCCCCGCCCACGCCTTCCCGCCCTCCTTGAGGATGAGCGTCAGGTGCGTGGTGCGCTTCAGAATCCTGTCGGCCCGTCCCATGGAACGTGCCATAAACCGCTTCATCACAGGCCCGCCGTCCGCCTTGATTTCGGCGACGACGAGGCGGTTTTCATCCATTCCGAGGACTTTCGCGTTGGCAACAGCCGTTTTCATGATTTTTTCCACCATCCGCGCGGCCTTCTTCTTCAGGACCATCAAAATCTCAAAAGCCCGGCCCACGGGCTTCGTGCGCACAGCGTCAATCACGAGCCTCATCTTGCGCGGGCCGATCCGCAGATGTTTAAGTTTGGCCACCGCACGTTTGTCGGAAACCACCGCAGGAGCCTCGATCACCGGATTCTTTGGATTCTTTTCTTTTTTCATGGCACTCTCTGATCTTCCGTTAAGTCTTCGACGCCGTGGCGAGGGCTTTGGCCTTGTCGCCCGCAGCGCTGTGCACCTTGAAGGTCCGCGTCGGAGAGAACTCCCCGAGCTTGTGACCCACCATGTTTTCCGAGACGAAAAAATTGTGGAACGTCCTTCCGTTGTGCACTGACAGCGTCAACCCGACGAATTCCGGGGTGATCGTGGAGCGCCGCGACCAGGTCTTGATCGGCTTGCGGTCCTTGCGCTCTTGCGCAACCCTGACGCGCATCATAAGTCTGTCCTCGACATACACACCTTTTTTTGTAGAACGGCTCATTTTCTTCTATCCTTCACGATATAGCGGTTGGAAGCTTTATACGGTTTGCGGGTTTTGAGACCTTTGCACTGCTGTCCGTTGGCCGACTGCGGATGTTTTCCGCTCTTCGACTTGCCTTCTCCGCCGCCCATCGGATGGTCGACCGGGTTTTTCGCGATGGCACGCGATTTTGGACGAAATCCCAGCCAGCGGGTCCTTCCGCCTTTACCGAGCGAAATATTTTCGTTGTCCACGTTCGAGCACTGCCCGATGGTGGCGTAGGAAGCCAGCGGAATCATCCGGACTTCCCCGGACCCGAGCTTCACATGCGCAAAATCGTTTTCCTTGGACAGGATCTGCGCCACCGCTCCGGCGGCCCTGACGAGTTTCCCCCCGAGCCCCGGGTACAATTCGATGTTGTGGATCGGCGTTCCTTCGGGAATGACCTTCAGGGGAAGGTGGTTACCCACCTTCACCTCGGCCGTCTCGCCGCTCATCACGGAATCACCGACTTGAAGCCCTACGGGGCAGAGGATGTAACTCTTCTGGCCATCGGCATACTGGATGAGAGCGATGCGGGCGCTACGGTTCGGATCATACTCGACTGTGAGCACCTTCGCGTCCACGCCGTGCCGGTTCCTTCGGAAATCGACGATACGAATGCGACGCTTGTGGCCGCCCCCGCGCCCCCGCATGGTCATGTGGCCGTGATTGTTACGACCGCCCGACCGTTTGCGGATGAGGGTCAGCGGTTTGTAGCATTTATCCGTCGTCAGTTCGGCAAAATCCGAGACGCTTCCGAATCTGCGCGTCGATGTCGTGGGTTTGAATTTGATGAGTCCCATAAAGTTTCTACGACGTAATGTCGATTTTTTCTCCCTTCTTAAGAGTCACGATCGCTTTTTTCCAGTCAGCGGTCTTTCCGGGAACATACCGCACCCTGCGCCATTTCCCGGACACGTTCAGCGTATTGACACGCGTCACATGCACGTTGAAGATCTTCTCAATCGCCGCCTTGATCTCTTTTTTATTCGCCCCGGGAGCTACCCGGAACGCGTATTTTGAAAGTTTCGCCGAGTCCTTCGTAATCTTTTCCGTTATCACCGGCTCTAAAATAGAATCGTAGAAAACCTGTCTCATGACGCCGGGGTCTCCTTTCCTTCAAGGACTCGCGCCTCGATCACCGGAAGGGCTTCTTCCTCGAGCAGAATCCTGTCGCGCAAAAGAACGTGATATGCATTCAGGTCACGAGCCGTTGTGACCGTGACCATCCGGCTCATATTCGATGAGGCCCGCTTCAGTGAGGGGGCCATTTCCTTGACGACGCATAGCGCCTTTTTGCCTTTGACGTGCAGGGCATTCAAAATCTGTACCCACTCCTTGGTTTTCGGGTTCTCGACCTTCAGGTCTTCAACCACCGTCAGCTTCTTTTCGGCCCCACGGAGGCTCAAGGCCGAAATGAGCGCCTGGCGTCGCATCGATTTCGAAAGATTGACATAATAGCTTCTCGGATGCGGGCCAAACGTAATCCCTCCGCCCACCCAGATCGGCGACCGCGAGGACCCATGACGCGCCCGGCCGGTTCCCTTTTGCTTCCAGGGTTTTTTCCCGCCGCCGCGGACTTCCTTACGGGTCTTGGTGTCTGCGGTTCCGTGTCTCAAGTTGGCCGAATACGCGTTCCGGACAAGCTCCAGCAGCCTCACGTTGACCCGCGCGGCGTAGATCTTGGGATTGAGCACGATCTCTTTTTTCTTATGACCGTCTTTGGAATAAAGCGGCGCTTTCATGTTAAGATGCACTGCCTTCCGGCTTCGCAGCCTCTGCCTTCGATGATTCCGCCTCCAGCACTTTCCATTTGCGCACGGTTCCGCGCTTCATGGCCTGACGAACCACCACATAGCCGTTCTCGGCGCCGGGCACCGACCCGCGCACCGCAAGGAGATGATTTTCGGCATCCACCTTGATCACTTTCAGGTTTTGCGTCGTAATGCGCTCGTCGCCCATATGGCCTGGGAGACGCTTGCCCTTACGGACTTTCTTCCGGCAGCCCACGCCGCCGGCCTTCGAACCGATGGATCCGACTTTTCGGTGCTGCATGTCGCCGTGGCTAAACGATGCCGCGCCGCGGAACCCGTGACGCTTGACCGCCCCCTGAAAGCCTTTGCCGATGGAAACGCCTTCTACGTCGACAAAATCTCCGTTCTCGAAATTATCGACCGCCACTTTCGCGCCGACCCGTAGACCCTCGGTATCTTCGGTCCGGATCTCGCGGACAAACTTGAGCGCCGGGCTGTGCGATTTCTTGAGGTGTCCGAGCTGCGCCCGGCTCAGCCGCTTTTCCTTCGCTTGGCCGAAGCCCAGCTGGACCGCGCTATAGCCGTGCTTCTCTTTGGAGCGAACCTCCGTCACATAGCAAGGCCCTGCCTCCAGCACCGTCACCGGCACCTGGCGCCCGTCTTCGTCGAAGAGCTGTGTCATTCCGATTTTTTTTGCGAGTATGCCTATCATGACTATGTCCGTTCCTTAGAGCTTGATTTCTACGTCAACGCCGGCCGGAAGATCCAGCTTCATCAAGGCGTCCACTGTGCGCGAGGTCGGCTCATCGATCTCGATCATACGCTTGTGCGTCCGGATCTCGAACTGGTCCCGGGCTTTCTTATCAATAGTCGGCCCACGCAGGACCGTCGTCTTCCAGATCTGGGTTGGAAGAGGAATCGGGCCCACCACTTTGGCACCGGTTCGCTTGGCCGTTCCCACGATCTCGTGCACGGACTGGTCGAGCACCCGGTGATCGTACGCCTTAAGCTTGATTCTGATTTTTTCCTTGTTGGATGACATAAATTGGGTCGAAACTCCCTTATCGTTTGTCCCGGGTTTGGAGCTCCCCGATGACCTTGTCGGCAATCATTCTCGGAACTTGCTGATAGCTGTGCGGCTCCATCGTGTACGTGGCGCGCCCCTGCGAAAGCGACCGGACTGCCGTCGCGTACCCGAACATCTCGGCCAGCGGCACGAGGCCCTTGATCGATTTCAGGTGACCGCGGTTAATCATCTCCTGGATCACGCAGCGCCTGGAATTGAGGTCCCCGATGATATCGCCCATGTAGTCCTCAGGCACCACGACCTCTACGAACATGATCGGCTCGAGCAGAACCGGACGCGCTTTGCGGAAGGCTTCTTTGAAGCCCAAAATGCCGGCCATTTTGAACGCGATTTCCGAGCTGTCGACCTCATGATAGCTTCCGTCATAGACCGACGCCTTGACATCCGTCACAGGATAGCCGGCGAGCACGCCGCCCGTGCAGGCCTCTTCGACGCCCGCTTCCACCGCCGGAATATATTCGCGAGGAATGACACCCCCGACCACATCGTTGACGAACTCATTCCCCTTGCCGCGCTCGAGGGGCTCGACCTTGATATAGCAGTGACCATACTGACCGCGGCCGCCCGTTTGCTTGATGAACTTGCCTTCGGCCTCGGCCATTCCCGTAATCGTTTCTTTATAGGCGACTTGCGGTTTGCCGACGTTGACTTCGACCGCGTATTCGCGCTTCATGATATCGACTTTGATCTCCAGATGCAGCTCGCCCATTCCGCCGATCAAGGTCTGCAACGTGTCCTGTTCCGTTTTGACGCGGAACGTGGGATCTTCGGCCACCAGCCTCCCCAGCACGTCGCCCATCCGGTCGCGGTCGGGCTTGGTCTTCGGCTCGATCGCCATCCAGATCACCGGCTCCGGGACGAAAAGCGATTCGAGCACGATCGGCTTATCTTCGTCGCAAAGCGAATCCCCGGTCTTAATATCCTTGAGGCCCACCGCTGCGACAATGTTGCCCGCACGGCCTTCTTGAATTTCCTCGCGCTTGTTCGCGTGCATGAGCAGAAGCCGCCCGATGCGCTCTTTGCGTCCGTTACGCGGATTATAGATATAGGTGCCCGCGGCGATCATTCCGGAATAAATCCTCAAAAAAGTGAGGCTCCCGACAAATTTATCACTTGCGATCTTGAACGCAAAGCATGCAAGCGGCTCGGTGTCGCTCGCATGACGCTCAACCTCGGTCCCGTCATTGGGATTGATCCCCTTGATAGCTGGCACGTCCATCGGGGAAGGCAAATAGTCGACCACGGCATCCAAGAGCTGCTGAACGCCCTTATTTTTGAGGGACGACCCGACAATCACCGGCGTCAACTTTAGCCCGATGGTGACCAACCGGAGGGCTTTCTTGATCTCTTCGATGGAGGGCTCGTGCCCTTCGATATACTTATGCATGAGCGCTTCGTCATGCTCGGCAATTTTTTCGATCATGAACTCGCGGGCCTTCTTGGCTTTTTCCAAATAGTCGGCCGGGATTTCCTCGATATCAAATTTTGCTCCCAAGGTCTCGTCGTGAAACAGATACGCTTTCATTTCGATCAGATCGACCACGCCTTTGAAGTGCTCCTCGCGCCCGAGCGGAAGCTGGATCGGAACCGCATTGGCCCCCAGCTGGTCTCTCATCTGCTGCACGTTGACTTCAAACTCCGCGCCCGTGCGGTCCATCTTGTTGATGAACGCAATACGCGGGACATTGTACCGGTCCGCTTGACGCCATACCGTCTCCGACTGCGGCTCGACGCCTTCCACCGCGCCGAACACCGCGACACAGCCGTCGAGCACCCGCAGCGAACGTTCAACCTCGATCGTGAAATCGACGTGCCCCGGAGTGTCGATGATATTGATCCGGCAGTCGCGCCAAAAACACGTCGTGGCCGCCGAGGTGATGGTGATGCCGCGCTCCTGCTCCTGCTCCATCCAGTCCATGACAGCCGTCCCCTCGTGGACTTCGCCTATCTTGTAGGTCCGGCCGGTGTAATAGAGGATCCTCTCCGTGGTGGTCGTCTTGCCCGCGTCAATGTGCGCGGCAATGCCGATATTTCGAATCTTCGGCAACGGATAATTCACATCCATCGTTTGTTCAGCCATCGGAACCGTCCTCGAATTCTAAACTTTTATGTTTACCAGCGGTAGTGCGCAAAAGCCCGGTTGGACTCGGCCATCTTGTGCGTATCTTCCCGCTTCTTGAATGAACTTCCCGTCTTGTTGTAAGCGTCCAAAATTTCTTCCGCGAGCTTCACGGCCATCGGCTTGCCCTTGCGGTCGAGGGCGTAATTGCGCATCCACCGCAGCGCCAGTCCATTCGACCGGTCGGGCCTGACGCTGACAGGAACCTGATAGGTGGCACCCCCCACTCGGCGGGACTTCGTCTCCAGAAGAGGTCGTACATTCTCTACGGACTGCTTGAAAACTTCAAGTGGATTCTTTCCGGTCTTTTCCTTCACGACTTCGAAGGCCCCGTACACGATTCCCTCCGCCGTCGGCTTTTTCCCCTGCTTCAGCACGATGTTGACCAGCTTGGAGACAAGCAAATCCCCGTATTTGGGGTCCGGAACGACTTCTCTTTTCTTCGCACGTCTTCTTCTCATTGGGATCTTCCTTGTTTGCGGGGTTGATTCTTCATGAGCCCCACAGCTTTATTTTTTCGGCGTTTTTGCGCCGTATTTGGATCGCGATTTCCGGCGGTCGGCGACCCCGGTCGCGTCGAGCTTTCCGCGAACAATGTGATAACGAACGCCCGGCAGGTCTTTCACGCGGCCCCCGCGCACTAGCACGATCGAGTGCTCCTGCAAATTGTGGCCGACGCCCGGGATATACGCCGTAATTTCTTCACCGTTCGAGAGACGAACGCGGGCGATTTTACGCAGTGCCGAATTCGGCTTCTTGGGCGTCTGCGTACGCACGATCAAACAAACCCCCCGTCGGAACGAGGCTCCGTGCAGGGACGGCGATTTCGTTTTGTTTTTGAACTTTTTCCTTCCGCAGGCAATCAACTGATTAATCGTCGGGGACATTATTTTTTCTCCTGTGCGGCGCCTGCGGTTTCGCCGACTGCCTTAGCGGCCGTCGGATCGGGCAGAAGATCGCCGAGTTCCTTGACGAGCTGGAAATCATGGTGCCCCAGATAACCCGTTCCCGCCGGGATCAGATGCCCCATGATGACGTTTTCCTTGAGACCCTGCAGATTGTCTCGC
This sequence comes from Candidatus Omnitrophota bacterium, assembly GCA_041666865.1. Lineage (GTDB taxonomy): Bacteria > Omnitrophota > Omnitrophia > Omnitrophales > Aquincolibacteriaceae > JBAYGD01. The sequence continues at coordinate 57,332 of JBAYGD010000006.1, read as the reverse complement.
TTGCTCGCAGAGGCCGCCTCAGTCAGCACGCGGGTCGTCTCCTGAAAGCTCGCGGCCGAGATAAAGCTTTCGGTCGTCAGAGAGGCCTTGGTGATGCCGAGCAAAATCGGCGTCGCCTTCGCAGGCTCTTTACCTTTTTTGATCATTTTATCGTTTTCGTCGGCAAACCGTCCCTTATCAATGTGGGAGCCGACCAGAAATTCGGTGTCGCCGGACTCTTCGATTCGGATCTTGCGGAGCATCTGCCTGACGATCACCTCGACGTGCTTGTCGTTCAATCGCACGCCCTGCAGACGGTAGACCTCCTGCACTTCGTTGACGAGATACTCCTGGAGGCTGCGCTCTCCGGAAACACGCAAAATGTCTTGGGGAACGACAGGCCCGTCGATGAGCTGCTCGCCGGCCAGCACGCGATCGCCCGTGTACACGTTCAGATGCTTGCCGTGCGGGACCCCATACTCTTTGGTCATACCGGTTGTGCTGCGCACGATAATCTTGCGAAGGCCCTTGACGATATCGCCGATTTCGACCACGCCGTCAATCTCGGAGATGATGGCCGGATTCTTCGGCTTGCGCGCCTCGAAGAGCTCCGCCACGCGCGGAAGTCCGCCCGTGATGTCGCGCGTCTTGGCGATTTTGCGCGGCGTCTTGGCCAGAAGCGTACCGCTCGAAATGTCCTGACCCTCCTTGACCACGATATGGGCCGCCGTCGGAATGGGATAGAACGCGAGGATTTCTTCGTTGGCTCCGACAATCAAGATCTGGGGATGCAGGTCCTCTTTGTGCTCGATGATGACGCGTTCAGTCATCCCCGTCGTCCCGTCAAGCTCCTCGTTCATCGAAACGCCGGCAACGACGTCTTCAAACTGCACTTTCCCGGACATTTCGGTAAGGATCGGAACCGTATAGGGGTCCCACTTGACGAAGATTTCGTCTTTGGCGACTTTTTCGTTTTCTTTGTAGCTGATAATCGCCCCCGACGGTATCGTATAGCGTTCGAGTTCCCGGCCCGACGGATCGTGAACTGACAGCTGGCCGTTGCGGTTCAGCACAATGATTTCGCCGTTTTTCGTGACAACGGTCTTGAGGCTGTGGTACTTCAGTTGCCCTTCGTTTTTTGAGCGGAAATACGACTGCTCGACGACGCGGGAGGCGGTTCCGCCGATGTGGAACGTCCTCATCGTCAGCTGCGTGCCCGGCTCTCCGATGGATTGGGCCGCGATGATTCCAACGGCGCACCCGAGTTCCACCAGGCGGCGCGTGGCCAGATCGCGCCCGTAGCACTTGGCGCAAATCCCGCGTTTTGCCTCGCAGGTCAAAACCGAGCGGACACGGATTTTTTCGATCCCGATCTCTTCGAGCCGGTCGGCCGTGGCCTCTTCGATGACTTCGCCGGACTGCACGATCTTCTGGTCGGTCACGATGTCGACAACGTTGTCGAGAGCGACGCGGCCGAGGATCCTGTCTTTCAAGGACACGATCATGTCCTCGCCCTCGTACATGGGCTCGATGAAAACTCCGTTCAGGGTCCCGCAGTCCTCTTCATAAACAATGACGTCCTGGGCCACGTCGACAAGCCGACGCGTCAGGTATCCGGAGTCAGCCGTCTTCAAGGCCGTATCGGCCAACCCCTTGCGGGCTCCGTGCGTCGAAATGAAATACTCGAGCACGGTCAGGCCTTCGCGGAAGTTCGAAGTGATCGGGCTCTCGATGATTTCTCCCGACGGCTTGGCCATCAGACCGCGCATGCCGGCCAGCTGACGGATCTGCTGTTTCGAACCGCGGGCGCCGGAATCAGCCATCATGAAGACCGGATTGAAGGACTCGAGTGATTCAAACATGCTATCGGAAACGCGGTCCGTGATATGCGTCCAGATGTCGATCACCTTGTTGTAGCGCTCGCCTTCGGTGATCAGACCGTTTTTGTATTGCGCTTCGATGGCCTTAACGCTGTTCTTGGCCTCGTCGAGGAGCTTGCCCTTGTTCGCTGGGATTTGAATGTCGTCGATCCCGATCGAAACGCCGGCGAGCGTGGCCTCTTCGAATCCAAGGTTTTTGAGCCGGTCCAGAAGCTGGATCGTCACCGTATGGCCGAACTTGCGGAAGACTTCCGCGATAATCTTCGAAAGACGGGCCTTGGAAATCGAGTCGTTCACGTAGCGGAACCCCTTCGGCAGGGTCTCATTGAAAATGATCCGGCCGACCGTCGTCTCCACGAGCTCACCGGATTCCAGGCGAAGCTTGCAGCGCGCGTGCTTATGGATCTCTCCGTCCTGGTGGGCAAGGATCGCTTCCTCCGGGCCGTAGAAAATCAGGCCCTGCCCCTTGGCGCCATCGCGGATCTTCGTCAGGTAGTAAACGCCCAGTACGATATCCTGCGTCGGCGACGTAATCGGTTGGCCGCTGGCGGGCGAAAAAATGTTGTTGGCCGAAAGCATGATCAGCCGCGCTTCCATCTGGGCTTCCATCGAAAGAGGAACGTGGACCGCCATCTGGTCCCCGTCGAAGTCGGCGTTGAATGCCGTACAGACCAGCGGGTGGATTCGGATCGCTTTGCCTTCGATCAGCACCGGCTCAAAAGCCTGGATGCCGAGGCGGTGCAGCGTCGGAGCGCGGTTGAGAAGCACCGGATGCTCGCGAATGACTTCTTCGAGAATGTCCCAGACTTCCGGCTTGACGCGTTCAACCATTTTCTTGGCGGAACGGATCGTGTGCACGTGCCCGCGCTCTTTGAGCTTGCGGATAATAAACGGTTCGAAAAGCTCCAGAGCCATCTTCTTCGGAAGACCGCACTGGTGGAGCTTCAGCTCAGGGCCGATGACGATGACAGAGCGGCCGGAATAATCCACGCGCTTGCCCAGAAGGTTCTGGCGGAAACGGCCCTGTTTGCCCTTGAGCATGTCGCTCAAGGACTTGAGCGGACGGTTCCCGGCTCCGAGCACCGGACGGCCGTGGCGGCCGTTGTCGAAAAGCGCGTCGACCGCTTCTTGCAGCATGCGCTTCTCGTTGCGGATAATCACGTCGGGGGCCTTGAGTTCGAGCAGCTTGCGCAGGCGGTTGTTGCGGTTGATGACGCGCCGGTACAAGTCGTTCAGATCGCTCGTCGCAAAGCGTCCGCCGTCGAGGGCCACGAGTGGCCTCAGGTCGGGCGGAATCACCGGGATGACCTCGAGGATCATCCACTCCGGGTTATTTCCGGACTTCTTGAAGGCGTCGACGATCTTCAGAATCTTGATCGCGCGAGCGCGGGCCTGCTTGGACTTCGAGGCCTTGACCTGGCGGGAATATTTAGAAACAAGCTTGTCGAGCTCGATCGCGTGCAAGAGGTCCCGGACGGCTTCGGCGCCCATCTTGGCTATAAAATTCGTCGCCCCGTACTGCTCCTGGGCCTTGTTGTATTCCTCTTCCGTCAGGAGCTGGCGCGCCTTGAGCGGCGTCTCCTTCGGGTCAATGACGATGTACTCTTCGTAATAAAGAACTTTCTCGAGCGAACGCGCGCTCAGGTCGAGCAGGTTCCCGATCCTCGAAGGCATCGTCTTAAAAAACCAGATGTGCGAGACGGGCGTCACGAGTTCGATGTGCCCCATGCGCTCGCGGCGCACCTTCGACTGAGTCACCTCGACGCCGCAGCGGTCGCAGACGATCCCCTTGTGCTTAATGCGCTTGTACTTGCCGCAGTTACATTCCCAATCGCGGGTCGGCCCGAAAATCCGCTCGCAGAAAAGGCCGTCCTTTTCCGGTTTGAGCGTCCGGTAGTTGATGGTCTCGGGCTTCTTGACCTCGCCGTGCGACCATTTCCGGATCACCTCGGGCGATGCGATTTGGATCGTGACCGAATCAAAGGTATTGACGTCGTAAGTCATACTTTGAGTTTCTCCTTGGCCTTTTGCCTCGCATCCTCATCGCCGCCCTGTTCGCTGTCCAGGGCCGGACCAAGAATGGTCGACTTCTTGAGGGCGGATTTCTCGGGAGTAATATCCAGAGCCAGAGACTGAAGTTCCTTGACCAGCACGTTGAACGATTCCGGCGTCCCCGCATGCAGGGCCGGCTCGCCTTTCACAATGGCCTCATAAACCCGCGTACGCCCCACCACGTCGTCGCTTTTCACCGTCAAAAGCTCCTGCAGGGTAAAGGCGGCGCCGTAGGCTTCGAGCGCCCAGACTTCCATTTCCCCGAAGCGCTGGCCGCCGAACTGCGCCTTGCCTCCGAGGGGCTGCTGCGTCACGAGCGAATACGGCCCAATGGCCCTCGCGTGAATCTTGTCGTCGGCCATGTGAGCCAATTTCAACATATAGAGGTATCCGACCGTCACCCGCTCACCGAAGGGGTCCCCGGTACGGCCGTCATAAAGAACGGTCTTGCCGTCGCTGGGGAGCTTGGCCTCCGCGAGGAGCTCCTTGATTTCGGTTTCGGTCGCGCCGCTAAAAACGGGCGTCATGATTTTGATCCCGAGAGTCTTGGCGGCCCACCCCAGGTGCGTCTCGAGAATCTGTCCGACGTTCATACGCGAAGGCACGCCGAGCGGATTCAAAACGATCTCCACCGGTGTCCCGTCCGGCATGTACGGCATGTCTTCGACCGGCAGCACCTTGGCGATGACGCCCTTGTTCCCGTGGCGTCCGGCCATCTTGTCGCCGACCGAGACTTTGCGCTTCGAACAAACATACACCACGACCCGCTTAATGACGCCCGGCGGAAGCTCGTCGCCTTTTTTCACCCGGTCGATTTCTCGGGCGCGCTCGCCAATCAGCTCGTCGATCTCGTCGCCCCAAATGCGGGCAATCTTTTTGACGCTTTCTTCGAGTTCAGGATCGTCGTCGAGACGGATCGACTCCCAGTCACAGGACTCGAGCTTTTTCATGTCGCTTTTTTCGACGACTTTGCCGGCCTTGATCAGGACCTCTCCCAGAATGTCGTCGACCAAGTCTTCGGAAAGGCGCTTGCCGAGGATCATGGACGAAATCTTGTTGAGACGCTCTTTTTTCAGGATGTCAATACGCTCCTGGTAGCGGTCCTTGATTTCGTCGATATCTTTGGTCTCCTGGCGCCGCTCGTCACGGGACTTTGCACGCGACTCCTTGCGCTCGAACACCTTCACGTCAACGATGATCCCCTCGACTCCCGGCGGCACCGTCAACGAAGCGTCCCGGACGTCTCCGGCCTTTTCGCCAAAGATGGCCCGCAAAAGTTTTTCCTCCGGGGACAATTCCGTCTCGGATTTTGGGGTGATCTTGCCGACCAGGATGTCGCCCGGCTGAACTTCGGCTCCGACGCGCACGATCCCCTCGGCGTCAAGGTCCTTCAGGGCCTCTTCGCTGACGTTCGGGATGTCGCGCGTGATTTCTTCGTTGCCGAGCTTCGTGTCGCGGGCCTCGATATCGAACTCTTCGATATGAAGCGACGTGTACACGTCGTCCTTGGAAAGTTTTTCGCTGATGATGATCGCGTCTTCAAAGTTGTATCCGCGCCACGGCATGAACGCCGCCAGCACGTTACGGCCGAGCGCGAGCTCGCCGTCGCCGGTGGCCGTTCCGTCGGCAATGACGTCGCCCCGCTTGACCTTGTCGCCCGGTTTGACGACCGGCCGCTGATTGACACAGGTCCCTGCGTTGGAACGCTCAAACTTCTTCATCCGGTAGACGAAATCGTCGATCACGATCTCATGGCCGCTGACTTCCTTGACCGTACCGCGGGCCTTCGAAAGGACCACCGCCCCGGAATCTTTCGCAACATGGGCCTCCATCCCGGTCCCGACAAGCGGCGACTCGGTCACCAGAAGGGGCACCGCCTGGCGCTGCATGTTCGAACCCATGAGGGCGCGGTTGGCGTCGTCATGCTCGAGGAACGGGATCAGGGCCGCCGCGACACTCACGAGCTGTCTCGGGGACACGTCCATGTAATCGATGTCTTCGGGTTTTTTCTTGGGAAAATCGCCCCGCGAGCGGCAAGAAACCGTGTCATCCAGGAAACGCCCGGTCTGGTCGATGCGCGCATTGGCCTGGGCAATTACGTATTTATCTTCCACGTCGGCGGTCAAATAATCAATCTTCTCGGTGACGCGGCCCTTCTCGACCTTGCGGTACGGACTCTCGAGGAATCCGATCGGATTGACCCGGGCAAACGTACTCAAGGACGCGATCAAGCCGATGTTCGGACCTTCGGGCGTTTCAACCGGGCAAATGCGACCGTAGTGGGAAGGGTGCACGTCGCGGACTTCGAATCCCGCGCGCTCACGCGAAAGCCCCCCGGGCCCAAGCGCCGAAAGACGCCGCTTGTGCGTAAGCTCGGCCAGCGGGTTCGTCTGGTCCATGAACTGTGAAAGCTGGCTGCGGCCGAAGAAGTCCTTGATCGCCGCAGAAATGAGTTTGGGGTTGATCAGGTTGTGCGGCATCGCGGCATCCAGGTCGTAAATGGACATCCGCTCCAGGCACGAGCGCTTCATCCGGGCCATGCCGACCCGGAATTGGTTCTGCAGAAGCTCTCCCACCGAACGCACCCGGCGGTTGCCGAGGTGGTCGATATCATCCACCTTGACCGCGCCGGATTTCAGCCTCAGCAGCGTCCCGATCACCTTCATGACGTCTTCCTTGCGGAGCGTCGTCTGCTTGAGAGAGCCTTCGAGATTCAGCTTGCGGTTGAGCATAAAGCGTCCGACGTTCCCGAGGTCATAGCGCTGGCTATCAAAAAACAGCTTCTGAATGAGGTCTTTTGCGCTGGCTTCAGTCGGAGGATCACCGGGCCGGACGCGCCGGTAAATGGCGATCTGCGCATCCTGGGAATTGCGATAAGGATCGCGCTCGAGGGTGTTGATGATGCTCATGTCGTCGGCGCCGAGCTTGACCGCCTGCAGGCTGGTGACACCGTTGGTGAGGATCAGATTGAAAATTTCCTTGGTAATCTTGGTGCCCGCCACCGCAACAGCTTCCTTGGTTTCCGGATGGAGGACATCGGCCGCGAGGAAACACCCTTCGACCTTTTTGAGGTCGGAGCGCTCCAGGTCCTTCAATTTCTCGATCGGGTAGAGCTCGCTCAGAATATCGCAGGTCGTGGAATAGCCAAGCGCCCTCAGGAGGGTCGTTGCAAGAATCTTCCGGCGCCGGTCGATATAAGCGTAGAGGACGTCGCTCGTGTCGGACTCAAACTCGATCCAGGCCCCGCGGTAGGGAATGATGCGGACACTGAAGATCTTCTTGCCGCTCGGGTGCAGGGTCTCTTCGAGCGAAACGCCCGGAGAGCGGTGCAGCTGGCTGACGATGACGCGCTCGGCGCCGTTGATAATGAACGTGCCGGTTTCGGTCATGAGCGGCAGCTCGCCGATGTAAACTTCCTGTTCCTTCGCCACGCCCTTGCGCACGAGCCGAAGTTTCACCTTCAGAGGTGCCGCATACGTCATGCCGCGCTTATGACATTCCGAAATCGAATACTTCGGCTTACCGAGATTGTAGCCGACATACTCCAAACGGCAGGTCCCGTCGAAACTCTCGATCGGAAAACAATCCTGAAAAGCCGCCTCCAGACCCTGACGTTTGCGATTTCGCTTGGTCTTTTCCGTCTGAAGAAACTCCTGATACGACTGAACCTGGATTTCGACCAGGTTCGGAAGACTCATCGTATCATGAATCTTGGTGTAATTTTTTCGTTCGTTTCCGGAAATCATAAGGATTCTGCCCCCAGGTTCCGTACAGTGGATTTTATTACTTGATCTCGACCTTCGCGCCCTGATCTTCAAGTAGCTTCTTGATCTTCTCGGCTTCTTCCTTCGTCACGCCTTCCTTCACTTTCTTGGGCGCGCCTTCGACGAGGTCTTTGGCTTCCTTGAGACCGAGGCTCGTGACCGTGCGGATTTCCTTGATCACCTGGATCTTCTTGTCGCCGGCACTGGTAAGAATCACGTCAAAGGCCGTCTTTTCTTCGACCGCCGCCGCTGCGCCGCCGCCTGCCGCGCCGCCGCCTGCAGGTGCCGCCACGGCAACCGCCGCCGCAGCGCTGACCCCGAACTTCTCTTCCAGGGCCTTTACGAGCTCGGCAAGTTCTAGGACCGACAGCTCCTCGATCGTCTTGATGACCCCCTGAAGTTTCTCGGAGACCGGTTTGGATTCCATGGTTGCTTGTTCGCTTGTCATTTTATTTTCCTTTCCTGAGCATCCGCGTGTTTTTTTGCCGTTCATTGAACGCGATTTGAACGGCCGCCGCGGGCTATGGTTTTATTTATACCGTTTCGGTTTTTCCTTCTTTTTGTTTTTTGATTTCATTCAGCGCGACGACAAAACCACGAAGGACCTGGTTCAAAGTCATCACGAATCCCGAGATCGGCGACTTCATGCGGATCACCATCTGGGTCAGCAGTTCGTGCCGGGACGGCATGATGGAGAGAGCCTTGATAAATTCCTCTCCGTACACCTTGCCCTCGAACACCAGCCCGGCAGGGACCACCTTCTTGTTACTTTTTGCAAAAGCGACCAGCGCCTTCGAAGCGACCTGCGGATCCTTGGCCGCAAACGTCACCAGGACCTGGCCTTTCAGGAACCTCTCCGCATCGCCAAGCGACCTCTGGGCGAAAACCTTTTTGACAAAGCTGTGTTTGACTAAAAGCGAGCGGGTCGAACATTTTTCCATCGTCCGCCGGAACTCCGACATGTCCGCGACGGGCATCGACTCGAAAGTCGATATGAAAGCATAGGGGTTCTTTTCGAACTCCTTTGCAATTTCCTGAATGATCAATTCTTTGGCTATCGTCGGCATAAGTTTTTCCTGATCCCGTTACAGCGTTGCGACCGCAAGCCGGATCCCCGGTCCCTGCGTAGCCGTCACGGCGGCACTTTTGAGATAATCGCCCTTGCTTCCGATCGGTTTCGCTTCTTTGACCGCGCGGATGATCACCTGGGCGTTTTCGAGCAACTTTTTTTCGTCAAACGAAAGTTTTCCGCAGGGAGCGTGCAGCCCCCCCGTCTTATCGCTTTTGAATTCGATCCTGCCGGCCTTGAGCTCGCTCACCGCTCTTCCGACATGCGGCGTGACGGTTCCCGTCTTCGGAGACGGCATCAGCTTGCGCGGCCCCAGCACTTTGCCGAGCTTGCTGACCTCGCGCATCATGTCCGGATGGGCCACCACAACGTCGAACTCAAGCCACCCGTCCTGAACCTTCTTGACGAGCTCTTCAGCGCCGATCACGTCGGCTCCGGCCGTTTCGGCCTCGCGGGCGGATTCGCCCTTGCAAAAGCAAAGCACCTTGACCGTCGAGCCCGTCCCGTGGGGCAAGCTGACCGTCCCGCGGACCATCTCATTGGCCGCGGTTTTGATGCCGAGCTGAAAACTGAGCGCGACCGTTTCGTCGAACTTCGTTTTCTCGACCTGCTTCAAAATCTTGATCGCCTGATCGAGAGGGTACTTCTTCTCCCGGTCGACCAGCTTCAAGCGTTCCGTACACCGTTTGCTTCGTTTTGCCATGTCTTCAAACCTTTGGGCTCATTTGCTATCGACGACTTCGATCCCCATGCTGCGGGCGGTGCCCTCAACCAGCCGGATCGCACTATCGATTTTTGTGGTGTTTAAATCCGTCATTTTCGTACGGGCAATTTCCGCCACGTCCGCTCGTGAAATTTTCCCGATAATATTGCGGCCAGGCTCGGGCGACGCCTTGGCCAGACCTGCCGCTTTTTTGATGGCGATCGCCACCGGCGGCGACTTCAAGATAAACGTAAAGGACTTGTCCTTGAAAACCGAGATCACGACCGGAAGCACCGTCCCCGGCCGCTCTTTCGTGCGCTCATTGAACTGCTTGCAGAATTCCATGATGTTCAAGCCGTGCTGGCCGAGCGCCGGTCCGATGGGAGGCGCCGGATTGGCCTGCCCGCCGGGGACCTGCAGCTTGATTTTCGTTACCAGTTCTTTTGCCATGTTGTCCCGTATCCCGCTTTGTTAAATTTTTTCTACCTGCCAGTATTCGAGCTCGACCGGCGTCTGGCGTCCGAAAATGGTCACCATCACCTTGAGCTTGCCGCGGTTCGGGTTGATCTCTTCGATCACCCCGTTGAAGTTGGCAAACGACCCTTCTTTCACGCGGATGTTCTCCCCCACGCTGAACTCCACCTTCGGTTTCGGCTTGGAGGTCTTTTCTTCCTGCTGCCTTACGATTTTATCGACTTCCGCATCCGGAAGCGGGATCGGGGTCTTCCCCGACCCGATGAAACCGGATATCCCGGGCGTATTCTTCACGAGGTACCAGGTGTCGTCAGTCAGCTCCATCTGCACCAGGATGTATCCGGGGAAAAACTTCCTCTCGGAGATCCTTTTCTTACCGGAACGAACCTCGCTCACCTTCTCGGTGGGAATCAGCACCTCGTGGATCATGTGCTTGAGCCCCTCGAGTTGGGCACGGCTCTCAAGGCTTGCCTTGACCTTGGCCTCCACCCCCGTCTGCGTATGAAGCACGTACCATTTCGCCGTCGTCATAATCACCTCAGCAACACCCGGACGATCGTCGAAATCGTAAAATCGACCAGGGCTATGAATGCCGCCATCATCAGTGTGGCAAAAATCACGACCACCGTCGCCTGCCAGAGCTCATTGCGGCTCGGCCACGTGACCTTGTTCAGCTCCTGCTTCGTCTCTCTGAAAAAACCGCCCGTCTTTTCGAACATGATCTTTTAATCAACCTCTCAAACTTTCTCGCGACATAAATTTTTTATGCCCGAAACACACGTTCTTACTTATAAGAACAGGCCTGGCAGGATTCGAACCTGCAACATGCGGTTTTGGAGACCGCCGCTCTAGCCAGTTCGAGCTACAGGCCTCCATCCCGTTTAACCCTAGCAAATGCAGGGACACCGGAGGCGCAAAATCCTCTACCGGTACTCGCACTGCTAACCAGTGGTTGACTTACTGTTTGGTCGCGGGACTTCTTATTGGCGAAATAAACGCCCCACAACCGGATGAGTTCGCCATCAGGGCCATCCTGAAAGGAAACCTAGCAGGACTTGAATACGAGCCACTTCTAGCTGACTGACTTATCCCAAAACTACTTAATGATCTCGCTAACAACTCCAGCGCCGACCGTCTTGCCGCCTTCACGCACGGCAAAGCGCAATTCCTTTTCCATGGCAATCGGCGTAATGAGCTCCGCTTCGATCTCGACATTGTCGCCGGGCATCACCATTTCCACGCCCGCGGGCAACTTCACAACCCCGGTCACGTCCGTCGTACGAAAATAAAACTGCGGACGGTACCCATTGAAAAATGACGTATGGCGGCCGCCCTCTTCCTTGCTCAAAACGTAAATCTGCGCCTTGAAATGCTTATGAGGAGTCACCGTTCCGGGCTGAGCGACGACCATTCCGCGCTCGAGCTGTTCTTTTTCGACTCCGCGCAAAAGCAATCCAACGTTGTCGCCGGCACGCGCATCGTCCAGGAGTTTCCGGAACATTTCGATTCCGGTCACCGTGGACTTCATCGTCTTTTCACTCAGGCCGATGATATCGACTTCGGCCCCCACCTTGATCTGCCCTCGTTCGACCCGGCCTGTCCCGACCGTTCCGCGGCCGGAGATCGAAAACACATCCTCGATGGGCATCAGAAAGGGTTTGTCGATATCGCGCTTGGGCTCCGGAATACTTTCATCCAGGGCCTTGACCAAGTCCCAAATCGGCTTGGCCGCCTTTTCATCGGTCGGATTCTGCAGGGCCGGAAGACCGGAGCCGCGAATCACCGGAATGGTATCTCCGGGAAACTGATATTTCTTGAGAAGGTCACGGACCTCGAGTTCGACCAGATCCAAAAGTTCCGTATCATCGACGAGATCGCATTTATTGAGAAACACCACAATCGCCGGCACGCCAACCTGACGGGCAAGGAGGATGTGTTCGCGCGTCTGCGGCATGGGGCCGTCCACCGCGGAAACGACGAGGATCGCGCCGTCCATCTGCGCCGCGCCCGTGATCATGTTCTTAATGTAGTCGGCGTGTCCCGGGCAGTCCACGTGAGCGTAATGCCGCTTCTCGGACTGATACTCAACGTGGGAAACCGCGATCGTCAGAATTTTCGAATCGTCACGGACCGTTCCGCCCTTGGCAATATCGGCGTACTCGCGAATGTCCGCCAAGCCTTTAGTGGCGAGCACTTTGGTAATCGCGGCGGTCAGCGTCGTTTTGCCGTGGTCGACATGACCGATCGTTCCGACGTTAACGTGCGGCTTCGTTCTTTCGAATTTTTCTTTTCCCATGATCCGTTCTCCTCAGTGAGACTGCTTTCGATTCGATTGTCTGAGTTTAGAATATGCCGTTGTTTCGCTCGTTTGCTCTCCAGCTGGAGACGGGGCTTGAACCCGTGACCTCGTCCTTACCAAGGACGTGCTCTACCAACTGAGCTACTCCAGCAAATCATGCGCTGAAGATTAACGTACGGAGACAGTCCTCCCCTACAAATGAGGTTGTGAGTATAGTGGAACAGGAAAATATGTCAATCTTTTTTTGAGATTATTTTTTTAGGGCGCTCACAAGCACCGATTCGACCTCGGGAAAAAGCCGGTTTCCTCGACAAGAAACCCTCATTTGAAGCGCCGTATCACAGCCGGAACGGCTTCCCCCGAGACAAACGCAACTTTCACCTGTCCGGAGTAATCCAGCTTTTATAACTTTGTGTGTCATAAGGAAACACACCTTGCCGCCAATCCCGTATTTTCTTGTCCATAAACGCTGCTGAGGCGTGAGGCTTGATAAATTGAAAGCCATTTCAAGCAAACGACTTATAGTAATCGAAGGCAGCCATGGAGCTTCGTCTTCCAGAAAAGTATGCCCTCCTGCCAAAAGGCGTTGCCTGACTTCCAAGTCAAAGGCTGTTTGAGGGCCGACTCTCCTTGGGTCATGGGTCAACACGATGAGGCGAACGGGGGCATCCTTGACGATATCCAACATCGCCTTCGCCGTCTTTCCGGTTGTCGACGTCATCAAAACCGGAAGGCGGTAAGTGCGAGCTCGTTCAAAAGCAGTGTGGAGAACTACAGAGGTTAAATTTTTCATTTCTTTCAATGACAGATGTGTTTTTGTAAACGTTCAGATACCCCCGGTGAGGAAGGTTGAGGAGACGAAGAAAGGTTTCGGAAAAACAATTAGCGCCGCTTGCGAAGACGAGGAGATCGGCGCACAACCCATGAGGTCCATGAGCTCCGAGCGAAGCAGGCGCGTTTTGGAGAAACCTTTCTTTGTCGACCCAATGCCACCGGTGGAGACTGAACAACTATTGTTTTTTCGGAAAAAGTTTTCGCAATCCCGCCCGTGACGCTCGTGCAATCCCGCGCTCCGTGATGATGCCCGTCACAAGCCGGCGTGGCGTCACATCAAAACCGTAATTGGCGGCCCTTGCGCCCTTTGGGGTCAGAAGGACCTTGCGGATCACACCGCCGTCCAGGCCCTGAATCTGAGTCACTTCTTCCGATTCACGCTCCTCGATTGGAATTTCGCGGACCCCGTCGTCCATGTCCCAGTCAATGGTGGTGGAAGGAAGCGCGGCATAAAAAGGAACGCCGTTGTCTTTGGCGGCAAGTGCTTTCAAATAGGTCCCGATCTTGTTGGCAACGTCCCCCGAGGCGGTGGTCCGGTCAGAGCCGACGATCACAAGATCCACTAAACCGTGTTGCATCAGGTGCCCGCCGGCATTGTCCACGATGACCGTGTAGGGAACGCCGTGCTGACCGAGCTCCCACGCCGTGAGGCTTGCACCCTGATTGCGCGGCCGGGTCTCGTCGACCCACACATGGACCGGAATTTTTTTGTTGAAAGCGGCGTACATCGGAGCGGTCGCGGTGCCCCAGTCGACACAGGCAAGCCAGCCGGCGTTGCAGTGCGTCAAAATCTGGACGGGCCGCCCCTTTTTTCCGCGATGGATTTTTTCGATGACCGTAAGGCCGTGCTCGCCGATTCTGCGGCAATTTTCAATCTCTTCAGCCTCGAGCGACCGAGCGGCGGCGCATGCGGCCTCAATTCCATGGCTTGGGGAGCCGATTTTCAAAATCTCGGCCAGGACCCGCTCGACTCCGATCCGCAAATTGACCGCCGTCGGGCGCGTCTCCGTCAACCGGGCGCCCGCTTTTCGCATCCAGGCCCGCCACGCCGCCGGCGCGAGGCCCTTGGGCGAGTCGAGAGCAGCCAAATACATTCCGTAGGCGGCGGCAACGCCGATGAGCGGCGCCCCGCGAAGGTGCATATCCTTGATGGCGCGGCAGCAGTCGCCCAGGGTCTTCAAGTCTTCGACGACAAAGCGGTGCGGAAGGGCGCGCTGATCGATTATCTGAACCACGCGGGGATCCTTCTTTTTGAGCCAAATGGTACGTGTCGGGACACCTTGAACATTCATCGTTCGTAACTCCTTAGGTCTAATCGATGATGCGTTTAAAGGTTTCAGGCAAAGGCGAATCAAAAACCATCGGGGCACCCGTAACCGGATGGCAAAACTCGAGCCGGCAGGCGTGCAGGGCCAGCCGCCCCGCAGGGTCGGTCTTCGCACCGTAACGGTCATCCCCCGCAACGGGATGGCCCGCCTCAGCCAGCTGCGCGCGGATCTGGTGCTTTCTGCCCGTGCCAAGCTCGACCTCGAGAAGCGAATGGCGGCCGTTCGTACGGACCGTCGAATAGTGCGTGACCGCCATCCGGGCCCCGGGCCCCTTGCGTGCCGAATGCACCCGCAGAAATTTGTTTTCCTTTAAATAGCCGGAAAGCGTCCCCTCCGGTTCTGCCGGGCTCCCCTCCACCACGGCAAAGTATTTTTTCCGAAACTCGTGCCAGTGTTCCTGCAGAAAGAGCTTGCCTTCAACCGTCTTCGCGAAAACCATCAGCCCTGAGGCCTCCCGGTCGAGCCGGTGGACGATAAATATCATTTTGCTCCGAATCGCCCGGTCCCGTCGCCGGATATCCGCGTGGGAGGCCTCCCGGTTCAGGTAATCGTTGACGGCGCGGATGGCCGTACGATGCCGGACGGTCTCGCTCCCGACGCTCAAAAGGCCGTTAGGCTTATGAATCACGACAACGGCGTCATCGTCA
This sequence comes from Candidatus Omnitrophota bacterium, assembly GCA_041666865.1. Lineage (GTDB taxonomy): Bacteria > Omnitrophota > Omnitrophia > Omnitrophales > Aquincolibacteriaceae > JBAYGD01. The sequence goes on along the minus strand of JBAYGD010000006.1, from coordinate 42,303 downwards.
TACAGGATTTCGATGCCGAATCCGGGCGAAATCCGGCCGGGAGCGCCGTGGCGCGCTCCGACTTCGACCTTGTCTCCGGTTTCAAGCGGCTGATCGAACTGCGTGACCGCCTTGCCGTTGACAGCGACGCGCTTCAGGCGGAGGTGCTCCTTGATTCTCGTGCGCGGGGTCCCTGCGAGAGCCTCCAGAAGAAAGGCCAAAAGCGGACGGCTTTCCTTGACGTGAAAAGTTTGCATGGATGAGATCCGCCCCTATCGTTTACGGATAAAAAAAACGAGAAGCAGGACGAGGCCCGCCGCGCAAAGGCCCGTCAGGGCCCAGCAAAAGGGGCAGATGTGTGATGTGTCGCAACGGCAGAACGGAAATAAATTTTGAAAAGTCATTGCCCGAGCCTCCTTGGGGATTCCTTGCGCGACGCAAGACGTTTCAAGCGAGCATTGGATTTTTTGAGCTCCTCATTCAGGCGCCGCGTCTCCTCAAAGACGAGCTTGTGTTCGGTAACATCCTCGATGATCCCGTCAAAAAAAACGCCGCCCTCGGCGTCTTCTCGCCGGACGGCCGTAATCGAAGCCCAGAACCGGCGGCCCTTGCCCGACACCATCTCGGCCTCCTCCTTTTTGACGAACCCTCTCTCGGTCAGTTGGTCGCTGATCTCTTTTCGCCGAACACGGTTGACGTGGAAATCGCTCACGAGCCGCCCGATGAGGTCCCGGGTCGATTTCATTTCCAGGATGGTCACCAGCGCAGGATTGACCTCGAGGAACCGGCCGCCCGGCTCCGGGGTGGCGCGGTAGACCCCGACATTGATGTTGTTCACAAGGTCAACGTACTTTTGCTGGCTTTGAAACGTGGCCTCAATCGCCCGCTTTTGTTCCGTCACGTCGATGATGATCTTGACGACGGTGCGGACGCCGTCGACCTCGCCCATCGGGGAGGCGATCATTTTGTAACAGCGTTCATTCTTGGTCTTAATTTCAATTTCTTCGGGCTTGCCGCTCCGCAGCGCTCGCTTCATCGCGCAGTTGGGACATGCAGTCTCGCGCAGGAAGTAGTCCCTGTAGCAAATTTTTTCCTTCTCGGCCCCAAAGCGATCCTGAATCCACCGGTTTTCGAACTCGACCCTGTGGTCTTCGCGGATGATGGCAACCCCGTTGGGCATGCAGTTGAATACAGCGGCAAGCTTGGAGCGCTCATCCTTGATCCGCGAAAAAATCCACTCGCTTTGCCGCTCGATGAGCTTGCGGGACGCCAGCTCAATGCTGAGCTGGACCAGCTCCTTCTCGAGTTGGTCCTTGGTCTTCTCTTCTTTTTTCATGGCTTCCTATTATATACCCCCAACGCACCCGGACGCCATCAGGAGATCGAGCCCTCCCGAAAATATTCCCGGACAGAAGCAGCCGCTTCGTCCAGCCAGGCTTTCCGCTGGGCCTGCGTGCTGGTCACGACCACCCGGTAAACGATCCGGCGCACCGAGGGAACCCCGCAAAGTTCGAAAATGCATCGGCGCCACAAACCTTCGAGCGGATCGCCAAACACGGCATTTTCCCGGACCTCCGGCGTGTTGGAGGTGTTGAAAATCAAAGCCGCCCTGGCTTTCAAAAGCCCCACAGGCACTCCCTCTCCGCGATCGTTTTCTTCAAAGCGGTACGCCACCCCTGGGCGCAGTACGCGGTCGATCCAACCTTTCAGGATCGCGGGCGGCTGACCCCACCAGTTTGGATGAATGATGACGATCCCGTTGGCACGAACCGTTTCCCAACAGTGAAGAGCGACGAGGGACCCTTCGTCCGGGCCATGCTCCATCTCTCCGGCCGTCAGCACCGGATCGAATTTTTCCCGATAGAGATCGTGGAAAACAAGGTCGTGGCCGGACGCGGTCAAAACCCTCACCGCTGTTTCGGCAATCGCATGGTTGAAGCTTCCGGCCGAGGGATGCGCCAAAATAACGGAAATCCTCATCCCTGCCTGCCCGTGACATTTTGGAACCATCGCTCGTCCGCTAAAACCACCGAAGCCTCCGTTTGCCTTTTCGAAATCGTCCAATAGGTCCCGAGCAGCCGGTCCTTCGCCTCTTCGGGCTCCACGGTGCAGCGAAGGCTCAACCTTCCAGCCCTCCGAGCCCCATCTCGCCGTATTCGGCCTCGACAGGGTGCTCTTTCATGTAGGACTTTTCGAACCGTTCCATCTTCTCCTGGTTGAAGCTTTCACCGCCGCGCCAGCACGCGTCGATACCGTGCTGGATGTGATAGAGAAAAAAAACTTTTGGATTGACGATATAGGCCCGGACAAAGTCGTCGCAAGCCCGGGCGTACTCGCCGCGCAGTTGATCGTGCGGAATTTTCTGCACCGTCCGTTTGTGTTCCGCTTTTTCAAAGGCTGATTCCGCCTTGAAAAGATAGTACTTGGCCTTCCAGAAGTCCTGAGAACAACCGGAGAACGCCGTAAGCAGAATCATCCCATATAAAATTTTTCTCATAGAAAGCCGGCCCTGATAATCAATTTATCGGTACTTGGAAATGGTTCTGAAGGAAAATAGGCGGGAACCTGCAGGGACAGCGACTGGGCCGTCCCTGCAGAGGGAGACAAGCTTGTAACCTGGATCTACTTTACGGCTTCATCCGATGCCGGCGCTTTATCGCCTCCGCCGCCACCGCCGCCGCACGCTTGAGCGGCACCCGACGCGGAACACATCGTAGCCAGAACCATCATGCCTAGAACTACCTTTCGAGTCATCGCATTCATGGGGAACCCCCTCCTTTCTTCTACCCTTGTTAACCTTCCAGGATGGCCGAAAGTTCCGTGGAATCTTCAGCATTTAAAATGGTGCGCCATAATAACACACCGACGCGACTTGAGTCGTTTCTGATCCAGCCCATTACCCAGTCAAATAATGTTGTAACGATAGTTATATAAATGGCTTAAGTAATGATAGATCGTTGGCATAGTTTTTGAATTTGACGAAGTGGATACGTCAAAATTAACCATCGTTAAAAGGAGGAGGCTACCATGAATATCGTGAAACGAACTCAGGAACCTTGGGATCCATTCGACATGCTCCTAGACCTTCAAAGTGAGATGAACCACGCGTTCAACCGCTCGCTCACCCATAAGGATCAATGGGCGAGAGGGTTCGAGCCCTCGATCGAGGTCAGAGAGGAAGCGGATCATTATATCCTTCAGACCGATCTGCCCGGATTGAAGCGGGAGGATTTCAACATTTCGGTCAAGGGGAATCAGCTCACGCTGAAGGGCGAAAGAAAATACGAAAAAGAGACCCAAGACAAAGAGAAGGGATATTTTTACTCAGAACGCTCCTTTGGCGCTTTCTCGCGGACCCTTGAATTTCCGACCGAGATCCAGGCCGACAAGGTCAAGGCGGCCTACAAGGACGGCGTCCTCGAAGTCGCTTTACCGAAGGTCGAAAGCAGTCAGCCCAAGCAAATCAATGTGGAAGTGAAATAACCGTGAAATAAAAAAAAAGCAGGGGCGCGGTCCCCCGCGCCCCTGCCTGCAGTTATTTTGGTTTAAAACAGTACCGACGACTCTAAAAGAGCCAGGCTGATTTCTTCTTTTCCGCAGCCTTTTTCTCTTCCAACTTCTTCTCTTCGGCACTCACCGCTACCGTCTTCTTTTCTTCTATCTTTTCGCCCGTCTTCTCTATGGCAGCGCTGCCTAAATCTGCGGTGGCCGCCGTGCTGCTCAGGATCGGCGAGGCCGCCGATTTGGCCTCGGAGGCCACAGGAGCCGCTGGCTCTTCGGTTTCCTCGGTGGTCTTGGGGATCTCTTTTTTCAAGGAGCTTGAAAAATAATACTCCTCGACGCCCTTCTCCTCTTTGAGCTGGCGGCTGATCACGCCCGTCATCACATCATCCTTCCACTCCCCGCGCCAGAAGGTAATTTCCCCGTTCGCCGACGTCTGCATCGTTTCCCATACCGTCGGTCCGTTTTCCTCCTCCGAAACCGTCAAGGTATAATTGGTTGCGGTGTACCCGCTTTTTTCCGTTTTCCCGGAGCGGAATTTATCGTTCTGGAAGGTCAGCGTGTCTTCCCCGGCAAAATCGCCTTTGGCGGAGCGCGACTTGATCTCGACGGCCCACTCGGACCCGTTGAGTTCGTCCTTCTTCTCCAGAATCTTTTTCCGCAGGGCAGCCCTCGCTTCTTCGTCTTGTTTCGAGATTTTAGGGGCAACCGGGGACGGTTTCCCACCTTCGGATTGCGCACAAGCCACAGGCAAGAATCCCAAGAGTTGAGTGCTCAAAAACAAAACCGCCAAAACAAGTAGACTGACCTTTTTCATACGCGGACTCCTTAAGGTTAGGATGGCTGATTGCCCAGTAGGCTACCACCGTTATTTCAGGATTTCAACACTTTTGCGCTAAAAACATCCCGGCTGATAATGTAGTTCCGGACGGCGTCCGAGTTGGGGTCATCCGGGGCCAGCTCTAGGAACGTCTTGAAGTGAAGCTCGGCCCGGGCCCTGTCCTGCATGTGGTCGGCATAGATATAGCCGAGATTATAATGGGCCTTGGCGTCTCCCGGATCAATATCCACGGCCTTCTGGAACTCCTTGAGGGCGCGCTCATAATTCCTTTCCTTGGCGTAAAAAACCCCCAAATTGTAATGCATGTCGGCCGTCTCGTGGATCAAAACCTGGTTTTCCTTGGCCATTTCAGAGAATTGTCCGGGGATGTCCCCGAGCCGCGCTTCGAGCGCCTTGTATTTTTCCTTGAGCACTTCGTGCTCCACGCTCAGGGAGTTGAAAAGAGGGCTGTATTTTTCGTTTTCTTCCGCCTTTTGCTTATATTGATTGATGACCGCTTCGGTGTTTTGAGACCGCGTGGCCAGTTCGACGTTCTCGCGGGTCGTTCGCTCAAGCTTGGCCTTTGAGGATTCGGCCTCGGCCCGGGCAGCGTCGTAGCTCGACTGCAGCTCCGCGACCTTCGTTTCCGCAGCCGTCATTTTCTCGGTCACAACCGCATTCGTTTCGGTGAGCGTTTTTTGTTTTTCCTTCACCGCATTGAGCTCGACCACGGACTGCTCGTACTTTTCGCGCTCGCCGAGGAGCTGCCGGGTCTGCACGAGCACGTTGTCGCGGTCCGCCTCAAGCTCCTGGAATTTCTGTTTCAGGGTTTCGTAGAACTTCTGAAGGCTCTCCCTCTCCTCTTTGAGCTTGCTGACCTTGTGCTCCATCATGACCGAGTGCGCTTTTGCCCCCTGAAACGGAAACCAGTAGAAAAGAGTCCCGAGAAGGACCGCCCCACACAGCAGGATCGAAAAAGCGATCGGCCAAGCCCGGCGTTTGAGAAAGAGAAGGAATCTAATCATGGGCAGGAACGTGCATCTTTTTGAGAACGCGGTTGAAAAATCCGGGTTGGCCCGGCGGGACGGCCTCAGGCTTTTCCCCTTCCAGCTTGAGGTCCGAATACTCCCGGTAGCTCTTCATATCATAGTCAAGGGAGGTCGGCTCGCCCATGTCGAACTTTTCGCCGCCCGTGATGGTCGGCGTAAGGATCACTAGGACCTCGGTCCGTCTTTTGCTTTTAGAATTCGATTTAAAAAGCCGGCCGAGGATCGGCACGTCCCCCAAAAAGGGAACCTGATCGTCGTTGATCTGCCACTCGTCCCGGCGAAGTCCCGCGATCACGATCGTCGTCCCGTCCTTGACCATGACGCTGGTCTCGGCTTCAGAAGTGTCCACGATCGGAATCTTGTTGCCCGAGGCTGTTTGCAAAAACTCTTTGACGGTCGAAATGACCGGCTTGATCTTCATGCTGACGTAACCGTTGTCGTTGATCGTCGGCGTGACGGCAAGCTCGATCCCGACGTCGATGAAGTTGACTTCTTCGGCGGTGGTCGCCGTCGAACTTCCGGTCGTGGTCGTGCTCGTAATATACGCCTGGCGTTCGCCGACGTGGATCTTGGCTTCCTGGTTATTGACCACCATGATCCTCGGGCTTGCCAGCACCCGCGTCTCGCCGATCGTCCGCAAAAAGTTGATCAGCGTTTCAAACGTCTTGTCGTCGAGCTTTTGGCCGATGACCAGGTTTTCCAAAAGCGTGCTCTTGGGGCCCGCGATCATCCGTTCCGTCTTGTCAATGTCCACTTTATAGTAATCGTCGAGATAGCTTTGCCCGATCAGCCCCCGGTTCACGGGATCGAGCTCGTGGTTGCCGATAAAACTCCCGTCACGGAGCAGCCCTTGGAACATGCCTTCCCACTTGATTTCGGCATGAAAATCATCGGCAAGCGTCACACGAATGATCTTGGAGACGATGAGGACTTCCTTCGTTTTTTTGTCCAGCGAAGCGATGAGCTCTTCGATTTGCTTGAGGCGCTCCGGGTAGGTCTGCACGATCAGCTGATTGGTTCGTTCGTCGGACTGAACCGTGCCGACGCCCTTACTATCCAGCTGGGCCTTCAGCCGGTCTTCGATGTCTTTGACTTTCGCGTACTGGAGCGGAAAAGCCCGGACGATCCTTTTCTGCTCGAGGATGTCGACGACCTTGTCGATCTCGGCGATCTTCTCCGCTGTGTCCATGACGAACACGGTTCCGGATTCCTGGTCCACGAGAACGCGGCCGATTTCGCTCTTGAGGGCCTCGACCGCGGCAAAAACGCGCTCCGGCAGGGCGTATTGGAGCCGGTAGATGCGGACCGTCCGGGGGTCCGAAAAATCCCTGCCGTACTTCGTTTTGTATTCCTGGTCCGTCATGATCTGGTAGATCTCACCTTGTTTATCGTAGGCGAGAGCATTGCTGAGGAGGATGATGTCGAAGGCGTCCATGACGGGAACATTGTTCAAAACAAGAAAAATCCGTCCCGCAACGGTCTTGCTGATCACAAGGTTAAGCTTGCCGCGGGTCGCCAGAAAACGGAGGGCCTCGGAGACCTCGATGTTGCGCAGGTCCAACGAGATCCGGCCTTCGGTCACATCGATCTCCTTGACGGGCGTTTCGTCGCTCAGATCCGGCGGCTGAATCGCTCCATCCCCCTGGCCTTCGGCGTTTCCGTCAGGCGCCGGTTCATCAGCCGCAAAACCGCTCACGCCCCCGAGGCTGAGGCAGACGGCGAGAAGCGTCACCCACGCACCCTTGATCGCACTCCGGCCGAGCCGTTTCATTTTCCGGGCCTCTCAAACGTTAACTGAGTTCGAATTCCTTGCCTTTATAACTCAAAATGATTTTTTCCTTGAAAATCGTCACCACCCGCACGCCGTTGGGAAGCGACTGGCCGCGCCTTACGAAGAGGGTCCGGCTTGCCGCCTTGTCTTCGATCATCGCTTCCGGATCGTCCGACCACGCAATCCCCACCAGCGAAAAATTCTTGGTCGCTTCGTCGTCTTGGGCCTGGAGCGGCTTCTCGTCCGTCACGGGCTCTCCGTCCTCTTTTTTCCTCTCCGGTTTCGCTTCCGGGGGCGCGGCATTGAAAATATTTCGACTCCGGATCTTCTCCAGGTAAAAAGCCACGTCTTGCAGCCGGATCTCCGGCTCCTTCGGTTCCGCGACGCTCCGGTCCGGGTTCAGAATGAGGTTCGATGCCTTCCGGATCCCCGTCGTCATGTCCCAAAGGCTGTAGGCCGTGTAACCCGCCATGAAAATGAGCAGGACCCAAAGGACCGCGTTCAGCCGCCGGATGCGGTTGGCTTCCTTTCCCGTCCTTTTCTGCACGGCCGGCTTTCGGACCGAAAAACTCTTCCAAAAATCCAGGCGTCCTTTGAACGCGCCGAGGGAAAACCATTTCCTTCCCTCCCGTTTGACGCTTGCGGCCCTAACGGAGGCTTGCTTCGGATTTTCAATGAGCTTTAATAGCTGTTTTTCTGGAGTAAGAGGCTCGTTCTCTGCCATCCCGTCCTCGCATCCTCTTCTATCAACTCTTCGATGATCTGCGAATCCACGACGAGTTTGTTCTTGAGCAATAAAGACTTCAGAGCCCGATGGCAAAGCATGGTCACCTGCCGGGGATGGCCGCCCGTCGATTCATGGATCCCATGCAGAGCCTCGTCCAGAAAAAGGTTCATGTCGGAGTCATAACCCGCCCGGCGGATCCGGAAAAAGATCATTTCTTTCATTTCGGAAAAGTCCAGCGCTTCGAGTTTGCCTTTGTAGCTGATCCGGTCAAAGAAATTAGCGATCTCCTTGATCTTGGACTGAAGTTCCAGCTGTCCGAGCAGGACAAGCTGCAGCATTTTGAACTCGTTGGTCTCATAGTTCAGCAGGACCCGGAGATTCTCGAGCGAGGAGTCGCTCAGCTTCTGGGCCTCGTCGACGATCAGGGCCACGGTCTTACCCTCGACGACGGCCTTTTCGAAGAGGAATTGCTCGAGCGATTCCCGAAGCGACAAAATCGAGGCGTTCGGGCCCACTGGGATCCCGAAGTTCTTGGAGATATAGCTCAACAAGAGGAGCGGATCGTCGAAGGAAGGGTCGAGAATCATGTGGAAAAGGCAGTCTTCGCGGCTTTTCAGTTCCTGAATGAGCTTCCTGGAAAGTGTCGTCTTGCCGGTCCCGACGTCCCCTAAAATGACGGCCAAACCGCGCTTGAGCCGCAATTCGATCAGGATATTGGTCAGGGCCGCATCATGCGCCTTTGAGAGGTAAAAGAAATCGGGGTCGGGGCTTGTCGAAAACGGCTCTTTCTGGAAACCGAGAACCTTATAGTAGCCCATCGCCGCGCCCCCCGATCAGTTTCTTGCGGATGAGCGAGAGCGGATAGCCCTCGTTCATGAGCCGCGAGATCGCTCGGAACCGGCTTTCCACCTGTTCGCCGTCGTAGAACCGCTTATTGCCGACCTTCCGGGCGATTTCGAAAAAACCAAGGTACGTGTAATAATTGATTTTGGAATACGGAATATCGAGTTTTTCGCAAATTTCCTGCGCGCTCAAAACCTCGGCCGTCATGGTATTCATCGCTTTTCCCTTCCGAAGGATTTCTGTTATAATACAATTACGGCACTTAAAGTATTTACCTTAAGTGCTCTATGTCAAATAGGCGATTTGTCCCAAAGAACAAAAAAAGAGAGCGGAAAGGGGGTTTTTTGGAACCTGTCGTCCTAGGCTTTCTCGTCATCATCCTTCTTGCGGTGGGTTCAGGAATCATCTTGGCCCATAACGCCGCCAAACGCCACGCCGCCGAGCAAAAAGCCGCCAAAATACAGTTTGAGAGTGCCCCCGCCCCCACCCTCGAAGGCGAGCTCGAAAAATACCTCCACGGCCCCTCCCATCAGATCAGCGCCCTCAAGCAGAAGATCAGCCACACGATCGAGCAGGAAGTGGAAAAAAAACTCCAGGTGAAGGCCGAGGAGATCAGCACGCGTTACAGCCACATGCTCGATGAAAAGGAAAAATCCATCGCCTTCGTGGAAAAACAGTTCAAGAGCGTCAGCGAACAGTATCAAAAGCTGGACACAAATTTCAAGGAGCTCGGGGAAGAGAAGAAGCAAACCGAAGAGGTCGTCCGCTCCATGGCCGAGGGCGTCATCATGGTCAATAAGAAGGGCGAGGTCATTCTCATGAACCCCGCCGCCGAAAGACTGCTCGGCGTGAATAAAAACGACAAAATCGGCAAGTCGATCATGAGCGATCTCAAGGAAGAGCAGTTGATCAGCTTGTCCCAGGAGGCCGGAGACAGAAAAGAGAAAGAGATCGTCATCCAGAGCCAGAGCGACCAAACCAAAAAGGTCCTGCGCGCAAGCAACGCCGTCATCGAGAGCGAAGACGGGAAAACGGTCGGCTTCGTTTCGGTGCTTTCCGACGTCACCAAGCAAAAAGAGCTGGATCAGCTCAAATCGACTTTCCTCTCCAATATTTCCCATGACCTGAGGACCCCGATGGTCTGCATCCAGGGATCGCTGCGGCTTTTGGCCGACCCCTCGAACGGCGCGCTCAATCCCCAGCAGGAAAAGTTCGCCACCATCGCCCTCAATAACATCAACCGGCTGACCCGTCTGATCAACGACCTCCTGGACCTCTCCAAGCTGGAGGCCAAGCAGTTTTCGATCCGCTTGGCGCCGTTCCGTCTCGACGAATTCATCGGCTCCCTGTCGCATGAATTTACGGCCTGGGGCAAAAGCAAGGGAGTGACGATCGAGCTCGACCTCCCGGAGCCTCTCGAGATCGAAGCGGATCAGGACAGGATCGGGCAGGTCCTGACGAATCTGGTCGGCAATGCCCTGAAGTTCACCCCAGAAGGAGGCAAGGTCACGATCGATGCCAAAGCGATCCCGCAAGCCAAAACGGTCCGCATCGGCATCCGGGACACGGGGCCCGGGATCGCCAAGAAAGACTGCGCGAGGATCTTCGAGAAATTCGTGCAGCTCGACACACCCAGCCTTCAGGGAATTAGCGGCACGGGCCTCGGGCTTTCGATCGTCAAAGAAATCGTGGAACTGCACCACGGGCGGGTGTGGGTGGAAAGCGAGGAAGGAAAAGGAGCACGTTTCATTTTTGAGATCCCGGTTCACCAGGCGGCCCCGGCCGCTGCCGTCAAACCGCTTTAGCGTCCGTATCTTCCTGTTCCGGCATAATCCCGAGCCGTTCCTCAATGAGGGCAAGCCGCTTCTTGATCGCGTCGACATCGTCCTTCATCTCGACCGTCCGCTTGAAAACGTAGCTTTCCATCGGCTCGAAAAAGTAGACATTCCCCTTTTTCTTCAACTGCATGTCCTTGGGGATCCGGAAATGCTGCCGGTCCCTGGTCGTGACCAGGAGATAGACGGGATCCGTTGCGTCCGGTTTGCTCTCGACGATGTCGGCAGGCTCCACGTCCTTCTCCTGAACTTGCCCGCGCGCCGCCGGCTGACAGGGAAAAAGACAAACACAAAACAGGATGAGAATGAGTCCCTGTACGTTTTTCATCTTAACACCCCTTCCCAAGTGTGCTATCATTTTTCACCCATTGAAAGGACGTCCCATGAAACTCGGACTTTTCACCGCGATTCTCATCGTCTCCTGCCTCTGCTTTGCGGCAAAAGCTCCGGCCTCCGCCGCCGATGCCGAACCGTACATCACCGAAGGGAACAAGCTTGTCGCCGAAAAAAAGATTCCCGAAGCCCTGATTCAATACGAAAAAGCCCTCGAGGCCGACCCCGGGAGCATCCGGGTGAAATCCCTGCTGAGCCTTTGCTTCGCGCGCTCCGGCGACCTCGAACAGGCACTGACCTATGCCAAGCAGGTGCTCGAGGCCGCGCCCGGAGAGTATGCCCCGCTCTATCAGCTCGGCCTGATTCACGCCGCCCGTAAAGAGCCCAAGGACGCCGTGACGTCTTTCCTCGGAGCCCTCAAAGCCAATCCCGACAGTTTCGCCGCCCACTATCAGCTCGGACTCGCCTACGCTTCTCTGGGGGAGCTCAAAGAAGCGGTGGCCTCCTACCAAAAAGCCCTCGAGCTCAACGCGTATCTGGATAACGCTCGGGTCGCCCTCGTCGGAGCGTTTCTAAGCCAAGGAGACCGCGCCTCCGCTTCCGCCCAGATCGAAGAATTCAAGAAAATGAATAGGAACGATCTTGCCCGCGCGCTCGAAAATCGCATGAACCGGCCCGCGGCCTGATCTTCGGGCTAGGGCACTCCGGTCAGCGCCACGGTGGCACTGCAGCGGATGACGCTGGACCCTTTGGCGACCGGTTGAAGGGAAAACTTCTCGAGCTGCATCAGCATTTTCGAGTTCTCGATCGCATAGAAAAAGTTCACGATCTGGTCCATTTGTCCTTCGCATTCCAGGTTGACCCGGTAAATGTTCGACTCCTTGTTTTCAGGGCCTCCCCCGGCGGGCTTCACATAGAGAAGATTGACCGAAACCTGGCTTGCAATTTCCTGGATGTGCTTGAGGAGGACCAGCGTCCCTTCCTCGGAGGATTTCGCCGAGTGCGCAAAATCGGCGTAGTATTCGGCCTCCTTCATCATCTGTTCCTTCTGTCCGAGCAAGCGGATGCTTTGCTTGATATTGGCCTCCAAATCGATGATCTTGCGGTCCACCGACCGCAGGGTGCGGTAAACGGGGCCGATAATCACCTGGTCGAGGAGAAAGATGGCGACAAACGTCGCCGTCACGATAAGAATCAGCTTTTCGCGCTTCGACATGCGCTGATAATGCTCAGCCAGCTTATTGAAATCAATCAGCTTCATGGTTCCTTTTCAGGTCACGGTCGTGGCGATTTCGAAATCGGAAAGAGCAAGGCCTTCTTCCGACCTTCCGGTAATATATTTGGTTTGGACATTCCTGAAAATCTTGGAGCTCCCCATTTTATCGACCAAGCCGAAGATCGAAATCTTGGTGTAGGAGGTCCCCTTGATCGTCATTTTTCCGCCGGTATCGTATTTGATGTCGGCCAGATAGATGTCGTTGGGAAGAAGCGAGCAAAGCTCGGCAAGGGAATTGAGGGCCTTCCCCCGCCCCGCCAAATGGCCCTTCACCGCCCGGACCCGGGCGTACGTTTCTTCCAGCGACTTCGTTTCTTTGCGAATGGGCTCATACCGCTTGGTCAGCTGATCCAGCCGTGCCGTCTTCAGATAGATATGGCTCGCAAACGAAACGCACAAAAGGCCCAGAAGCACCATCCCGAGCACGCCGGCTTTGATCAGCTCCTTCGACCTTTCTTCCATGCGGCGTTTGAGCCTGCTTTCCTCCGGGCTCAAATCCACCGCCAGTTCGTCGACGAGGAGCCCGGGCGCAGCCGCCGAAAGGACCGCCAGATTCTGCCCCGCGCATTGCGCCTTGACTTCGGCATCCATCGAAATCATGTTGAGATCCGTGAGCCGTCTAACCGTCATACGGAACGTATCCTCGATCGTAAAACTCAGGTCGTCGAGCCCCTGGATCGCGCCCGTGAGCAGGACTTGGGAGGGCATGGCGTCGATATTCTCGCCCTGATAGGTATCAAAGGAGCGCCTCAGCTCTTCGGTAAAGCGGGCCTGATACCCCTCCTTGGCCACGGCAAAATGCTTGGCCCCAACAGGAATGCTCCGGGCAAAGAGCGCGGCTCCCCGGAACATGATGACGAATTCGGTGACAGTCGAATCCACCTGCAGGATGCAAATCGGCAAGCGTTCGCCCCCTAGGTTCAGGTGCTTGCAGAAAAACCGGGCGAGCGCCTCCGAAATAAAAACGATCTTCTCGATCCTCCAGCGGAGGCGGGTGGCCAAATTATAGTAGCGGGCGGCCACCGTCCTCGGGACGATGATAAAAAGGACTTTGGTGTAGACGCTCTTGAAAACTCCGAGATTGATATAATCAATGATGATCTCGTCGCGAGCGTAAGGGGTATGCCGGGACGCCTGGAGGCTCAGGATTTCCCGAATTTCGTCCGGATCGCGCGACGGGATTTCGATATTGCGGGTCACGACGAGGTTGGAGGAAACCACCCCGACGAACTTCGGATTTTTCAAAGGAAGCTGCTGGAGCGCGGCATACACACGGTCCGACAGATCGTCCGCGGAAGGGACCTGGCCGCTGAAGCTCAAGAATTGGCTGACCTGCCTGTCGCCCTGCAATTTCGAAGTGATAACGGCGACCTTGGCCTCCTGGTCCTGGAGATTGACGCAGACCAAGTCCTCTCCCGCGAGAACCGCCGGTTTTTTTTTGTTCTTCGGAAACCCGAAAACCAGTTTCAAGTCGCTCCTCCCTTCATCCCTCTTGCGTACCCGTCGCAGCCAAAGACAGCTCCGGCGCGCTCATGCGCCTCGGCGACGAAACCGACCAGGACAGGATCACTCCGTCGGTGTCGGCGACTGCTTCGATCTCGAGAATCTGCTTTTTCCGCATGCTTTTGCCCTGGCTTCGGATCCGGAAATGAGTCGAGTCGACGCCCAGCTGTCCCTTACTGACCATCTGTGAGACCATCGTCGATTCCGCGCCGGCCAGCTTGACCTTCTTCATCAGTTCCGTGGAAACATTCGCCGCCTGCATAAAAACGCGGTCGTCGGAGGTCCCTTCCTCCCCGTCCTGCCCCGCACGGTACATCACGACCTTTCCTGCGAGCTCCTTGGACATTCCAAGCCCCATCAAAACTTCCATCGGAGCGGTGTTGATGTTGACCGTCCCGGGGCCGTAGATCGTCACGAAAGGCTGAATCCGCTCGAAGATCTCTGGGGTCATGCCCCGGACGAGCAAAAGCTCGTCGAGTGATTCGAAGGGCTGGTCTTTGGCCTCATAAGGCGGGTCCAGGTCCTCGTAGTCATCGTCTTCGGCGCCGAACTTCGGGTCAGACAGGGAATCGTTGGTGTCCCTCCAGTCCACGATCGCGTAGGCGATTTCCTTCGCCTGATCCTCCTCCGCCTCGGCGACCACTTCGATAAACTTGGCGATTCTCTTGCCGTCGATGACGTTGACGTTGAATCGGCCCTCTTCGTCCTCGACGCCGTAGCGCATCTGCATCTGGCCGGTCCACGGATTCCGCACCGGATACGAAAGAGCCAAAGCCCCTTCCCCCATCCGGACGTCGCCCGCCGCACTGGTATATGTATCGTTCAAACCGTGATATCCTTCAGCCGCTTCTTTTTTCTGGCGGAGCTTGTACAGCACCCGCGTGACCCCCGTTTCCGCGATCCCGGCCAGCCAGTTCCTCCGGTCCAGACGGTCCGAGAGGGCGATTTTCTGGCGGACATACTCGCTGATCGAAACCGAAAGAATCGCCACCACCGCGATCATCCAGAGCGCGAGCACCAGAAGACTACCGCGTGGATCCCGCAATCGGGATAGCAATCGTCCGCTCATACTTTTTGGCCTCCTCTCCCCGTGCACACTCGAGCTTGAGCCTGACCGCGGCCGGCAGTTGTCCGTCCTGCTCCGCAGAGTTCCACTCTTCCGTCCACTCGTAGAGCTGGTCCTTTTCCCGGTACACAAAGTACTGAAACCGAAGACTCGTTGCCGCTGTCATCAGGGACGCCGGCGCGCCCTCAATCGTCTTGAACACCTGATGAAGGTTCTGCTGGCGCCTCACGAACCCCTGGGACGAGCCCCCAAAATCGTACCGGACTCGTCCGACTCCGCGCTCCGCGGGATTCTCCGGATTCAAAGCAATCGGGGCCGCGAAACTCATGGAAGATGCCGTCCCTTCGAAGGGAATCCCCTTAAAAACAACCTGGCAGGAAATCTCACGGTCCACCTTTTCGAAGAAGATATCCGCGTCTTCGTCCAGCGCATTATCGCTGATCCGGTGCATCATATTGACCGCGCTCGCGAACATCGAGTAGACGGCCATGCCAATGAGCGCGGCCAGGGAAACCACGAGGAGCACTTCGATCAGCGTGAACCCTCGGGAGCGGCGCATGTTATTTACCTTTCACCTTCAGGATCGCGCCATAACGCTCGGCAAGGGCTTCGCCGCCGCCTTCGGGCCACGTCACGGCAAGCGAAATCTCGTACGCCGTGCAAAGCTTCTCGCGCTCCTCTTTGACGTCCAGGGTCCACCGGTAGGCGCGGGTTTTTCCCTGCACCGCACCGCTCGAGGCCCCGACTTCTGGGAATTCGGCGCCCAGAATCTCTTCTTTGACTTTCCAGATCTTTTCGGCCGCCCAATTCTGCATTTCCAGGCGGTTGACGGAACGCCCGTACACGGCCCCGCTCAAGAGGTTGCCCTGCGAGATGAAAACGGTTGCCACCGAAAGAACGGCGACCGTGATCAGAACCTCGATCAGGGTAAAACCGCGGGACCTTTTTTTAATCCCAATTGGTAATATCATCGGTCGTGCCGGCGGCCCCGTCTTTGCCTGCCGACGACAGGTCGTAATCCCCGGGGCGGTGCGTTCCCGGGCTGTCGTATTTATAGTCGTGGCCCCAGGGATCCAGCGGCCTTTTCTCCAAATACGGCCCGTTCCAGTTTCGCGCGTTCCCTGATTTCGTGAAAAGCGCGTTCAGCCCCTCCCCCGAGGGCGGAAAGGACCCGTTATCGAGTTCGTAAAGCTTCAAGGCCGTGGCGATGTTCGAGCGGATATCCGCCTGAGCAGCCTGCACCCTCGCCTGTTCGGAGCGGCCCGCAAGGCGAGGGAGGACCATCGCCACCAGGGCGCCGATAATGATCACGACAAGCATCAGCTCGATCAGCGTGAAGCCGGATTGCGGGTTTACGGTGCGCTTAAAATGTACTGTTTCCATTGCTCCTCCAGTTCGTTGAGATTGCGGATCTGCAGCGGATAGGCGAAAGGCAGGGCCTCGTCCATTTTTTTCCCGTCCCGCAGTTGACGGCAAAAGTCGACAAAACGGTCGCCCCCGTACTTGGTCACCAGAAAATCGATGACCGAGGCCGACTGAGTGTAAAAAAGATCCACGGCAAGTTTCGTTCTGACGTTCTGAACGTCGATCTCGGTCAGGTTTTTCAGCGAATACCCCTTTTCATCATAAAAATAAAACTTCATGAGCTGCCGGACAGCCCCCCGCTTGGCGGGCTCCTGCCACTGCGCAACCCCCTCGTCGAGCCAAACCGGAACTTCGCCCCGGAACCCGACGTAATCCCGGAAAATCAGATGCGTAATTTCATGAGGCAACAGGGCGTCCAGAAATCCTTCTTTCCACTCATAGCTGAAGATCTTTTTGGCATGATAATCGGCATACCCGTGCGACCATTTCTGCCGGCCCGTCCCGCGAACGAAATCCTCGTGGGTTTTGTAAATGTAGATCTTAACCCGTTTTTCCCATTGCCAAAATTTCGAATGCCGAGCGTATCCGAGATCTTCACCGACCCGGGAATAACATTCCTCCGCCTTTCGCAGGACGTCCTTCGCAAAGTCACCCGCGCCGGTGTAATAGACGATAAAATGGTCGCCTTTCAATTCTTCCCAGGTCGGAGGACTTCCCTTCGCCCCTAAAAAAATACCCAGCACCATCCCCAAACAAGCCCCTTGGAGGAACAATCGTTTCAGCATCGCCGGTCCGTTTATTTCACCATCATGTTGATTTCGAACATGGGAAGCAGCATCGCCACAACGATGAAGCCGACCACCAGGCCCATCCCGAGGATCATCAAAGGCTCCAGGAGCGAGGTCAGAATGCGCACCGCCTCGTCGGTTTCACGCTCGTAAAAATTCGCGATTTCTCCGAGCGATTCATCGAGCTTGCCCGATTCTTCACCAACGCTGATCAGATTGATCATGAAACTCGGAAAACGCTTCGACCTCCGGAGGCTTCTGCCGAACGAGCCGCCCTCGCTGATATCCTGCAGGCACTTCAGGAGGTCGTTGCGCAGGACCAGGTTCGCGATCACGGGCGCCGTGGTGCGGATCGCCGCAAGAACGGAGATGCCGCTTTTGATCAAAAGCTCCATGGTCCGCGTAAAGCGCGCAATTTCTATTTTCAGGGCGAAGTCCCCGAGAAGCGGGATCCCCAAAACAAAAAGACTCAGGGCCAGAGCGTGCTTTTCATTTTTCTGACGGCTCAAGACCACACCGGCCAAAACGGCCGCCGCGACGCCAACCCAGATCCAGGGCTGCCTGAGCGCATCGCTTGTCCCGATCAGAATCCTCGTCGGCAGGGGCAACTCGCCCCCAAGGCGCGCAAAGATGCCCAAAAGCCTGGGCATGACAAAAGTGAGCATGAAAATAATGGTCCCGAGCCCCGTGATGCCCATCAGCATCGGGTAGATCAGGGCCGCCCGGACGCGGGAAACGATGTCCTCCTGTTTTTGCCTGTATTCGGTGACCCTCAGAAGAGACTGATCCAGGTTCCCGGTGGATTCTCCGGCCGCAACGAGCGCGGTATAAAGAGGGGGGAATAAACCGGGAAACTTCCCGAGGGACGCCGAAAAAGGAGCGCCGTTTTTGACGTCCTCGTAGATTTGATCGAGCATTTTTTTGAACGCCGCGCTGTCGGACTGCTGACTGATGATGCCGATGGCCTTGAGAATAGGGACCCCCGAGCGGATCAGGCTCGAGAGCTGTCTGCCAAACGCCGTGATCTCCTTGCTCTTGATCGGACCGCCCTTCGCGGGCGCTTTGCGCGCAACGGGGCGGGCCGGAGCCTTTTCTTCGGTTTCGCTTTTCTGCACCGGCTCGGGCTTGACGGGTGCCGCCGTCAGTTCGACTCGGACCGGAAGAAGCCCAAGCCGGTTGACTTTTTCGACGGCTTCTCCCTCACTGGCCGCTTCCATCAACCCATCGACGGTTTTCCCGCGGCCGTCTTTAGCCCGGTATTGATAATTTGGCATCGCTTTTACTCACCCAGGATTTGTTGAATGCAGTCGGTCAATTGTTTGACGGTCACGGGCTTTGCGAGAAATACTTGGCCGCCGATCCGCTGTCCGGTTTGGGAGACTTCCGATTCGGTCACGGTTGCGGTCAGAAAAACAACCGGAATCTTGGCCAGCTGCGGGTCCGCCTTGAGCGCACAGGCCACATCCGAACCGTCCATCTCGGGCATCACGAGATCGAGGAAAATCAAATCGGGCTTGAAGGTCCTGGCGGTCTCGAGTGCCTTGACGGCCCGGCTCTCGACCTGGACATGATAGCCCCCGACCGCTTCCAGATTCAATTTCATCATTCTCAGACAGTCGATTTCGTCGTCAACAAGCATGATTTTATGGCTCATAGAGTTCCTCCGATGACGGTTGCGTCGCGCTCACAAGGAAAGACCAGCGTCACTTTCGCTCCCCCGGCCGGGACATTCTCGATCGCCACCTTCCCCTTATGCGTTTCCATAATGTTTCTAACGATCGGGAGCCCGAGTCCGCTGCCCCCCTGCGCCCGCTTTCCGGTCACAAAGGGCGTAAAAAGCTTGGGAAGGATATGAGCCGGAATCCCCGGCCCGCTATCCTCGATCTCGACCACGACGGTTCTCCCCTTCTTTGCCGAGCCCTCCGACCAAGTTCGGACAGTCAGCAGGCCTCCCCCCGAGACCATGGCCTCGATCGCGTTCGTCAGGAGGTTGATGAAAACCTGCTCGATCTTGCCGCGGTCGATCACGGCCTTCGGAAGATCGCGCTGCCATTGCTTGATGATTCGAACGCCAGAGTGCTCGATCCGGTTTTTGATCAGCAAAAGACTGGTCTCGATCACGGCGTGAATATCTTCCGACTGCAAACTGACCGATTCGGGCTTCGAAAGCTCCACCAACCCCTTAGCAATCTTATCGGCACGTTCCACAGCCTGCTTCATACAATCCAAGACTTCGAGCGAGACGGGGTCTTTGAGGTCCTTGTCCCGCTGCAGATATTCTGCCCCCTGCAAAATGATCGTCAACGGGTTCTTGACCTCATGGGCCACCCCCGCCGCAAGCTGCGACACCATGGACAGACGCTCGCGCTCCCCGAGCGCTTGCTCCGCCCTCTTCAGCTGGGCCTCCGCCCGCTTGCGCCACAGGAACTGCCCGACCTGCTGGGAAATCATCCCGAACAAATTCAAAAAACCTTCGTCTGGCCTCCCCACCCCGAATCCCACAAGCTCCAGGACTCCCATAAAATCATTTTGGTTGAAGATGGGAAAGCCAACCGCATTTTGTAAGCGAAGCTCCGAAGCGAGCGGACGCCGGGCGAGCCCGAGCTCCAAAGCGGCGTTCTCGATCCAAACGCTTCCCTGGGCCTCCCAGACCCGGCCCGGAAGATCGACCCCCTTGGCGCACGCCTGCTGCAGGGTAACAGCCCGGTAGGGTTCAAACGCTCCATCCGAAGCAAAAACCGCCCGAAGCTGCCCGGCTTGTTCGTCGAGCAGCCACAGCGATCCGACGGCCCAATGAAATGCCTTACAGAGGTATTCGACGATCCCGGCCGCGCCGTCCTCCTCGGTGACAGCCGACGCCAGGATCCGGAGAACCGTATGTTCAACGTTCTGGATTTTTTCGATTTTTTTGCGCTCCGTGATGTCGCGAAAAACCGCCAAAACGGAATCGATCTTTTCCCGGCTCCGGACCACATGAAGGTTCACCTCGTAAGACCGGACCGCATTGGCGCTCTGCCGGACATCGATCGGAAAAGGAACACGCGTCTGGCCCGACACGGACCATTCAAACTCTTTTCGGAGCGTCTCCAGGGATTCGGGCATAATAAAACCGACTTGTTTCAGGGATTGGCCAATCAGCTCGGCCCGGAGTCGTCCCGACATGCCCTCAGCCGCAGAGTTCACCGCGCAAATCGATTCGAAGACATCGAGCGAAATCATCGGGTCCGGCGACTCTTCGATCAGCGTGGCGTATCGGTCCCGGCTGTCTCTCAGGTCGTTGCGCATCTTCTCCTGGTCGCTGACGTCGCGGACAACGACGGTTAGAAAATCATCGGCTCCCCGCTTCCAGCTCGACATCGAAATTTCGGCCGGGAACTCACTTTCATCCCGCTTCAAGCAGGTCAAACTGATGACCTTCCCACCCGAATCCCCGAACGCCATCCGGACGTGCTGCTTGAAGCCCCAGGGACGCACCCCGGAACCCGGGGGGAAAAGAATCTTCAGGGGTTTCCCGAGCGCTTCCGATTCCGTGAAGCCAAACGCTTTCTGCGCACCGAGGTTCCAGAAAATGATGTCTTCCCGCTGATCGGTGGAGATGACGGCGTCCATCGCGGACTGCGCCAAAGCCCGGATGCGCTGCTCGGATTCCTGAACGTCGAAGGTCAGCCGGTCGGCAATCAAGACGGCGTTCAGCCGGGTGACCGAAAGGACATAAAGGATCCCCCAGACGAGAAAACTCAGCAGGGTCCCCTGGATCAGAATCATGAGCGGCATTTCGCTGCCCACCTCCGCGCGGCGGAAGTCCTCGGTGGCATAAAAAAACAACGTCCAGCAGCTGTCTTCAATCTTGAAGATCTGCCTCGTCCCGAAAGCCGGCTTCTTCTGAACCCCGCGCCGATCCAGGGGGATGAAATTCGCGAACACCGGAGCGCGTTTAGCCTCGCTTTCCGACGGAATATCTCCGCTGTAGATGGCGCATCCGATTTTTGAAAACAGGGTCGTCTGTTTGAAGATTTCCGGAAAAAATTCCTCCGAGAGAATCACCACGTCCAGAAAACCGCGGAGGGCGTCGCGCCTTTCGAGGATGGTGCCAGCCGGCTTGTCGTTGGCGTAGACCGGAAGACAAATCGTGAAAGCGCTCTTTCCGCTCGTCCATTCCGTGATATGCCCGAAAGAGACCTCGCCACTCATCCAGGCCCGGTCGTAGAGCTTTTGCCGGTCCGGGTCCGAAGCAACATCGAGCCCCATCATTTTTTCATTCCCGATATACGGTTCAACGTACTTGATGACATAGGCTTCGTTGCGGGAGGAAAAATAACTCCCGGGCACGCGGATCCTTTGGACGGAAAATCCGGGATAGCCCGCGTTCGAAAGGCTTTTGTCGTTTTTGACGGAGTCCACGAAAGCGAGCTCCTCGCGGTCCGGAACACGTTCGATAAACCGGATGGCCACGAGGCCGGGGTACCTGGATTTCAGGCTGTCGGTATCCAGAAAAGCACGGAATTCACTACGGTTCACAACCTCGCTTCCCGAATAAAAGTTTTGCATATATCTCAAAAATTCGACGCTATGATGAAATTCGTTCTCCATCCGGTAAACCATCTCGGACGTCATTTCATGGAAGAGGGTTTTTTGCCGCGATTGAAGCATCTCGAGGGAAGATCGCCAGCTTGACAGCG
Source organism: Candidatus Omnitrophota bacterium (assembly GCA_041666865.1). Lineage (GTDB taxonomy): Bacteria > Omnitrophota > Omnitrophia > Omnitrophales > Aquincolibacteriaceae > JBAYGD01. Next base: position 20,768 of record JBAYGD010000006.1, on the reverse strand, counting down.
TGGTGATAAAAAAAACGCAGAAAACCGCAAAGGAGATCAAAAAGGCCCAGCGAACGATTCGTTTATGGATCTCGAGCTGTGTCGGTTCGTTGAAATACCCGGGCCTGGTCATGTCAAGACTCCCCGGCGACGAAGCGATCGATTCGCGCGCGGTCTCCCGCCGGGAGGTCCATGAACAAAACGGCCACTCGCCAGAAAGAGCCCTCCCGTACCGTACGGACGACTTTGGCAAGGCAGTTCATCGGAAGGGATTCGGCGGGCAATTCGACGGTGACTTCAAGCAGGCTCTCCGGCCGGTAGTTTTCGTCCGTATGAAAGGCAAGTCCTCCGGCGCTGAAATCCACGGTCACCCCGTACTTTTCGGGACTCGCACCCGCCTGCTTTCCCGCTCCGGGCCCGGCGGCCCGGTACCGGATATTGACTTTCATGGTCAGTCGCCGGTAGTTTCGCTGATCCTCGGGGGCCATGTCAGTCCCTCGGAAGCTGTTCCCTGATGAAGCGCTCGATCTTGGACCGGAACGCCCCCGAAAGGTCGAGAAAGCACACGGCGGTATCAAATCCTTCTTTTTCTTCCGAGGCCGAAACGCGCACAATCTTTCCGTAACAGCGAATCGGTTCTGTGTCGCCGGGCAGCTCGATCTCGAGTTCCAGGATCGTACCGAGGTTGAGCATCTCGCGGGCCTCAAACACAAGACCGCCGGCGCTCAAATTCTTCGTCATGTTGAACTGTTCCGGCTTGAGACTTCTCTGGGCGAGATCCTCGACGCTCATGACGCGGTAGCGGATATTCACCCGGGTATCCAAACGCACAAAAGCCCGTTTTTCGAACCACGTGGCCTTGTCAGTCGCCCCGGCTTGCTCCGGCGATACGTCGCCAGGGGCGGATTCCGCCTTGAACACCTCGGGAAGAGCGGAGGGCGCCGCTTCGTTCCCGGTCGTGATCTCTTCCGGAGCAACTTCGATGATCTCTTCGGGAGTCGTGAAGCCTGCGATCACTTTCTGCCATCCGCTTTGCCTGAGGGTTTTCATGCCTTTGGCCACCGCATAACGCGCAATGTCGCTTGCCGGAACCGATTTCATAATCAGTTCGCGAACCGCTTCGTCGACAATCAGGACTTCAAAAATCGCCACGCGCCCCCAGAAACCCGAGAAATTACACTTTTCACAACCCTTCCCCTTATATATCGTTACGTCTTTGATCGAGGGAAGTCCGAGTTCCTTGAAGATCATGTACTTGAGTTCATCGCCCCGGCTTTTATCTTCTTCTTTGCAATGCTGGCAGATCGTGCGCACAAGGCGCTGCGCGATAAAGGCCTCGACGCTGGAAGCGACCAGATAAGGCTCGACGCCGACGTCGATCAGGCGCGTAACTCCGCTCGCTGCATCGTTAGTGTGCAGGGTCGAGAAAACCAGGTGCCCCGTCAGCGCAACCCGGGCGGCGATTTCGGCCGTTTCGAGATCCCGGATTTCTCCCACCATAATCACATCGGGGTCATGGCGCAGGATACTCCTCAAACCCGCGGCGAACGTCAGCCCGATAGCCGGAAGAACCTGAATCTGTGTCACGCCTTCCATCTCGTATTCGACCGGGTCTTCGATGGTGATGATCTTGCGCTCATCGGTATTGATCATGCTCAAAGACGCGTAGAGGGTCGTCGATTTACCGCTCCCCGTCGGACCCGTAATCAAAATGATGCCGTGCGGCTTCTCGATCAATTTCGTAAAGAGGTTCGTCTCCTCCTTGGTCAATCCCAGCGTTTCCAGGCTGAAAAGTCGCGTTGTCGGTAAAAGGCGGATAACGATGCTCTCGCCGGAGGGCGTCGGGATGGACGAAATACGCAAGTCCAGGGCGTCGCCGGAAATCTTGACGATCGCGCGGCCGTCCTGGGGCAGACGTTTTTCGATAATATTGAGATTGGCCATGATCTTGATGCGCGAGACGATCGAAGAAATGAATTGTTTGATCTCGGTCGGGATATGGGTGTTATAAAGCACCCCGTCGATCCGGTAGCGGACCTTGACCTTGCCGCGGTAGGGTTCAATATGAATGTCTGTGGCCCTCTTCTGGAAGGCGTCGAGGAGGATCTGGTTCACGAGCTTGATCACCGAAGCGTCTTCGGCGGTCTTTTCGATCTCCTCGACTTTTTCCTCGGGCTCAGCCTGCGGCCGGCCGCCGTCCTCCTCGGAGGGAGCAGTTTGAAGGATCTTTTCGATAGTCCCGGCGCCGAGGCCGTACCATTTCTTGATCCCTTCGAGGATCTCCTGCTCCCGGGCGAGCGCCATCACGACCTCGCATCCGAGGATCGTTTGAACAGCATCCTGGGTGCGAATGTCAAAAGGCGAGAAAACGGCGACCGTAAGCTTGCGTTGGTCCAGCCTGACGGGAAGTAAACGGTAATACTCCGCGATCTTGAGCGGGACCCGCTCAACGGCCGCTTTTTCGATCCGGGTTTGCGCGAGATCGAGCCTCTCAAGTTTCAGCCGCGAGGCATAGACTTTGAGGACGGCGTCTTCGGAAACGACCTTCCCCTGCACCAGCAGGGCACCCAGGGCGCCGGGGGCCTCGCCTGCTTTCGCGGCGAAAGGCTCGAGCACGGCGCGGGTCACGACGCCCTCCGAGACAAGGGCCTCGGCAAGGAGCGTATTCAAGGGAACAGCCATTTTCTATTCTCCTCATCGAGGGGCCATTTCCTACAGGTACAGGCCTTGTTCTATTCTAAATGACAGAAGGCCCGTACCTGTAGGAAATGGCCCCTATTGCTCGGAATCAAGCTGCTTACGCACCTTGATATTAACATATTCCCGGTATCGTGCCATCAGTTCGTTCATGTCTTTTTGAGTCACCAGGGTCAGCCGCACGCGGTACCCCCGGCTCTCCTGCTCGATCTGGGAAACCGTCCACGCGTCCAGCGTATTGGTCAGGGCAAAGGTAATTTCGTTCCCGCTCACCCGGAGCGGAAAACATTTTTTCTCCAGGATGAGCGAGGACGAAAACCGGAACACCAGCGGCCAATCCACGTAAAAATTGGCCAAGCGAACGAACGCCAACCCGCTTTGCTCGGCAAGGGCCATGGCGAGTTGCTCGTCGGTGATTTTCCTATCCGCCAGAAGAATTTCGCCTAAAAATTGCCTGGTCTTCTTCTGCTTTGAGAGCGCCTCTTCCAAGGCAGGCGGACTCAGCCAGCCTTTCCGGATCAGGATCTCGCCAAGCTTGGGTTCTTCTTTTTTCATGCGAGCGCCCCGATCATATAAAAATCCTCCTCCGGCTTTTTGTCATGACGGCCGGTCATAATCTCTTCACAGCCCCGGAGCGTTTCCTCCAGGATCACGTAATAGCCTTTTCTGCCCGTATACGCCTCGGCGGTCGAAAAAGGCTGGGTCAGAAAGTTCTGAACCTTTCTGGCCCGGTCGTAGATCAGTCGGTCTCCTGGCGAAAGCTCGTCGATTCCAATCACGAGCACGAGCTTCCTGAGTTCTTCATATTTGTAAAAGAGCCGAAGCACATCTTGGGACACCTGGTAGTGTCGCTTCCCGACAATGTCGGGATCCAGATTCGCACTGGAGGATTGGAGAGGATCGATCGCCGGGTAAAGGCCCAGCTGGACCCTTTCACGGGAGAGAACCATCAGGGAGTCCAGGAACGTAAAGATGGCGACAACCGCCGGGTCCGTGAGATCGTCGGCCGGGACATAAACCGCCTCGATCGCGGTCACGGAGCCGGCAAGCCCGCTTCCGCTTCGAATGCGCTCGTGGAATTCGCTCGCCTCCGAAATCAGGGTGGGCTGGTATCCCGTTTCCGAGGGAACGCGCCCGAGCAAAGTCGAGATCTCAGAGCCAGCCTGGATGAACCGGAAAATGTTGTCCACGAAAAGCAGGACGTCATGGTTCTCCTGCTGCAGATTCTCGGCAAGCGTCGCTCCCGTCATGGCGACCCCGTACCGGGCCCCGGGGGGTTCGTTCATCTGACCGAAGACGATCATGGTTTTTTCAAGGATCCCGTGCTTGGAAAGTTCGTAATAGAGCTCGTTGCCCTCGCGGATACGCTCTCCGGCTCCCACGAACACGCAGGTCCCCTGGTGCTTGGTCACGATGTTGTGGATAATTTCGAGCGTGATGATACTTTTCCCGAGACCGGCGCCGCCGAGCACGCCCGTTTTGGTTCCCTTGACGAGGGGGAACAGAAGATCGATCATTTTAATCCCGGTTTCGAGAACCTCGTATTTGCTCTTAACGATCGCCTGCTCGGGGATAGTGGTCTCGAGATTGAGGCGGCGGATAGGCCTCATGTTTTTTTGTTCGATCGGCCCCTTTTGGTCGATGGGCTGCCCGAGCACGTTGACCATGCGCGCATACATGACATCCCCGGTCGGGATCTGGATCGAGTTACCGATTGAAACGGCCTTCGCGTTCCTTTGGAGATTTTGGGTGGAATTGATCGCGATGCAGCGAGCCACATGGCCCGGCCGGTGCTCGGCGACCTCGAGATAAATTTCCCGGTCATCGATCGTCCGGACGAGCAGCATTCCGTAAACGCTCGGCGTTTCCGCAACCGAGAGGAATCTCACGTCGACGACGGGCCCCTGGACCGCGATGACCTTTCCGGTGCCGCGCACTTCTTCGGATTCATTCAGCATAGAGCATCCTTGCCGCAAAAAGCTCTCTCATGTTTTGATCGAGCATTTCATGGCGGCACTTGAAGTATTGCTGCTTGAGCTTCTTGTTTAAGGCCAGGATTTTCTGATTAGACTCCTCCAAATGCATGTAGCGGGCGGCCATCTCGGCCAGGCGGCTAAAGCCAAAAATGTCGCCGATCCTCTTGCCCACCCAGACATAGGCGAGGTATTCCAAAATCCCGGAAAGCGAAGACTCGTAAAGGAATTCTGACATATCCAGCGTCGGCTTTTCCTCCGTTTGCGCGCGCGTCAGCGGCAGCAGCACGTCGGACTCGATCTGTTGGTTCACGAGCGATAGCGCGCGGGCATAAACAATGCGGATGGAGCTGAAGCGCTTTTCGCCAAGCTGCTCAAAAAGATAATTGCGGACCTCCAGGGCCTGTGCATAGCGGACTTCATCCTTAATCCCCGGATAGGCCACGAACGGCATCCTGAAATTGCGGGCGTAGATCTTCCCCTGCTCTCCCACGATGATCAGGGTCCCTCCGCTTGCCTGGACCATGTTGGCCGCCCCGGCGACAATGCGCATATTGAGTCCTCCGAGCAGCCCCTGGTCGCTTGTCACAGCCACCACCCCGACAGGGCCGCCTGCCTCTCCTGAAACGAAGGGATGTCTCACCCGTCCCAAATCGATCGTCCTGAAAAAATCATCCAGCTTCTCGCCGAAAGACCCGTACACTTTCAGTTTCTGTTCGAGCGCGCGGAATTGCATGACCGCGATCGATTTAAGGGTTTCAAGGATCGAATAAAGCCGGTTATTGAATTCCACATTTTGTTTGATTTTCAAAAGCTGCTGCATCGTTTAACCTCTTCACAGCTATTCTTTGGCCCGGTCAAAATAGGCCTTCAGAACCGCGGTCAATTGAGCTTTGATCGTATCGTTCAAGCGCTTCTCGGCCCGAAGCGTCTTGAGCATTTCCGACGCTTGTTCGCCGGCGAATTTGTAAATTTCGTTTTTGAATTTCTGGATCTGCTCCGCGGACAAATGGTCCAGGAGTCCCTTGTTCAGCGCGTAGAGCATGAGGATCTCATGTTCGATCATATAGGGAGCATTGCGGTCCTGATTCAGGATCGCCGTCATGGCCGCTCCCCGTTTGAGGCGGGCCTCCGCCTCTTTCGAGAGCCCCGAAGTACGGATCTGGGACATCTGAAGCAATTCCTGATAATGAAGATACTCGATCCGGAGGCTCTTCGAGACCTCGTTCGTGGCCGGCCATTGGGCCTTCGATCCGATACGGGAAACCGAGAGGCCAAAATCGGCGGCAGGCCGGATGCCCTTGTTGAAAAGGCCGGCGTTGAAATAGATCTGCCCGTCCGTCATGGAAATCAGGTTGGTCGAAATATAGCCGGTCACGTCCCCCTGGAGGATCTCGATAATTGGCAGGAAGGTCATGGAACCCCCGTTCAACTCGGGCTTCATGTAACCGGCGCGTTCCACGAGCTGGGAATGGAGGTAAAAAATATCGCCCGGATAAGCTTCGCGGCCCGGCGCGCGGTCCAGGAGCAGGGAGATCTGCCGGTACGCCCAGGCGTGTTTCGAGAAGTCATCAAACACCACCAGGACGTCGCGGCCCGCCTGCATGAAGTATTCGCCCAGCATACAGGCCGTATAGGGAGACAGATACTGTTCGGCGACGGAAGCGGAGGCGATTCCGCTCACGACGATCGTATACGGCATCGCCCCCCGTTCCTGGAGAAGCTGCATGACCCGCAAGAGACTGGCATAAGGCTTTCCGATGCAGCAATAAATGCAAATGACTCCCGTATGTTTCTGATTAATGATCGCATCGAGCGCCACGGTCGTTTTGCCGGTCATGCGATCCCCGATCAAAAGCTGCCTTTGTCCGAGCGCTACGGGAATGCCCGCATCAAGCGCGAGGGTGCCGGTCTCAAGGGTCTTTTCCACGGGAATCCGGTCCATCACGCCGGGGGCGTCGCAAAAGACCGGCATATGTGCGTCCGGCTCGATCGGGCCCTTTTCATCCAGCGGCTCGCAAATGCCGCTGACGATGCGCCCGAGGAAGCGGTCTCCCGCGGGGAGGGTAAGGGGTTCGGCCCGGTTATAGATCTGGTCCCCGTTACGGATCTCGCCGCCCGAACTGATCACGAGGATCTGGACCTGGTGTTCCTTGAACCCCATCACGAGGCCCCGGGAGCCGTTCTCGAAATCGACCATCTGCCCGTTGACGCATGAAGGCAGCCCGGCGGCAAAAACGATAAATTTCCGGACGGCCTCGACGGTCCCCACTTCGCGGATCTCGAGGCCGGCGCTCTTCGCCGAAAAATCAGGCGTTTTCTTTGTGTCCGGCATGCTTAAGGGCCTCCTTAATTTTCCACGTCAGGCTTCCGTCGATCACGACGGCTCCGATCGTGAGCCGGAAACCGAGGATCAGCGCGGGGTCCAGAGTTTCGACGAGCTCGTAAGAACGGCCCGTTTTTTCACGGAGCTTGGCCAGGATCGTTTTTTTCTGGGATTCCTCAAGCGGCACCGGGGAAGCAACCCCGACCTCTTTGAGGCCCTCCTCGACGTTCAGGCGGGCAAGCCCGTCAAGGCCGGAGGCAAGCATTTCGTTCACCCACTCCGACTGAATTTTTGAGGAAATTTTCTGAGGGAGCACCGATTGAAGGACCGCGAGGGTCACCGACCGGGCTTTCTTGAAGATTTCCTCGGCCCAGTTCTCTTCCAAAAGTTTCCGGGCCGACTTGGCACGATCCATGATCTCGACGCCCTCTTGGCGGGCCCGCTCGATCAGCTCTTGCTTTTCCTTCAGCGCTTCTTCCGCGAGCTCCTGCTTGAGCCTCTCGGCGTCCGTCTTCGCCTTGGAAACGATTTCCTCATAGTAGGCATTGGCCTCGTCGGTTTTTTTCTTGGATTCAAGCAGCCGCCGCTCGGAATCCTGGGCGAGCATCTCGATGTGGGAACTCGCGGCGCCGTAATGACGCCGCAGAAGGTTCTGCAGGAACCAGATAAGAGATCCGAAAACCACAACCTGAATCAAGATCAGCAGAAGAAAAATCATAGGCGGTATTCCGTTTCTTTATCAAAACCGGTCACGTTTGAATGGCCCCTACTCTACATTCCTTAAGCCGGTGCGTAAACCTGAAACAGCACAAGCAATGCAATCACGGCGATGGAGGTCCCGAAGAGCAGCAAAATGACCATCGCCGTAAAGATCTTCGGCGCCGCCGAGGGATTCCTCCCAAGCGCCTGAATGCTGGCATGACCTCCGGCCGCCAGAATGAGCGAAGGGCCTAAAATGGCGATGACGAAAATCAGGACGGTCTCCCAACCCCCGCCATGCCCGACGTTCATGCGGCCGCCTCCACGATTGCCAGCACTTGGTTGAGCGCCGCCTTGACCACCCCCTGCCGGATGGGGATCGCCTTGTTGTCGACGAGAATGTCCCCCGAGCGCAGCCGGCTCAACAGCGGTTTGTGATTGATCAGGATTTCGAAAGTGCCGTTCGTCCCGGGGAAAACCACGCTTTGCGCTTCGCCCTCGTACAGAACCCCGCCCGGATCGACGATGGAGACTTTGAAAATGAGCCTGAGTTCCATGATCAGGAAACGCCGGGTGGGTTGCCGCCGTGTTCATCCGGCGAGGAGGTTGGGTTCCCCTTGGACTCGGGGAACTCCTTCGAAATCCGGACCTGCGCCTGCCAGGTAAAGAAGAAGACCGCTCCGAGCAGACCGATAAAGACCAGGATCGCGAAGATCAGGAACCATGTCGTCGCGCGGGACGGCGTTTTCAAATTAAGCTTCGTCTCCGCCAAAATCTCAGGCGCCGGAGGGGCGCCGACCGACACGAGCAGCTTCTCGAGCTTCGCGATATCCTTTTTGATTTCTTCGATGACCTTCAGGTTCGAACGGTACAGCCCGATATGGAGCTCTTTATTGAGCGACTCGTCCGCTTGGGACACCGCAATCTGAGCGAGCCTTCCGTGAATCGTCGCCGCCACGATCTTCGCCTGGTCGAAATAAGGCGTTTCTTTCAGCCGGTCCAGAATTGCGTCAGTCTGGGTCTTCAAACGATTGAGAATTTCATCCGAAACAAACCAGATGTCCTCGATCTCAACCTGGAAGACCTTGGTCTCTTTCGGCAAGAGAGTGATTTTGTCTTTAAAAACGTAGTAGGTCGCTTTGTCGTAATCATATCCGACCTCGAGGTCTCCCCGGTCGAGGATATTGTCCGGACGGGCCTCCTGGGGCAGATAAATCTTGACGGGCACATCCTGGGTCTTTGAATCGGACGGGTTAACCGCGACCACGCGCAGGACGACGCTGCCGGAAGTGTAGGAAACCATGATGATCGGATCTTCCGTCGTTCCCAGCTTGGCCTCGATGGTCTTTTGGACGACCGCCACGCCGAGATCGATGTCGTCCGACTTTTGCCGGATCTCCTTGATCGTCGGATCCGTGCTGATGGCCCGGCCGACCAGTTCGGACAAATCGTAACCTTCTTTGCCGGCAAGGCTTTCCAGTTTGAGCGCCATTGCTTCGAGGGTCTTATTGACTCCCGAAATGGAATCTTCCGGCTTTTCGCTCTTGAGCGAACTCTTGAGGAGGTTCGGCAGCTGATCGACCGTGCTCTTGATGTCGGCGATCTGAGCCTTCAGGCCCGCAACGTCTCCACCCTTGGTCATCACGGCTTCAAGGCCCTGAATGGCGTCCAAAGCCTCCTTGGCGGCCTGTTCGGCGCCGGGAGCCGAAGCGACAAGACCCATGATCGCGCCGAGCGTCGTACTTTCAATCACGCCGGAACCTGAGGCAAGGCCGCCTGTCGTCTCTTCGCTGACGACAAAAGTGTAAGACTTGCCTGCAGTGAAGCTCCCGGTAGCCACTTGAAAGCTGAAATAATAATTCCCCGGATTCACAGCACTCTCGGCCAACTGCACATTGCTGAAGACCTGCGTGTTTTCGTTGTTATAAATGCTGAGCAAGGGTTTCAATTTTTGGATGCCCTGGGCTTGGATCGTGACAACCTCGCCGATCAGCGCCGGGTTCGGAGAAACGGTCGCCTTCCAGGAAAACTTCATCGACGTATCTTCCAGCCGCTTCACCGCCACCAAGCTTTTCGCGGTGCTGTCTTCGAGAGCCACCAGGGCGGCGTTCATCGAAGCGTTCATTTCGGCCAGGCTGTCCTTGATGATCTGGGTCTGCTCAGTCATCTTTTCATCGATGAACTCGGTCTGCTCCTCCATCGCCGATTGAATCGTAATCGTTTGGGCGAGCAGCTGCGCGTTGAGCTCATTGGAGACTTCGCTAATCGGCTTATCCAGCTTCTCATTGACCGTGTCGACCACCTCTTGCAGTTTACTCGGAGTCGTAATTTCAAAAGCGGTCGGGGTCTGGTACCACACATTGTTCGGCACCTGGCTAGCGATCTGGGTTTTGACCCGCGCCAGATAGGTTTTCCCGGATTTCAGGTTGTAGGGCTCCTCGCCAACGTTTTCCAGTACGGCCCCGAAGATGCCGGTGTCTTCTCCGGTCTCGGCCAGAACGATCGGTGCGCCGGTCAGAAGCGTGGTCCCGTCATAGATTTCGATTTCGGCGTTGAGGACGCCGGTCAGGAGGCTGCCGTCACGCGACAGCCAGGCCACGACATCCATTTTGTCGGTTCCGGGATCATACGTGAACCGGCTGTCGGAAATATAGATGTGCACGGCGGTCGTTTCCATGAGCAGCATATACGTCGGATCGGTCTCGAGCGGCGGATTCAGCGTCGAATTCTTCTTGCTGAGCGTAACCACCTGCGCCATATCTCCATAGCCGGTCTTCGACCAGGTCGCAAGCCACGTCCCTGCAGGGGTCGGCTGAATGCGGGTGTAGCCGCCCGGGTCCGGCTGAGTCGCGCCCATGCCGCCTTCCGCCCAGAACGTGTACTCAAGGTCCTGCGTTTTAACCTCCCGGACTCCCAGTTCCGAAAGGAGATTGTAGGTCGAAAGATCGCGGACGATCCATTTCACATAGTAGTAGTCGACATAGAAAGGATTTTCCGACCCGTCGTACACGTCAGGATCGTTCGCGTCCACCACGCGGATCTTGATCAAATTCGGGCCGACGAACCTTCCCTCGACATCCTTCAGAACGGCATCCGGAATTTCCCAGTAATACGACCCCTTATTGGGAGCGCTCTCGGTGACCGTATGGATATCATCGACGAAGTCGTCATTTGAATATTCCAACTTGACGTTCGGGATCGTTCCGGTCGTGTTCCAAGTAACGACCTGGCCTTCTCCGCTCGTGTAAACGGAGGTCACGTACCGCTCTGTCTTCTCGAGATCCGGATCTCCGTTCGGGGAGGTCAGCAGGAAATCTCCGCGGATCTTGAAGGGCGCGTCCGAAACGTCATAGACCGCAGGGTTCGTCGCATCGGCGACCTTGATCCGCAGGGCCGGCGCGATATCGTCGGGGATGGTCCACGTATACTTGCGCTGAATCGTGTTGTTAGCGCCGTTTTGCTGCTTGCCGTCCCCGCTGAAATTTTTCACGACGAGAGGATCAATCTCGGTCCAGGCGACCGAATCCGGATCGCCGGTCTCCCTCGTGTAGTAAAGCTTCACAACGGGGATGGTGCCGCCCCACGTCCAGACGATGTCGTGGTTTTCGGCGACTCTCAAGACCTGCCCCCCGTTTAAGCTCACGATCGTGAAGTTACCGATGATCTGGAAGGGCTCGGTGACCTGAACCACATCGCTTTCAAGCGGCCGGGTATCCGCGATCCGGACCCTGGCCTGGGCCGCGGCCGTGTCGGGGATGTTCGTCCAAACGTAGGTCCCGTCGCAATAAGTCGCTGGCGCCACGACCGCGCAGCCGGGAGCGCTCGACACGATCTGATACGGGTAGCCCCCGGCGCCGTTCGCAGTATCGTAATGAATTTTCACATTCGGAATCGAGCCGTAGGAACGCCACCGGATCGTGAAATTCTTACCGATCGGAACCCGGTCGGCGGAATCCGGAGAATCCGGGACGATCTTCCCGCGGATCCTGAAATCGGCGTCTGAAATATCCAGGCTCTCATCCGTCAAAGAGCGTACGCGCACCCGCACGTTCCTGCCGATGGCGTCCGGAATCGTCCAGGCATAGGTCGTTCCGATGCCAGCGCCGTTCGGCCATTGGCTATGAATGGTCACGGGCGTTGGCGTCGTAAAATTCGCCCCCGCCGTCGAATAGGTCAGTTCGACGTGGGGAACCGTTCCCTTATTCGTCCATGTGACCGTGAAGGGATCGCCCGAGTCATAGGTTAGGCCTCCGTTGGGCGCGCTCAGTAAAATATCGGAAATGATCCGGAAGTTATAGTTCGATTCATCGAAAGCGATATTGTCGGAGGCATCCCGCACGCCGACCCTCACCTGGGTCGAGATGTCATCCGGGACGCCGCCGTTGGCCGTCACCCAGTTGTAAGTTCCGGTGTTGTCGACGGTGCCGATCGTCTTGTCATAAGGCGCGCCGCCGGTCACGGAATAAAGGAGCGTTACCCGGGGCGTCTTCGCCTGACTCGAGGTGCTTGTCCAGCTAATCGTGTAAGGCGTCCCGACTTTCAATTTTTGCGTCAGGTTAACGTCAGCGTTTCCGTTGGGCGCCACCACCGTAAACCTCGGAATAATCGTGAAGGGATTCGAAATCGTATAGGCATCCAGGTCGTTCGGGTCCGCGAGCTTGAATTTGACGTTCGTATCCTTGGCATCTTCGATATCCGGCACGGTCCAAACATAGCAGCCCTTGGTCGGGTCATTCGTGCAGCTGTCGGTGTTCGCCACGATGCCGGCAGCCGTCGGCTCGATCGGCCGGAAATCCGAGAAAAAGTTATCCGGTGAATACATTAACTTCACGTTCGGGATGTTTCCTTGCTTCACCCAATAAACGGTAAAGGGCACGCCCACTTCAAGCGGCACCGAACCGATGTTGGGGTCCAGGGTAAACGTCGCGCGGATGATGAAGGAGCTCGCGGAAGTATTCACCGTATCTGCGTCGCCGACGTCCGAGATGCGGATCTTGGCGGTCGGGCTCACATGATCCACGCTGACCGGCCAGACTTGGCTTCCGTCGTTGGGAGTGTTCAGGGCGATCACCTTGTCATAGGTCGGGTTCGCAGCTTCCCCGTTCAAGGCAAGCTCGATCTTCACGTTCGTCGCAAGAGAACCCCACTTGCTCCAAGTAATCGTGTAATTCGGACCGGCCATGACCGTTTCTCCGCCGTCAGGAGCCGTCACGTCGAAGCGCGCCATAATCTTGAAATTATCCGCCGAGAACTTGCTGACAGAGGGCCCGTCGACGTTCTGAATCTGGAGCCGGACGGTTTTGCTCATATCGTCAGGAATTGCCCAAGTAAAGCTTCCGGCGTTCGGGATGTAATAGTCGCCGCGGACCGGATTCAGAATCGGGACCCACGGCCCCGTCAACCCGTTCGTGGAGTAGGACAAATAGACCATGTTCTTTTTGATCGGATCGCTCGACCAGTCGGTGCCGTTTTTGAGCCAAGTGACGGTCTTGTTCGCGGCAACGCCCCATTTGTCCGAGGCACCCGCCGGAGAAGTGATCTGATAATCCCCGACGATCGAAAAGGCCGGCGAGGCCTGGTTGGTTTCACTGTCCGAGGCGTCCTCGACCCGGACCTTCACCGTGGAGGAGATCGCATCGGGAACCGTCCAGGTATAGGTCCCGCCGTTGCCGTTGTCGGTAATCGGAGTCCCGTTGATCAGGGTCCACGGAGCGACCCCGGTCTTGGAATAGCGCAGGTTCACCGCCGGCACCACGCCCTGGGTGGTCCAGACGATATTTTTGACCGGGTTCACAATCTCGCCGGAAGTCACCGCCCACACATCGCCGTTGGCCGGCGAGGTGAACGAGAAACTGCCGACGATTTTGAACGCGGACGAAACCGCCGCCGTCGTACCGCTGTCGGTGATCACGTCGCTGATCCGGACCTTCGCCGTCGGGCTGACAGTCGAGGGGATGAGCCAGCTCTTCGTGCCGGCAGAGCCCACCACCGAGGAAGTGATCGGCGTCGCGACCCAGCTCGTGCCGTTCGTAAGGGAATACTCGATCTTCAGGTTCTGAATCGAGCCGTCCATGTGCCAGGTCACGTTTTGAGTCGACCCGGCGCTCCAGCGCTGGGTGCTGTCCGGCTGCTCGAGATGGATCACGCCGGCGATTTTGACTTTCACGGAGGCCATCACGGCATCAGGATCGGTCGAATCCTTGACCTTGATATAGACGTTTTTGGAAATCGAATCCGGAATGACCCAGTTGAATGTTCCTTCGTTCAAAATTCCGTTCGCGGGCTTGGTGGGATCATTGTTGAGCAGCATCGGAACATAAGAGAATCCGTCGTTGGAGGAATACTGCAAATCGACGTTCGGAATTGTTCCGAACGTCGTCCAAGTAATCACGCCCGTTTTCGCCACTTCGAAAACCTGTCCCGGAGTCACCGGATTTGTCCATGCAAAACCGCCTCGGATCGTAAAGAACGGACTGATCGTATAGACATGGGTCGGGTCACTCAAATTCGTGACCTTGATGCGCGCTTTCCCGATGGATTTGCGGTCCGGAATGCGCCAGGCAAACGACGTTCCGGCGATGCTCGAAGCCGGACTCCCGGCCGCGTTCTTGACGTAATTGGGCTGACCGGTAAACGGGTCGATGAAGTCAAAAGCGTCCGCCGGGTCCGTATCATACTCGACTTTCACGCTCGGAATCGTGCCGTGCTTGGTCCACTGGAGCGTATGATCGGTGGTGATCAGCCAGACTTCGTTGCCCGCAGGCGCATTGACGTCTATCTTCCCCCGAATCTCAAACGCTTGGTCGGAAGCATCGGGATTCGTATGGACCGTCGTACCGTTATAGAGCGGGTCCACGATGCGAATCTTGACGTTCGTGCCGATCTTGTCGGGAATCGGCGTCCAGGTGTAACTGAGGTCCGTCGCTGGAACCGTAATGATATCAAAGACTTCTGACTCGTTATTAAAACCGTTGGTCGAGTACTGGATCTTGGCATTCGCGATCGACCCGTGTTTTTCCCAAGTGATTGGAGTTGAGCCGTCGACTTCGAAATACTGGTCGGGCCCTCCGTTCGGGGTCAGAACCTTGAATCCGCCTGAAATCTTGAACGCGGGCGAAAAGGTGTCGTCGGCTTGTCCGGCCGTATTGGTATGAATCCGCAGCTTGACATTATTGCTGATATTGTTGGGAACCTTCCAGGTAAAGGACTGCTGAACGCCGTGATTCCCGGCCGGAAGGTTGGCGGCCGATTCGCCGGCGGGCCCCGTCACGGGCAGCGGCGTGATGAAATTATTGACCGAATATTCGAGTTTGATATTGCCCATCGTCCCCGAGGGGGTCCACTTGAGGACCTGATTTGAATCGACCTCCCATTGATCTGTCACGATCGGCGATGCGATGGTAAATTTCCCGCGCAAATCGATCTGATTGGAAACGGCCGTGAGGGTGGGCTTGTCTGCGTTTGCGTTGATGGCGCGGATCCAGACGCTCGAATCGATCGGGTTCGTGCCGGCCATACTGTTGGGGATTTCCCAGGAAGTCGTCAACCCTCCAACGGCCTCGAGCCCGGGGATGTCCATAAATCCGCTGTTGTTCGCGACTTTGGAATACTGGAGTTTAATCGTGGGAACCGTCCCGGCCTTCGTCCAGGTAATCACTTTGATATCCCCGACATACCATGTCTCCCCCCCAATCGGAAGGGCCGGATTGAAACCCAATTGCCCCTGGATCGTGAAGTTATAGTCGGAATCGTCGTAGGTGGTCGGATCCGGCTCATAAACCACCCGGACACGGACCGCGGGAGAAATGCTGTCGGGAACTTGCCAATTCCAGCAGGGGGCTGGCGTACAACCGGCCTGGCCCGCCGTCGCGCTGATCCCGATCGCTGTCGTCGGGGTCGTAATCTGGGCAAAGGCCCCGCCGTCAAAGGCATACTGCAATTTCACCGTCGTCACGGTCCCGACCGCGAACCACTGGATCGGAACGGTGGCCCCCACGGTGAGTTTGTTGGTCAAAGCGGGGTCGGCGGTTCCGTTCGGAGACAGGAGTGTGAAATTCGCCCGGACCTTGAAAGTCTGGCTTGATTCGTTCCAGTTGTCGGGATCCGCAGCGTCATAGATGCGAACCCTGACCGTATTGGAAATGGCGTTCGGAATTTCCCACGAAAAATTGTTCACGTTCGCGATGCCCTGGGCGTTGGGAATCGTCACCCAGTTGCCGGCCGGCCCGCCGCCGTTGGTGGCATACTGCAGCGTGATGTAGGGTGAGCTGCCGTCGGTGGTCCAGACGATGTCCTGCGAGTCCCCGACCGCCCACACCTCTCCGCCGTCCGGCTGAGTGATATTCAGATTGGTCTGGATGGCCAGAGGCGCCGACAGGCTCAAGGTCTCCGGATCGTTGTAATCTGAAAGCCGTATGACCACGTTCGGCGAAGGGGTATCCGGAATGTTGTTCCACTGATACTGCAGGTTCGAAGACGGCGTTTGGTCCTTGATCTGGTGCGGGAAGCTGGTGCCTCCGTCGGTCGAATACCAGATCGTCACATCCGGGAAGGAACCGGTCTTGGTCCATTGAAGGAGGTAATTGGAACCCTTTTTCAGCATGACCTTGGGCGTCGGGGGCGTCATGGGCGGATTGACCAGCACGACCGAACCGACGATCTTGAACGCATCGGAAAGCCCGAAGACCACTTCGTTCGCGCTTGAGCGGTCGACGACCTTGATCTTGGCATTGGCCGAAATCGTATCGGGAACGTTATTCCAGGCAATCCCCGCCGGCCCGAGGGTCGGGTCGACGTTTTGCGCGATCGTGTAAGGATAATTGTCAGCGCCGCCGCTCGTGGAATAAAGAATGTCGACCAGAGTCGTCTTCGTTCCCACGACGCTGAATTTGATCAGGTTCGCATTATTGCTCGCAACCTTGAGGCGGGTTCCGGTCACCGGCGCGGTCACCGTCACCTTGGGCCGGATCGAGAAAGGCGTCGCCGAAACGGTTACGATTTCTGGGAAATTCTTGTCCTGGATGCAAACGTAAGCCGTTTCGGTCCTCTCGTCGGCGATCGAAGGCCAGGTATAAGTGTTGGAGCCGGAAGTATGTCCGCCCAAATTGGCAATGATGTTTGTATAGTTGCAGGCCGCACCCGAAGAGGTCTTGTAGCCGATATTGACGTGGGTGATCGTCCCAACCGAGTCCCAGGTGATGTCATGGCTGTTTTCGCTCACATACCAAACCTGCCCGGATTCTGGCGCCGTCAGATCGAGCGAGCCGACGATCTTGAAGGTGTTGGCGGAAATGGCCTGGACATCCTGTTCGGTCCCCGTCCCGCGGATCCGGACCTTCCCTCCCGACGTGATCTTGTCTTCGATTTCGAAACTGGCCGTCCCGTTGCAAGTAATCGCCGGCGGATTCGGGGTGCAATTCACGACCGTCGCCGTGGGTTTGACGTCAAACACGTTCGATCCGCCAAAATTGTTGTCTGTCGTAAACTGAATATTGAGCGGCGTAAAGGTCCCGGTCGACGTCCACTGGATCTGCTGGGTCGAACCGACCGTATAGCTGATGCCGGCATTGTTGGGCTGGCTAAGGACCAATTTTCCTTTGATCCGGAAGGCCGCGCTGGATTCGTCTTTGACGTTCCAGTTTTCTTTGTGCCGGACGCGAATCTTAACGTTCGTGCCGATCCGGTCCGGGACATCCCAGGCGAAGGTGGACCCATCCTGGGTCGAAGACCCGTCAAAAATGAGATTACCGTCCGGATACGTCAGGCCGCCGTTTACGGAGTAATGGATCTGGACGTTGTTGATCGTACCGAATTTCTGCCACCGGATCGTGTAGATGCTGCCGACATCCATGGGGCTGATCGCGCCGTCGGGAGCAAGCAAGGTCACGGAACCTTTGACTTCGAGCGTCGAGCTGGTGCTCATCACGGCACTTTGCGTGGTAGGATCCACTGCCTTCACGCGAATACGGGCTTGAAAGCCCGGCGACAGAGCCGTAATCGTAGGATCGAGGAACCAGGCGAAGGAATAATTCCCTTGGGCGTCTTTCTGCCCGGTCGCGTCCGAGATATCGACGACCGTGCTGTTGTCAGCGCGCTGAACCTTCACATAATTGGCTTCCTGGCCGTCATAGGAATAATAGAGCTCGGCCTGTTTGAGATTGCCTTGCTTGCGGAATTTCAGGGTCTGAGTCGTATTGACTTCCCAGGATTCGGTCCCCGCGCTGGGGTTGGTCATGGTCAGGGTCCCCATGATCGGAAACGTTGTTCCGCCGCCGATATCAAAAACAGAGGCCTCGTTCTCAGGATCATACTGGGTAATTTTGACCAAGTGGTTCAGAACTTCGAGGTCCGTATACGCGCGCGGAATCGGGTTCCAGTCGAAGCTTCCCGTGTTGGCGACACCGGCCGACGGCGTGATCATGATGTATTTGAGCTGGGAATCGGCAGGGTCTTTGGTGTAATAATAAATCCGGACCTTGTTGACGCCGGTCCCCTTGGTCGTATTCCAAGTCACTTTGGTTTCTGTATTTTCGGCATAAACTACCGTGCCGTTTTCGGGACTCGTGATGTCGAACTGGGCGCCGATCCTGAACATCTGATTGTCGGCGGGGTTCGAAGAAGCCTCCCAAACCGCGACCAGGTCGGGGTCGGGGTTGGGGGCGACGAGGCGAATCCTGGCTTTGTTGGTCACGCTGGGCGGAAGGGTCCAATCGATACTCGAAGTCCCGCTGGATCCGCTTTGGGCCTTGGTTCCGACGGGCAGGATTGCCGTCCACTGATCCCCATCGGCGGGGTCCAGATCATAGTAAATATTGACTGTCGGAATGGCCCCTGAAAAATTCCAGGAGATGGTATTCGACGTTTGGGCCGTCCAGGTCGTCGCCGACCCGATCGGCTGGGTTAGGGCGAGACCCCCCTTGAAATTAAACACCGGCGATTCTCCGTAGACGTTTGTAAATCCAGTGGCGGCATCCATCACTTTGATGCGCGCAGCGTTTGTGAGCAGAACGGAAACGGGGATGTTCCAGCTCACGCCTGTCCCTCCAGCGGTAATGGCAACGGTCCCGCTATCATCAATAACACCCGCATAACCGCCCAACCCGCCGGTTGTATCGTAATAAATCTTAACGTAGGAGAGGGTCGAGCCCGTATACGTCCACTTGATCAGGTTTGGCTGGTTTATGCCAACGAGAACGATCTGATCGGCCGTCGGAGAACTGCCGGCGCCTCCGACCGTGATGGCCGGAATTATTTTGAATGCCGACGAAACGAGAAAAACTTCCGGATAATTGACGTCGGAGATCCGAATGTAAGCGTCATTGGTTTTTTCATCGGGGATGCCCGCGGTCCAAGCATAGGTATTATTACCCGCCGTGTGCCCGCTGTGATTGGCCACGATGGGCGGAGCCACCCAGGTCCCGCCGGCGGAGGTCTTGTACTCAATCTTGACGTTCGTGATCGTACCGACGGAAACCCACTTGATCTGCTTCGTCGTATCTCCGGCGTTCCAAACCGTCCCCGCTGCGGGCTCCGAGATGGCATCGATTTGACCGATGATCTTGAAGGGATTGGTAGAAATCCACTGCACATCGGAGTCGATGCCGGTCCCTCGGATCCGGACCTTCGCAGCTGAAGTAATTTTGTCTTCAATCGTGAAAGTCGCCGTCCCGGCGCACTGGTAAGGGAAGGTTCCCGCAGGCGTGCAGTTATTCACCTGATAGAGAGGCGTCACGGAATAGGTGTCGCCCGTGGTTGCAAAATTTCCATCACGGTCATAATGGAGCTCGAGGCCTCCAGAGGTCCCGAAAGTCCCCGTCGCGGTCCAGCGGATCGTCTCATCGGTATTGACTTTGTAACTCAAACCCGTCCCCTCCGGTTCGGTCAGTTGGAGCCTTCCCTTGATGCGGAAGGGCACCGCCGATTCGTCCCAAACGTTCGTGTTCTCTTTATGGCGAACACGGATTCTCAGGTTCGTTCCGACGCGGTCCGGAACGCTCCAGACGACGGTCGAACCGTTCGCCGTGGCAGGACCGTCGTAAATCAGGTTATCGGCAGGATAACTCCCTCCGCCCGCGATGCCGCCATCCGTTGAGTAATGAATCTGCACATTGCTAACCGCGCCGAATTTTTGCCAACGGACCGTATAGTTGCTGGTGACGTCGATCGGATCGATCGCGGTGTCAGGAGCAAGCAGGGTCACGGTTCCTTTGACCTCAATCGCGTTCTGCTGGTTGCCAATCACGGCCGTCTGCGTTGCCGGCGTCACGGTCTTCGTGCGGATCTTTCCTGAAAATCCACTGGTCAAGTTCGTCGTATCGGGATCGATCGTCCAGTCATACCAGTATTCCCCCGTTCCCGCGTCATTGGGGGCCCCGGAAATATTGATTTCCGACGCGTTAATCTTTGCGTAATTCGCCTCTTGCCCATCATAGGAGTAATAGAGGTCCACCGTCTGCAAAGCGCCTTTTTTCTTCAGCTTGATCCTCTGGGTCGTGTTGACGCCCCAGGATTCGCTCCCCGTGCCGGGGACGGTCACAATCAATTTTCCAAGAATGGAGAAATTCCCTTCAGATTCGATTTGGGTATTCGCCTCGTTCGCCGGATCAAACTGTGCGATCCGGATTTTGTTCGTGTTGTTCAGGTCCGCAAGGGTCCCCGGAACGGGGTTCCAGTTAAAACTCCCCGTATTCTGCGCCGTGTTCGAGATCAGGTTCCACGTCGGGCTCGGGGCCCCCGAATTGTTCGTGTAGTACAACGCAACCTTCGTCACACCGCTGACCAAATAGTTATTCCACGTGATCGTATACGACTCCTCCGAGTACGCCGTGTGCCCAAGCTCGGGGTCCGTCACGTCAAACGGAGCACCCACCTTGAACAATTGCCCCGCCGCCAAGGGCAGCGTCTTCTGCTGCGTCCCGCCCACCGAGTACACGTCCGTCTCGTTCGAAGCGTCCGTGATCTTGATCACGCCTTTATTGGTCACCGTCCCGGGCATCGGGTTCCAGCGGTACGTCTTTGTCCCGCTCGAGCCCGTCTGTGCCACCGTCGTAATCGCCGTGTTGTTCCCCCATTCATCCCCCGTGGTTGGCAGACCG
>JBAYGD010000005.1:0-129751 GCA_041666865.1 Candidatus Omnitrophota bacterium | reverse complement strand
CGGCAACTCCAACTGGCGGGGACCGATCTGGATGCCGGTGAATATTATGATCCTCCGGGCGCTCCAGCAGTACTACCTCTACTATGGGGACAACTTTAAGGTCGAATGCCCGACCGGCTCCGGAAAAATGATGAACCTTTTCGAAGTGTCCAACGAGATCGTCCGCCGGCTGACCCGCATTTTCACCCGCGACCAAAAGGGCTGGCGTCCCACGAATGGGACAAGGGAAAAGGCTCAAACGGATCCCTATTGGAAAGACTACGTGCTGTTTTACGAGTATTTTCACGGGGACACCGGTGCGGGGATCGGCGCGTCCCATCAAACCGGCTGGACGGGACTCGTGGGGCCTCTGATTGAGTTGTACGGCGCGGTGAGTGCCCAGCAGCTGATGAAGGACGGCAAGCAAGCCGCGTTCGCCCGTGAAGGACTGGCTTCAGCAGTGAACGGGGCCAAAGGACAATCGAAAGGTTAGACGCTTGACCGCGCCAAGCAAGGATCAACCAAAGGCCCATAGCCTGAAGGCCATTGCGTTCGGGCCGGACGGGGCTCCCCGGCCGCTTGATAGGTATGACGCTCCGATGCTCGCGGTGAACGAGGGCGGCAGGCGGTTTCATGTCATGATCAAGCCCGCCGGTTCCGCCTGCAATCTTGACTGCCGGTACTGTTTTTATTTGAGCAAGGAGACTCTCCCCGCAGGTCCCGGCACCGGCCGGATGTCGGAAGAGACCCTTGAGCGTTTCATCGAGCAATACCTTGCGGGCGTGACCGGGCCCGAGGTCGTGTTCTCCTGGCAGGGCGGTGAGCCGACGCTCATGGGGCTGGATTTTTTCCGGCGGGTCGTCGTTCTCCAGAAAAAACACGCTAAGCTCGACCAAACCATCTCAAACGATCTGCAGACCAACGGGCTGCTGATCAATGAAGCGTGGTGCGACTTCCTCAAGGAGCACCGGTTTCTGGTGGGGCTGAGCATCGACGGGCCCCGGGAGATCCACGATGCCTTCCGGGTCACAAAGAACGGCTCGCCCACCTTCGAGAAGGTCTTTGGGGCTGCCATGCTCCTCAAGAAACACGGGGTTCCGTTCAATACCCTGACCTGTGTCCACCGCGTGAACGCGAGGCGCCCGCTCGACGTCTACCGTTTTTTGCGCCGCGAGCTTGGGTCGACCTACATGCAGTTCAACCCCGTCGTCGAATACAAAGGTTTCGAGCGGATGGCGCCCCTTTACTGGGACGCCGCGAAGCTTCCCAGGCAAGGGGACCCCGGAGCGCGACCCGGCCACCCGGATTCCGTCGTTACGGATTGGTCGGTGGATCCGGAGGACTGGGGCTATTTCCTGTGCAAGGTTTTTGACGAATGGCGCAGCCGGGACATGGGCAAGGCGCTCGTGAACCACTTCGAGACGCTCGTGGCACAGCACCTGGGACTGCCGTCGCAGCTATGCCTTTACGGCGAGTTCTGCGGCAAAGGGCTTGCACTCGAACACGACGGAGGCCTCTATGCCTGTGACCATTATGTTTATCCGGAATACAAGATCGGGACCATCCAAAAGGGCAGGCTGAGCGAAACGGTTTTCGCCCGCGAGCAGGTGAAATTCGGTTATGCCAAAAGCGAGGCCCTGCCGAAGGACTGCCGGCAGTGTCCGTATCTAAAGGACTGCTGGGGCGAGTGCCCGAAAAACAGGATCCTCCGCACCGCGGAAGGCGAGCCGGGGCTGAATTATCTTTGCTCCGGATTCAAGCGGTACTTCGCTCACGCCATCCCCGAAATCGAACGGATTGCGGCGCAGATCCGCAAGGAAGGAGTTCGTCCGCAGCCCAGGATGTGAGGGCCATCGTTTTTTTGAGCCACTTATTTCTGGGGCACTTTAGGGCATTTATGATAAAGTATGCCGCGCTCAGATTCCCGAATTCAAAGCCATCAGGATGTTTTTAACCCGAAGAAAGGCCGCCATGAAAAAAACAGCGTCTCTCTTTTTGATTTGTCTTCTTGCCGCGGGACTGACGGGATGCTCTTCCGTCGCGCTTGACCGCAAAGCAAAACTCCTGGGGTTCGGCGAGAACAAAATGCTGCCGAAAGCGCCCATTGTTTTTGTCCACGGGCTCAATAGCAGCGGCGAGTTTTGGTCCCGGAGCAAAATCATGAAGAAGCTCGGGGAATTCGGCTTTAGCTATGGAGGGGACCTCAAAGTCGGGCGCAAAGGTGACGAGATCACCGTTCGCACGGAAGGCATTCTTCCCGCGACCATGTACACGGTGACCTTCTCGAACAACCAAATGGCGATCGTCAAACAGGGCCGGGAACTCGCGGAGGTGATCAAGAAGGTCCGGGAGATCACCGGCTCTTCCAAGGTGATTTTGATCGGTCACAGCATGGGCGGTCTTGCGGCCCGCGAATACCTGCAGTCGGACTACTACCAGCATGATGTTCGCTCGTATATCTCTTTTGCGACGCCCCAGCGGGGGAGCGACTACGACGCGGAGCATTGGTATATGGCCATGCTTCCCTTCAAATGGCGTGTCGCGCTTTCGGGTTTGGATACCAAAAGCGATGCGGTGCGCGATCTCAAAAAAGACAGCATCTATCTGAACGGCGGGCCGGAGTTCAATACGCCGAACTGGTTTTATAGCAAGGATATCAACGGCAACGGTCGCACGGATGATACGATCGTGGGCCTGAATGATTTCAAAAAACGCCCCCTGCCCGAAGAGGTGGTCTACATTTCGATCTTGGGCGCGGGCAATATGCCCGTCCTTTCGACCAAGCGGCAGAATGAAAATTCGGACGGGGTCGTGGAGATTACGAGCCAGGATCTCAACGCGGTCCCCGGCGTGAATGTGAACGCGATGGTCTTGATTTCCCAGCAGCGGCATGTTTATCAGAATAAAGACGTTTGGGTCATTCTCCAGCTCCTGCGCTCGGCCAAATACATTCTTGAGAGCGAGCAGAGAAACGCCGCGCGTTGCGCTGCGGGAACCCTGAAAGGGCTGTAACCGGGATGGAGGGTGAAATGAAACGGAGTCCTGGGGTGAAAGGGTTGGCATTTGCGGCGGCCGTTCTCGCGGTTTTCGCAGGTTCCCATTCTTCTCTTTATGCTTCCGGCTTGTCCATGTATGAGCAGGGAGACCCTGCGATCGGGACTGCCTCGGTGGGTCAAACCGTGGCCGACGACGCGTCATCCGCTTACTAAAATCCGGCGGGGATGGTCGGGCTTGATCGCTCTGAAGTGCTGATGGGAAACCAACTCCTGGTCATGAATGCCGATTTCAAAACGGATTCGGACGTTCAGAATCCGTTCGTGGGAAGTGACGGCGGGAACGCCGGGATGAATATCCCCGGAGGGGGATTCTATTACGCGCAGAAAATCTACAAAGACCGGGTGGCCGCGGGCTGATATTTCCAGCGCGGCCGGTCATTGGATCGCAACATTTCATTCTTACCCATGATTGCGGAATAGGAGACTTCCTAATGAATCAGAAAAAGAAACACGGTTTTTTTGGCCTGATCGGAAAGCTGATCAAGTATACCGTCATTTTTTTCGTCCTCTATGCGGCTTTGAGGATAGGCTCCCAGGTTCTCCGGGAACGGGCGGATTATCGGGCGCTGAACCATCTCTA
Organism: Candidatus Omnitrophota bacterium; assembly: GCA_041666865.1. Classification (GTDB taxonomy): domain Bacteria; phylum Omnitrophota; class Omnitrophia; order Omnitrophales; family Aquincolibacteriaceae; genus JBAYGD01. Next base: position 126,136 of record JBAYGD010000005.1, on the reverse strand, counting down.
TGCGGGTTATCGCGCCCTTCCTCAGAAACCGGCCATCGTATTCATTCCGGGCATGATGGCTTCGGTCTTGAGGGACCGCAATACCGGAAAGGTCATTTACGGTAATGTGATGCAGGGATTGATCGAAGAGCTGGAGCTTCCGATCGACGGCAAAACGCTTCGCGACAATCAGGACGAAGTTGTTTCCGGGGAAGTGGTCAAGACGTTCAAGTATATTCCGGGAGTTTTGGAGCTCGACTTGAACGACCAGATCCGCAAAGTCGCGGTCGAGGTCGGGGGATTTCGGCATGGGCAAGACGGATTCGGCCATGCCTGGGACTGGCGGCGCGATCTGATCGAGTCCGTTCAGCACCTTGACCGTGCCATCACGGACTTCAAAATCAAAACCGGACAACCGGACCTGAAGCTCAACCTGATATGCCACAGCGCCGGCGGCCTTGTTGCGCGCTATTACGCAAAATACGGAGCCAAGGATGTGCTCAATGACCCCTCGCCGGTTCCAACGTATGAGGGGGCGAAAAACATCAACAAGATCATCATGCTGGGCACTCCGAACAACGGCTCGGTGGAATCCTTCAAGTACGTCCATACCGGGCTTTGGCTTCCGAGCGTCGGCCGCGCCACTGCCGAGATGATCTTTTCCATGCCTGCTCTCTATGAGCTGATGCCCCTCGATGGGAAAAAGGTTTTTATCGATGCTAACGGGAACTTTATGGATATCGACCTCTATGACCCCGCGAACTGGGAACTCTACGGATGGTCTGTGTTTAATCCCGAACACCAGAGAAAAACGATGGAGCGTTTGAAAAAAGAACTCGGCGAGGCCGGAGGCGAGAAAAAATTCCGGGAAAGGCTGGAGGTCCAGCGGCGATTTCTTGCGCTCGTGCTTGACCGGGCCAAGAAATTCCAGACGGCTTTATGGGCCGGTGATCCGATCGAAGAGAAGCAGAAAGTCCGCTATATTGTGTTCGGAGGGGACCGGGAGCCCACCTTGCAGGCGGCGATCCTGAGCCGCGATGACAAAGGGATGTGGAAGACTGCGTTTGAGACGAAGAATCCCGAGCTCAAGGACGTTCTTTTGGGCTATGGCGATATGAGCGTCACCAAGGAAAGCGTTTTGGGCCGTCACACGGTCGAAAAGGACGGTGCGAGTACCCGGGTGCAGCTCCCGCTTACACACTCGGTTTTCTTTTTCTCGAATCATGTGAACATGCCCAAGGACATGACCTTTTTGGACAATGTGCTTCACGTGATCTTCGAAGAGTACGATCCGGCCCCGGTCCCAAAGCGAAAAGCTGGACTTTTGCGCCAGTTTTTGAATATGGAATAGGCTCGTTCGTTCGCAGTCAAACGCCGGGGGTTTTCCTCTTACTTGGGAGGAAAGGCCTTGAAAGCTTTTGTGACCGCCTGGTCAATTCTTTTCGCCCGCTCAACCGGCGTTCGCGAGGGGTCCATGACGTCGCTGACGGTGCCCCGCCACAGCAAGCGCTTTATTTTCGCGTCCGCGAGATCGATGATGATGGATCCCTCGTCATAAGAGGTGATCATCGTGTCTGCAGAGCTCCATCCCGCATAATTGTAGGCTCCGGCTCCGTAAGGGCCCCCGTACGGAGTCATGTAGCCGTAAGAAGGAAAGGTGGTCGCCTCGATCTTGCCCTGGATGGCGGCCTGATAGCTGACCCAGAAATCGGGATTCGCGTCGTTTTTGGAGTATCCCTTTGCCTTGAGAGCCGAATCGATGGCCTCGCGGACCCTATCGTCGAGAAGCATATTATTGTCAATCCGCGGGTTGCCTGTCGGGGGCTGTTGTCCCGGGACCCAGGCGTAACTGCGCAGCTGGGAAAAGTTCGCGGAGGTGTCCCAGTCCGCGTGAGTTGTCAAGGTCGAGCAGCCGGTGAAGGCCAGCATCATAAGGACCAAAAGCGAAGAAAGGGAAACTGCCGGGGGGCGATTCATAAAAGGCTCCTTTGAGTGAAAGGGTTATCCGGGCGAATGATGCTAGCATATTCGGGCGGACGGATGCAACGACTGATATGAATTGATCGACAAAATGCGCGAAATGAATTAACATGACCCGCTAATTGCCGTCCCCGAATGAAAATATACGGAGGAAATAATCCCATGAAGAAATTGATCGGAACCGGTTTATTTGTGTTTATCTGCCTGAGTACGTTTTCAACCGTTGCTTTGGCTTTGCCTGCCTTTTTGGACCGAAGGCCCGAGGATGAGCAGAGGAAGTCGATCCAGAGTCGCTCCGAAGAAGTGCTCGCGGCGCTCTATAAGGCTCAGCCGTCGGCTAAATCCTCGGTCGAGAAGGCCTACGGCTATGCCACGTTCAGTAATTTCGGAGTCAAAATCTTTTTTGCGGGCAGCGGGACAGGGCGGGGCGTTGCCGTGAACAACAAGACCGGTCAAAAAGTTTTCATGAACATGGCCGAGCTTCAGGCAGGACTCGGGATCGGCGTCAAAAAATTCATGTTGATCTGGATTTTCGACAACGAAGGGTCCTTCAATAATTTTGTTAATTCCGGATGGGAAATCGGGGCGCAGGCGTCCGCCGCGGCCAAAGCGGGGGACACCGGAGGCGCTTATGAAGGAGCGGTTCCGATTGCTTCGGGGATTTGGCTTTATCAGCTCACCGATGCCGGGGTTTCTTTGGAGCTGACCGCCAAAGGCACGAAGTATTACAAGGATAATGACCTCAATAATAAAAAATAGCAGTCTGACAGGAAGCATGAGTCTGAAAAAACAGGCGAGGACTTCGCCAAAGGGGTTCGGGATGAAAAGAGCGATATGTTTCGTGACAGTCCTTGGGATGCTGTACGGGCCGGCGGGTTTTGCGGAGGATGCTCCGCCCATGAGTCCCGAGCAATTTTATCTCAATCAGGCTTCGGCGGCGAAGTTCGGCGAGCTTCGCAAGGAAGCCAAGGGTTCCTTCCAGGGGATCTTGCTCTATCCGGACGACATCCGTAATTCAGTGCTCGAGCTTGCCCAGCATCCCGAGCTGATTGCCCTGATCAAGAACAAATCGGTCTTGAACGAACCGGAGTTTGACAAGCTTGTTCAGACGAAACCCGCGGAAGTCCGGGACGCCATCGATAAACTCAAGGCCTATCCCGAAGTGATCGGCATTCTAAACGACAATATCGTCGTGACCGCGCTTTTGGGAGAAATGGTCAAAGAGAAAAAAGAGGAAACGACTGCCGTGATCAAGCGGATGAGCGACAACGTCCAGCAGGGGCATGCCGTGGCGGTCGATGCCTGGACCGAGCTCATGCGGGACAATCCGAAGGCGGTCGAGGACCTTCAGGCGGCCTCGGAGGCCTATGCCAAGCAGAATAATCTGCCCTCCCCGAATAAGCCCGTGGCAAGCAACGGCCAGGTGATGGCCGCGGCGAATCCTTACGGATACTACGTCGATCAGAGCAATACGGTGGTCATTCAGGAGATGCCTTCGAGCGACATGATGAAGTACACCATGGCCAATCAGGCCATGTACACGATGCTTTTTGCCGCCGCCGTGAACCATCATTCGGTCTTCTACGACGATTATTACTGGGACTATTACCAGGATCACTGGGAGGATAACTGGAACGAGTATAACGACAACTTAAACGGGATCGAAAGCCAACTGGGCGATCTCAATAGCAATATCGACGAGATGCAGACGAATTGGGACAACAAAAAGAACGACTGGCAGCAAAAAAAGGACGATTGGAAGAACAATCATCCCGACCGGCCGACGGATGCTGCGGGCAAAGGCGATCGCTTGAAGCAGGGAGCGGGGGTTGATAACCGCCTTCCGGGAGAGGCAGGAGGCGGGCGGCTCGAGCAGGGGCCGCAGGTCAATAACAATATGGCCGCCGATAAGATTGGGGCCTCCCAGCTCGACAAGGCCGGCGCAGCGTCTGGATTGGCAGGGGCTCGTTCCAACGTCAGTTTTCAAGCTCCGTCACGCGAGCAGCAAATCGGCCGTGCTTCGCAGTTTCATTCCGGTTCCTGGGGGCAGCGCTCAGGCGGCTCCGGGGGATTTGGCGGAGGGAGCGGAGGCGGCGGAAGAAACTTTGAGTCTCGCGGCGGCGGCAGCCGTGGCGGGGGAGGAGGCGGCGGGGGCGGCGGCAGCCGTGGAGGGGGTGGCGGCGGCGGAGGCGGCGGCAGCCGTGGAGGTGGAGGTGGTGGCGGTGGCAGCCGTGGCGGCGGTGGCGGACGCGGCCGTTAAAATCGGAGCGAGTCAGCCCTAACGATTGGAGTCCATGAAATGCACTCAGCGGAAATACCGCTCAAGCTTGAGCAAGTCGAAAATAAAGACGGCATCCTGCGGGTCCGGCTCAACGGACGATTGAGCGCCAAAACGGCCGGAGGGATTTGGGAAGAAGGCACAGAGCTCATCCGCAAGACTCCCATGAAGGAGTTTGTTTTGGATGTCTCCGGCCTCGACTACTGCGACATGACGGGCATCGGGTTTATGCGCGACCTGAAGGCGTCTGTGGAGACTTCGAAGGCAGTCTTCCGCCTCGACGGGCTTCGCGCGGAATATAAAAATTTGTTCGATCTTGCGACCCAGCGCAGCGGTAAAGCGGCGGCGCTCAAGGCGGTGGTGAAGGATCACCCCGTGGCGGCGTTGGGGCGCCAAGTGTCCGGGATGTTCGGCGGGCTTTACGATCAAGTCGCCTTTATGGGCGAAGTCGTGAGTCAGGTCCTGCGCGCTCTGCTGAAGCCCGGCTCGATCCGCTGGAAGGACGTCTGGGTCTTTATCGAAAAAGCCGGCGTGGACGCCGTCGTGCTTGTCAGCATGACGGGGCTTTTGATCGGCGTGATCATGGCCTTTCAGTCGGCCTTGCCGCTCAAACAAATGGGCTCCGATGTTTTTGTCGCCAATGTCGTGGCGTTTGCGGTCCTAAGAGAGCTGGGGCCGCTCATTACGGGAATCATTTTGGCCGGCCGGACCGGTTCTGCGATCGCTGCCGAGATCGGGACCATGAAAATCAACGAGGAAGTCAACGCCCTGACCACAATGGGGATCGAGCCCGTGAGGTTTCTGGTGGTCAGCCGAATGCTCGGGATCGTTTTTTTGGCGCCGCTTCTGACGATCATCTGCGACTTTTTCGGCATGGTCGGCGGCGCGCTCGTCTTCAAGTCTCTCGGATATCCGCTGACGACCTACGTGAATCAGATCGTCACCGTTGTCACCTTGCGGGATATTTTTGGCGGGATTGTCAAAGCGTTTCCCTTCGGGATCGCGATTGCCGGGATCGGCTGCCTGCGCGGCATGCAGACCAAGACAGGGGCTTCGGCGGTCGGCGAATCGACGACGGCCTCGGTCGTGACGGGCATGGTCATGATTATCATTCTCGACGGCATTATTTCCGTCCTCTACTTCATTTTGGGGATATAACAATGCAAGCGCCCGCTTTGGCCGAGAAGGCCCGCGACAAGATCATCGAAGTCAAGGCCCTGAGCGCCGGCTACGGCGGCAACCTTGTGTTCGATCGAATCTCTTTTGATATCCAAAGGGGAGAGATTTTTGTCATCCTCGGCGGTTCGGGCTGCGGGAAAAGCACCATGCTCAAGCACATCATCGGACTTTATAAGCCGATGGCGGGCGAGATTCTGATCGAGGGCAAAGACATGGTGAAAGCCGAAGGACGAGAGCGCCTCGACCTTTTGAACCGTATCGGCGTCATGTATCAAAGCGGCGCTCTCTTCGGCTCGATGGATTTGCTGCAGAATATCATGCTGCCCCTGGAGGAGTTTACGGACCTTCCGCTCGAGGCCAGAAAATCCGTGGCGGCTCTCAAGCTGATGCTCGTGGGGCTCCAGGGATTCGAACATCATATGCCCTCCGAGATTTCCGGCGGCATGCAGAAGCGGGCCGCCATCGCGCGCGCGATGGCGCTTGACCCAAAAATCCTGTTCTTGGACGAACCTTCGGCGGGCCTCGACCCGATCACCTCGGCCGAGCTCGACCAGCTGATCATGAAGCTCTCAAAATACCTGGGAATCACGTTCGTCATCGTGACCCACGAGCTTGACAGCATCTTTACGATTGCCAACCGCATCATCATGCTCGACAAGAAGACCAAAAAGATCATTGCGGAAGGCAATCCGAATGAGCTGAAAAAGCATGCCCAGGATGAAAATGTGCGGAAGTTCTTTAACCGCCAGGTTTCCAAAGACGAACTGTAATCATTGCCGGTGCAACGCTACCCTATGGAGAAATCAAGATGAGTGAAAAAACACGTTATTTCCGAATCGGGCTGTTTACGATTTTTGCTTTGGCCCTGCTTTGCATCGGCCTGGTGGTCTTCGGGGCGGGGGCCGCTTTTCAGGACCCGCCGCTCATTGCGGAAACCTATTTCAAGGGGTCGGTCCAGGGCCTGGATGTCGGGGCGCTCGTGAAGATGAACGGCGTGCGTGTCGGCAAGGTCAAGGAAATCCTGTTCGTCAAGGATATCTACGCCAAAGACCTGACGTTCAAAGACCTGAACTCCAAATACACGATGGTTTATGTTTCCCTCGAGCTGGAAAGTAAATTTTTCCCGCGGCTCAAAGGAAAAAGCCGTGCCGAGGTTCAGGCGGTCATCGATCATATGGCCCAACAAGACACCTTCCGGGCGAAACTCGAATCGATCGGCATTACGGGGCTGGTTTACGTGGAGCTGGGTTTCTATAATCCCGACGAAACGCCGCCCCCCATGGAATTGGCCTGGACTCCGCAGCATTGTTACATTCCCTCGGCGCCGGGCGTAGCCACACGGTTGGGGGAGTCGCTCGATAAATTGCTGAACAAAATGGATACGGACGTGTATCCGATGATGTCCAATATCAACAAGGCCTCGGCGGATTTTCCCGTGCTGACGCGGCAAATCAGCGAGATCCTGCCCTCCATTCAGAGCATTGCGAAAAATATCGACGATATCACTTCCACCGGGAAAAAATATCCGTCGCAGATGATCTTTGGCGACGCACCCTCCAAATCGAGGTATGACCAATGATCCAGCGCGCACTTTCCAAGAAAACGACCGGACTTTATTGTTTGCTCGGCCTTCTCGCGATTTTTTCCGGGTGCGCCAATGTCGACCTGAAAAAGCCGTTTCCCGAGATCAAAACCTATTCGCTGGACCTGAGCCGCCAGGATCACGCGGCCTACGCCGGGAAGCCCGTGTCGGTCCGTTTCGACGCTTTTAGCGCCGTTCCCGCGTTTGCGGACAGGTATTTGACCTATCGCACAAGCGAAACGGCCTATGAACAGGATTTTTACAACCAGCTCATGACCTCGCCCGCAAAAATGACCGGGGACCAGGCGGCTTCCTGGATGAAGGGATCTGCGCTGGTTTCGGTCGTTGCGCCCCTCGAGGTTCCGATGACGCCCGATTATGTGGTCAACGGGCAATTGCTGGAGCTCTTCGGAGACTACCGGAATGCCTCGAGCCCGAAAGCGGTTTTGCACATTCAGTTGACGGTCAGCAGGCCGGCTTCTTCGGGGACGGCCGAGGTTTTGTTTCAGAAAGTCTATCCGGTGGATCTTGCCATCGACCGTCCGTCCCCCAAAGCTCTTACGGAAGGGTGGAGCCTTTGCTTGGGACAGATCATGGCGGATTTCGAGAACGATCTAAAAAACCACGTTTCGAGCCCATCTCCCAGCCGCTAAGAAAACCGGCAAGATCAACCTGTCAAGGAGTGCTAAGATGAAAAAGCAAAAATGGTTTTCTTCGATCAGCCTCGGCGTCAGCATGGCGACAGCTTTGGCTCCCACTTCCGGCATGGCACAAACAGAAAAACCGAGGTTTGAGCCGGACCGCACCAATCTGCCGATCCGTGAACCGCAATATCCTCACAGCACGGAACTCGATGTCCGCAAGGCCACACCGCCCCCGCCGTTTGCCGTCAAAGCTCCGGCCGGCGCTCCGAACGTGCTGATTGTTCTGATCGATGATATGGGATTCGCGCAGTCCAGCGCCTTCGGAGGTCCCTGCCACATGCCGAACGCGGAACGGTTGGCCCAGGAGGGCCTGCGATACAACCGGTTTCATACGACCGCCCTGAGCTCGCCGACCCGCGCGGCTCTTTTGACGGGACGAAACCACCATACGAATAATATGGGTTCGGTCACGGAGACCGCGACCGCTTTCCCGGGAGACACCGGACAACGTCCGGTCAGTGTGGCGCCGCTTGCGACCATGCTTCGCTACAACGGTTACTCCACCGCGGCCTTCGGAAAGAGCCATGAAACCGCAGCCTGGGAAGTCAGTCCCTCCGGCCCGACGGACCGTTGGCCGACCCGCTCCGGGTTTGACAAGTTTTACGGATTCCTCGGCGGTGAGGCGAACCAATGGTCACCTGCTATTTATGAGGACATGACCAAGATCGAGACGCCGACGACTCCCAATTATCATTTTATGACGGACATGACCGACCACGCGATTGCGTGGATGCGCTCCCAAAAAGTGTTCACGCCGGACAAGCCTTTCTTCATGTACTTCGCTCCGGGTGCGACGCACGCCCCGCATCACGTGCCGAAAGAATGGATCGAGAAGAACAAAGGCCGGTTTGATCAAGGATGGGACAAGCTGCGCGAAGAAACGTTTGAGCGCCAGAAAAAGCTGGGAGTCGTCCCTGCCGGCACGAAGCTTGCGCCGAAGCCGGAAGCCATCAAGGATTGGGACACCCTCAGCGCGGACGAGAAAAAACTCTTTGCCCGGCAGATGGAAGTTTTTGCCGGCTTCGCCGAGTATACCGATCACGAAGTGGGCCGGCTTCTCCAATCCATCGAGGAGATGGGGCAAATGGAAAATACGCTCGTTTTTTATATCCTCGGGGATAACGGCGCAAGCCCCGAAGGCGGCATGACGGGCGCTTTTAACGAAATGTCCTATTTCAACAACATGCCCGAGACGGTCCAGGAGATTCTCAAGCATTATGACCAGCTTGGCAGCGCCACCACGTACAACCACTATGCCGCGGGATGGGCCGTGGCGGGGGACACTCCCTTCATGTGGACCAAACAGGTGGCCTCCAACTACGGCGGGACCCGGAACGGTCTCGTGGTTTATTGGCCCAAGGGCATCCGGGCCAAGGGAGAGGTCAGGGCGCAGTGGCATCACGTGATTGACGTTGCGCCTACGATTTTAGAGGCTGCGGGCCTGCCCGAACCCAAGGCGGTGGACGGGGTCGAGCAGACGCCGATCGAGGGCGTGAGCATGCTCTATTCCTTTAACGATGCCAAGGCGAAGGACCGCCACCTGACGCAGTACTTCGAAATGTTTGCCAACCGCGCGATTTATCACGAGGGTTGGTATGCGGGGACCGTCCACAAGGCTCCGTGGGAACCCCAGCCTCGGGCAGACCTTGAAAATGACAAATGGGAGCTCTATGACACGACCAAGGATTTCAGTTTGACGAACGATTTGGCGGCGTCCAATCCCGGAAAACTCAAGGAAATGCGGGCTCTTTTCATGAAAGAGGCGGAAAAATATTCGGTGCTTCCGCTCGATGACCGTTTTATCGAAAGGATGGATGCTTCCCTCGTAGGGCGGCCCGATCTGACGGCCGGGCGTTCGTCGTTCACGGTCTACGAAGGGATGACCGGAATGTCCGAGAACGTTTTTATCAACACCAAGTGCCGCTCGCACAGCATCACGGCCGACGTCGAGATCCCCGAGGGCGGGGCCAACGGAGTCATTCTCGCGCAGGCCGGCAGGTTTGGCGGGTGGAGTTTGTATCTCAAGGACGGCAAGCCCACCTATACCTATAATTTCCTGGGCATGAACCGGACGACGATTGCCGCGACTTCGCCGCTTCAAGCCGGCAAAGCGGTGATCCGCTTCGAATTTGCCTATGACGGAGGCGGCATGTTCAAAGGCGGGTTGGGAACGATTTTCGTGAATGGCGAGAAAGTCGCCGAAGGGCGGATCGAGCGCTGTCAGATATTCTTTTCCGCGGATGAAGGAGCGGACGTCGGGGAAGACGGAGAGTCTCCGGTCGTTGAAGATTACGGGATCCCTGCGCCCTATAAGTTCACCGGTAAAATCGACAAAGTCACCCTGGATCTGAATCCGGTGGCACCTGCGGCGGCCCAGGCCCAAGCGCAGGCCCAACAGGAAGCTAGCCGCAAGAAAGCGGTTTCCGACTAAACCCCGAGTCGCAAGGAAGCGGACGATGAGAAGTGGCGGCAAAACGATGAGAAATCTGCGGTTTTTGCATCCGGCCGTGATCGTTCTGTGTTTTTTTACGGTTTTTCTGCTCGGGGCATTTCCCGCCCGTCTTCTTTGCGCAAGCGAACCCTCTCATCAGGAGGCCTCCTCCGACGCCAAAGCTCCCACACAAGAGGAAGCCTCCGGGGAGGTGAAATCGGTTGCCCTGGAAAAGGTCAGCGAGAAGATCGAGGAGGAGAAGGCCCTGGGGGCGCCGGCCAACCAGGCCAGACAAATGGCCCGGGAGCTGCGCGAAATCGACGCCGAGCAGAAGGCGCTCGCCGAAGCCTCGGCCTCGATGCCCGAAGGAACGCTCGAGGGCGTTTGCGATTCGAAGCTCACGCTGCAGTCGAAAATGGCCCTTGCCGATCGAAAAAGGGATCTGGTCGAAAAGCGGGCGGCGTTTCTCGCCGAAAAGGTCCGCATCCAAAGCGTGATTCATCAAAAGATCCGTTTTTTCCTGACCAATGTTTTCTCCGAGAGCGCGTCTTTTTTCGTCATTACCGATCAGATCAAGATGCTTCGCGGTTCGATCGATCTGCGCCTCCGGGAGCGGCGCCTCTTTGAGCGCGAACTCGAAGCGGTTTCGGCCCGGGTGCAGATCGAAGAAAAGTACCTGAGCACCAAGAGCCTTCTTTTGGCGGTTTCCAAGAATGAGGAAAAGGCGTGCCTCCAAGAAGCCCTCTCATTGGCCGAGGAACGGTTGAAAGTTTTCAAGGACCTCCGGGCGTTCTATGAGGAGCAGATCGAGTTCTCCGCGACGCGGATCCAGGGCGCCCGGGAATTTGACAATCTGATCCGGCTTCGCCGTAAGGAAATTTTGACGAAGAAACTGTTTTCGAAGGCGCAGGTGGCCTGCGGGCCGCGCGAGATCGCCCTGGCCCTGTCGTGGGGGCTTTTCCTGGCGGCTTTTTTTGTGTTTCGCAGGCGGTTTTACACGTGGATCCGCAGATTGCCCTCTTTCCTTAACCGGGAAGGGGACCTTGCGACCACCCGGGCGCTTTGGTTTTTTGGATGCGCGTCGCTCCTTGTCTACGGGGGACTGAGTGCCTTGGGGTACCGCTGGGGCGCCCTCGCTTTGGGGGTAGCCTCTTTGTGCCTTTTCTGGGCCCTGCTCGGGTTCGTTTGTGTCAAAGGGCTCGTCGAATGGATTTTTATGAGCATCCTTCAAAGAATCAGCCGGACGACCCAGGCCGAGATCAAGCAGTCTTCGCCCGTTTATTTTATCGTGCAAACAGCGCTCATGTGGCTGATCTTCGGAGGCATTTTTTATCAGATTCTGAACTACTGGGCCTTCCGGCACGAGGCGGGAGAATTTCTGTTCCGGGTCGCGCATCACCCCTTGTTCAGGTCGGAGAAAATCACCCTTTCCCTTTGGATCCTCGGCCGGTCCCTGATCGCTTTCTGGGCCTTTTATGCGTTTGCCCGTTTTTTAAACGGGATTTTGACGGCCCGTGTTTTTCCCAAAACGGCGCTCAATAAGAACAGCCAGAACGCCATTCGCTCGGTCATCCAGTTTTTCTTCATGGTGACCGGGGCGCTGGCGGGCCTCCAGATGCTCGGCATCGATCTGAACGCGCTCGCGGTTTTTTCCGGCACCCTCGGGATCGGGATCGGCTTCGGCCTCCAGGAGATTGTCAAAAATATCTTCAGCGGGTTTGTGATCTTTTTCGAGCGTCCGATCCGGGTCGGCGATGTCGTCGAAATCGAGGGGACCCCCGGCACCGTCAAATCGATCCGGACCCGGAGCACCATCGTCAATTCCTTCGACAATATCTCGATGGTGGTGCCCAATTCCGATTTTCTGAACCGCCGAGTGGTCAACTGGAGCCATTCCGACCGGACGGTCCGTGTGGAATCGCGGATCGGAGTCGCTTATGGGTCGGACGTGGCGCTCGTGAAGCAAATCCTTCTCGGGATTGCGAAGGCCAACTCCAGGATTCTCGCGCGTCCGGAACCGTTTGTCATTTTCGAGGAATTCGCGGAAAGCGCGCTTCTTTTCAAGGTGTTCTACTGGACGGACGTGGCGGACCGCCTGGAGGTCAAAAGCGAGATCAATTTTTCGATTTATGAGCAATTCAAAGAAAAAGGGATCACCATTCCTTTTCCCCAGCGTGATCTCCATCTGAAATCCTCCGATTTCGAGCTGAAAGGAAAAGGTTCATGACTCTCGACAAAGTTTTTCAGCAGGCCCCTTTCGAAGCGCTGTTTTTTTTGACGGTGCTTGTGGTGTTGATTGCGATCGAAGCGGGCCTGCGTTACGGAAGAGCGAGCCGCAAGCGCAATCCGTGTGAAACCGATGCTCCGATCGGCACGCTGGTCGGCGCGATGCTTGGGCTGCTGGCTTTTATTCTGGCTTTTACTTTTGGAATGGCGGGTTCCAACTTCGAGGCCAGGCGCATGGGGGTCCTGAAGGAGTCCAATGCCATTGGGACGCTTTATTTGCGGGCGGATTTTATTCCGCAGCCCGCACGCTCCGAAATCCGCGATTTTTTGCGCGAGTATGTCCGGCTCCGTTTGACAGGGACCGAGCTCGGCAAAACGGAGGCTTCCATCCGGCGGTCCGAAGAGATCCTGGATGCCCTTTGGGCCCGGGCGGCGGTTTTGGCGGATAAAAATCCGCCCACCGTCCTGACCGGGCTTTTTGTCCAGGCGTTAAACGAGGTCATCGACGTCCATTCGGAGCGGGTAATGCTGGGGCAGACCAAGCGGATTCCGGGGGTCATTTGGCTCTCCCTTTATTTTATGACCGGCTTGTCCATGCTGGCCGTCGGCTACCAATTCGGAATCGACGGGACGAGAAGCGTTCTAGGGGCCATCATCCTGGCCTTGACGTTTTCGGCCGTCATCGTTTTGATTGCGGACCTCGACAGCCCCCGCAGGGGCCTGATCAAAAACTCCCAGGACACCATGCTTGCCTTGCAGAAGCAATTGGAAGTGAAATCCTCTCAAACCATGATGGCGGAACCCTAAAAACTAAAGGAGCTGCACCGATGTCCATGACGGTCAGAAAAGATTCCGGAAAATATCGATCCCCCTTCAAGTGGATGGCAGGGTGTCTGCTTCTGGCCGTTTTTGCCGGGTGCGCCTCGACGGAGGTGACGTCCGAAACGAAGTATACGGGCCCCAAGATTGCGAGACCCAAGCGGATCCTCATTGATGATTTTACTTCCAATCTGTCCGATGTGCCGGCAACTTCTCCGTTGCGGAGCCAATTGTCCGCTAAGACCGCGCCGAATTCTGTCGAGAGCGGGGAGGTCGGCCGGAAGCTGGGTGTCCAAATCGCAAGTGATTTGGCCTCTGAAATCCAAGGGATGGGGCTGATTGCAACACGCTCCGCAAAAGCGACTCCTCCCCGTCAAGGGGACATTGTGATCAAAGGCTATTTTATGACTCTTGACGAAGGCAGCGCGGCCCAGCGCATGGGGCTCGGCTTCGGTTCCGGGAACGCCGAATTGAAAGTGAGGGTGGAGGGTTATCAAATGACCGCGACCGGCTTGAAGTATCTTGCGGGTGGGGAAGCCAGCGCCGACGGCGCCAAAACCCCCGGAGCGGCCGTTGGCATTGCCGTCGCGATTGCGACCGCAAATCCGGTCGGCGTCATTGTCGGCAGCAGCGTGAAGGGGGCCGGTGAAGTGACCGGCAAGGACACCATCGAAGGGGAAGGCCGGCGGATTGCCAAGCTGGTGGCGTCGAAACTCCGGCAGGCATTCGAACGTCAGGGCTGGATCTAATCTTCATGAAAAAACGATGGAAGGCTCGCCTCCTTAACGGGGCCGGATTCCTGTTTCTATGGGTAGTCCTCCTTGGAAATGCTTGGGGCGCCCGGCCCGAGGGGCCTGCTCTGACGCGGGAAGAACTCGCCAATCAGGCGAATGCTCCGCTTTCGTCCATCATGCAAGTCCGCCTCCGGGATACTTGGATTCCGAAGTACGAACATTTGTCGGGAAAAAGCAACCTTTTTGGCATCGATGTTACCATGCCGCTTCCCGCATACCGGTTGCTGCCGATTCGCCATTTGACCCGCTTGACGATTCCTGCGGTCTTGACGAATCCGGACCATAAAACGGGGGGCGGCGATCTGCGTTTTATGGACCTGGCTATCTTGCGGGAAAGGAAACACTTCCTGTGGGGGATCGGGCCCACTTTGGTAATGCCCACGGCGGACGACCGCAGGTTCGGGCAGGGGAAGTGGCAGATCGGACCAGCCGGCGGATTTGCCGTTATGTCGAAGCGCTGTCTTGCGGGGTTGATTGTCCAGAATCCGATGTCGGTGGGCGGCGATAAGGACCGGCGCCCGGTCAACGATCTTTTCCTGCAGCCTTTCGTGACCTATCAGCTAGGGCGGGGCTGGTTTGTCCGCTCTCAGCCGCAGATTTATTTTAATCTCGAGCGGGGCGAAAAGGTCTTCCCGGTCGACTTCGGGGCGGGCAATACGTTCAACCTTCGCGGCCATATGATCAGCTGGTATGTTCAGCCGTACTGGAATTTTTCCGGCAGCGAGAGGGCGTACCCTCGCTACGGAGTCAGCGTGGGAATCACCTTTCTTTTCCCGAATTTCTGGAAGAATGCCGGCGGGCTTTGGGACCGGTACCGGCATGCGCCGGAGGATAAAAATGAGGAATGAAACCGCGTGAGGACTTGGGCATGAAAACGAGATTCTTTGCGGCCGTAATGGCGGTGGGTGTTATCCTGGCAGTCTGTCCCTGGCCGGTGTTTTCGGCCGCCGAGGCGGCGGATGCCCCCGCCAAGACGGATGAACATCGCCTCACGGGGCGGTGGGTGCGGCCGGACGGTGGGTATGTGATCGACATCCGGGGTGTTCAAGACGGCGGGAAACTCGACGCGGCTTATTTCAATCCGAATCCGATCCATGTTTCGCGCTCCGAATGGAGTCAAGACGGCGGGGTTCTGTCGGTCTTCGTTGAGCTGACCGACAGGAATTACCCCGGTGCGACCTACCGTTTGCGTTACGATCCGCGAAGCGAACAGCTGACAGGGGAGTATCACCAGCCGCTCCTCGGGGAAACCTTTGACGTGTCTTTCATTCGTGAGCCCCTGAACGGGCAATAAAATGCGAGAAAATTTTTTCAGGAGGGACCCAACATGATGTCGAGAATGCTGAAAGTCGGTTTGTGGATGATGGCGGTTCAATGTCTGGCCACGGGCGGCCTGCAGGCGGCGAATTTCGAAGGTTTGGAATTTCCCGATTCGATCAAGGCCGGCAGTGAAACCCTGGTCCTAAACGGCCTCGGCCCGAGGTTTGCAACCATGGCGAAGATCCGTGTCTACGTGGCCGGGCTTTATTTGCCGGCAAAAATCACTGATGCTGACACGCTGATTCAGTCGAAGGGGCTCAAGCAGCTTCACATGAAATTCCAGCGCGATGTCAGCGCGGACCAGTCCCGGGAAGCCTGGACGAAGGGGCTCGAAAAAGCGTCCAAAGCCTATCCGAACATTTCCGACAGGATCCCTCAGTTGATGGGTGCCATGAGCGACATGAAAAAAGGGGAGGAGATGATTTATTCCTTCACGGACGACCGGGTCGAAATCCTGGTCCGAGGGGAGTCCAAGGCCGCCATTCAGGGCCGTGATTTTATCGAAGCCCTTTTGACCGTGTGGTTGAAATATCCGCCCAATAAGGAGTTCGGCAAAGGGCTGCTCGGGCAATAACCCGTCAAGGAGATGCTATGAGAACATGCTTTTCGTTTTTGCTGCGGTGGATTTGTCTTCCGGTTCTTCTTCTGATTCTGCATCTTTGGAGTTTCGGGGCGCTTTACTTTTCGCCGATCCAGCCCGAGCCGCTCAGGACCGCTCTGGCGTACGCGTACGCGGCCGCCATCCCGCTCGCCATCCTGGTCCTGCGTTCCAAAAAATGGGCGGTCATCCTGCCGCTTGCGGGATTCTTGTGCGTGCTGGCCTACGAATGGCAGATTCAGCCCAAAACGAATGCCCATTATCCTCCCGCCGTCGAAAAGACGGCGTATGCGGATTTGAACGGCGACCGGGTCGCGCTCCACAATATCCGGAACGCCGACTACCGGACGGTCGACGATTTTGACGTCCGGTGGGAGACACGCGAATACGATCTGAAAGATATCCGGACCCTGGATATTTTTGTCAATTACTGGGGGGTGGATGCCGTTGCGCACGTTTTCGTGAGCTTTGGCTTTGCCGACGGCCGCTACCAGGCCGTTTCCATCGAATACCGGCCGGAAGTGGGCGAAAGCTACGGCACGTTCAACGGGCTCTTCAAACAATACGAGATTATTTACGTGTGGGCGGATGAGCGGGACGTCGCGCGCCTGCGCACGAACTACCGCAAAGAAGACGTGTACCTTTACCGGACCCGGCTTTCTCCGGACCAAGTCCGGAGGCTTTTTGTGAGCATGATCGAACGGACGAACGCCCTTCATGAGAAGCCGGAGTTCTACAACACGGTGACCGAAAGCTGTACCAATACCATCGGGGACCACGTCGTCAAGGCCAAACTCTATGACCTGCCTTTCTGGAAGCGCCGGATTCTTACCGGATCCGTGGACCGGCGGCTTTATGAGGGGGGGCTTCTCGAGCCCCTCGGCAAACCGTTCCCGCAGCTTCGCGCCCAAAGCAAGGTCAATGCCATCGCTCAGGCGGCGGATCAGGACCCGGAGTTTTCGAAAAAGATCAGAAGCTTATTCGCCAAGGGGTGACGAGGGGACGGGTTTGAGACAGCTTTAAACCGAGAGGAGAACTTTGATGAGCAAGAAAAATAAACGGATGAAAGAAATGAAAAAGGCCTTGGAGAGGAAAACCGGGAAGTTAAACGGTTTGTCCAAGAAAATGAAAAGCAAGATTTATAACCGGGAGATCGAACGGCTGCAAACCGAAATGGTCAAGCTGCAGGAGTGGATCAAGCTCAAAGGCCTCAAAGTAGTGGTGCTCTTCGAAGGGCGGGACGCGGCCGGCAAGGGGGGCGTCATCAAGCGCCTTTCGGCCCTTACGAATCCGCGCATCGTGCGGACCGCAGCTTTGGGCACTCCCACCGAGAAGGAAAGAACCCAGTGGTATTTTCAGCGCTATGCCGCCTATCTGCCGTCTGCCGGCGAGATGGTGCTTTTTGACCGCAGCTGGTACAATCGGGCCGGCGTGGAGCGCGTGATGGGTTTTTGCACGGACAAGGAATATTGGGATTTTTTGAATTTTTGCCCCGAGTTCGAGAAGATGCTGATCCATGCGGGGATCATCCTCATCAAGTACTGGTTTTCGGTCTCCGACGACGTCCAGGAAGCGCGCTTCCAGGAAAGATTCAAGGATCCCGCCCGGCGCTGGAAGCTCAGCCCGATGGACCTTGAAGCCCGGGCCCGCTGGGTGGACTATTCCAAGGCCAAAGACGTGATGTTCGAATACACGGACACGAAGCATTCTCCCTGGTTTGTGGTGGACGCGGATGATAAAAAATGTGCGCGCTTGAATTGCATGGCGCATCTTTTGTCCCGGATTCCCTATAAAGACGTGACCCAGAAGAAACTCGAGATTCCGAAGAGGCAGAAGGACAAAGGCTATAAACGCCCTCCTTTGAACAAGCAAAAATTCGTGCCGGCGGTTTATTAACCCAAAGACCCCGGAAGGCGAGGCCCTTTTGCGCGCCGTTTCTCTGCTGCTCGTTCTGATTCTTGTGACGGGCCCTGTGTCGGCTGACACGGCGCTCGAATACAAGGACCGGTTCATCCACGAAAATCACGAGGCCGAGGCTGCGACCGCCATGGTCGAGCGTGACGGGGAACTTTTTATTTCCGGTCTCGATACGACCCGCACAAGCGAGCGGGCGCTTGTGACCGCCCACACCATGCCCCTCGAAAAGAAGCCCGACGTCAATTTCCTCTGGCCCGTCGAGAAGAGGACTGTGCTCTCCACCGCTTTTACGGACATCGCCGTCCTGGGGGATGCCGTTTACGCTTCGGGCGCAAGTTCCATTCAGACGTCGCTCAGGCGAACGGGTGAGGTCTCGCCCCGGCTCGTAAAATTTCCGGTCGGGGAAGATCTCAAAAGCGGCAAGCCCGTATGGGCTGCGGACACGAAGAGCGTGTACGGCTTTCAATGGGGGAGCTTTCGCGCGGTGGCAGCCGCTACGGTCAACGGCTCCGACGAAATTTATGCGACCGGCTACGCCGGAAGGCCGGGACAGGCCAGCGCAGCGATCCTTGTCAAATATAACGGCGAAGGAAAACTTTTGTGGTTCCGGTCGCTCGCCGAGGACTGCCACCTTGCTTTGAGCGGCGGGACGGATGTGATTCTGGTCGAAGGGACGGTCTATGTGGCCGGTTTTTCCAAATCGGCCGACGTTGCGGATGCCGCCAAAGAGTCCGGCTTGCCGCCGCATCTGACCTTGTGGCGGTATGACCCGCAGGGGCATCTGGAGTGGATGAAAACAAGCGCCGGTTTGATGACCGCCGGTCTTGACCCCGACGTCCTCACGCAGAACGGGCTCGAAGCCCGGGTTCTTTTCGAAGGAGGCTTGATTTACGTGGCGGCCTCGAAGCTGAAACTGCCGAAGTTAAACAGCCCGGGGCATTTGCTGCTCATGAGCTTTAGGCCGGACGGGAAGCTTCTGTGGGAAACGAACTGGGAGGGCGACACGAAAACAGTCGATACGCTCCAGATGGGGCTTTCGGGGCTTGCGGCCGGTGAGGACCGGCTCTTCGTCTCCGCTCATATTGAGCAAAGGCCGGTGGGGGAATTGTTGTCCACGCGGGACCTCCTGTTGCTGGAGGTGGACCCTTCTTACGGGACGGTCCTCGGGAAACATTTTTTCAACCTCGGAGACCAGACGACGACTTCGGCCGGCGTGGCATGGATCAAGCCGGAGGTCTATGTGGCCGGGACGACTCAGCCCTATGGCCTCAGCGACGCGGACAAGCCCAATAAAGACATATTCCTTCTGAAATTTCTGGTCCGTCCGCAAAAGGGAGTGGCCCTCGAGATTCAGCCGGATCGTCCGGATCACCGGATCGTTTTGCCGGACCAGGCCATGGAGAAAAAAAGAAAGAGAATGGAAGTGGCCCTGATCGCGAAACCGAACTTTGAGACCGCGACCGAGGTGCGAGCGGATTCTCTGACCCTCGGAAGGACGGGATACGAGGCCTGCTGGGCGGGGTGCCGCGCGCAAGACGTCGACAAGGACGGCCTGAATGATCTTTTGTGCGAATTCGATCTGGTCTGGGACCTGCGGGGCGAGCCGCTGCCCATCTTTCACCCGGGAGACACCTCGGCGATTTTACGCGGCGAAACGCTCAAAGGAGAGCGGATCCTGGGGGTCGGGGATGTCGAGGTCCTCGGACCCGAAGAGAAGGAGGACAAGGCCGCCAACCCAACCCCGAAAGTTTAACAGGGGGCTATAGATTTTTCCTCCCGCATTCCTTATAATGCCTATCCATCCATGGAAAAAATTCTTCAGAGTATCAGCGATGTCCTGTGGGGTTGGCCTCTCATTATCCTGCTTTGCGGCACGCACCTGTTTTTGACCTTCCGCCTGAAGTGGATCCAGGGATTTTTAGGCCAGGCCATCCGGCTGTCCTTGAAGAAAACCGGGGAAGGGCGCGGGGATGTCGGCCATTTCGGCGCTCTGACCACGGCGCTTGCCGCAACGATCGGAACAGGAAATATCGTCGGCGTTTCGACTGCCATTGCTCTGGGCGGTCCGGGTGCGGTCCTGTGGATGTGGCTCACAGGCGTTTTCGGGATTGCAACCAAATACGCGGAAGCGGTCCTTTCCATCAAGTACCGAATCAAAACGCACCGGGGGCATTTTGCGGGCGGGCCGATGTACGTGATGGCGCTCGGGCTCAAGTCGAAATGGATGGCGGTCTGCTTTGCAGCCTTTACGGCGATTGCTGCTTTTGGAATCGGCAATACCGTTCAGGCGAATTCGATTGCGACGATGGTCGAACAAACTTTTCACGTCTCCCCCTGGATCAGCGGCGCCATCATGACCCTTCTGACAGCGGTCGTGATATTGGGCGGTATTCAGTCGATCGCGAAAGTCTGTGAAATGCTGGTTCCGTTCATGGCAATCGGTTATTGCGGGGGGTGTCTGATCCTCCTTTTCATGCGATGGCATAGCCTCCCTCAGACTGTCCTCGAGATTATCGGCACGGCCTTGACGGGGCAGGCCGCAATCGGCGGCTTTGCCGGTGCGGGAATCCGCGACGCAATCCGCTACGGCGTTGCGCGCGGACTGTTCTCAAACGAATCGGG
Organism: Candidatus Omnitrophota bacterium; assembly: GCA_041666865.1. GTDB lineage: Bacteria > Omnitrophota > Omnitrophia > Omnitrophales > Aquincolibacteriaceae > JBAYGD01. The sequence continues at coordinate 105,707 of JBAYGD010000005.1, read as the reverse complement.
CCTTGGGAGTGCGCCCATCGTGGCCGCGGCCGCGAAAACGAAAAACCCCGTCGAGCAGGCCCTCGTGTCCTCGACCGGCACGTTCTGGGACACGGTCGTGGTGTGCGCCATGACCGGCTTGGTCATCGTCAATTCCGGGGCGTGGGTGCGCGGACTGAACGGCGCGGCCCTTACTCAAACGGCGTTTGCGGCCATTCCGGTTATCGGCCCGGTGATCCTTTCCCTCGGCCTCCTGACGTTCGTCTTTTCGACCATTCTTGGCTGGTCGTATTACGGCGAGCGGGCGATCGAATATTTATTCGGTCATGCGGCGGTTTTGCCCTACCGCTGGCTGTGGGTTGCGGCAGTCATGGTGGGCTCGGTGGTCAGCATGCCTGTGGTCTGGACTTTTGCCGATATCGCGAACGCATTCATGGCCCTGCCGAACCTTGTATCCCTCATTCTGTTAAACAAAGTGGTCGTGAATGAAACACGGAAGTATCTCTGGGCTTCCCATGGCCCATCGGGTCAGAAAAAAAGAGAACCCATGAGCTCAAGAGCAACAAGGCTCCACCGATAAGAAAAAAAAGGAGACAATGATGAAAAAGAGAATCACGCTAGCCACGGTTCTGCTGGTGCTTGTGTTGTCCTGCTTGCCCGTACAGGCGGCAGAAGGACAGGGCCCGGTGGAGAAATTTGCAACGAAGACCGCCGCCAAGCTGGTGGCGGGCTGTCAGGCCGAGCTCGACAAGTACTGTCAAAACGTCACGCCCGGCGAGGGCCGCTTGGCTGCGTGCATCTACGCTCACGGCGACAAGCTTTCTCAAACCTGCGAAAGCGCTCTCTATGAATCGTCCAAGGAATTCCGCAACGCTGCTGAAAATATGGACGCATTTTCCGAGGCCTGCACGAAGGATATCGCGGCGGTTTGTCCCAAGGTCGAGGCAGGGGCCGGCCGCATTTTGGCGTGTCTTGAGGTGAACAAGGGAAAGATTTCCTCAAAATGCAATCAGGCTCTCAAAGCTTCTGGCGGCGATCTTGGGCAGAAGAAGGAGATGGGAACATGAGGATCTCAAGGTCGCTCATGAACGTAAAGACAATTTTTTCGGGGGTGACGGCTTTTGCCGGGATGACCGTATTGGCGGGGACGCTTGCCGGAGCCGAACCGGCTCCTCCCGCCGGCGATGCTGAAGAAATGTCCCAAGCGATGGCCGTCGTCGGCCACATGGCCGATTCGCTTGCGGGTGCGCCGAAGTTTAGCGTTACGATTGACATGGGTTTTGATGCCGTCCAGGACTCCGGCCAGAAGATCGAGTTCGGGGAGACCCGCGAGGTTCTTCTCGAACGGCCCAATCATCTGCGCGTGGACACCGCCAAGCGCAGCGGGGAAAAAAGCACGCTGACCTTTGATGGCCAGAGGGCCGCTCTCTATGAAGAGAGCGGACAAGTTTACGCGATTGAGCCAATTGACGGCGATGTCGACGAGGTGATCCGGCACTTGACCAAGGATCTCGAAGTGAGAGTTCCGCTTGCCGAAATGTTGTCGACCCGCCTCAAAGAAGGTTTGATCCGAGAGGCGCGGGAAGCCGCGATCGTGGAAGAATCCGTAATTGCCGGCGTTCTCTGCGATCACCTGGCGCTGCGGGGGACAGAGGTCGATATGCAGGTTTGGGTCGCGAAGGGCGATCAGCCGCTGCCCCAACGCGTCGTGATTACGTACAAACATGTCGCGGGCAGACCTCAGTTTTGGGCTCAATTCAGCCACTGGAACTTTTCGCCCGAAACGGCGGAAGCTCTCTTTGCGTTTGAGCCGCCGCAGGAAGCGAAAAAGATCGCGTTTTCGCCCGTGCAAAAAACGGACGTGAGTGAAACGCCGGAGATGGCGGAGGGGGAGGTCTCATGACGTCGCGCAAACGGCTCGAAGGATTTTTTTTGGGAGCGCTGCTTTTTTTGGCGATGGTTGCCCTTTGCGTGACCGATGCCTATGCTCGCGGGGGCCGTGGCGGTGGCGGCGGGGGATATTCCCGTGGCGGAGCCGCAAGCAGCGGGAGTTTTAGCGGCAGCGGAAAGAGCGGCAGAGCGCCTTCCGGAAGGCAGGGGAGCAGCCCCGCCGGACGGTCAGGAAACCTGCCGGAAAAGCCGGCCAATCCTCCGCCGAAGGACCTGGTGGCCCGGGAGAGCCGGCAGTTAGCCTCGGATAGACCTCAAAACCGTGAGGTGCGGTCGCAGAACTCCGACAACCGGGAGGACCTGCGCCAAGACGCTCTCGAGCGGCAGCAGGACCGTCAGGAAACCCTCTCGGATTATGACGATTATGCCCACGGCGGGTCCGGATATCCTGCGGCCGCCGCCCGCAGGCTAGCGGTGCTTTCCGGTGCGGTGATCGGGGCGACCCTGGATACGGCTGAATTCTACTCGGTAAGCGACGACTGTAGTTCGATGACGGTGGATGGCCAGACGTATTATCAATGCGGTTCCACATGGGTGCAAGAGGTGAGTCAGGACGGGCAGGTATCCTATGTCGTGATCAATTCACCGTTTTGAGTATGGCACGAATGAAAAACGCGTCAAATCTTTTAGGAGTAAGGCACGGTAAAAAGGGACTTCGCAAAGGCCGCTCAATCCGGAGGGCGATTTGCGCGGTTGCCCTGCTGCTGTGTTTTGTTTCCGGCGGCTGCGCGTCGTACAAGCCCGTTTTCGATCCCCAGGCGGCTTACTTCAGCCGCCTGGCGACGCAGGAGAAGGGCCCTCTCAAGGTGAGCGTGGTCGGGCTCGGGCCCGAAGAAAGTAAAAAGACCTTCGGGGTCAATCTCGCGGCGAGTAAGATCCTTCCCGTCTGGATCAAGATCGAGAATAACGATCCCGAACACTCGTACTTTTTCATGGAACGCGCGGTGGACCCCGAGTACTACACCCCCGGCGAGGCGGCCTTCAAATCGCAATATCATATCGGTTACCGGGTATCGGGGAAAGTTCTGCCGGAGTTTTTGGTGGATCTGCTTCGAACCCTTTTTCTTCCGTTCGATACGATGCTGACAGGCCGGGCCAATGAGAGGATGCGTGCGGCATTCCAGAAGCAGTCGCTCAAATACGGATGGATCCCGCCGAAGGAAACGCGCTCCGGATTTGTTTTTATTCCCCTGGGCCTCGGAACAAAGGAGATCCCCGTTGATTTATACGCCGATGCGCTGAAGACGGGCGCGGACAAATGCACGAGCTTTTTTTTCTTCATCCCGGTCCCGGGAATCAAGCAGGACTACCGCGGTCACGAGCTCGAGACCTACTATGCGAAGGATCAGATGATGGAGCTGCGCGACGAGGCCGCCCTGATGAAGGCTGTGGAGGAACTGCCGAGCTGCATGACGAATCGAAAGAAAACGAAGAGCGGGGACCCCGTCAATCTGGTCATGATCGGAGAGCTCGACGATCTTCTCGCTTCGTTTTCTGCGGCAAAATGGGCCGAAACGGAAATCATTTCCCTGGCGACGTCCTGGAAAATGGTCCAATCCGTCCTTTTCGCTAAACGGTACGAATACTCGCCGGTCAGCCCGCTCTTCTTATACGGCCGCAGCCAGGATATTGCGTTCCAGAAGGCCCGTGACACCATCAACGAGAGGATGCACCTGAGGCTTTGGTCCAGCCCGCTGCGGTATCAGGGGAAACCCGTCTGGGTGGGCTCCGTGAGCCGTGATATCGGGGTCCGCTTGACGACCAAGACGTGGAATCTGACGACTCACAAAATCGACCCCGATATCGACGAAGCGGCGCTTTACACTTTTTCGGACCTGCTCTATTGGCACCGGATCGAAAAATTCGCCGTCGCGACGGGTGTCCCTCCAAGTACGGAAGACAAGCCTGCAGCCAATCTCACCGGTGATCCCTATTACACGTCAGGCAAGCGCATGGTGATTTTATTGCCTAAAACGCGGCACATGGATTTTCCCGACAGGATGGGCGTGCAGGATTCGAAGGCTGCTTAGAAGAGCCTCTTTTCGTATGGGCGCGTTCTAACGGGTCCGAAGGTCGTAGGAGCGGTCGGTCTGCAGGGCGTATTCGAAACTGCACTGAGAGTCCGATCCGGTATTCACGGAGGTGATCCTGAGTTTTCCGTAGTAGCCTTCCTGCGTGATAAAAGCGATGACATCCCCGCTTTCGAGGATGAAGGTGTCCTGCGAATAGCCCGAGTCGGGGGCCATGTTGAGCTGGTCAAAGGACCCGTTCACTTTCTGAAGGCTGACGGAGCCAACCGGCAGAAAGATATTTTCCTCAAAATCGACATCGCCTGAGCGGGTAGGCCCCTCGGAGCCTCCTGAAAAGTCGAAACTGAAAGAGCCTAAGTTTTGGGACGAGCGAACCGTGCCGCGGCGGACTTCGAGCATCGGCTGCTGATTCTGGGCGGAAGCTGAGGAAGAAGGCTGGTTCGTTTCTGCGGTGGGGGGAACGGTCCCATCCTCCTCTCGGGCCTTTCGGACCTCCTCGACCGCTTTCGAGCTCAGGCCGCTCGATTCGGCAATTTCCACGGACAAGGACGCGTAGAGCAGGCTGCCCTTGAGGCTTTTGACCTTCATGGCGCCGTCCTCCAGGACGAAGAGAAACGTCGTATTCCCGCTGATTTTCTGCCCCTGCCCGTTTTTTTTGGCGATTTGGTTTTTGTCCCAGCGGACGTCGGCCGCATATTGGCCGCCGTTTTTTTGGATCCGGTTGATGTAAAGGGCGAGCCGGACGCCGCTGAAGCAATCGAAATCCTGGCGGACTCCGTCGAGGAGCGTTGCCTTGCTGCCTAAAAAATCCCGCGAAATCGAATCGCCGAAACGGTTGAGGTCCTGGGCTTCATAGGCGTCGGCGATTTTTTTCATAGCTTCGGCGACGAGTTGCTCCGCGTTAGCCGGGGCAGCTTCTGCGGCTTGTTGCGATGATTCCTGGCGCCGGCGTTCCTCTTCCCGGCGGCTCTGCTCCAGGAACTTCATCTGCTCTTCACGTTTTCTCGCTTGCTCGGCCTCGCGGGATTTGCGGGCGCTTTCCTCAAGGACGCGTTTTTTCTCTTCTTCGTCGGCGGCCGCCTGCTTCTCCAGCGCGGAAATTTCACCGTTGATTTGCGCGACAAGCACCGGCCAGCCTTGGACGACGGCGGCCAGTTCCGGCGAGGCGTCCCATGCCTTCTGTCTTTCGGCCGCGAGCGACGCGCTCTGCTTGAGCCCTTTCAGCCGTTCGATCTTGTCGGGGGTTTTCATGGCGGAATCTTTTCGGAGAAGTTCGAGGGCCTCGCGGGCATTCTTCGATTCGAGGGCGGCTTTGCTGACGGCGGCCCGGTAGTCTTTCTCGGCCTGCTCCAACCCCGCCTCATACGCCCGGATGCGTTCCGGGATTGAGTTGAGACGGTCGAGAGGGGCGTAAAAACTGCCCTGAAAATTCATGGCGTAAAGGACGTCGTTTTGAATGCGCTCCCGAAGTTCGGTCAGGCGCTTGATGGCTCCCGAGTGTTTTTGAAAGCCGTCTTTCAGTCCCTCGAGGTACCGGGCGCCTTCGGATTTTTTGGGAAGGACCGTCATCACCGTGCCGTTCGATTCCAAGGGGAAGATTTCTTCGGCGCGGGCGATGTCTCGCGCCGCGTCGCGCTCGAGGGCTTCGCGCAGGGCGGGGTCGGCGGCGACGGCGGTGAAGGTTTTGGTGAATTCGACGGCCAGCTTGTCTTTTCCCGCCAGGGTGCGCGCTTCCTCGAGGCGTCTTTCCAATGCCTCAAAGACCGGGGCATAGTCCGCGGCCAGTTTGTCCGGTTCTTTCATATCGGCTTCCAGGTCGATCAAACCCCAGGAATCCGGGGCTTGCACCATGGTCGCGATAAAATCCGGGCCTCTCGGAAGCTTGACGATGGACTGAAAAGGCTCGAGTGCGAGCTGGTAGGTTTCGGCCCCCGAAGCTTCGGTCACGGTGATCCGGGCAATTTTGGCCGGAACGAGCCGGGTGAATTCATCCCGGATTTCGCGGATCGTATTCTTGTATTTTGCGTAGAGCTGCTTTTTGACCCCGGCAAACCGGACCATGACGGCTTTGTCGCGCTTCACCTTTTCGAGGACCTCTTCGCAGACGCCCAGGGTCGTTTGGTAGTCTCCGGGCCGCCGCGAAGGCCTGTAAGTCGCTTCCAGGATTTTCTCCACATAGCGGTGGTCGGTGAGAGCCTCCGGAAAATTGAGCTCGCCCGGCATGTCCCGGGTGATTGTTTGCAAGCCTTGCTCGAGCTCCTTGAGTGCCGCGAGCATTTTTGCGTTCAGTGCCCGGATGCCCTCTTCGATTTTTGCTCCCATCTTGCCTGCGCGCTCCTCGGCGGCGGCCCATGCGGCAGCCTCTTCGGCGGCCAAAAGCTTCAGGTCCGGATCCATGAGGCTGGCTTGGTTGAAGTCTCTCGAGGCGGCCGTGTTCGCGTCTGCGAGCGCGATTTCCCGGTATTTTTGATAGGCGGTATAGGCGTCATTCATTTTTTGCGCGTCATAACCCGAGGTTCCGGATTCTTGGATTTCGGCGAGCGCTTTTTCGAGGGCTCCGACAATGGCCGCGCGAGGCAGGGGAACATACACCGACTTTGCGCTTTTGGTTCCAGACGAGCTGGCCTGAAAAATCTTCTCGGCCTCGGCGACCCGGACCTCGGCTTCCTGCTTTTTGATTCCCAAAACTTTCGACTTGAAGTCCCGAATGGCCGACAGGGCGGGCGCCGCGGCGGTTTCGGCCTTTTTCCCGGTTTCGCGGATGCGGTCCTCGGCGTTTTTGGCGTCGCGCAGGTAACCCTCGGCCCGGCTTCGCGCCTCCGCCTCTTTTTGCTCGGCCTCCTTCATTTTGACGAGGATCTCTCCGCGCATGCTGACGAGCGTATCCGTGATCCTCTGTCTCATCGCGTCGTCGGCCTTGTCGGTTCCCTGGCCTTTGTATAGATAGCCGCTTTGCACGAACTCCCATTTGCTGTCGACGTCCTTTGCAATTTCGGCCGGGGATTTGTCGACGAGCCACTTGGCGAGCCCGCCGGGATTGCTCTTGATGTCGTACATGGCTTCCATCATGCCTTCGATGGCGGTGTCCGTCGCATAGTCGAGAATGAAATTGCCGAGGAACTTGACCATTTCGACGCCGATTTTAGTGTAAGCCCAGCCGGGGATGTACGAACCGGCCAGAGAATCGTAAACCTTCGAGCTGGCCGCCTTGAAGGCCTCGAAGGCGCCGTCCTGGCTCGCTTTTTGGTAAATCTCATAGGTGAACATGGCCGTGTCGATGGCCTTGACGGCCAGATTGGCCTTGACCTCGACCTCATGATTGAGCTCGGCGTCGATTGTGGACCAGTCGAACTTAGGGGCCTTGGGGTCCATCAGGATGGCGCTTCGGATCTTCGGCATGGCAATTTCCATAAAGGCCTTCGCCCGCCAGGCCGCTTTGGCGTATTCAACGGCGCCCTTTTTCATGTCGTCCTGGAATTTAGCCGCGATCTTTTCCTTGATCCTGTCTTCGGCCTTGGTCAGAACGTAGTCGACCCGCTGGCTCGCCGTCATGTTCCTCATCGCTTCCACATCCGAGAAATAATCGGGAAGGCTGTCGAGAAGGCCGGAAGCGGCCTTCGACGTAAGGCTTTCCTCTTCTTCGGCAAAAAGCGGCGGCGGGGTTCCGCCGCATAAGAGGGTAGCGAAAGTCAATAGGGCGAGGGTTCGGATCATTTTCATATGGGGCTCCTTTTTGAAGGGGAGTATTATAGCATTCCCGCCCCGCGGGCTTCCACAAATTGCCATTCGCCCGGCGGATTTCTCGTGTTACAATTTCATCCTTATTTTGTCCGGTTCTTTTGTAAAGAGGGCTGAGAAAAAACAAGGTGTCGAAAGGGTGTCGGTATGGAAAGGAATATTTTGCGCGAAGCCTTGAAGGGAGCCGCCAGCTTCTTGCTTGTTGCTTTCCTGTCTCTGAACCCCTGCGCTTTTGCCGAAGAAAAACCGTTCGAAAAAACTGCGGCGGGCAAAGCGGCCCAGGAACTGATCAAGCAGTTTACGAACCTCGTCAAAGACCTCGACGAGATGAGCGGCATGTCGGATCAGCAGAAGGTCCAGTACATTTTGACCAAGGGCAGGGAGCGCATCCAGAAGCAGTCCGTCAAGCTCGTGAAAGATACGATCAAGGCGAAGCTCCTCGAGTACGCGAAAGCACGTCTCAAGTCGGACCTCTTCAAAGCGGAAATTCCCTCGATGCTTCACCAGGTGGTCGTGGAAGGAAAGACGGTGAGTGGGATTTGGTCGCAGGTCGACGCGACCATGAAAAGCAAACTTGACACCCAGATGAACGCTGTCAAGGGCGCCCTGGATGCGGTCGAGATCGGGTGGGATGTCCTGGATGCCTGGAGCAAAAAAGGGACAGAGGCCGGGCTCCGGAAGCTCGGGGAAAAGATCGGCGACAAAATCGTCGCTTATTTGGTCCCGGGCTGGGGCTGGTATAAGCTGGCTCAGGATCTCGTGAAAGCCATCGGGGAGTACGTGGTGAACTATGCCTTCGATACGGCCCTTGAGGCCAAGATGAAGGTGGTTCTAGGTGCGAACGATCCCCAGACCAATCCGGCCGGATTTGTCGACTGGATCCAGAAGGTCGATATTGCCTCGTATGTCCAACGGGAGTGGGACGAGCAGCTAGCCTATGGGGGGTGGTATCTGAAGGGCGCGGGCAATGAGGGCGAGAATATGAAGATGGCGATTATTGCCGAACTCAACAAGCTCAAGGGCGAGGTCCAGCAGAAAAAGCAGGTCGAGTCCGAACTGCGCCAGAAGCTCAGCGAGCTCGACGACCAGGCGGCCAAGGCCTCGGATGCCGTCAAGGATACCGCGGACAAGGCGATGAGCCAATTTGAGCCTGCCTTCAAAGTTATCCAAAATTACGAAAATGCAATCGGCGGGTTCGCGAAACAGGACGCCCAAGAAAATGTGACCGAGGAAGAGCAGGAGCAGGCGCAGCAGAAGGCCTGGTACACAAAAGTTCGCATGGCCGCGCAGTATACTCCGATGGATCAGGGGTCGGTGTTGAGTGCCCTGGAGGCGGCGCTCGACGGGATCAAGGAGAGCGGTACGGACGGCTACGACGCCGAAAAGATTTCCGATTTGTACAAACATTATCAGGAAGTCCGAACCAAAGCGATTCAGAAGTCGAGCGAGGATATCGCAAATAAAATTGAGGCGTCTTCCAAGGTCCTGGAACAGCTGTCGGCCCAGTATTTGCCCCAGCTGCGTTCGATCGGCGATCAGATGAACGCTGCAAGAGACGAAGCCCATCGCAACGCGCTTGCGGCGCAATACAATGCGATTTCGAATGCTTGGAGCAATGCCGCTACGCCGCACTTTAATGTCGTGAATGCTTGGATTCTCCACTCGGAGCAGGCCAAGGACATCGAAGTCCTTGCGGCCAAGGAGCAGGTGGCATACGCCGGGGCCGCGGAACGGGCCGCAAAAAAACGGCAGGAAATTGTGACGAAGCTCGGCGAAGCGGCCGAGAAACTGAACAGCGCTGTAGAAGGGTATGCCCAGTCGCGCAATGAATTGGAAGCGGCCGTGGGGGCCCTGAATTATGCGGGGGCGTGGCGTAGCCCGGATTTCTTGGAGAGTATGGTGAATGCTTTGAGCGGCGAATACGAGTGGGTCGGCGATGTGGTCAAGGCGAGGGAAGGACTGCTCCGGCAAAAGGATGCGATCACGGCGGACGTTGCGGCGGCGGGGCCGCTTCACGCCAAAGAGAAAGAGAACTTCGAGAAATTTTATGCGACTGCCATGGAGGTCCTCAAGGTCTACCGGTCGGTGATCCCCAAGGCCCTCATCCTCCAGGAAGGTCCCACCAATGATGCGGTGGAGGCTTTTTGCTTCATGAACCGTTTTTACGCGCCTTGGGGGTCCGAGCTTCTTTCGGAGGTCTGGTATGAGTCCGGCGGGGTCGTGATCTACCGCGTGTGGGGCTATATGCCGGCGGCCGATTACCGGACCTTCCTCGCGAAAAATCCCTATGAGGCCGACAAGGCCTTGAGGGCTCTGCAGCCGAAGATTACGGAGGCGGAGAACCTGTCCTATCCGGACGAACTGGCCAAAATATTTCTTTCGGTCATGACTCGTGTCACGGAGACACGCATCATGATGATGCTCCCAGACCGGACGGTGGACGATGAAAAAAGGAAGGCTGACGAAGCGACTCCTTATCAATACAACGACAGCGCGCATATGTTCGTCGTGCCGGAAAACTCCGAGGGGGCCAAGTATCTTGCCGAGCTCAAAGCGGCCTGGGAGGCCAACAAGGAGCTGGTGGACCGGCTCGACAAGCTCAGAAAAAAGATCGGAAGAGCCGTCAAATACAAGTTTGATTTCTACGACCACACGTACCGCCTTTTGGATGCGTGGGATTCGGTGCCCGAAAGAATCCGCATTTATGAAGCGGCCCTGGAGCGCGGGAAAAAGAGTTATGAGGACCGGACGGCCCTTTCGGAAAAATATCTGACGGAGGCCCGTCAGGAATTCGACAGGATCGTCAAGGAGACGATTGCCGCTTACAGGCCCGACCGGCTGAAGCCTGTTTTGGCCAATGCCAAGAACGGCGCCCAGTTGACCGGGGTTTGGCTGACGCACGGCGGTACGGATCACCTCAAGGCGGTGAATGCGGGGTGGGGCAAACTGAAAGAGGATGTCGAAAAGGCGATTAACGAGGCTGTCAAGCAGTCCGAAGAGGACAAGAAAAAATTCGACGACCAGATGCGAAGGGACGAAGAGGAGCGCCGGCGACGCGAAGAGGATGAAGCGGAGAGAAAGAAGAAAGAAGAAGAAACCCGTAAAGCCGAGATGAAAGACTACCGCCTCCTCGACACGCGGCTCAATACTCGAAGCCTCCAGAACGCCTCCGGGGACGTGATCGCGACCCCTGCCGACCTTCGAAGCGGTGCCTTCGAGGTGACCGCACGCCTCGACACGATCGACGGAGTGCGGACCCTCCTTGTTTCCGAGGGCAACGGCGGATCGTGGAATGAAATTCCGGTGAATTCCGATATCCTTTACCGTTTTGTACCGGCACCGGAACGGCTCTATCAGCCGGTTTTGAAGATCAAGAATGCGGCCGGCGGGGAGGCGAGCATTCCCTTTTTTCCGAATATCAACGGGATCCTCTACCGCTCGATCAATTACGAAAAGCTTTTGATGGAGACCGTCACCAAAATCGCCGAGGCGTACGAGACGCAGGATCTTGCGCGTTTTGAACGTCTCGTTTCGCGCGATTTTCTCGGAAACCGGGTCTTCTTGTCCGAAGGCGTGCGTTTTGATTTCGATATGTTCATGTCTATCCGTCTGGCGCTCTACATCAACCGGATCGAGATGCGCGGAAATACTTTTGTCGCAGAGACGAAGTGGGATAAGACCCAGACGCCGCGGAAAACCGGGCAAGAGCAGAAAACGAGCGGAAGAACGGCCATGATCTTTGTCTTCGAGGACGGCGAGATGAAGATCCAGAATCTTCGCGGCAACCTAATTTACGCCACTCTCTCGCCGCAGATTGCGGAATCCAGCGGTCTGAGCCAGACGGCGGTCGATGAGATCCGCATCGCCCAAGAGCAAAGAGAGCCGGTACAACCCGGAGCCGGCACGACGGAAGATTCCGGCGGGCTCGCAAGCGGCGCCACGAACATCGAGACGGGCACGTTCAGTCTCGTCCAAACCACGGGCCATCCGGCGGCGGGTTGGATCCAGGAATATCGTTTTAGCTCGAAACAGGTGGCCGCGATCGACAATTTTGGTCCGGTCTATGATTTCCGGCGGCGGGAAGGATGGATGGAGGTCAACGCGAGCAACGGAGTCCTCGATATGGGAGCGGTCGATATCAACGGCGTGAAAGAGGTTCCTGAGTCCGGATACGCCACCTCGATCAGCGCGACGGCGGGGAATACCTACGCGATCAGGCTTGCGGATGGGACGTTCGCGCTCGTTCAGTCGACGGCCTGGGGGGATGTCCCGATGCCGTATACGACGACGTTCCATTACCGGCACCAGAAGAACGGAACACGGAGTTTTACGTAACCCCCTCGCGCAGACGAGGTTCGTTATGCTATATTACATGGTTTTTTAGTCCTCGTAATCGAATCATCCTGTTGCGACAGCGGTGGACGTAAGAAAATACGGAGAGAATGTTTATGATACCCAAAGCACTGAAGGCGTTGTTTTGTGCAGGACTTGCTGTTTCGTTGGTCATGACTTCCGGCTCGAATCCGGCGCTTTTTGCCGCCAAAGCATCTGCCGACAGCGGGGCGTCGAAACGCGCCTCCAAAGCCTTGCTTGAAGGGGTTCGGGATTTTCTCAAGGACGTGACGGAATACCAATCGCTCAAAACAGACGAGGAGAAGGTCCAGTATCTTCTCACGAAGGGGACCGAGCGGATTGTGGCCAAGAGCGGGGAGTTGGCCTGGGACCGCCTGAAAAAAGAGATGGCGAACGTCGCCGCCGCCAAGATGCGCGAAGCGATGTTCAAGGAGAAGGTCCCTGCGATGATGCACCAGGTTTTGGTCGAGAAGATGACCACAAGCGCCGCCTGGAGTGCCGCAAACGCGGAGCTCGTGAGCAAGATCGACACGCGCCTCAATGCCCTGAAGACGGGAATTACGTCGGCGAAGGTGGCCGTCAAAGGACTGACGGAATGGCGCAAAACGGGCGACCTGAGAAAGGGGTTTGAGGCTTTCGGCAAGGCCGCGGCGGATGAGGTTCTCGAATATCTCGTTCCGGGCTGGAAGCTTTACCGTGTCGCGCAGGGCATTGTGGAGGCCCTTGGCGCTTACATCATGAGCGAAGCTTTTACCTCGGCGCTCGAGGGCAATGTCCGGGATGTCCTTCCTTTTCCGCCGGAATCGAATCCCAAGGCCTTTGCCGAGTGGATCCAAACGACCGACCTCAAGGCTCATGTCGAGAATGAATGGAATGATTATATCGGCTCGAATACCCGCTTGTATGCCCGATATGACGGGAACTCCGAGACCCACGAGGAGGCGGGGGACGAAATGAAAGCGGCCATCCTTGCCACTCTCGAAAAAATGAAAGCGAATGTTCTGGAAGAGAAGAGAAAAATGGAGGCGATCGAACGAGAGTTTGCGGAAAAAATTCGCGAGCTGGAGCAAAAAAGCGATGCCGCCAACAAGGAGGCCCGCTCGGCCTTGGAAAGTGTTTTTGCGCAGGCCGATCCCTACCTCAAGATGATCGAGGACTACAAGACCAACCTCTACGGGAACCAAAAGAAGGACCTCGAATCCGGCATTTCCGAGGTTGAGTCGGAAATGAATGCCGTCAAGACGTCGATTGCGTATACGCCGATTGCCGCCGGAACGATTCTCAGCGATCTCGAGGCGGCGTATTCGGAAATCACGGATAATTACAGTTCCGGTTACGATTACAAGAAGGCGCAGGAGTTGTGGAATTATTATGTCGAGAGCAGGAAAAAGGTCATCGCGGAAAACGACAAGCAGTTTTCGGATCTGGCGGCCCAGCTGAAGCCCGATATGGATCCCGGCGCGCAGAACCGTATCACGAGCGCTCTTTACATGGAATGGCCTGCAAAAAGGGGGAAGGATCTGGAGGCCCTTGCGGCCAGGGAAGCCTTGGTCACGCTCGAGGCTTTTCAGCGGAACAAGAAAATGGTCGACGACCTCAAGGCCGATTGTGAAAAAATGAGGGAAACGTGGGAGAAGGCCTACAAAGCTTACACCGACGGCGAAGAGGCTCTGGGCGACAAGGTTCAGACCCTTCTCAAATATCCGGCGGTCTACAGCGGGCCGGAATCCCAGGTTAAATATGAGGCGCCTTACATGGGAGACCGGAGGATTCCCGAGGAGGTGCTCAAGGTCGGCGAACCTCTTCGGATGTACAAACGGGACATCGAAAAGGATGCCCCCGTGGCCGCTGGCATTCAGTCCGAGCACCGCGCGAACGCCAAAAAACTCAGAGATGCTTACGACGCTCTCAAAAACGAATTCGAAAGCATCGTTCAAAAAGATTACCGTGAATACTACGGAGGCGGTTATGGGGATCCGGAGTCGTGGACGGCGATGATGCATGTGACGTGGATGGTGGCGGGACCTCTGGAGCCGCTTCAGGCCCTTCGCGACGAGGGTGCGCCTGTCGTCACGGTTTATATCGGCGACCGGCCATGGGAGCGATTGAAAGATGAAGTGGATGTGGCGACCGGCTACCAGGCGGGGCTCCGGTGGATTTCCGAGGAGATCACAAAACTCGAGGAGTTGGAAGGGCCGGCGGCTTTGGCGGCCCGGTTTTGGCGGCTGCTCGACGCTCCGGAGCTCAGGAAATACGAGGCGGAGGACCTGCGCAGAGTGGATATCGAACGCACTGCCCACATGAAGGACGGCAAATGGAGCGCTTCGGTCAAACCCGAGGAATCTGACGCCGCCGCGTATATTGCCGAAATGAAAAAAGCTTGGGAGGCCCGAAAGGATCAGATCGAGGCGGCCCAAAAGATCCATGGGACCTACGCGGCCCTGGGAAAATCGTTTTTTGGCACCGCAGATCCCACGACGAGCAGACTTTTCGACGAGTACGTGAAGATCCCGGTGCGCCTTGCCGAATTCGAAAAGCAGCTTGCAACGGAAATCGCCAAATTCAAAACGTCCCGTGTGGCGACCAAGAACAATCTCAAGGTGATGCAGGAAAGGTTTGAAAATTTCAAACGTGAAGTTCAATATGCCCTTCCCTCCACGCCGCTTTTGCAAAAACTCGAAGCCTATCAAAGGGAAACGGTGTCCATGCGAAAGAACACCGAAATTCTGGTCCCCGATGCCCTCCAAGACATCGAGGGCATGAAAATGATCGAGACCGAAGTGGACGGCATGATCGAGAACTGCAAAAAAATCATGCAGGCCGGTCCCCCCGGCGGAAGTTCGCTCGGAGGCGCCGGAGGCGGAGGGGGAGTCACGGGCGGCTTGTCCGGATCCGGCCAGGGAGGGGCGACAGGCGGCGGTGTGGGCGCGGTGGACATGGATCCTGTCATGTCGGGATTTTACCAGCTGACGGATGTGCGGCTGAATACGCGCCGCCTTGACAGTGCTTCCGGAGAAGTGGTGATCACCAACTCTGATCTTGTCGCTGGGGCGGTCGAGATTACGGCCAGGCTGTCGAGCACGGACAGGATCGAGAAGCTGCTGGTTTCCGAGGACGACGGGCGTACCTGGAACGAGATCCCGCTCAATGCGAACATCTCTTACCGGTTCTATCCGGTCCCTGACAAGCTCTACCAACTGGTCCTCAGGATCAGGACGAACGACGGCCAGGAAGCGATGCTTCCGTTCTTTCCCAATCTCTTCGGAATCATTCATCAACCGATCAAATATGAAGATCTTGTCGTGGCGACGACGAAAAAGCTTGCAGAAGCCTACGAGACCCAGGACCTTGGGAAATTCGAGCGCTTGATTGCCCGGGATTTTATCGGAGACCGGGTTTTTCTAGCGGAAGGGGTACGCTACGATTTCGACATGTTTATGAACATCCGGCTCATGATCTTCGTCAACCGGATCGAGGTCCGCGGAAATACCTACATCGCGGACACGAAGTGGGACAAGACCCAAACTCCGCGCCAGACCGGCCAGGACCAGAAAACGACCGGCCGGACCACGATGATCTTCGTGCTCGAGGACGGCGAGATGAAGATCCAGAACCTGCGCGGCAACCTGATTTACGCCACCCTCTCGCCGCAAATCGCTGAATCCAGCGGTTTGAGTCAAACGGTCGTTGAGGAGATTCGCGTGGCGGAGGTGGAGCGCATTCCCGTGCAGCCCGGAGCGGGCGAGACGCAAGATTCCGGGGGTGCTTCGTCATCCCAGATCGAAACCGGGACTTTCAGCTTGGTTCAGACCGATATGATGGCCGCTGCCGACGGATGGATTCAGGAATACGATTTCACGGCAAAACGGGTTAATCCCTTGGGGGCAGGCGTTCTCGGCCCCGTGTATGATTTCAGACGAAATTTTAATGGGAATGAGCTGCAGGTCAATGCCTCGAACGGTATCGTGGATATGGGGGGAGTGGGCATCGACACCGTGACGGAAGTCCCTCTTAGCGGTTACACGACGTCCGTGGGGGCCCTCGAAGGCAATACTTATGCGATCAAACTTGCGGACGGCACTTACGCACTGGTCCAGTCGACTTCATGGGCGGGAGCTCTCGGGGAAACCACGAATTTTCGTTACCGGCACCAGAAGGACGGAACGCGAACCTTTGCTTAGGATGACTGCGATTTGACATCCGGCCGAAGATGACGATATTATACCCATTCATGGCGGGGTAGCTCAGTTGGTAGAGCAGAGGACTCATAAGCCTCGTGTCAGGAGTTCGATTCTCCTCCCCGCCACGTCTCCATACACGAGCCCGCAGGCGAGTGATGGATACGCACCTATCCCAACCGGATAGGTGCAGCGCAAGAGACACGAGCCCTCAACCTTATGGACCTCCTCAAAGCATTCGAAGAAAACCTGAAGAGCGGCAAGCTTGTGTCCCCCGGCGAGCAGATTTGGGTTGCTTGTTCCGGAGGCCCGGATTCCGTCGCTCTTTTGTCTCTTTTCTGCCGAATTGCCGTCTCCTGGCGCCTTAAACTGGGGCTCCTCCATTTCAATCATGGATTGAGGGGACCGGCTGCGGACCGGGACGAATGCTTTGTCCGCGATCTTGCGAAGCGCTCCGGCATTCCGTGCTATTGCGGGCGGGGGAAGGTCGCGCGGCTGCGCCGCAGCCAAAACCTGTCGCTCGAAGAAGCCGCACGCAAGATGCGGTATGATTTTTTTATTCGGGCGGCCCGAAAACACCGCGTTCGAAAAATCGCGCTGGCCCATACCCGGGACGATCAAGCAGAAACCGTCCTCATGCGCATTTTGCAGGGGACGGGCTTGCGCGGGCTGGCCGGCATCCGGCGTTCACTTTCTGCGGGCGGCCGGTCGTTCGTCAGGCCGCTTCTGGATTTCGGCAAAGCCGAGATCCTTGATTGGCTTCGCCGGAACCGGCTTCGTTTCCGTACGGACTCAAGCAATCGTTCGCTTGCCATGGTGCGCAATCGGATCCGACGAAAGCTCCTCCCCTGGATCGAAAAAGAAATCAATCCCCGTGCCGCACACGCGCTGGCCCGCATCCCCGCCATCCTGGAGGATGAAAACCGGATGATGATTCAGCTCGAGAAGGAAGCCTGGAAGGCCGCCTTCGGGGGGCTCCGCAGCGGGCGCCTCACTCTTCGCCGAAAGATTTTTTCGGAACTTTCGCCGCCGCTTCAGTTCCGGGTCATCGATCGTGCACTTAAGAGGATCAACCCCGCCAGCGGCCTGAGTTTCGCGGCTTGGATGACTTTGCGCCCCCGTCTCTTACGGCCCCGTGATCGCCACTCCCTCCCCAAAAGCATTGATCTTATCGTTTCCCCCCGGGATGTCACTTTGGCGGAAAGAAAATTGCCATAACCTGGGCAGAATGATAAAATACCGCGCTCCCAACAGTTTCCAGACAAAAGATCGGTCCGGACCACCGGGCACAACGGATTGAGGTAACTCATGGCAGGAAATCAGTTTAAGAAGAATTTGCCCCCCGGCGCAGGAAAATCGCCGGGGAAAAAAGATCCCGAGGCCGACCGCAGAAAGATGGTGACTCTCTTTCTCATTCCTCTCGTTTTCTTTATTGTCCTCCAGATTTTCATCTTTCCCGGCTTCGATATGAAAAGGGTCCCGTACTCGGAGTTTTATCAGTGGGTCGTTTCCAATCCGCAAACTCAGCAGATCGTATCTTGCGAACTTGTCGAGGGCGTGATCCACGGCAAGCTCAAGGACGGGACTTACTTTCAGGTCAATATCCCGGACAACGATCCCGAGCTGGTGCCTTCCTTACGTCAGAACGTTCCGTCCTTTACCGTCAATCCTCCCCAGGTCTTCTGGAGAAATATGTTTTATTCCGTCATGCCGGTTCTCCTGCTGATCGCATTCTTCTGGTTCTTCGTCTACCGCGGAGTCCAGCAGGGGGGCGGCAAGATCTTCACCTTCGGAAAATCCAGGGCCAAGCTCTTCGGCAAGGAAAACGTCATCACGTTTAAAGACGTCGCGGGCGTCGACGAGGCCAAAGAGGAGCTCCAGGAAATTATTGAATTCCTGAAGGAGCCTGCGCGGTTCCAGAAACTCGGAGGGCGAATCCCCAAAGGCGTGCTTCTCATGGGGCCTCCGGGAACGGGGAAAACGCTTCTCGCCAAGGCTGTTGCGGGAGAAGCCAACGTTCCGTTTTTTTCGATCAGCGGGTCGGACTTCGTCGAAATGTTCGTCGGGGTCGGGGCCTCCCGGGTGAGGGATTTGTTTGAGCAAGGAAAGCGCGCTGCGAAAGCCGGCGGACGCGGTGCCATCCTCTTTGTCGACGAAATCGATGCTGTCGGCCGCCAGCGCTTTGCCGGGATCGGAGGCGGTCACGACGAGCGCGAGCAGACGTTGAACGCTCTTTTGGTGGAGATGGACGGATTTGATACCCATGCCGGCGTGATCCTGATCGGCGCGACGAACCGGCCCGACGTGCTTGACCCGGCGCTCTTGCGTCCGGGACGCTTCGACCGTCAGGTCGTCATCGACCGCCCGGACATCAAAGGACGCGAAGAAATTTTAATGGTTCACGTTCGCAAGGTCAAAATGGACAAGGACTGCAATCTGAACCAGATCGCGCGCCAGACTCCTGGGTTTTCGGGCGCCGATCTCGCGAACCTGGTCAACGAAGCCGCTCTTCTGGCCGCGCGCCGAAAAAAGAACGCGGTCAGCCAGCGGGAGCTCGAGGAGTCCATCGAGCGAGTCATGGTGGGGCCCGAGCGCAAAAGCCGGGTCATTTCGAACAAAGAAAAAGAAATCAAGGCGGTCCACGAGTCGGGGCACGCGCTCGTGGCGCTCTACCTGCCGAAATCCGATCCCGTTCACAAGATTTCCATCATTCCCCGCGGCTATGGCGTCGGGGGTTATACGCTCCAGCTTCCGAGCGAAGACAAAAATCTGATTTCCGAAGGGGAACTGCTCGACCGGATCAAGGTCCTCCTCGGAGGCCGTGCGGCCGAGGAAGCCTATTTTAACGAAGTGACTTCGGGGGCGCAGGACGATCTTCGCAAGGCGACTCAATACGCGCAGATGATGGTCTGCGAACTCGGCATGAGCCCGAAGCTCGGCCATCTGACTTACGGCAAGAGCGAGAGCCAGGTTTTTCTGGGCCGCGACCTTTTCCACGAGAAGGATTACTCCGAGAACACTGCCGTGATGATCGACGAAGAGGTCCGCCGAATCGTCAACGAATCCTACGACCGGGCGCGGCGAATTATCCAGGAGCACGGTGAGCAGCTGCGCAAGCTTTCCGAGCGGCTGCTTGAGAAAGAAGTTCTGGATGCCGATGAGATCAAGACCGTGATCGGCCTACTGCCGGCAAAGCCGGAAGCGCCCGGGATCGTTCCGGGGCCGGGTCCTGCCGTATGATCTGGCGGTTTCGTTCCCGCCGGATGGACTTTTCGAAAACGAGGCTGATGGGCATCCTGAATTTGACCCCGGACTCTTTTTCGGACGGGGGGTGTTTTTCGGAACCTCAAGCGGCCGTGGCTCACGCCGTGCGGCTTTTGGCCGAGGGCGCGGACGTTCTGGACATCGGGGCTGAGTCCACCCGGCCGGGGGCCTCGCCGGTTTCATGCAAGGAAGAGCTGGAGCGCATTCTTCCCGTGCTGTCGGAAATCCGGAAGAAGACCGATGCGCCCGTTTCGATCGATACGACCAAGCCGGCGGTGGCTAGGCGCTGTCTGGAGCTTGGCGCGGATATCATCAATGACGTTAGCGGCCTTCGCGACTCAGGTTCTGAAATGGCCGAAGCGGTCAAGCACTACGGTGCCGGGCTGATTCTCATGCACCGTCGGGGGACCCCGGTTTCGATGCAGGGCTTAGCGCAATACGCCGATGTGGTTTCCGAGGTTGCCGCTGAACTCTCCGGGAGCGTCGCGCTTGCGCTGGTCGCCGGAATCGAGCGGGACTGTCTGGCGGTCGATCCCGGCCTTGGTTTCTCCAAAACTGCGGAGCAGAACCTTGAAATTTTGAAACATCTGGATGCCTTCTTAAACCTGGGATTTCCCGTCGTCCTCGGGCATTCCCGGAAGTCCTTCATCGGAGAATGGACAGGCAGGGACGCGCGGGAGCGCGGTTACGGGGCGGCGGCCGTGAGTGCGGCGGCCGTTTGCGCGGGAATTCATCTACTACGGATCCATGACGTCGCGGCGACGCGGGATGTCGCGTGTGTCGCGGAAAAATTAAGAGGAGAGTGCCATGTCGGGACATTCTAAATGGGCTACGATCAAACATAAGAAGGGCGCGGCGGATGCCAAGCGGGGAAAAGTGTTTACAAAAATCATGCGCGAAATCACGGCGGCCGCCAGAATGGGCGGGGGCGACGTGACGGCCAATCCGCGCTTGCGTACGGCGATGCAAACCGCGCGTGCCGCCAATATGCCCGCCGAGAACGTTGACCGTGCCATCAAGAAAGGAACCGGAGAAACCGAGGGCGTGACTTTTGAGGAAGTGACTTACGAGGGCTACGGGGCGCAGGGGGTGGCGATGCTCGCGCTCTGTCTGACCGACAACAAAAACCGCACGGCGGCGGAGATCCGAACCCTTTTCAGCAAAAGCGGCGGCTCGATGGCCGGAGCCGGCTCGGTGGCCTGGATCTTCGAGAAGAAGGGGCTGATCGTGGTGGACCAGAAAAACGCGACCGAAGAAGCCCTCATGGAGATCGCCCTTTCGGCCGGCGCCGAGGATCTGGCCCAGGCCGGTGACAAATTTGAAATTACGACCTCTCTGCATGATTTTGAGGCCGTTCGCACGGCCCTCGAAAAGGCGAAGGTTGCGATGGAATCGGCCCAAGTGACGATGATTCCCAAGAATCAAGTGACGGTGAGCGTCGACTCGGCCCGCTCGATCCTTAAGCTGATCGACGCCCTCGAAGACCACGATGACGTCCAGAACGTTTACGCCAATTGCGACATCCCCGACGAGGTCATGAAAGAGGTCAGCGCCTGATGCGGGTACTGGGCATCGATCCGGGGACTCGCTATACGGGGATCGGGATCATTGAGGCCCAGGCGCAGTCGTACCGGATGATTT
This sequence comes from Candidatus Omnitrophota bacterium, assembly GCA_041666865.1. Lineage (GTDB taxonomy): Bacteria > Omnitrophota > Omnitrophia > Omnitrophales > Aquincolibacteriaceae > JBAYGD01. Next base: position 84,574 of record JBAYGD010000005.1, on the reverse strand, counting down.
ATGAGACGACCTTGGCTGTGCCCAAGGACCTTGAGATGGCCCAAAAGGTCCACTGGATCTACCGGCGGATCCTGGAAGTGATCACCGAATACAAGCCCGAAGTGATGGCGATTGAAGGATTTCTTTACGGCAAGGACCTTCGCGCCATGATGCGGGTTGGCCAGGCCCGCTCCTGTGCGATGTTGGCCGCCTCGGAATCGGGGATCGACGTGGTCGAATATACGCCCACGCGCGTCAAACAGGCCGTCAGTGGCAACGGCCATGCGGCGAAGGACCAGGTTCAGCACATGGTCAAAACTCTCCTCAACCTCAAGGCCCTGCCGCAAGAAGACAGCGCCGACGCCCTTGCCATTGCGATTTGCCACGTGCATAGTTCGGGGGGCTTACGGAAGGTCCTCGCGACCCTCGGGAGGTGACGGATGTACCAGTACCTGGCGGGAAAACTGATCGAAAAGACGCCGACGCATCTGACGCTGGACGTGAACGGCGTCGGGTATCGCGTCCTGATTCCGATTTCAACTTACGCGGCGCTGCCCGCGACGACCGAAATGGTCCGGATCCTGACCCACCTGGTGGTCCGCGAAGACGCGCATCTTTTGTACGGGTTCGCGACCGAAGAAGAACGGAAAATTTTCCGTCTGCTGCTGTCCGTTTCGGGCATCGGCCCCAAAATGGCGACGACGATCCTGTCCGGAATTCCGGTCCCGGAGCTGAAGCGTGCCATTGCCGAAGGATCCCTGGTTGTGCTGACGGGAATTTCGGGAATCGGTAAGAAGACGGCTGAACGTTTGATCATCGAGCTCCGGGAAAAAATGGTGGTTGAGGACAGAGCCGTCGGAACGACTTCGGCGTCCGGGGAAGGGCCTTTGCAGGGCATTTCCGAGGACGCGGTTGGGGCCCTGGTGGAGCTCGGGTACCGGAAGGCCGGCGCGCGGGAGGCGGTCCAGAAAGCCATGACGATGAACGGGGCGGCAAAGCTTTCCGTTTCCGATTTGATCCGTGCGGCGTTAAAATACGTATAAAAGGGAGGATTTCCCGATGACAAAAAAATATCATGCTGCAAATTCTCGGCGGTTTCTCCGGCTTCGGGTGGATTATCTGGTGAAGTACAAAATTCCGGGAATGCTTGGCGAGCCCTACGTTTCTAACCTCAGTGACCTGAGCGAGGGGGGACTGCGTTTCTGGAGCGACAAGGGATTGCCTGAAGGGAGCCTGCTCCAGACGAGCGTTTTGCTCGCGCCGGCGGACCGCGAAATCCGGGCTCTCGGACGCGTGGTGCGTGTAAGGCCCGCCCGCGGAGGACATTTCGACTACGTGGCGGTTTCCTTCCTGGAATTGTCGCAGGACGATCAGTCGGCGATCCGCGACTTCGTCGAGTACATCTCGCATACCGAGTCGGCGCGCGAACTGCTCGATCAGCCCGGAGTGATCCAGAGGAAAATCGAAGCCGCCCATGTCTGAAAGCGCTATGGGATCGACGCCTTTAACGGGAAAGGAAAGGAGCCCCGAAGACGCGCCCTGGGAGCTTTCTCTGCGCCCCACGGTGCTGGCCGAGTTCATCGGCCAGGAAAAACTGAAGGAGAATCTCGGAATCTTCATTGAGGCCGCGCGCCGGCGCAAGGAGCCGCTCGACCACAGCCTGTTTTTCGGGCCGCCCGGCCTTGGCAAAACGACGCTGGCCCACATTCTGGCGCGGGAGATGGGCGCCAATATCCGGCTTACCTCCGGTCCGGTGCTCGAGCGGCCGGGCGATCTGGCCGGTATTCTCACCAATCTCGAAGAAGGAGATGTCCTTTTTATCGACGAGATCCACCGCATCTCCCACGTGGTGGAGGAATACCTGTACCCGGCGATGGAGGATTTCTGCATCGACATCATGATCGACAAGGGGCCCAACGCCCGTTCGGTCAAGATCAACATCCCGCCTTTTACGCTTGTCGGGGCGACGACCCGAAGCGGGCTTTTGACGGCGCCTCTGCGTTCGCGTTTCGGCATCGTCGAGCACCTCAACTATTATGAGGACCCGGATCTCGCCTGCATTCTGAACCGCTCGAGCCGGATCCTGAAAGTGGAAATGGATCCGGAGGGGGAGAGGGAAATCGCGCGGCGCTCGCGCGGGACCCCGCGCATCGCGAACCGCCTGCTGCGGCGTGTGCGCGACTTCGCCCAGGTCCGCTTCGACGGCCGGATCACCTCCGAGGTGGCCGACGCCGCGCTCCAGATGCTCGACGTGGACCGCGAAGGCCTCGACGTCATGGACAAACGGGTCCTCGAGTACATTCTGGACCAGTGCCAGGGTGGACCGGTCGGGATCGCGAATCTGGCGGTCGGCGTGGGCGAGGAGGCCGAGACCCTCGAGGAAATTTACGAGCCCTACCTGATTCAGCGCGGGTTTCTTAAGAGAACGGCGACGGGCCGCGTCGCCACGCGCCGCGCCTTCGATCACTTTAAGCGCCCGATCCCCGCGGGCAGGCCAACGGATCTGTTTTGACGAAACTTTTCTCCTCGGAGCGTTGCGCGTTCTTCGGGGGCTGTGTTAGTATAGGCCTATTGGTAACGCATTTTTCGAGACACTGACATGGACCTACTGATTGCCAGCTGGCGCCCCATCCTGGAGATCCTCTTCATCTGGATCCTGATCTACAATCTCTTTCGGTTTTTTGAGGGGACGCGCGCCCTCAACGTTCTCCTTGGCTTGGTCGTGATGGCCGTCATTTTCAATATCGCGAAATTCCTGAACCTCCACACGATCAACTGGGTACTGACTAAGATGTTCGCCGTCGGAGTTGTGGCCTTCCTCATCATCTTTCAGCCCGAGCTGCGACGCGGACTTGCCAGGATCGGGCAGAATACCTTTTTCGGAGGGTTCCTCAAAAAAGGGGGCACCGTCGACGAGCTGATCCAGGCCTGTGAGTACCTGTCGCGCAACCGGATCGGGGCGCTGATTGCGATCGAGAGGGACATCGGGCTCAAAAATTTCATCGAAAGCGGCATCGCCGTCGATGCGCGGGTGAGCGCCGAACTGCTGATGACCCTTTTTGCTCCCAATACGCCCACGCACGACGGGGGAGTCATCATCCAGAACGACCGCCTGGCCGCGTGTGGATCGCTTTTTCCCTTGAGCCAGAATCCGGACCTGGCCCGCCACCTTGGGACCCGCCACCGGGCGGCCCTCGGGCTGACGGAAGAGACGGATGCCGTTTGTGTCGTCGTGTCCGAGGAGCGCGGGACCATTTCGGTCGCGGCCGCGGGCCGGCTGTCGCCGGACCTTGACAGCGAAGGCTTGAGGGAACAACTCGTCGGGCTTTTCAAACCCGCCGAAGACAAGAAGACCTTCCGGGAGTTTTTGGAGAAAAACTGGAGCACCTTTCGCAAGGAAAAAGCGCCATGAAGTGGTTCGCGCAAAATTGGGGCATCAAACTCTTTTCCCTGCTGCTAGCCGTCGGCCTCTGGTATTACGCGGTCGGCGAAGAGGTCGTGGGGATTACCCGGACCGTTCCCCTCGAGATCCGGATCGATAACGCCCAGCTGAGCATGCTCAAAACCAGCGTGAAGAACCTTCAGGTCACTTTGACGGCTCCCCGCGCCCTTTTTTCCCAGCTCGTCTCCGATAAAATTGTCGCGGTCCACGCCGTGGGCCGGGAAATCTCGGCGGCCGGAGATTATTCTTTCCGGGTCGAGCCGGGCGAAATCCGGGTGCCGAACCCTCAGATCCGCGTGGTCAAGATCGAACCCGCCGCGGTCCACGTGACGCTCGACGAGATCATCACAAAGAAGATCAAGATCGTCCCGGTTTTCCGGGGCGATCCGGCCTTCGGCTATAAGATTATGCAGGAGGAAATTCAACTGGATCCGAACGCGGTGCTGATCGAAGGGCCCCGGGGGATACTCGAAAAACAGGAATCGATCGAAACCGAGAAAATCGATCTCGTGGGCAGAGTCCGCCCTTTTCGCAGGACTGCCGCCTTGAATCTTCCGGCGCTCGTCAAGTCGATGAATGAAACCCCCATCGACATTTACGTGCCGATCCGCGAGGAATCCGAAGAGAAAAATTTCGAAAATATTCCGGTGAAAATCCTCCGGGGACCGGAAGCCGCCAGCGCCGTCACGATTGAGCCTGCGGCCGTGTCGTTCATGCTTCGGGGATCCAAAAAGGCGCTTGCCGAGCTTACGGCCGACAAAATCCTGCTTTATGCGGACGCTTCGGGGATTTCGGACGGCTCCCAAGAGGTTCCGGTCCGCATGGTGGTGCCGGAAACGGTCAGCCTCAAGGAGGGCCAGTCCCTTGGGGTCAAAGTGACGGTCCGGAAAACTTAAAAAAATGTTCCGGGGTGACCTGCGATGAAAAAAATTTCTTTGGGCGTCAATATCGATCATGTTGCGACGCTGCGGCAGGCCAGGGGAGGGCAGGTCCCGAGTCCCTCCCGTGCGGCCCGTGAAGCGGTTCTCGGCGGCGCCGACGGCATTACGTTCCACCTGCGTGAAGACCGGCGGCACATTCAGGATCATGATTTGCCCGCTATCCGAAAAGCTTGCCGGGTCCCGCTGAATCTCGAAATGGCCCTTCATCCCGCGATCGTCCGGATCGCGCTCCGGTTCCGGCCGAACAAAGTTTGCATTGTCCCCGAGCGCCGCCGGGAGGTGACGACCGAAGGGGGACTGGATGCCGTAAGAAATCAGAAGGCTCTCGAAAAGGTGACTTCCGGGCTCCGGAAACGCAAGATCGAAGTCAGCCTATTCATCGCCCCTTCCAAGCCGCAGATCCGTGCTGCGGCCTGCTCGGGAGCGAATGCCATTGAAATCCATACCGGCGCCTACGCGAATGCGGTGGGTAGGGCACGGCTGCACGAACTGAACAAGATCCGCTCGGCCGCGCAATACGCGCGCCGGCTCGGTCTCAAGGTCAATGCGGGCCACGGGCTCAATTACGAAAACGTGGCCGCGATCGCCCGGATCCCGGAACTCGAAGAGCTCAATATCGGGCACTCAATTGTGGCCCTCGCGGTGTTCGTGGGTTTAAGTAAGGCCGTGCGGCTCATGAAAACTGCGATCCGTGCCGGACGGCAGAAGACACGCTCGAAATGAACCTGGCTCCGGAAATCCGTAAGTCATGGAAGCGCCGCGCACGGGCGGCCCACAAGGGCGATTTCGGGCGCGTTTTGATCCTTGCCGGGTCCAAAGGATACGCGGGCGCCGCTCACCTCGCGGCCTCCGCCTGTCTTCGCGCTGGTGCGGGGCTTGTCACGCTCGGCGTTCCGGAAAAAATTTACACGGTTCTTGCGAGGCGCGAAGCCGAGGTGATGGTCAAGCCCTTCGCTTCGACGCACGAAGGGACTTTGAGCCGCCGCTCGCTCAGGGCGATTCTCGATTTTGCGCGAACCCAGGATGTGCTCGCCGTCGGCCCCGGCCTTTCTCGTCAAAGTGAAACCCAGGCTCTTGTCCGGGCGCTCATACGGGAAGTTTCCCTGCCGGTGGTTCTTGATGCTGACGGACTGAACGCGCTCGAAGGGCACCCTGCCCTCTTAAAAAAAATCACGGGCCGCTTCATCTTGACGCCGCACCCGGGAGAATTTCTAAGGCTTTTCGGCGGTCCTTTGACCGGAGCACCTTCCGTGAGAAAGAAAAGAGCCGCCCAGGCCGCCAAGTCCTGCGGGGGCATCGTCCTCCTCAAAGGCCGGGGGACCGTTGTGGCTGCCCCGAACGGAAAAACCTACGTGAATACGACGGGAAATCCCGGGATGGCGACCGGTGGCTCGGGGGATGTGCTCACCGGCATGATTGCGGCGCTTCTGGGCCAGGGTTTTTCGCCGTGGGACGCGGCCCGCTTCGGCGCTTACCTGCACGGCCTAGCCGGAGACCTTGCTGCCCGTAAGTTCGGAGAAATTTCGATGACGGCCGGCGATTTACTGACTTTCCTTCCCCAAGTCATCCGCAAGACCCTTGGCTTTTGATGGGCCTTCCAAATTCCCTTGCGAAACTCGCGAAAGCCAAGTAGCATCCTCGCCATGGATTTCCGGGACGCTTGGGACAGGGCGATGAAGCAGACCGAGATCGTCAGGCCCCGCATTCAGCCGCTTCAAACGTTCGACAAAACTCTCCTTCCCTACATCTTTTTGGCCGAGTCGGCGGTCAATGCCGGGGATACGGTCGTGCGCAAGGGGGAGGTCACCGTCGAAAAACCGTCGCTCCTCCTTCCGCCCAATCTTCCGCTTTTCGAGGGGTTCGAGTCGGATCACGCGTCGAAGTCGGACCTGGATACTCTCGCCGACTTTTTGCTTGTGCGGGGGGTGCGCTTTCCTTCAATGAATTATCACAACAAAACCGAGTCGGTCGATGTCCGGGAAGGGAAACTCGGAGAGGCCGTCGGTCACTACGAGAGGGAACTCCAGCGCGCCGAGAACGTCTCGACGGGGCTTGTGATCGGTCCGGAGGACTGCTGGCCGTTCTCGGTCATGGTCTATATCGGTTCGGCGGTCCTGCGTTCGGCCGAGAACGACATCCGCCGCTTGTGGGAGCGTTACCGCGAAGAACATTGACGGCCTTGTGCGCCGGGCGTCGCCCCCCCCTACAAAATTGCGTTAAAAAGCCGATACTAGTAGCAGTGTGTCCTCAACCGTCAATTGATCACAGCAAAGGCGAAGCGATGGCCTGTTCCCAGTCCGGCACGGAGCTCATGACCAAAATCGGCAAGGAACTTGTGAGCCGGAATGCCCGCAAACTTCTGAAATTCATGTCCGAGCGCCGGGAAGCCATCAGCCCGCTTCTCATTCTGACCCATGACTATCCCGATCCCGATGCGCTGGCCAGCGCGTTTGCCTTACAGTTCCTCGCCCAAAAGGGTTTTGGGATTGAGGCCAGGATCGTCTACGGAGGGATCGTCGGGCGCATGGAAAACCGGGCCATGGTCCGTCTCCTGAAAATTCCCGCTCACAAAATCCGTCCCCGCGACTTTCGCAAGTTCTCGGCGGTGGCGCTCGTCGACACCCAGCCGGACTTCAAGAACAACCCTTTTCCCGGAGGCCGGAAGGCTGCCATCGTGATCGACCAGCACGTCTCGGTCTCGAAGCCCGCCGCGGACTTTTCGATTATCGACCCCGAATGCGGGGCGACGTCCGTGATCCTTGCGCAGGCCCTCCTCGTTTCTCATTCCGACATCCCGGCCAATGTGGCGACTGCCTTGGCCTACGGCATCCAGTCCGATACGCTCAATCTCTACCGTGCCGGCCAGCCGCACATCAGCCGGACTTATTTGGACATGCTCCTGCGCTGCGATTTGCGCTCGCTCGCGCAAATCCAAAACCCTCCGAGGTCCCGGAGGTTTTTCTCGACCTTGAGCAAGGCGATCCATCGGGCGATGATCCGCCGGCAGCTGATCGTGTCCCATCTTGGAGACGTTGAAAATCCCGACCTGATCGCGCAAGCGGCCGATTTTCTTCTAACCTACAAGGGGCTCCGGTGGTCTTTTGTCACGGGCCGCTACAAGGGAAGGCTTCACGTCTCTTTGCGCATGACGAACCCGAACGCGGAAGCGGGCGAAATCCTTCGCGATATCTTTCAAAACCGCGGAGACGCCGGGGGACACGACTCGATCGCCGGAGGCAGTTTGAAAGTCGCCGCCGGTGCGGATGAGGCGTTGTGGCTTCAGGCGGAAGCGGCGCTCGTCGAAAAACTGAGCAAACGCTTGCGTATCCCCTCGAAAAGCGAATTTTATTTCCCTTTTCGCAAAACATGATTTAAGATCATTTTTCTATGAATGAAGAAACCTATCAATTTCTCGTTGATTCGTTGAGCGGACCCCAGTGGAAGCGCCTCGGCGTCCAGAGGCGTTCAGGGGTCGTGACGCCCCTGTTTTCTCTTTTTTCCGGGGAAAGCGCCGGGATCGGAGAGATTCCGGACCTCAAACTTCTTGCCGACTGGTGCGTCAAGACGGGAATGAGCGTCATCCAGCTCCTTCCGATGAATGACGTCGGGTTCGAGTTTCGGCCTTACGACGCTCAGAGTTCTTTTGCCCTGGACCCGATGTATTTGGCCGTCGGACAGCTGCGCGGAGTGGCTGCGGCCCCTTTCCGAAAAGCCCTCGAGAAACTCCGCATGGAATACCCTGCCGGCAAACCGCGCGTGGATTACCGGATCAAGGGTGCGAAGCTCAAACTACTTTGGAGAATCTATGAAGGCTGCTCCGGGAAAAGCCTCGCCGGGCTTGACGCCTACGAGGAAGAAAACCGGTTTTGGCTGGGCGATTACGCGGTTTATAAGGCCTTGAAAGAAAAATTCGGCCAGGCCGGCTGGGAGTCCTGGGAGGATCCTTACAAGCACAGAAATCCTGACGCTCTCAGGGCTTTCGAGCGGGAACATGCCGGGGTGATCCGCTTTCACAAGTGGCTTCAGTGGCAGCTGGCCGAGCAGTTTCGGGAGGTCAAGGCCTATGCGTCGGGAAAGGGGATCCTTCTGATGGGGGACTTGCCGTTTCTTGTGTCAAGGGACAGCGCCGATGTCTGGAGCCGCCAGCAGGACTTCAAACTCGACCTTGTTTCGGGCGCACCGCCCGATGACTATTACGCGAAGGGACAGCGCTGGGGGATGCCGGCCTACCGCTGGGATTCGATCGCGCAGGGCGGCTATGCCTATCCCGCGGCGAAGGTTCGCTATGCCGAACAGTTTTACGATTTTTTCCGGATCGACCACGTGGTCGGATGCTTTCGCCTTTGGACCATCCGCCTTGAGGAGCCTCTCGAGCACGAGGGCCAGATCGGCGCTTTCGATCCGCCCGAGGAGTCTTTGTGGGAGGATCACGGCAAGAGGATCCTGCGTGCGTGGATCGAAAATACCCGGATGATTCCCTGCGCGGAGGATTTGGGGACCGTTCCGGATTGTTCCTATCGGGTCCTTGCCGAGTACGGAATCCCCGGGATCAACGTTCAGCGCTGGACCAAGGACTGGACCGGGGACGCCAGCTTCACGCCGCCCGAAAAATTCAGGAAGAATTCGATCGCCGTTATCTCGACGCACGATTCCTCGTCGTTTCGGGGCTGGTGGGCCTTTGAGGCCGGCACGGTCGACGAGATCATTTTCAGGAGGCTTTGCGAAATGCGGGGAATCGATCCGCTATGGGCCCAAGAGCGCTTATTCGATCCGGAGCGCTCGGCACACGGCCGTTTGCGCTGGAAAAAAGAACTGACGGACAAAGCTTCTGTCCTTGCCGCCTTGAATCGCCAGGAGTGGGAGGTCGATAAAATTCTGGATTACTATCGTGGGTCCTACGACGAGAAGAACCGGTTCTGGAAATACGCCGGCATGAGCGGAAAATGCGCCGAGAAATGTTCCGTCCGTCTCGTCGCCCGGGCGCTCGAAAAGGTGCTTGCGACCTCTGCGGTTTTTTCCGTCCAGCTCCTGCAGGACTGGCTTTCCCTGGACGAAGGATTCCGCGAAGACCCGTGGGAGTACCGCATTAACTTTCCCGGGACGATGAACGACCGGAACTGGTCGCTGGTTGTGCCGCTCGCGCTTGAGCAGATGAACGAGGCGGCGGTGAACGATACCATTTTGAAACTCAATCGGAAATCGGGGCGGGTCTGAAATGGGTAAATCCATGAAGCCGGTGCGCTACGCATTCGCGGGCATTGTCATCGTCGCCGCCGTCGCTGGCGCTGTGCTGTTCGTCCGTTACCGGGGGGCCGTGAACTTATCTCCGAAGGGCCCTGCCTTGGCGGGGGAGAAGTCCAAAGGGCCCGCCGGGGCGCCCGTCCAGATCATCGAATTCAGCGATTTCCGGTGCGGGGCCTGCAGGAAGGCTGAAGGCGTCCTCAGTCAGCTCGAGAGCGACTATCCGGGAAAAATACGGATCGTTTTCAAACACTTTCCGCTTCCCAATCACGCCTGGTCGCCGGTGGCCCACCAGGCTGCCGAGTGTGCGCACCGCGGCGGAGTCTTCTGGCCTTATATGCAGCGTTTGTTTCAGGAGCAGGACAAATGGCCGCTCGGGGCAAATCCCGCGCAGACCTTCCTGGTTTATGCGCAGGAATTAGGATTGAATCCCGAGGTGTTCGCAAAGTGCCTTGTGGATCCTGAAGTCAAGGAAGTGGTCGCGAGGGAGTCTCGCGAAGGGGACGTCCTGAAAGTCCAGGCCACTCCGACTTTTTTTATCAACGGTGAACGGATGGTTGGCCCGGTGGCGCTCGAAATGCAGGCGCCTTCCGTCATTCGCGGCATTTTGGGTCTGCCTCCGCCGGAGCCCGTGACGCCTTCGCCCGGTCTTTCCGTGCTGCCGGCGCCGATGACGCCCGCGAATCCGGTGAGCGTCGATACCCCCCCTGCCAAAGTTTCCGACAAAGCATGAAATCCTACGCGCCCTGGTTCTTGGCCCGGCTTTTCCTCGGTCTGATTTTCGTCTATGCCGGCTTCACGAAGCTCGTCAATCCCGTCGAGAACTTTCAAGCTGTTCTGGCGGCTTACCGGCTCATTCCTTATGCTGTGGTCCCCGCGCTCGCCGCGGTCTCGCCGTGGATCGAGCTCGTCTTCGGAACATTCCTGATTCTCGGCTACGGAACGCGCTGGAGCGCCCTGGCCCTGACGTCTTGCAGCCTGATTTTCGTGGCCTTGCTGGGCTGGGAGTTTGCCGCGACAGGGCGGTTTCCGAGCGACTGCGGATGTTTCGGGACGGGGTTCTTCCGGCCGACGGTCCCTCAGATTTTTTTTATGGATCTCGCGAATGTTTTTATCGGTTTGCGGCTGTTCCTTTGGAAGAATCATCCGCTCAGCCTTGACCGGTGGCTGAATCCAGCCTGAGCTTGACACATTTTTGCATGTCCAGTATGATTGGCGTCCCATCGCACGCTTGCAGGATGAGGATGCTGGCACCAACCCGGTGGGGGTTGGTGCGTGATCATCATTCGCCTGCGGGCTCATGTATGTTTACGGGCAGGTAGCTCAGTCGGTAGAGCAAGGGACTGAAAATCCCTGTGTCGGGGGTTCAATTCCCTCCCTGCCCATTCCACACACGAACCCAGCAGGGTGAGTGGTGGAATGGCCCTTTTGCCGCTAGCAAAAGGGCCATAGTAACGCCCATCTATTATTCCGCAACCAATTATGAGTGCACCTCCGATCAAACCTTGCCGATGCGAACGGCATCGGCATCCCACGAACCCGTCCGCATTTAAATAGGTGTGACCCCTTTTACTTTCTGATATATTAATTTTCGTATGCGCTACGCAATCGGGATCGATATCGGCGGGACGAAAATTTCAGCGTCCATCGGAAATGAACGGGGAAAGATCCTCGCGCATTGTGAGATCAGGACCCTCAAGGGACGTCATGCTGCCCTGTGCGTGCGCAAACTTCTCGAAGCCCTCGAGGGTCTTCTGGCCGAGGCCGACATTCCGAAAGCCCGGATTCGGGGCATCGGCGTTTGTCTTCCCGGAGCCGTCAACACGGCCAAAGGCGTGGTCCCCGTTTCTCCTCATCTGGAAGGCTGGGCGGGGTTTCCTCTCGCCGAAAAACTTTCCCGAAAGTTCCGTTTACCCGTGCGCTTGGCCAATGACGCCAATGCCGCCGCTTTGGCCGAAAAATTATTCGGAGCAGGCCGCGGTGTTGCGCATTTCATTTATATGACAGTCAGTACCGGAGTCGGGGGAGGGATCGTATCGAACGGCAAACTCCTCGAGGGGGTCAGCTTTGTCGCCGGGGAAGTCGGTCATATGACGGTCGAACCCCGAGGTGAAAAATGGAAGCTTGGCGAAGTGGGAGTGCTGGAGGCCTATGCTTCCGGGACGGCGGTGGCCCGTTATGTCCGGTCCCGCGTCGGGACGCCGGCCGGACTCAAAAAATACAGGGATCCTGGCGGGCAGGTGAGTGCTCGGGCGATCGGGGCCCAGGCTGCGCGGGGCGACCGGCTGGCACTCGGGGCCTATGAGCGGGCGGGTTTCTACCTCGGGGTCGGGGTGGCCAATCTCCTGAATATTTTGAATCCGGGAAAAATTATCCTGGGAGGGGGCATGCTCAAGTCAGCTCCGCCCGTTTTTTGGAAAACCTTCCGAAAAACCTGCCGCCAAAAATCGTGGAAGCAAGCCTACCGCGCGGTGCGCATTGTGAGGACGACGCTCGGCGACCGTGTCGGGAATTTGGGCGCTCTTGCCCTGGCGTTTGAGCCATAGCAATAGGGGCCATTTCCTACAGGTACAGGCCTAAACTTGGCAAGTAAGAGGAGGCCTGTACCTGTAGGAAATGGCCCCTGATGCGAGAAGGAGTGCGCCCGGCGTGACTTGAACACGCAACCCTTTGCTCCGAAGGCAAATGCTCTATCCAATTGAGCTACGGGCGCTTGTATTGTGGAGAAGATTATAAAGAGGAATGGCGGCAAAAAACAGAAAAAACCGATTGTTTTTTGCCGATGATAGGAAGAATCCCGGAAGGAGGGGTTTTCCGTGCGTGCGGTAACGGCTTTCCTGCTGGTCCTTGTGCTCGGTTTTCCAGGATGTGCGTCCCAGGGGGCCAAGGCCCGGGGGGAGGGCGTCAACGACTCCCAGGCAATGACTGGCGAGCTTGGCCGGGAAATCGCGGCCGGCCGCGAGATCAATGAATCGATCCTGGCCGCTTTTTATCCCTATACGGAGCCGGAAGTCGTGTCCTACGTCAACCAGATCGGGCACTCGCTGGCGGACCACGCCCAGCGCCAGGAACTGCCGTACAGTTTCACGATTTTGTACGACGAGAAAATTCACGCGACTTCTGCGCCGGGCGGATACGTTTACCTGACGACCGGCATGCTTCGGTTCCTGGATAACGAATCGGAACTGGCCGGCGTCCTTGCCCATGAAATCGCCCAGTTGCAGTCGCGGGACCCCCGTCTTTCGAGACTCAAGAAGGTGATGGATCAGATGACTCAAGGGGCGGCCATGGCGGCTCCTTTGGTGGGGCAAATTGGGGCGGCGGCGATGGCCGGGCTCCTGGTAATGCAAATCCTGTTCGAAGCCGTCCGCCCGCGGTCGGAGAAAAGAGGGCAGCGGGCCGATGCAAAGGCCCTCGGCTACATGGTCGCGGCAGGTTATGATCCCCAGGGGCTCATCGACGTTCAGTACCGTTTTCTCGAGGCCGACAAGGCGCTTCGCCCTTATTTTCTCGACTATTACCAATCCCATCCGATTACCCAGAAGCGTTTTAAAAATCTACAGAAAGAATTTGCCAATCTTCCGCTCGAAGGAAAAAGTTTTACGACCAACCGGGAGGCCTATCAGGAGGCCACGAAGGGGATCCGGCAGATGGCCCCGCAGTGAAAAAACGGCGATTTAGGCCCTTTACTAATTGCCCGACTGTCTTTAGAATACGCATTCCTTGCCGGTCATCAAATCGCGTACTGTTTCAAGACATGCGCCCTTAGCTCAGTTTGGTAGAGCAACTGACTCTTAATCAGTGGGTCGAAGGTTCAAGTCCTTCAGGGCGCACTCTTCTCTCCCTCTTCTTGCGGCGATGGCGAAACTGGCAGACGCGCAGGACTTAGGATCCTGTCCCGAAAGGGGTGGGGGTTCAATTCCCTCTCGCCGCACGTAACCACGCACGAGTCCGCAGGCGAGTGGTGGTTACGCACCAACCCCAACCGGGTTGGTGCTGCGCAAAGCGCACGAGTCCGCAGGCGAGCACTCAACCTTGTTGGTTGAGTGCCATCCACCGAGACCTTGACGGTCTCGTGTGGAATGGTGGTGGTTACGCACCAACCCCAACACCTAAACGGTCGGTTTAGGTGCGTTCACATCATCCTTCGGCTCGAAGGATGTATGTTCACGCCGGGTTGGTGGTTGAATGAATCTTTCCTTCCGGACGTCCTATTGACAGCCCGTTGGTTTTGGCATAAAGTAGCGGTGGTTTTTTTTAGCCATTTCAGTTTCATCACGAGCATCAACGGTATCGAATTGAAAGGAGAATGAATCGATGAAGAAGTTGACCTGCATCATCGTCATTTTGGTTGCGGTATGTTTTGCGTTTCAGACGGCGGCTTTTGCTGCTGCACAGGACATCAATAAGAAATCTGCTGCGGCTGCCCAAGTCAATCAAGGGCAGGCAAAGAAAGAAGTTGCCAAGGCCGTCCCTGCGGTTCCCGCGGTTCCGGCCGAGGTGAAGCCGGCTATTCCCGCAACTCCGGCGCGGTCTGTGGTTCCGGCTGTTCCGGCGGTGGTCCAGAAAAAGGCAGCTGTCAACGTTCCGGCGGGGAATGTGTCCAAGACGGTCTCCGCTATGGCTGTGAAGCCGACGGGGCCCGCGGTTCCCGCCAAGCCCGCTTTGCCCGCTGTCCCCGGGATGAGGTCGGCGGTTCCGGCCACGCCGGCAGTTTCGGCGAAACCGGTGGTTCGGGATCTTATGCCTTCGGTGGCAAAGTCGCCTACCGTCGTGACTCCGAAAATCCCCGCTTCCGGTCAAGCTGCTGCGAAGACCGTTGCTCAAACCGCGAAGACCGGCGGGGCCAAGGTTGCGGCGGTCCAAGCGCAGGTTGCCGAGGCGAAGAAGTAAACGGTTCAACGATTCGGACGGTAAAAGGAATTGCGTATGATGAAAATATACTTGGGGTTGGTTTTTTGTGCCGTACTTATGCTTGGTCAGGGCACGGCGTCGGCGAAGTCGGTTTCCGGAAAAATCGCGGCCGTAGATTCCCGGGCCGGCGTCATGGAAGTGGCCCAGCAAAACGGCGGCGAGAAGGTCGTTGTCGGGCTGACCATGGGAACGTCTTTTTCCGGGGTGGCATCCGCGGCGGAACTGCGGCCGGGCGACCAAGTGTCGCTCGACGCGGACCTCGAGGCTTCCTCCGGAAAGTGGACGGCGACCACGGTCAAGGTTTCACAAGCCTGATTCCCGAGCGTCGGATGACCTTTTCCTCACCAAGGGCCAGTGATGACTCACTGGCCCTTTTTCTCTCAAAAACCTTTCGGAGATAACCATGACCCCTGTTCTGGCTTGGATCATTTTCAGTGCTGTCATTCTCGTCATGCTGGCGCTTGATCTCGGAGTGTTTCACCGGGGCTCCCACGCGGTCGGGATGAAAGAGGCTCTGATCTGGAGCGCTGTCTGGATTGTCGTCGCTTTACTTTTCAACCTGGGTATCTATTGGGTCCGCGGCGCCGATCTGGCCTTTCAGTTTCTCTCAGCATACATTCTCGAACGGAGTCTGAGTTTTGATAATCTGTTTGTCTTTCTGTTGATTTTTAATTACTTCCGGGTTCCGCGCAAGTACCACCACAGCATTCTTTTTTGGGGCATCCTCGGCGCGCTGGTGATGCGCGCGATCTTCATTGCCTCCGGCATCGCGCTTATTCATATGTTCCATTGGATGCTCTACGTGTTCGGAGTCATCCTGCTGCTGACCGGATTCAAATTGCTGTTTGAAAAGGACAAGCAGATAGAACCGGAAAAAAATCTGCTCATCAAAGTTTTCCGGCGGTTCATGCCGGTTTCCGAGGGCGACGAGGGCGGGAAATTTTTCCTCCGTAAGAGCGGCAGGCTTTTCGCGACGCCGCTGATGGTTGTTCTTCTTGTCATCGAAACGACCGACGTGATTTTTGCCGTAGATTCCATTCCCGCAGTCCTTGCCATCTCTACGGATCCTTTTATCGTCTACACGTCGAATGTTTTGGCCATTTTGGGATTGCGGGCGCTTTATTTTGCGCTCGAGGGGCTCATGCAGCTTTTCCATCACCTGCATTACGGCCTGTCGGTGATCTTGATTTTGATCGGGGTCAAGATGCTTCTGATCGATCTTGTCAAGGTCCCGACGGTGGCGGCGCTTCTCGCCATTTGCGTCATTTTGGCCCTGTCGGTGGTTGCTTCGGTGATTTGGCCCAAACCCGCCGGGAGCACTCCATCGCACGGATAGCCCCGTTGTTCCTCCGTTTTCTTCGCAATCTGACGCTGTCGCTCCTCAGCCTGGTCCTTCTGCTTCTCGTTTTGGAAGGCATTTTCCGCCTGGCCCGTAAAGACGACGCCCTGAAGCTTTCGATGGGCCGGGTCGATGCCCGCTATCACCACACCTTCGAACCCGGTTCGGCTCTCCATATGGTCTCAAGCATTCCCGGCGAGTTCGACGTCACGGCGCACATCAACAACTTCGGGTTTCGGGGGCCGGACATGACCGAAGAAAAGCCTGAAGGGGTGACCCGGATCTTCCTTGTCGGCGATTCCTATACCTTCGGGGTTGGCGCGAAGGACGATGAGACAATTCCTTCCCTGCTTCAGGCGCGTTTGGACCCGGGCCGCAAGATGTTCGAAGTGATCAATGTCGGCCGGGGCAGTACCTGCCCGCTGATTTATGACTTGAGACTGCGCGACGAAATCCCGAGGTTCAAGCCGAATTTGATCGTGATGATGCTCGACTTTTCAGACCTATGGGAAGACTGGCATTTCGAGAAGAACTTGCGTTATGACGCGAAAGGGGAAATCATTGCTCTGAGTCCCTACTACGAGTACGGAAAATTCCAATTTTGGAATTTTCTGAGGGCCAACAGCGTTTTTGCTTCTTATCTCCACAACAAAGTTGTCCGGACGGTCCAGCAGATCCAGAAGATCGGGCTACGCCGCTATCTCGATGCCATTGCGCAGGGCAAAAAAGTCAAAGCGGTCATTGCCACGACTGAAAACGAAACCATCGAATTCGACGGGAAACTTTTTTTGCGCGGACGGGACAAGGAAGCGGAAATCCGGGAGCACTTTAAAAGGACCTCCCACTATGTCCTTAAGTGCCGGGACCTGGCGCGCCAGTTTGGAGCGGGCTTTATCCTCGTGATGTACCCCTACGGGGTGCACGTCGGACCGGACCAGTGGCGGGAGGGGAGAGTTTCCTGGGGCTTCGAGAAGGGCAAGACGGTGATGGACACCTTTTCCTTCGATTTGGTGGAGTCTTTTGCCCGGGAAAACGGAATTCCTTCCATCAACCTGCTTGAGGATTTGAGACGCCATAACGACCAGGAGCTTTATTTTCCCTATGACGGACACTTCACGCCTGCGGCCAATCATGTCGTGGCGGATGCTCTTGTCGCAAGTCCTGTCCTGAGGGATGCCCTCGGAGAGAAATCGTCCTCGGACGCAAAAGCCGAACAAATAGGAGGCCGGGATGGACACCTTTAGCGCCATGGAGGAACGTAGGAGCATCCGGAAATACGCGCCGGGGGCCGTTCCTAAGGATTTGATCGAAAAACTGGTGGAAGCGGCCCGCTATGCCCCCAGCGCAAGGGCTATTCAGCCCTGGGAGTTTGTGGTCGTTACTCATACGGAGGTTTTGAAGGAGTTGGGGCGTCTTGCGACCAACGGGGCCTTCCTTGAAGGGGCGGCTTTCTGTATCGCCGTTTTTTGCCGGGAAACGAAGTATTATCTCGAGGACGGCTGCGCGGCCACGGAGAATATTTTGATTGCGGCCGCCGCGAGCGGGTTGGGCGCCTGCTGGATTGCGGGCGACAAAAAGCCCTACGCCTCCGAAGTGGCCCGGCTGCTCCAGGTTCCGCCGGACGTCAGGCTGGTGAGTCTGATCTCTGCGGGATGGCCGGCCGAGGAGCCTGCGGCGATTCGCCGGCGGGGTTTGGGAGAAGTACTTCACTGGGAAAAATACTGATCCGGACGAAAAGTAACTTCAATGACGTAGAGGAGGGGTGCCGCTGACATGAAGCGCGTCTTCGCGTTTTCTTTCTTTATCCTTGGATTTTCTTCCCTGATTTCCCAGGTCGTGCTGGTCCGTGAGCTGATGATCAGTTTTTACGGCAACGAGTTTTTCATCGGCTGGATCCTGTTCTCATGGCTCCTTTGGACGGGGGTGGGAAGTCTCCTCGGCGAGAAACTTTTCAGGGAGCTTCTTACGGTTTACCGGGCCTCCATGGCCTGTCATTTCCTGACGGCGGTCAGTTTTCCCGCGACGCTCGTCGCGGTGCGCGCAAGCCGCCTTGTGCTCCACACGGCGGCGGGGCAGGTGCCCAATATTCTCCCCGCTCTCATTTTGTCGTTCCTGGTGATGGCCCCGCTGTGTCTGGTGTTCGGCCTGCAGTTCGTGGCCGGGACCCGGAACACGATTTTCCGGCACGATGAAATCGAATCGGGGGTCCTGATCGGCCGCTCCTACCTTGCCGAGACCCTGGGATTTGTCGCGGGGGGGATTCTCTTCAGCTATTCTTTCGTTTTCAGCAATGAGTTCTTTGTGGCCGCGGCGGTGGCTTTTGTCAACCTGGCGGCCATGAGCGGGCTCTTGTACGCCCGTCCGTCCCTGAAACGCAACGCGGCCCTTACCCTCATCGTTCTGACCCTGATTTTCAGCGTCACTCTTCTTCTCAAGGCGGACGGGCTGAATTTCCGTACCACGGCCTTGCGGTATCCTTCCCAGACGCTGGTCTCCTCAATTAATTCGGTCCACGGCAATATCACCGTGACCAGGACCCGGAACCAGCATAATTTTTACCAAAACGGATTGTTCGTCGGGTCCGATGACGAGCAGGTCGCCAACGAATACCTCGTCCATTTTCCGATGCTGGCGCACCCGAATCCCAAAAGGGTCCTTTTGATCGGGACAGGCTACAACGGCGCCTTGCGCGAGATCCTGAAACATCATCCCGATCAGGTCGCCTACCTGGAAGTGGATGACACCCTGATCCGGCTTGCCCATCAGTACGGGCCGGTCTATCTCGACTCGTTTCTCGAGGACCGGAGGGTCCGTATTTTTTACGACGACAGCCGGCGTTTTCTCAAGCAGAACGCGGACCCGTACGATGTGATCCTGGTCAATGTCCCGAATCCCTCGACGGCGCTTCTCAACCGCTGCTATACCGACGAGTTCTACGCCTCCTTGAAAGCCCATCTTCGCCCCGGCGGCATCGTGGCCGCTCGCCTTGATTTTTCGCCGAACTTTTTGCCTCGCCAGCTCAACGACCTTGCCGCTTGCGTGAGCCGCACTTTGCAGAGGTCTTTTTCTTCGGTGCTGCTGCTCCCGGAGGATACTCTCTACTTTATCGCATCGCCGGAGCCCGGATGGGCGGTGACCCCGGAGATCTTGACCGAGAGGCTGCGCTCACGCGGGATCGAAAACTATTTTGTGGTGCCATCCTACATCCAGTACCGGATGACCAATGACCGGGTGGCCCAGGTGCGCGAGGCCCTGAAACATAATTACGGGGCGAAAACGAATTACGATTTTCAGCCGCGAGGCACCTACTACAACCTGGTCTATTGGCTCAGCGTTTTTTACTCGAAGCTGTCCGGCGCGTTTGCCGCGGCCGGGTGGGTGCCCTTCCGTACGGTTTTCGGTTCGATCCTTTTGGTCGTCGCCCTGCCGCTCGTCCTTTTCCTCGGCTCGCCCCGGCGGAAAAAGACGGTTTGTTTCGTCGCCATGTCGGTCGGGGGGTTTTCCCTGATGGCGGCCGAAGTTCTGGTGATCTACAGCTTTCAGGTTTTTTACGGCAATCTCTATTACAAAATCGCCTGGATCATCGCCTGCTTTATGGCGGGCATGGGGCTCGGGGCCCTTTGGGGTAGCCAGCGCCGCCATAAGTTTTCGACCCTGAGTTTGTTTTATATCCACTTCTGGACGGCGGTGGTCTTTTTGGCGTGGCTTGGGCTCGTCCGCTACGGCCACGACCGGCTGCTTGTGACGCCGGAGATGGTCCAGACGGTGTACCTGGCTCTCGCGGTCGCGATCGGAGGCCTGATTGGCTTCGAGTTTCCGATTGCAAACAAACTCTACTTCCGGGGCGAAAGCAACCTCCAGCAGAAGACGGGGAGTATTTACACGGCAGATCTTATCGGGTCGGGGTTCGGAGCCCTATCGGTCAGCGTCTTTCTCCTGCCGCTCTACGGGATCGAGAAAACGCTTATTTTGTTGTGTGCCGTCAACCTGGTTGCGTCGCTCTTATTTTTTCTCATCAAAAACCTGGGCCGTAAATACCGATAGACGGGCCGAGGGATCCTTCCAGCAGTCGGGCGCGAGCCCCGCTTTTTGCGTGCACAGCACGCTCAAAAACGTTTCTTTGTCCCATTGGTTTTCGGTAGCGACCTGGGGTAAAAAGACGCCGCCCCGAAAACCTTTCCGGATCTGGACGCCGTGCTTACCCACTTCGATGTCGTCAGCGCTTGCGACCGCCCGAAGGGGACTGAGGACCGAGACCTCGTATTCGAGCCGGGGGAGCTCCTCCGCAGTGACTGGTTTGAAACGGGGGTCTTGTGTGGCGGCGGAGATGGCCATCTCCCGGACGACCTCGTGCAGAGGCTGATTCGGTTCGAAACGCCCGATGCACCCCCGGAGCTCTCCGTGAATCTTCAGAGTGACGAAGGCGCCGAGCGGCTGGTTGAGGGCCGGCAGAGTGGAGCTTGCGGTCGGAGCTTTCCCGGTGCGAACGAGAGCCTCGACCGTCCCGCGTGCGATCCTCAAGAGCTCCGCTTGCTCCCCGGGACTCAACTCTTTGTCAACGGAGCCTGCAGTTTCGGAAGGTTTGGGTGCGGGAGTCGCCGGATATGCGGCCGGAGCCATGAAAATCCCCCCAATCAGAAAAATCACTATCCACACGGATGCATGGCCGTAGTTGCACGTCAAGGCGGTCAGGGCTTGTCTTTTATTGATTGCAACTACGGCCATGCACTCCATCCACTTGCAAAGGCGTTTAATTCCAGATTCCGGGAATTTTTTCTCCATCGGCGCACTCTCCGTTCTTGAGGTTGTTCGAAATGACAGCATGAGCGATCCGCTCGATGACCTTTTGGCCCGAGCCCGGACAAAGGGTTGCTTCTCCCTCGGGGAAGGCGACGTTGCCCGTGTACACGTACCGGAGGCCCTCCTCCCGCGCGATGGCGCGCGCACGCAAAACCGTTTCGATCGGCGTGGGCGGCAGATTGCGAAGCTTGTACTGAGGAAAATGGCGGGAAAAATGGAGGGGCACATCCGGGCCCAGGTTCTCCCGGATCCAGCGGGAAAGCTCGCGGATTTCGGCCTCGCTGTCGTTTTCACCCGGAACGAGAAGGTTCAGGACTTCGAGCCAGACGCCGCTTTTGTGGATGAGTTGCATGGTTTCGAGAACATCGGCCAAATGACCGCCGGTCAGCTTTTGATAGAATTCCTCGCGGAAGGCCTTGAAGTCGACCTTGTAAGCGTCGACCGTCCTAAGCAGCTCGGCGAGCGGCTCCGGGTTGATATACCCCGCGCTTATGACGATGCTTTTGATTCCCCGCGAACGGGCGATCCTTGCCGTTTCGAGCATGAACTCGTAGTTGATGACAGGCTCATTATAGGTGAAGGCAATGGAACGCGAGCCGCTGCGCGCAGCCTCTTCGACGACCTGGGCCGGGGTCATGGGGATGGAGGGGACTTCATGAGGGAAGGCTTGGGAAAGCTCCCAGTTTTGGCAGAAAAGGCAGTGCATATTGCAGCCGGTCGTGGCGATGGAAAAGGCCTTGCTTCCGGGGAGGACATGAAAAAAAGGTTTCTTCTCGATGGGGTCGACGTGCGCCGAGGCGATTTTACCGTAGACCATCGAATACAAATCTCCGCCGATATTTTTCCGCGCCTTGCATGTGCCGAATTGGCCGGGTGCAAGCATGCACCGGTTGGGGCACAGGCGGCACTGGACCATCCGGTTCGGCAGTTTGTCGTAATACATGGCGAGATGTTCAGTCCCCGGCTGCTCTTCGAACCAGCCGGCGCTGTGGGCAAGGCCTGAAATAAGCCATAGAGAGGGGGCGATGAGGGCGATCAGGAAAAGTCCCGGGAGGATGAAGGTAAATTTTTTGTGCAACGAAGGGGCCATTTCCTACAGGTACAGGCCTTGGCTTTGGTCGTGAAGAGGCCTGTACCTGTAGGAAATGGCCCCTAGCCTTTTTGAAACCAGCGAATCAGATTATCCGCCATGGAAAGAATCCCGACAACAAAAAAAAGAACTGCCGCGAAAAAGCCGCCGAGGCGAGCCGCGGCCTGAAAGCCGCGGAGACGGGCCAGGGCGCCCGCAAAGACGAGCGGCAGAAAGTAGAGGGAGCTCGAGAGGAAAAAAATCAGGAAATAGGCGATGCCCCGGCAAGTGCTGTGGAGGGTAAAGACATAAGTCAGGGAGATGAGAAACGGCGGACAGAGATTGATGCCCATGAAGAACCCCATCGCGACCGGGCTTTGGGCGCCGAGCCGGGAGGCCGGACAGCAGGCTTGCCGTTTTTGCGCCTGGAGACGGATGAGATAAACGGCCAAAAGAACGGAAAGCCCGATCATGGCGACATCGGCGAGAAGGCGGATCCACGTCTGGTCTAGGGCCGCGCCCAAAAATCCGAAAACCGCCCCGAAAGCCAGATAACCGGCGAGTCTTCCCGCCATAAATTGCGCGAGCAGCCAGACGTTTTCCCGGAAACTACGGCGTTCGGCGACGAGGAAGGACGTGATGAACGGGAAGCAGGAGCCGAGGCAATAGAGCCCTGTGGACAGTCCCGCAAAAAACGGCGCAATCCACCACGTGGTTTCCATATCAAAAGCATTATAATGATCTTGGTGGGCGGATCAAGCGGCGGTATAATTTTCCGATGGAACGCAATCCGGATCATCTTGCGAAGACTCCGTTCGATCTTCTCGTCGTCGGAGGAGGAATCAACGGCGCGGCGATCGCCCATATCGGCGCACGCCGGGGTCTGAAAGTTGCGCTTCTGGAAAAGGGCGATTTTGCAAGCGGCACCTCCAGTAAATCTACCAAACTGATCCACGGCGGCATTCGGTATCTCGAGAACCTCGAACTGGATCTCGTCTACGAGTCCCTTCACGAGCGCCGCCTCCAGCTCGAAGCGGCGCCTCACCTGGTCAAGCCCCTGAGTATCGTCATTCCGGTTTATCACGGCGACAAGCGGCCCTTGTGGATGATGAAGTTGGGCGTGTCCTGTTACGACGGTTTGGCCGGTAAGGCCGTCATCCAAAAACACCGGAATTTGACGGCCGCCGAGGTTTTGGAACTCGCACCGGCTGCTCGGCGCGAGGGCCTGCGCGGGGGAGTGCTTTACTGGGACGCTCAGATGGACGATTTCAGGCTGTGCCTGGCCAATGTCGTCTCGGCGGTTCAGGCCGGCGCCCAGGCGGTCAATTATGTCGAGGTCATTTCCTTCATCAAGGATAATGATCGTGCTGTGGGTGTGCGGGCTGTCGATCTTTTGGCCGATCACACCCTCGAAGTTTATGCGAAGAACGTTGTGTGCGCCCTGGGGCCCTGGACCAACCAGCTGCTGAGGATGGACAATCCCAGCGCCCCCAAGCGGATCCGGATGACCAAGGGAATTCATCTTGTGTATCCCGGGAAAGTCTCGGCGCACGGCTTTTTGATTCCCGCGAAAAAGGACGACCGCGTGTTTTTCATCCTGCCCTGGAGAGGGAATTCCCTGATCGGGACCACGGATACGGTCTACAGCGGCTCCCCCGACGACGTGAGGACCGAAAGTGAGGACGTCGATTATCTGCTTTCCGAGGCGGACCGGGTTTTCCCCGGAGTCCGTTTCGAAAAGTCCTCCGTCCTCTCGACTTTTGCGGGGATACGTCCGCTCATCCGCCGGGGAGGTTCTCCCTCGAAAGTGTCGCGCAAGCATATGATCCACCGGTCGCATTCGGGCATCTGGTTTGTGGCTGGCGGAAAATACACGACTTACCGGAGGGTGGCCGTGGATTGTCTCGATAAAATCAGACGGGGGACTTACGGCCTGAAGCATTTCCGCCTTCACGGCGGCGGAAACCTTTTGCAGACCGCCGAAGACTCTGCCCGGGAGTTCAATGTGCCGCCGGAGGCGGCGCGTGCCGTGATGTCCGCCCACGGCACCGCCTACCGGGATGTTTTACAGAGGGTCCTGGGGCGTCCGGAGTTTGGACAAATCGTCTGCGAGGCCCCCCTCATTCTCAAGGCCCAGATCGTTCATGCCGTCGAAGCGGAAATGGCCAGGACTCCCGACGATGTGATCCGGCGCCTGGCCCTCGACTCCCTTGTCAATGTTCCCGCAGAGTGTTTGGGAGCGATCGAGGAAGTCCTCAAGGCGCGCGGATATTTTTCCTGAAAATCGATCGAAAACGCGGAGGTTCTCCATGGAAAACAGTCGCCAGAGCACGGAAAAATTGACGGGGCAGATCCTCGATCCCGCAGGAATGATCGCTTATCAGGAGGCATCGATCGTCAGCCGGACCCTGCTCACCAAAAAAGCCGGGACGGTGACGCTTTTTGCCTTCGACAAGGGGCAAAGCCTGAGCGAACACACGTCGCCTTACGATGCCATCGTTCAAGGGGTGGAAGGCCGGGGCGAGATTTTAATTGCCGGGAAGCCGCACGCGCTCCACAAGGGAGAGATGATCATCCTGCCGGCTCAAGTTCCTCATGCGGTCAAGGCGCCTGCGAAGTTCAAAATGATGCTGGTGATGATTCGCTCATAAAAACACCTTCGCTTCCTCTCTTTTTTTGTTAAAATAGCCTCATGCCTGTCATCCCTTCTATGAAATTTGCCGCAAGGTTTTTGTTTTTAAGCGTCAGAGTCTTTTTGTGTTTTGCGCTTGTTTGCGGTCCGGTCCTGGCGGAGGGGGATCTGCCGCCATTGCCGAAAGGCCCGCTGCTTTTGACGAGCTGTACCGAGGAAATGCTGACGCCCGAGTTTTGGATCCGGCATCTCCAGGATCCCGACAACGTCATTTTGACTCCCAACGCCATCCAGGAATTTAATCAGCGAATCTATCGATGGACCCACGAGGCCGTCGATGTCTTCAAGATTCCGAAGCTGTTCCCCGGGGACGGGATTCGCCGACAGTTGGAGCTCGAATTCCAGACCTTACGAAACCGGATTCTCTACGATCGCCGCGGCCAGCGGGTCCCTGCCGCTTATTTTGACGAAACGCTCAAGCCGATTATTCCCTGGGAGGAGATTCCAAAACATATCGAGGTCCGATGGGGGGTTGCCGTCCAGTCGACTTCCGTGCGCGCGCTTCCGACGGACATGCTCATGATCGAAGCCCCTGAGGACGTGGAATTCGATCAGCTCCAGTTTACGCTGATCAAACTTTGGACCCCGGTGGCGGTTTATGCCGCTTCTTCAGACGGCCAGTGGCTTTACGTTCATGCCCCCTACGCCCGCGGGTGGGTCAAGGCCGCGGACATCGCTTTCTTTCCCAAACGTGAGCTCCTCCGGCAGGCGGCTCGTCCCGACAAGGATTTCCTCGTGGTGACGGGTAAATCGGTGGCCGTCTACTCGGATCCGGTGATGCAAACGGTCGAGCTGAGGCCCGTCATGGGCACGGTCATTCCCCTGGCCAGCACCGCGATCAAGCAGCAGCTTCGAGAAGGAACTCCGGGCAAAAGCTCTTTTGTTGTCCGGATGCCCTATCGTAAGGCCGATGGCACCGTTTATCTCGAGAAAGCCTATATCGACACGAAGAGTGATGTGTCCTACGGCTATCTTGCCTACACCCAGCGGCATGTGATCCAGCAGGCCTTCAAACTGCTTGGGGTCCGCTACGGCTGGGGCGGCATGTACAACGGCTGGGACTGCTCCGGGTTTACCCATGATGTTTTTCTGACCTTTGGCTTCGCGATGCCGCGAAATTCAAAACCCCAGGCGTATGTAGGGACCCAGATCGACCACTTCGAGGCTTTCCACGATCTCGATCGCAAGGATGCGGCCATCCGGGCGGCGGTGCCGGCGATCACGCTTTTGCGCATGTCGAAACACATGATGCTGTATCTGGGCGAGATCGACGGACATTTCTACGCCATTCATTCCACCTGGGCGGAGAGGATCTCCATGACCTCCGACGAAAAGCGCCGGATCAATCAGGTGGTGGTCTCCGACCTTGGGCTGAACGGCAATTCCTACGTGGGGTCGCTCTTTGACCGCATCCTCGACATGAACGAGATTAACCTAAAGGAATGAGCGTGGATTGCAAACTGCAAATCAATAAAAAGCGCTGTCATTGCACCTATGAGCCCTGTGCGCGCAAGGGGAACTGCTGCGACTGCCTCCATTATCACCGCGCCAACGGGGAACTTCCCGCCTGTTTTTTCTCACCGGACGCCGAAAAGACCTACGACCGTTCGATCCAGCATTTTATGCAGACTTACCGAGAGAAGGGATCGCGCGCTTAGGGCCTAGTTCAGTCTTGTGACGCGTACCCGGATCAGGCCCTGGCGGGTGTCGGAAATTTTCCGGAAAGCTGCCCGGGTCAGGTCGATTAGGCGGTTGAGCCGCTTGGCCGGACCGCGGTCATTGACGATGACGATGACGGACTTGCCGTTCTTGAGGTTGGTGACTTTGAGGCGGGTTCCGAAGGGAAAATGCCATGACGCGCAGGTCATCTGCTTATCGTCGAAGATTTCTCCGTTGGCGGTCCTCAAGTTGATGAAGGGGTCCGACTGGCTGTACCAGGACGCGACGCCGGTTCGGCCCGGAGAAGATATTTTCGGTCGGACGGGCTGCTTTTCCGCGGGAACCAGGATTTGCGGCGCAGGAGACAGGGTCTCCTGCAGGCTGGAAATAGGTTCGGCGGAAACGAGAGGGACTGACACGATCATCAGAGTGATCAGCGACCTTTTGACCCCAGGTATCACGAAAAGCTTCCTTTCCGGCAACCCAGCCTCCCGCACCCGGAACGCCCGGGTGGTAGGGACTGTGGCTTTGCGTCTCCCGATTTCTCCATCCCCATCGGAGGATGCCCTCTTGGATACAAGAAGGGGGATTTGCCCTTACTTAAACACTAGCATGTGAATTTGATTCTTGCAAATGCGGGAGGCCTCGGCTAAATTCATCCAGCCTGTTTCCCGGCATCCGATTGTTTCACTTTTCATGCATGAAGGAGGAGCGCTATGACTCATGAATTCTGTGTCCTGCTGACTGCGGCGGTCTCCCTGGGCTTCTTCCATGTCCTCTTGGGCCCCGACCACACCGTCCCTTTTATCGTGATGGCCAAGGCGCGAAAGTGGCCGTTTGCCAAGACGTTTGCCGTTACTGCCCTATGCGGATGCGGGCATATCGGCGCTTCGGTGTTGCTAGGCCTTCTTGGGATGCGTTTCGGGTGGAAGATGATGCGGCTCGAGGCCCTCGAGTCTGTCCGCGGGGCCTGGGCCGGTTGGGCCCTCTTGATCTTCGGGATTGTTTATCTGGTTTACGGGATGCGAAAAGCTTTCGGAATCCTATTTCGCACAGAAAACGCCCGTGTTGTACTGCCCCGAAGAACCGTGCGCCGAAAGCTTGCGCAAGGACTGCCCTGGTCCCTCTTCGTGATTTTTGTTTTGGGGCCCTGCGAACCCCTGATTCCTCTGGTCATGATCCCTGCGGCCCGGCAAAACTTATGGGAAATGTGGGCCGTGACGATTGTCTTTGGGGGCACTACCGTCGGGACTATGCTCGGACTGACGGCGGCCGGGGTCTACGGATTGAGCCGGTTTTCCTTTGTGCCGCTCGGACGCTTCAGGCATGCTTTGGCGGGAGTGGTGATTTTCTTTTGCGCGGCGGCCGTTCTGTTTTTAGAGGTGTAGACAAAGGGGCCATGCCCCTGTAAACAATGAATTCTGGCCAGGCAAGGTGCCTTCGGGTTATAATTCACGAAAATCACCCAACGGCATAGGGGGAGCTTATGAATACGGTCCATGACATTCTGAAAGACAAGGGAAACAAAGTTTTGTCAGTTGGTCCGGACGATTCCGTTTTGAAAGCACTTGAACTGATGGCCGAAAAAAATGTCGGGGCCTTGCTCGTTCTCGACGGTGACAGCGTCGCCGGAATTTTTTCGGAAAGGGACTACTGCCGGCAGGTCCTCGAAGACGCCCGGTCCCCAAAAGCCATGAAAGTCCGTGAACTCATGACGACGACCGTCATGGGCGTTACGCCGGAAAGAACAACGGAAGAATGCCTGGCGCTCATGACCGACAAGCGCATCCGCCATCTTCCGGTTTTACAGAATCAGCGCGTCATCGGGGTCGTTTCCATCGGTGACATCGTCAAAAAGATCATCGCCCACCAGCAGTTTACCATCAGCGAACTAGGCAACTACATTTCTGCCGGGTAGCGGGCAGCCCCGGCTTTTTTGAAAGGAAAAACCATGTACCGGATTCTCGAAAAGGAAAAAGTCAACCCCGTGGTCAACCGCTTCGTCATCGAAGCTCCCTTGATCGCGCGCAAACGCAAGCCCGGCCAATTCGTCATTTTTCGCCTGCACGAAGAAGGCGAGAGATTTCCGATCACGATTGCCGACGCCGATTCTGCGGCCGGCACCATTACGGTCTATGTCCAGGCCCTTGGCAAGACCACGACCGAGATGGGGAACCTCAAGGCCGGGGATGCGATTGCCAATGTTGCGGGTCCGCTGGGGCATCCGACGCCGCTTGAGAAGCTCGGCGGAGAAGTTTTTCTTATCGGGGGCGGGGTCGGGGCCGCCGAAATTCTTCCGATTGCCAGGGCGCACAAGGAAAGCGGCAACAAGACCGTGATCATTTTGGGCGCACGCTCACGCGACATCGTCATCCTAGAGAAGGAATTCCGCTCTTTCGCTGACGAAGTCTACGTCACGACCGATGACGGAAGCTACGGCCGCAAAGGGTTCGTGACCGACGAGCTCAAGAGCCATCTCGAGCAGGGACGGCCGATTGTGGAAGTTGTGGCCGTGGGGCCCGTCATCATGATGAAGAATGTCTGCAACGTCACCCGGCCTTCCGGGATCCGAACGCTCGTATCGCTCAATACAATCATGATCGACGGGACCGGGATGTGCGGAGGGTGCCGCGTCGAGGTCGGCAATGAAACGCGTTACACCTGCGTCGACGGACCGGAATTCGACGGCCACCAGATCAATTTTGACCTCCTGATCCAGCGGTTGGGAGCGTATCAGAAGGAAGAGAAGCATTCCCATCAGTGTTATCTTGCGAACATAAAGGAATAAGGGACCATGGCGAATTTCAAAATTCCGCGTCAGGAGATGCCCAAGCAGGAGCCCGGCGAACGCCGCCGTAATTACGACGAAGTGGCCACGGGATATACTCCCGAGCAGGCCAAGCTCGAGGCGGAGCGCTGCATCCAGTGCAAAAAACCCCTGTGCATCGAAGGGTGTCCCGTCGAAATCAAGATTCCCGAATTCGTCAAGCTGGTGGCGACCGGCGACTTCGAAAGCGCCTTGGCCAAGGTCCGTGAAACTAATTTTTTACCCGGAATTTGCGGGCGGGTGTGCCCTCAGGAAGAGCAGTGCGAAGCGCGCTGCGTGGTCGGGAAAAAACACGAGCCTGTTGCGATCGGGCGCCTCGAACGCTTTGTGGCCGACTGGGAAATCAGGCAAGGCAAGGTCCCGAAGCCCGAACAGCTCTCGCCGACCGGCCGCAAAGTGGCGGTCGTCGGGTCCGGGCCGGCGGGCCTGACCGTGGCGGGGGAATTGGCCAAGCTTGGTCATAAGGTAACGATCTTCGAGGCTCTTCACAAGGCCGGCGGGGTTCTTGTTTACGGGATCCCGGAGTTCCGGCTGCCCAAGGCGATCGTTGCGCGCGAGTGCGAGGTTCTGGAAAAACTGGGAGTGGAGTTTCAATTCGATTTCATCGCGGCCCGGACCGCGACGGTGGATGATTTTTTCGAGATGGGATACGATGCCGTTTTTCTCGGGCTCGGGGCGGGCCTGCCGTCTTTTATGAATCTCCCGGGCGAGAATCTTGCCGGCGTGTATTCGGCGAATGAATTTTTGACCCGTGTCAACCTGATGAAGGCTTACCGGTTTCCGTCTTACGATACCCCGGTGCAAGTCGGCCGTCAGGTCGCCGTCGTCGGGGCCGGCAACGTGGCCATGGACGCCGCGCGCTGCGCTTTGCGCCTCGGGGCCGAAGAGGTCCATATCGTTTACCGGCGGAGCCGTCAGGAAGTTCCCGCGCGGAAAGAAGAAGTGGAAAATGCGGAAGAAGAGGGCATCTTTTTCGATTTCCTCATGAGTCCCGTCCGCTACTTGGGCGACGAGAAAGGGCGCGTGAACGCCATGGAACTTATTCGCATGGAGCTCGGCGAGCCGGACGCGTCCGGCAGGCGGCGTCCCGTGGCCGTTCAAGGTTCCGAATTCAAACGGGCGGTGGACATGGTCATTGTGGCCGTCGGGACCGGCGCCAGCCCACTCGTGCCGCGTTCCACGCACGGGCTCGAGACCAATAAGTACGGCTACATCGTCGCGGACCCTGCCATCGGAAAAACGACCAAGAAGGGCGTCTGGGCCGGAGGCGACATCGTCACGGGCGCTGCGACGGTGATCGAGGCCATGGGGGCGGGGCGCAAGGCCGCGCGCTCCATCGACGACTATCTCCGCACGGGCCAGTGGTAAGCTAAACGCTTTCCGGCCGGCTTGCATTTTTTTGTTGTGTCCCTGCCGCGGTGTGATACAATTATTTCCCAATTGTTCCGTTTATCACGATTGAAAAGGCATACGGCCGTTCCGGCATGACGAAGATCTCGCAGAAAACCGTGTCAAGGGCGCTGCGCTACATCCGGGCCCTGGAGAATTTGATCAAGCAAAAACACCGGCTGGTCTCCTCCAAAGAGCTTGCGGCGGTCACCGGCGTCACGGACGTCCAGATCCGCAAGGACATTTCGAGCTTCGGCAAGGTGGGGCGCCCCAGGATCGGTTACCGGACGGCGGAGTTGAAAAATGTTTTGGAGGACTTCGTCCTCCAGGACGACATGCTGAGGATCGCGCTTTTCGGGGTGGGCAACCTCGGCACCGCGATTTTGAAATATCCGGGATTTCTGAAGGACCGCATCCGGGTCGTGGCCGCCTTTGACGTGGAACCCCAGAAGATCGGGAAAAAGGTCGGACTTGTGACGGTGTATCCCTTTGAGCGGGCGCCGCAGATTATTCGGAAAACGCGGGCCAATATCGGCATCATTGCCGTGCCGCAGGGTTTTTCCCAGGATGTCGCGGATCTTATGGTGCTTGCCGGGCTGAGGGGGATCGTCAATTTTTCCCCGGCCTCGGTCAGCGTGCCGGCCGAAGTCCGGGTCAAAGACATCGATCTGACAATCGAGTTTTTATCGCTTTTTTGCGAAATCCATAAGTAAGACTACCGGAGAAGGGGGGCCGCAATGGAATACCAGCCGAAAAAAATATTGTCCGAGTTTAACCGGTTGATGACCAATGTCCGGAGCGCGGTTCCGGGCTCGTATGACGCCTTGATTGCCGAAAAGCATGCGGCGCTCAAAAGCGGTAAAATTCCGGAAAAGACCAAATGGCTCATGTTGCTGGTGGCCGGCGTCAGTCTGAAATGCCCGGTCTGTATTCCGCGTGCCGTCGAGCACTGCCTTACGCTCGGGTGGAGCCGTGAGGAGATGCTCGAGGCTTGCATGGTCGCCGTCCTCGTCGGCGGTTCGAGCGTGATGACTTATGTGACGTTTGTGGAGAAGGCGATCGAAGATTTAAAAGGGTAGTTTTTTTTGAGGAGAGTTTCGAATGACTCACGAAGCCAAGCGGGTTGAAAATCCGGTGCCTCAAAGTGCGACGCAGTGCCCCTGCGAGACGACCGAAGAAGATTTGCTGAGCCGCCTCGAAGAAGTGATCGCGAGCTACGCGAAAACCGACGGGGCGCTTATCCCCGTGCTCCAGACGGCGCAAAACCTCTTCGGTTATCTCCCCGAGAAGGTCCTCAAGCGCATCAGCGAGCGGCTCAACATCCCTTACAGTGAAGTGGCCGGAGTCGTTTCCTTTTATTCTTTTTTTTCGACTGTGCCGCGGGGCAAAAACGTCGTTCGGGTCTGCCTTGGGACCGCCTGTTACGTGCGGGGAGGCAAGGAAGTGCTCGAAGGGATGAAGAAACATCTGGCGATCAATGTCGGGGAGACGACCGCGGACCGCAATTTTTCGCTCGAGGTCGGCCGCTGCTTCGGCGCCTGCGGGCTTGCTCCCGCCGTCATGATTAATGACGACGTCCATCAGAGGGTGAAGCCGGCGAAAATCAAGGAGCTTTTGAATCCTTATGAAAGCAGGGAGGTCAAGGCCGTCTCATGAGTGCGACTGAACCGCAGGTGATTCGATCGGTCGACGATTTGAACCGGGTCCGCGCGAGGGTCCTGGAGGAGAAGGAGAGGAATGCCTCCAAGCCCCAGATCCTTTTGTGCTCGGGGGCCGGGTGCATTGCCTCCGGGGCGATGGATATCAAAAAGCGCCTCGAGGAAAAAATGCGCGAACGCGGCATGAGTGTCCGGATCGTCGAGACCGGATGTCTGGGGCCGTGCGCGAAGGGGCCTGTCATGGTCGTTCAGCCCGGGGAAACTCTCTATGAGGAGGTCTCGGTGAACGACGTCGAGGAGATCGTCGAGGAGCACCTTGGGCACGGCAGGATCGTCCAGCGCTTGATTCACCGCAATGCCAAAGGCGACAAGCCGGCGGCCTCTTTGAGCGAAAACGATTTTTTTGCGACCCAGGTCAAGATCGTCCTCAGGAACTGCGGAAGAATCGATCCCTTGAGGATCGACGAATACATCGGCCAGGACGGATATCAGGCCCTTGCGAAGGTTCTGACGGCTGCCAACCCCGGAGCGGTCGTCGACGAGATGAAAAAGTCGGGCCTGCGCGGGCGCGGGGGCGCAGGATTTCCGACGGGCCTCAAGTGGGAATTTACCCGCAAATCGGAAGGCCCCGTCAAATACGTGCTTTGCAATGCGGACGAAGGAGACCCCGGAGCGTTCATGGACCGCAGTGTCCTGGAAGGGGATCCTCATAGCGTTATGGAGGGCATGGCGATCGCGGCTTTTGCGATCGGGGCTGAGCGCGGTTTCGTCTATGTGCGCGCCGAATACCCTCTTGCGGTGTCGCGCCTCACGAAAGCGATCGAACAGGCAAGGCAGGCTGGGCTTCTCGGAGAAAATATCCTCGGCACCGGTTTCAAATTCGACCTCGAAATCCGAATGGGATCGGGGGCGTTCGTTTGCGGCGAGGAGACGGCCCTCATGAATTCTATTGAAGGCAAGCGCGGGGAGCCCCGGCCGCGGCCGCCTTTTCCCGCTGTCAAGGGGCTTTGGGGAAAGCCCAGCCTTCTGAATAATGTCGAAACCTACGCGAACGTTCCCGTGATTTTGCTCAAGGGAGCGGATTGGTATGCTTCTTAC
Source organism: Candidatus Omnitrophota bacterium (assembly GCA_041666865.1). GTDB lineage: Bacteria > Omnitrophota > Omnitrophia > Omnitrophales > Aquincolibacteriaceae > JBAYGD01. The sequence goes on along the minus strand of JBAYGD010000005.1, from coordinate 51,526 downwards.
GGGACGGACCAGAGCAAGGGGACGAAGGTCTTCGCGCTGGCCGGTTCGGTCAAAAACACCGGCCTCGTCGAGGTTCCGATCGGGACTTCGCTCGGCGAGCTGATCTACGACATCGGCGGCGGCGTCAAAGGCGGCAAGACGTTCAAAGCGGCCCAGATGGGCGGACCTTCCGGCGGATGCATCCCAAAACAGCATCTGAGCGTGCCGCTCGACTACAAAACGCTCGAAGAGCTCAGTGCCATCATGGGCTCCGGCGGCCTCATCGTCATGGACGACGACACCTGCATGGTCGATATGGCGCGTTTTTTTCTCGAGTTTGTGCAGGAGGAGTCGTGCGGGAAATGCGTCCCGTGCCGGGTCGGCACGAAGCGCATGCTCGAAATTGTCGAACGGATTTGTTCGGGCCAGGGCGAGCAGGGGGATATCGAGCGGCTGATTGAGCTTGGGCTTCAAATCAAGGATACGTCGCTTTGCGGCCTCGGGCAGACGGCCCCTAATCCCGTTTTGTCGACGATCCGTCATTTCCGCGAAGAATACGAACAGCATATCCGTGACCGGCACTGTGAGGCCGGAGTTTGCCCTTCGCTCGTTCGCGCCTCCTGTCAGAGCGCTTGCCCGGCGTGTGTGGACGTCCCCGGGTTTGTGTCGCTTGTCGGCGAAAAAAGGTATGCCGAGGCGCTGAAACTGCACCGGGAAAGAAATCCCTTCGCGGCAGTTTGCGCGCGGGTGTGCTTTCATACTTGCGAAGAAAAATGCCGCCGCTCGACCCTGGATTCGCCTGTCGCGATCCGCGCGGTCAAACGCTTCATGGTCGATCAAGAGGTGACAATCCAACTCCCCGAGTCCCGCCAGGACGAGAAAAACGCTTCCAGAAAAATCGCGATCGTCGGGGCCGGACCGGCCGGACTTTCCTGTGCTTATTTTCTGGCCCGCCTCGGTTACCGCCCGGTGGTGTTCGAGTCCGAGCCCCGGCCCGGCGGCATGCTGGTCCAGATGATTCCTGCTTACCGGCTTCCTCGGGAGACCGTGGCCCGGGAGATCCGCATGATCGAACAGCTTGGAGTCGATATCCAGACGGGCAAGACGCTCGGCAAGGATTTTACGATTCAGCAGCTGCGCGATCAGGGGTTTGAGCTGATTTTTCTCGGTGTCGGAGCGCCTCAAAATCTCAATCTTGGGGTCGTGGGCGAGGACGCCGAGGGCGTGGTCCAGGCGGGGGCTTTTCTCAAACAATACAATATTCGGGGATCAGTGCCGGTCGGAAAAAAGGTGGTGGTGGTCGGAGGCGGCAATGCGGCGATCGACGCCTCGCGCTCGGCCCTGCGCCTGGGGGCCGAAGAAGTGACGATCCTTTACCGACGCAGCCAGCAGGAAATGCCGGCCTATGCCGAGGAGATTGAAGAGGCCCTCAACGAGGGCGTGAAACTGATGACCCTGACGCATCCGGTGGAGATCGTCAAATCGACGGCAGGCCGGGTGTTGGGCGTCAAGTGTATCCCGATGAAGCTCGGCGAATTCGACCGGAGCGGAAGAAGGCGCCCGGAAGGGGATGAAACCCAGCCGTTTCACCTGGAGGCCGATCAGGTCATCGTAGCCATCGGCCAGGCTCTGCATGCAAAAGAATTGTTCGGGGGATTGGACATCGAGATGACTCCGAACCGCTTCATCAAAGCCGATCCGGTTACCGGCCAGACATCCGTTCCCTGGATTTTTGCGGGGGGAGATGCCGTGAGCGGCCCTTATTCGGTCGTGGCGGCGATCGGTGCCGGGGAAAGGGCTGCGGCCGGGATGGACGAATCTTTGACCGGCGCAAACCACGCGTTTTGGCGCAAAGAACAAGAAGTCCAGACCGAGTTTGATCCCGATGCCGATCCCGTGCCGTATCCGCGCGAGAAAATCCGCTCGATCGATCTCGAGCGGCGCCGCTCGAATTTCGATGAAGTGGAACAGCCGTGGGCCGAGGGCGTCGCCGTCCGCCAGGCGAAGCGCTGCCTGCGCTGCGATTACGGCAAGCAGGTGTCCGAAAAACGAATTGTCAACACGGAAGAAAACGCTCCGAAACATAAAGCCAAAGCGTAGGGAAAACGATCCATGCCCAAAGTGACGATCAATCATCAGGTGGTGGAAGTCGCGCCGGGGGCGACCATTCTTTCGGCGGCCCGCGCGATGGCCATCGACATTCCGACGATGTGCTTTCTCGAGGGCAAAGAGCCCCTGGGAGCGTGCCGCGTTTGCATGGTGGAGGTGGAGGGCGCGAGGACCCTCGTGGCTGCGTGTTCGACGCCTGTTGCCGACGGCATGAAGATCCTGACGAATTCCAAGCGGGTGCGCGCGGCACGGAAGATGGTGGTGGAACTGCTCTTGAGCGAGCACGAAGGGGATTGCCAGTGCTGCGTGCGGAGCGAAGACTGCGAGCTCAAGAATCTCGCGCATGACCTGGGGATCCGGGAAATCCATTTTCAGGGGGAGAAGCCGCAAGCGCATGTCGATGACACGACGCCCGCCCTTATCCGCGATTCGGCCAAGTGCATCAAGTGCCGCCGGTGCGTCACGGTTTGCCGCGACGTCCAGGGGGTGAGCGCGCTTTTTCCCCAGTACCGGGGCTACCGGACAGTGATCGGTCCCGCGTTTTCGGCAGACCTCAACCATGTGGCCTGCGTTCAGTGCGGGCAATGCGCCGCGGTTTGTCCCGTGGGGGCGATCGTCGAAAAAAGCCATATCGACGGGGTATGGGCGGCTTTGGAAGACAGGACCAAGCATGTCGTGGTTCAAACGGCCCCGGCCATCCGCGCGGCCCTCGGGGAATGTTTCGATTACGAGCCAGGAACCCTCGTGACCGGAAAAATGGTGACCGCGCTCAGAAAACTCGGATTTCATGCCGTTTTCGATACGAATTTTACTGCGGACCTGACGATTATCGAGGAGGGGACGGAGCTTTTGACCCGTCTCAAGAAGGCCTTGGTCGACAAACAACCGGTGGCGCTGCCGATGTTTACGAGCTGCTCGCCGGGATGGATCAAATTTACGGAATATTATTACCCCGAGTTTCTCGACAATCTTTCCACCTGCAAATCCCCCCAGCAGATGTTTGGGGCGTTGGCCAAGACTTACTATGCGGCGAAAAAGGGCGTCCGGCCCGAAGACATGGTCGTGGTTTCGGTGATGCCGTGCACGGCGAAAAAATTCGAAGCCCAGAGGCCCGAAATGAACGCAAGCGGTTTTCAGGACGTCGATTATGTCCTGACGACCCGCGAGCTCGGCGAGATGATCCACGCCGCGGGCATTGATTTTGGCGTCCTCGAGGACGGCGTGATGGATTCCCCGCTCGGGGTTTCTTCCGGGGCGGCGGACATTTTTGCGAATACGGGCGGGGTGATGGAGGCGGCGCTTCGGACGGTGCATGAAATCGTGACCGGCCGCGAACTGCCTGCCGAAAATCTCCACGTCAAGCCGATTGAGGGCCTCCAAGGCATCAAAGAGGCCTCTCTGGTGATCCAGGGAGCGCTCCCCGCGTGGTCTTTCCTCGAGGGAGTCGAGGCCCGCTTTGCGGTGGCGCACGGCTTGAAGAACGCCGCGGCTTTGCTCGAACGCCTCAAGGAGGGGCAGGCGCAGTACCATTTTATCGAAGTGATGACGTGCCCGGGAGGGTGCATCGGCGGCGGCGGGCAGCCCCGTCTGACGACCGACGACATCCGCAGGGCGCGTATGCGGGCCATCTATCAGGAAGATGAAGGGAAGAAGCTCCGGAAGTCTCATGAAAATCCGGAGATCAAGAAGATCTACGAGGATTTTCTGATCAAGCCCCTCGGAGAGAAGTCCCATCATCTGCTGCACACGAAGTACACGAAGCGGTCCAAAGTCTGATTTTGACCTTTCTCCGGCGTCCCCCCGCTGCCGGCAGAAGGGAGCTTCGGTCAAGGCACTCGCGGATGACAATCTTGCTCGAGCGAAGAACGATAAGCCGAACACAAAACTTATTCGAACGAAAGGACGGAACATGGAAACGGCGGATACCGAATTTGATATTGGGCATTTGGTGGATAAGTGGAAGGACAAGGAGGGGAACCTGATCATGATTCTGCATCAGATCCAGAATCATTTCGGGTATGTTCCCCGCGAGGTTTCGCTCGACCTTTCGAAGCGCCTCGATGTGCCTCTGGCCCGCATTTACGAAGTCATCACTTTCTATCATTATTTCAAGCTGCAGAAACCGGGCAAGCATACTCTTTCGGTGTGTATGGGCACGGCCTGCTATTTGAACGGCGCCTCAGAGCTCCTGAACGAGATCGAGCATCTGCTCGGCATCGGCGCGGGGCAGAGCACCAAAGACGGCTTATTTCACGTCCAGGTCGTTCGCTGCATCGGGTGCTGCGGACTCGCGCCCGTGTTGACCGTCGGAGCGAAAGTCTTCAGCGCCGTGAAGAAAAAGGACGTTGCGGACATCATTGAACAATATTCGAAGCTGGAAGAGGCGCAGAACAAGAACTAACGGAAAGGCACGCATGAACAAAATGACGGTGGAAGACCTGAAAAAAATCAAAGACGGCCGGGCGAACGGCAAAAAAAACTGGATCCGTGTCGGCTACAGCACCTGCGGCATCGCGGCCGGTGCGGACGAAGTGTTTGCGACTCTAACCGAAGAAATCAAGAAGCAGAACCTTGATGTGGAGATCAAAAAATGCGGCTGCATCGGCATGTGCTACGCCGAGCCGCTCGTCGAGATTCAGACGGAAGGCTTGCCGCGGGTTTTCTACGGCAAAGTCGACAAGGATACGGCCGCCAAGATCGTCGAAAAGCACATCGGCGGAAAGATGCTTCTCAACGACCGTATCTACCAGGTAAAACTGAATTCATAAACCGGAGGCGAAGGTCCGATGGATAAAAAAGTTTTTATCAAAGACACGAGCGCGGGGGCCAAGGACCAGACGCGCGATTTCTACACAGCTTTTATCGATCAGCTGAGGCAGCGCAAGCTGGAGAATTCGGTCCAGCTGATCCGCGTCGCCGACATCGGCGTGTACAACCAGGGCATCGTCGTCCGGATTACGCCCGATGATTTTTTGTACGGACACGTTGAGCCCAAAGACATCCCGAGGATCATCGACGAGAGCGTCGTCGGCGGGAAGCGGATCGATTCCCTGGTGTGCCATCATGTCTCCAAACAGTTCCGCATCGTTTTAAGAAATTGCGGCGTGATCGATCCGGAGAATATCGATGATTACATCGCGGCCGACGGCTATCAAGCGCTGGCCAAAGTCCTGACGGAAATGACCCCCGAGCAGGTCCTCGATGAAATGAAAAAAAGCGGGCTGCGCGGCCGCGGCGGCGCCGGCTATCCGACCTGGATGAAGTGGAAGATGACCCGGCAGGCCCAAGCCGACCGTAAGTTTATGATCTGCAACGGGGATGAGGGGGACCCCGGAGCTTATATGGACCGCAGTGTCCTCGAGGGGGACCCGCATTCGGTCATCGAGGGCATGATGATCGCCGGCTACGTGATCGGCGCCTCACTCGGTTATTTTTATATCCGTGCCGAATACCCGCTTGCGATTGATCGCATTCAGAAGGCCATTGACCAGGCCCGCGAGAGGGGACTCCTCGGGGAGAAGATTTTCGGGACGTCGTTTTCCTTCGATCTCGATATCCGCCTAGGCGCCGGGGCCTTTGTGTGCGGCGAAGAAACGGCCTTGATCGCTTCCATCGAAGGCAAGCGGGGATATCCCCGTCCCCGGCCGCCTTTTCCCTCGGTCAAGGGGCTGTGGGAGAAGCCGACCTGCATCAATAACGTCGAGACCCTGGCGAATATTTCGGCTATTTTGCTTCGCGGCGGAGACTGGTTCAGCGCGATCGGGACCGACACGTCGAAAGGGACCAAGGTCTTCGCCGTGACCGGAAAAGTCAAGAATTCGGGCTTGGTCGAAGTGCCGATGGGTACGACGCTAAGTGAAATCGTTATGGACATCAGCGGCGGCACCGCAAGCAAGAAGCGCGTCAAGGCTGTCCAGACCGGCGGGCCCTCGGGAGGCATGATTCCTGAAGATTTCCTCAATACGCCTGTCAGCTACGAGACCCTCCAGAAGCTCGGGTCGATTATGGGCTCCGGAGGCATGATCGTGATGGACGAAAACGATTGTATGGTCGATATTGCAAAGTTTTATCTGCGCTTTTGCGTCGACGAATCCTGCGGCAAATGCGCGCCGTGCAGGATCGGCGGGACCCAGATGCTGAATATGCTCGAAAAAATTTCAGATGGGACAGGCGTCTCAGACGATATCCCGCGCCTGAAGCGGGTTTCCGCGGCGATGCAAAATGCTTCGTTGTGCGGCCTCGGCCAGACTGCCCCGAATCCGGTGCTTTCGAGCCTGCTGTATTTCGAAGACGAGTACAGGGCGCACATCGTCGATAAAAAGTGTCCCGCCTGCCGTTGCGGCGCCCTTTTCCGCTATGCCATCATCCAGGACAAGTGCGTCAACTGCGGCCTCTGTTTCCGGAATTGTCCCGCCGGAGCGATCCTCGGCGACAAGCAAAGCGGCTATACCATCGACGAGGACAAGTGTACGAAGTGCGGCCGCTGCTTTGAAGTCTGCCGTCTCAACGCCATTTTTAGAGGGTAAGCGCATGGAAAAACCGGGTTTTATTTTTTAAACAAGAAAGAAGGAGATTTTCGATGATTAAAGCGATCATTAACGAAATTCCGGTCGAAGTGCCCGAGGGGACAACGATTCTCGAGGCCGCCCGGAAAGTGCAAATCAACATTCCGACACTTTGCAAGCATCCCGACTTGACGGCCTCGGCCGCCTGCGGCCTGTGCGTTGTGAAGGTTCGCAAGTCGCGCAAGCTCCTGCGTGCTTGCTGCACCCCGATCGAGGAGGGGATGGATATCCTGACACATGATCCGGAAATCGTCTCCACGCGGCGTACGGTGGTCGAGCTCATTCTTTCGAACCATCCCGACGACTGCCTCACTTGCGGGCGCAACAATAATTGCGAGCTGCAGACCGTGGCGGCCAACTTCGGGATCCGGACCGAAAGTTTCCATAAATTCGTCCGCGATATTCCCAAGGACGACTCGACCGGTTCGATCATGCTCGAGCCCTCGAAATGCATCAAGTGCGGCCGCTGCGTCGAAGTCTGCCAGCAGATCCAGGATGTTTGGGCCCTGTCCTTCCTGCAGAGGGGATTTCACACCCGAATCGCTCCCGCCGGCGACATCAAGCTCAATGAATCTCCCTGCGTGAAGTGCGGACAATGTTCCGCCCACTGCCCCACGGGCGCCATCTTCGAGCAGGACGATACCGTGAAAGTTTGGCGGGCCCTCCAGGACCCCGAAAAGTATTGCGTCGTCCAGATTGCCCCGGCCGTTCGCGTCGCAATCGGAGAAGCGTTTGGCATGGCCCCCGGCGTCAACTTGACGCGCCGGCTTTACGCCCTTTTGAGGCGCCTGGGTTTTGACGCGGTTTTCGACACCAATTTCGGCGCCGACGTGACGATCATGGAAGAAGCCAGCGAGTTTGTGGAGCGCTTCGTTCACAAGAAGGGGAAGCTTCCTCTCATCACGACCTGCTGCCCGTCCTGGGTGGATTTCATGGAAAAATTCCATCCGGATATGATTCCGCATTTTTCTTCATGCAAGTCTCCCCATGAGATCGTCGGGGTGTTGTCCAAAACGTATTATGCGAAGGAGAAAAAGATCGACCCGGAAAAGATCGTGATGGTATCGATCATGCCGTGTACGGCGAAGAAGTACGAGCTGACGCGTACGGATGAAATGTTCGCCTCCGGTTATCAGGATGTGGACATTGCAATCACGACGCGAGAATTGGCGCGTATGATTAAGCAGGCAGGGCTTGATTTCGCGCATTTTCCCGAAGAAGACGCCGACCATATTCTCGGCGATTACACGGGCGCCGGCGTGATTTTTGGAGCGACCGGCGGGGTGATGGAGGCCGCTTTGCGGACCGCCTACTTTCTTGTGACCGAGAAAAATCTGGGCAAAGTCGATTTCATGAACGTCCGGGGCCTGAAGGGGGTCAAAGAGGCCTCCATCATGATCGACAGTACGAAAATCAACGTGGCCATCGCCCACGGGCTGGCCAATGTCGAGTACGTCATCAACCGCATCCGCGAGGCCCAGAAGAAGGGCGAGCCGATGCCCTATGATTTTATCGAAGTGATGGCCTGCCCGGGCGGCTGCATCGGCGGAGGGGGCCAGCCTTACGGGGTCACTGACGAGATACGCCTTCTTCGCTCCAAAGGGCTCTATCAGGACGATCAGGAAAAGTCCCTGCGCTGTTCGCACGACAATGCCTTCGTTCAAAAGCTCTATAACGAATTTCTCGGGAAACCGCTCGGAAAACGGTCGCACGAGCTGCTGCATACGGAATACAAATCACGGCCGGTTTATAGCCGCTGAAGGTTTTGTTCGGTAGTCGCTATCATGTCCTGAGGACAAGGGATGCATCCTAAATCCGAGGGGTTGGTGGAAATGTTTGCGGATATCCTCCCAATCTCCTCTCTTGATCCCTCGCCTCAAAGTTCGGCGCGTCTCGTCACCGTTCGATCCGCCCCGTTATGGAGTTGGCCGACGAATTGAGAAATATCCTTGAGAGAGTACGGAGGGTTTATGGACAAGAGGCTGGGTTTTGTCGGGATCATCATCGAAAACCGTAAGAAAGTTGCCGACCGGGTCAACCGGGTCCTCTCGGACTTCGGGGAGTCCGTTGTTGCCCGCGTCGGACTTCCGTACCGGGAAAGAAAATGCTGTGTCATGACTCTGATTGTCGACGGAACCACCGACCAGATCGGGGCTCTGACCGGCCGCCTCGGCGCGCTCGAAGGCGTTTCAGTCAAGTCCGCGTTGGCGAAAGCTTAGGGGGAAAGCGAATGGATTCACGGATCGAAAGGGACGGCCTAGGCGAAAAGGAGATCCCGGGAGGCGCTTACTGGGGCATTCATACCGCGCGCGCTCTCGAGAATTTCAGGATCAGCGGCTATCCGGCGCCTTCTGGCCTCGTCCGGGCTATTGCCATGGTCAAGAAGGCCGCATGTCTTGCGAATGCCGAGCTCGGCTATCTTGCGCCCGAAATAGCCCGGGCGATCGAGTCCTCATGCGACCGGATCCTTTCGGGCCCTTGTGAAGGCTTTTTCCCGCTCGATGCTCTGCAGGGAGGGGCGGGTACCTCCACTCACATGAACGTCAACGAGGTGATCGCCAATCTTGCGCTCGAGAAGATGGAAAAGGTTCCCGGCGATTACGCGAGCCTTCATCCGATCGAGGACGTCAATCGCCATCAGTCCACCAACGACGTCGTTCCGACGGCGCTTAAAATTGCGATGATCCTGTCCCTGAAGACTTTGAGCGCGGAGATTGCGACGCTGCAGGGGGCTTTGCAGGCGAAGGAAAAGGAATTTGCCGAGATCGTCAAGCTCGGCCGCACGGAACTCCAGGAGGCGGTTCCGATGACACTCGGCGCGGAATTCGCGGCCTTTGCCGAAGCCGTCGGCCGCGACCGCTGGCGTACCTTCAAGTGCGAGGAGCGTTTGCGCGTGGTCAATTTGGGCGGGACCGCGGTCGGCACGGGGCTCGGGGCGCCGCAAAGCTACATTTTCCTGGTGATCGAAAAATTGAGGGACGTCACGGGGCTCGGGCTCAGCCGGGCCGAACAGGTGACGGACGCAACAGCCAATTCGGACTGTTTTGTGGAGGTTTCCGGGATTCTGAAGGCCTATGCGAGCAACCTGATCAAGATCGCCGGAGACCTGAGGCTCATGAATCTGCTCGGCGAAATCGTGCTGCCCGCTCTTCAGGCGGGGTCCTCCATCATGCCTGGCAAGATCAATCCGGTTGCCGCCGAGGCGGTGATCCAAACGGCCCTCAAAGTGATCGCCAACGACTGGCTGGTGACGGAAACGGCGTCGAGGAGCACTTTTCAAATCAACGAGTTCATGCCGCTTCTGGCGTTTGCGATGCTGGAGTCGCTCGAGCTTTTGACGAACATCAGCCGCCTGTTTGCCCGCCATGCGGCTCTGATACGGGCCGACGGCGTCCGCTGCGCCCGCTATGCGGCGGAGGCGCCGGCCATTGTGACGGCTTTTGTTCCGGCGCTCGGGTATGAAAAGGCGGGGCGGCTATTGGAAGCCTTCCGCGAGTCCGGCCGCCGGGACCTGCGGGAATTTTTGTGCGAAGCCCTCGGCCGTGAGGAAGTCGACAGGATCCTCTCGCCCCAAAATTTAACGAGTTTGGGATACCGCGACCATGTTTAAAACACCTAAGGCCCTCAGGCTTCACGTCGGGATTTTCGGGCGCACGAACGTGGGCAAATCGAGTTTTCTGAACAAGATCGCCGGCCAGGATGTGGCCATTACGTCCCCGATGCCGGGGACGACGACCGATGCGGTCGAAAAACCGATGGAGCTTCTGCCGCTGGGTCCGGTGGTCTTCCTGGATACCGCGGGCATTGATGACCGTTCGGAGCTTGCGGCCAAGCGCCTCGAAAAGACGGGGAAGGTCCTCGACCGCTCCGACGTCGTCGTTCTGGTGACCGAGCCGGAGGTTTGGACGGATTTTGAAGAGGCCCTTTGCCGGGAGTCGAAGACGCGGAACGTTCCTGTGGTGATCGTGATCAATAAGATCGACCGGGGGGAACCCTCGGCCGGTTACAGGACGTTATGTGCCGAAAGGACTCCTCGTGTGATGGCGTGTTCAAGCCTTGGGCCCGCGGGAGCCGACGAGATCCTGGATCTTCTGAAAAAATATCTCCTTGAAGTATGTCCGGAGGATTTTCTGCGCCCTCCGGCGATTGCGGGAGATCTGCTTCCTCCCGGCGGGCTTGCTGTCTTGATTGTGCCCATCGACCTCCAGGCGCCGAAGGGGAGACTCATTTTGCCGCAGGTACAGACGATCCGGGACATTTTGGATAACGACGGCGTTACGATGGTGGTCAAGGAGCGCGAGTACCGGCATGCGCTTGACAATCTCAAGCGGCCGCCGGATTTAGTGATTTGCGACTCGCAGGTGGTGCTGAAGATGGTGGCAGAGACGCCCAAAGAGATTGCCTGCACCACGTTTTCGATCCTCTTTTCGCGGTTCAAGGGGGACCTGATCGAGATGGCCAAGGGCGCTGCGAAAATTCCAAGCCTCCGCCCCGGAGACCGGGTGCTGGTGGCCGAGGCTTGCAGCCATCATGCCCTGGAGGATGACATCGGCCGGGTTAAGATTCCCCGGTGGCTCCGCCAATTCACGGGTTTGGATCTGGCGATCGATGTCTGCTCGGGGCGCGATTATCCCGGCGATTTACGGCAGTATCAGCTGATTCTTCATTGCGGCTCGTGCATGCTGACCCGCCGCGAGATGCTCTTCCGGATCGCGGCGGCGCGCGAGGCCGGTGTCCCGATGACCAATTACGGCGTTGCCATTTCGGTTCTCCAGGGTGTTGCCGAACGCACGTTGGCTCCTTTCCCGGCGGCGCTCGAGGCCTACCGGCGAACACTTCAAATGATGAAAGAGGAGGTTCGACATGGAAGTTGAAACGAAGGAAAAGGGTTCCTGGCTATCCAGCCGCATCAAGGAGGAACAAATTACAAAGTATCTCGACGGAGACCGCGACTTTATTTCAGACGCCGAGATCGAAAGGCAGCTGCGCGAGAGCGCTGAGCGCCCCGCGGATCCCGCGAGGATCCGTGAGATCCTGGACAAGTCTCTCGAGGTCAAGAATCTGACGCCTGAGGAGACGGCCGCGCTGATGCAGGTCTCGGACCCCGGCCTTCTGGACGAGATGCAAAAGACGGCGCTTGCGGTCAAAAAGAAGGTTTATGACAACCGGATTGTGACTTTCGCCCCCCTGTATATCGGCAATTACTGCGTCAACGAATGCAGTTACTGCGGCTTCCGGAATGCCAACGACGGGGCCCGGAGAAAGATCCTCAGCCAGGACGAGATCCGCAGGGAGATCGAGATGTTGGCCGGGCATATTGGCCACAAGCGGCTGATCATGGTTGTTGGGGAACATCCGAAGACGGATATCGATTATATCGTCGAGAGCATTGCCACGATTTATGACGTCAAAGTGCCCACCCGGAACGGGGTCGGGAATATCCGCCGCGTGAATGTGAACGCGCCGCCCATGAGCGTCGAAGACTTGCGCCGTCTCAGTGCTGCGGGGATTGGGACCTACCAGGTTTTCCAGGAGACGTATCACCGGAAGACCTATGCCTCGATTCATCCTCCGCATACCCTGAAGGGGCATTTTCGCTGGCGGCTCTATGCCATGCACCGCGCTCTTGAGGCGGGGATTGACGACGTCGGGATCGGAGTGCTCTTCGGTCTCTATGACTGGAAATTCGAAGTCATGGGGCTCGTTTATCACGCCCTCGAGCTCGAAAGCAAACTCGGGATCGGGCCGCACACGGTGTCTTTCCCGCGCCTCGAGCCGGCGTTCAATACGCCCTTTGCCGAGCGTTCGCCCTATGCGGTCTCGGACGAGGATTTTTTGAAAATTATCACGGTGATTCGCCTGGCCATTCCTTATGCTGGCATGATCGTCACGGCGCGCGAAGATGCGCCGATTCGGCGGAAAGCGCTGCTTCGCGGCATCACTCAGATGGACGCTTCCACGAAGATCGGCGTCGGCGCCTACGGCGACGATGCGCCCGCGCAGGAAGGGGACAAACAGCAGTTTATGCTGGGGGATACGCGCAGCCTCGATGAGGTCATCAAGGAACTGGCCGGCCTTGGCTACATCACTTCCTTTTGTACGGCCGGATACCGGTGCGGCCGCACGGGCCAGTGCATCATGGACCTTTTGCGCAGCGGCCAGGAGGGGAAGTTCTGCAAGCTCAACGCGGTGCTGACCTTCAAGGAATGGCTGGATGATTTTGAGAGCAAGGAAAGCCGGGAGGCGGGGGAGAAGGTGCTCGAAAAAGAGGTTGATGAGATCCGGGATCGCATGCCGAAAGCGTTTCCGCAGTTCAAGAAATTTTATGAAAGGATCAAACAGGGCGAGCGCGATCTGTACTTCTAACACCCCTGGGAACCTATGACGAAAGAAGAAATTGTTGAGGAGTTGAGGCGGGAGGACCCGGCGGAGCTTTTTCACCGGGCCGACCGGGTCCGTCGCGAGCACTGCGGCGATGAGGTTCATTTGCGCGGGCTCATCGAATTCTCCAACTGTTGCGCTCGAGGCTGCCTCTACTGCGGCCTGCGCAAATTCAATGACGGCCTTCCGCGCTACCGGATGAGTTCCGAGGCAATCGTCGCTGCGGCACGCGATGCGCGCAAGCTCGGGTACCCGACCGTTGTTTTGCAGTCCGGAGAAGATCCCGGTTTTGGCGTGGATCAACTTTGTGACGTCGTTTCTCGGATCAAAAAGCAAACGGGGTGCGCCGTCACGCTTTCCGTCGGAGAGCGCAGTTACGACGATTACAAGGCGCTTCGGCGGGCCGGGGCCGACCGCTATCTGCTTCGGTTTGAAACCTCGAATCCTGAGCTTTTCGCACGGTTGCGTCCGGGCTGTTTGTTCGAGCAACGGGTCCGGTGCCTGGATTGGCTGGCGGAGCTCGGCTATCAGGTGGGGTCAGGCTGTATGGTCGGCCTTCCCGGCCAGACGTTCGTGGATATGGCCGCCGATGTGCTCTTCATGGAGGGGCGGAACTTTGACATGATCGGTATCGGCCCCTTTATTCCCCATCCCGAGACTCCCCTTGCCGGGGAGCGGCAATGGCCCGTGGATCTCGTTTTGAGGATGGTCGCTCTGACACGGATTGTGACGCGCAACGCCCACATGCCGGCGACCACGGCTACCGGATCGATCGATCCCCTCGGAAGGCAAAAGGCCCTGCAATGCGGCGCGAATGTCATCATGCCTAACGTGACTCCGACGCAATACCGGAAGTATTACGAAATTTATCCGCACAAGATTTGTATTACGGAAAAACCCGAAGATTGCGGCAGTTGTGTAAGTGGCATGGTCCTTGCGTTAGGGAGGAAGGTCGGACGGGGACCGGGACATACCCTTAAAGAAAAAAGGGCGATTTCGTCTTGACCGGGTACTTCCGGACTTGATATAAAGCACCCTGCCCATCTGCCAATAGGACGGACAAGGAATTGGACTATCTACAATAATGTAGTGGAAATGACAAAAATGAAAAAACAAGGGCTTTACGATCCTCAGTACGAACATGATGCCTGCGGCGTCGGCTTTATCGCCGACATCCTGGGAAGGAAGTCCCATGACATCATCGAGAAGGCCCTGACGGTCCTCGTCAATTTGAAGCACCGCGGCGCTTGTGGCGCCGAACCCACGACCGGTGACGGGGCCGGGATCTTGATCCAAAAACCGGACGGTTTTCTTCGCGAGCAGTGCCGGGGGATCGGCATCCGACTTCCGGGTTCCGAAGACTACGGCGTGGGGATGGTTTTTTTGCCGCCTCAGGACAAAGACCGGAAGGCATGCGAGAAGGCCCTCGAAGTCATCGTTGAGGAGGAGGGACAGCATCTTCTCGGGTGGCGTACCGTCCAAACCGATGATGGCTCCCTCGGACCGACTGCGAGGCTGGGGGAACCCTTTGTCCGGCAGATCTACATCGGACGCAGCTGTGATTTGCTCGACGACATGGCGTTCGAACGGAAACTGTACGTCATTCGACGGCGTGCCGAAAATGCGATCCGTTATTCGGGGAAGTTCGCAGGCGGCGATTTCTTTTATATTTCCAGCCTTTCGTATAAGACCGTCATCTATAAGGGAATGCTGATGTGCGGGCAGGTCCGGACGTTTTACGATGAACTCGCAGATCCGGCGGTGGAATCTTCCCTGGCTCTGGTCCACTCGCGGTTTAGCACGAACACGTTCCCGAGCTGGGGCCTTTCCCACCCCTACCGGTACGTGGCCCATAACGGCGAAATCAATACCCTTCGCGGCAACGTCAACTGGATGCGCGCTCGACAGGCCCTGTGCGAATCGGACCTGTTCGGGGATGACCTGCAGAAAATTATGCCGATCATTTCGCCGGACGGAAGCGATTCGGCCATGTTTGACAACTGCCTCGAATTTCTCGTTCTCTCCGGCCGTTCGCTGCCGCACGCCCTGATGATGATGGTTCCTGAACCGTGGGTGAACCACGAATCCATGAGCGAGGACCTCAAGGCTTTTTATGAGTATCACAGCTGCCTCATGGAGCCGTGGGACGGGCCGGCCTCGATTGCTTTCACCGACGGCTTCCAGATCGGCGCGGTTCTCGACCGCAACGGGCTCCGCCCTTCACGCTATTATGTCACCAAAAACCATCTGGTCGTCATGGCCTCGGAAGTGGGCGTTCTGGATATCCCGGCCGAAGAGATCCTGATCAAGGGGCGCCTGATGCCCGGCAGGATGTTTTTGATCGATACGCGGGAGGGGAGGATCATCAAGGACGGGGCGCTCAAAAGTCAGATTGCGGCCGAACATCCCTACCGGCTGTGGCTGAACGAAAATTTGATGCCGCTCGAAAACTTGCCCGAACCGGCGCCGCTTCTGACCGCAGAAGTTTCGACGCTGCGAGAGAGGCAGAAGGCCTTTGGCTATACCTATGAAGACGAGCGTATGATTTTGCGGCCGATGGGCCATGACGGCGTCGATCCGCTCGGCTCGATGGGAACAGACACGCCGCTGGCCGTGCTGTCGAACAAACCCCAGCTTCTCTATAACTACTTCAAGCAGCTTTTCGCACAGGTGACGAACCCTCCGATCGATTGCATCCGCGAGGAGATTGTGACCTCAATGACCACGATGCTCGGTAGCGAGCGCAATCTTGTCCGGCCGGAACCCCGAAGCGCGCGGCAGATCCGGCTCAAAAAGCCGATTCTTACGAATGAAGAGTTGGGAAAACTGCGCGGCTTAAAGCATCCGGACTTCCGCCCGGCGTGCCTGTCGATTCTCTACAAAGTTGCCGAAGGGGGAAAGGGACTCGAGGAGGCGCTGGAGAAAATATTCGCACAGGCCGACCGCGCCATCGAAGAGGGCGCCAGCCTCCTGATCCTCTCCGACCGGGGCATCCGCCGCGAAGAGGCCGCCATTCCCGCTCTGCTTGCGGTGGCCGGACTCCATCACCACCTGATCCGTGCGGGGACTCGTACCCGAGTAGGGCTTGTTTTAGAATCCGGGGAGCCGCGGGAGGTTCATCACTTCGCGCTTCTCATCGGATACGGCGCAGGAGCGATCAATCCTTACCTTGCGTTCGAAACGGTGGAAGATCTGATCCGTCAGGGGCTCCTGACGCATGTCGATCCGGCAATCGCGATTAAAAACTATACCAAAGCGGTTGCCAAGGGAGTCGTCAAGACGATGGCCAAGATGGGCATCTCGACCGTCCAAAGCTACCGGGGAGCCCAGATCTTCGAAGCGATCGGTCTGAGCAGCCCCGTCATCGACCAATATTTCACATGGACGCCGTCCCGGGTGGAGGGGATCGGCCTGAGTGAGATTGCCCAGGAAGTCGAAAAGCGTCACCGCGCCGCGTTTCCCGAACTCACCCCGGCGGAGCCCTCCCTTGACTCCGGGGGGCAGTATCAGTGGCGCGCGGAAGGCGAGTTCCATTTGTTCAATCCCGAGACGATCCACAAGCTTCAGCTGGCCTGCAGGCTCAACAGCTATAAGATTTTCAAGGAATATTCCTCGGCCGTAAACGGGCAAGAAAAAAATCACTGCACGCTCCGGTCGCTTCTCGATTTCAAAGAGACGAGTGCTTCAATTCCCCTCGAAGAAGTGGAGCCGGCGAGCGAGATCGTCAAGCGCTTTAAAACCGGAGCCATGTCCTACGGTTCCATCAGCAAAGAGGCGCATGAAGCGCTTGCGATCGCCATGAACCGTATCGGCGGCAAGAGCAATACGGGCGAAGGCGGAGAGGATCCCGCCCGGTATGTTCTGGAACCCGGCGGAGATTCCAAAAACAGCGCCATCAAGCAGGTCGCTTCCGGGCGTTTCGGGGTGACCAGTCTCTATTTGGTGAATGCGCGAGAACTGCAGATCAAAATGGCGCAAGGCGCCAAACCGGGCGAGGGGGGCCAACTCCCCGGGCAGAAGGTCTACCCGTGGATCGCCAAAACCCGTCATTCGACGCCCGGAGTCGGTTTGATTTCACCGCCGCCGCACCACGACATTTATTCCATCGAGGACCTCGGAGAACTCATCCATGACCTCAAGAACGCCAACCGGCACGCCCGGATCAGCGTCAAGCTGGTGTCGGAAGTCGGAGTCGGCACCGTGGCCGCGGGTGTCGCTAAAGCGCACGCGGACGTGGTTCTGATCTCGGGCTACGACGGGGGCACCGGAGCCTCACCGCTCTCCAGTATCAAACACGCCGGGATTCCGTGGGAATTGGGATTGGCCGAAACGCATCAGACGCTGGTTTTGAATAACTTGCGCAGCCGCATCGTGGTGGAAACGGACGGTCAGCTCAAGACGGGGCGCGATGTGGCGATTGCCGCGCTTTTGGGTGCCGAGGAGTTCGGGTTTGCGACGGCCCCGCTGGTCGTATTAGGCTGTGTCATGATGCGGGCCTGTCACCTGAATACCTGCCCCGTGGGGGTTGCGACCCAGGATCCGGAGTTGCGCAAGAAATTCGGCGGGGATCCGGCCTATGTGGTCAACTTCATGCATTTTATCGCCGAGGAGATGCGGGAGATCATGGCCCGCCTCGGCTTCCGGACGGTTCCCGAAATGGTCGGCCGCGCCGACCGGCTCAAGGTGAAAGAGACGGTCGATCACTGGAAAGCGAAGGGTCTCGATTTTTCGCGGATCCTCCACGTGCCGGACGTGCCGGCGCATATCGGACGCTACTGCCAAATTCCCCAGGACCACGGAATCCAGAAAGGTCTGGATCACCAGGTTCTCATGGATTTGTGCGCTCCGGCGATCGAGAAAAAAGAACCGGTCCAGGTCAGCCTTCCGATCCGGAACATTCACCGCGTGGTCGGAGCCATGGTCGGAAGTGAAGTGACGCGCCGGTGGGGCGCGGAGGGTTTGCCCGAAGATACGATCCGCCTGCATTTTACGGGGACCGCCGGTCAGAGTTTCGGAGCTTTCGTTCCGAAAGGCATGACCCTGGAGCTTGACGGAGACGCCAACGATTACATCGGCAAGGGGCTCGACGGCGGGAAAATCATCGTGTATCCGCCGAGGCGGGCCACATTCAAGTCGGGCGAAAACGTCCTCATCGGGAATGTGGCTTTTTACGGGGCGATCAAGGGGGAGGCGTATATTGCCGGGATGGCGGGGGAGCGTTTTTGTGTGCGAAACAGCGGGGTCGACGCGGTGGTGGAAGCCGTGGGAGATCATGGGTGCGAATACATGACCGGCGGGCGGGTCGTCGTCCTCGGCGAAACCGGGCGCAACTTCGCGGCCGGGATGTCGGGCGGTATTGCGTATGTGCTCGACCTCACCGGGGATTTCCCGAAACGGTGCAACCGGCAGATGGTCGGGCTCGGAAAAATTCAGGGCCGTGAAGAGGCCGAAGCCGTCAGGGGCATGATCGAAAAACATGTGCGCTATACGGAAAGCGAGCGGGGCCTGAAGATCCTCGAAGCGTGGGACGCCATGATGCCGAAATTCGTGAAGGTCCTTCCGAGCGACTACAAGCGCGTTCTCGAGGCGATGAAAAAGGTCAAAAGTACCGGTTTGACGGGCGACGAGGCCATCATGGCGGCGTTCGAAGAAAACGTCCATGATTTAGCGAGAGTTGGGGGGAACTGACGCGATGGGCAAACCGACGGGATTCAAAGAATTCTTAAGGGAACTTCCGGGGGATGAGACGCCGCTTGAGCGGATCCTTCATGCGGAAGAATTCCATCTTCCCATGAGCGAAGAGAAGCTGCGTCAGCAGGGGGCTCGCTGTATGGACTGCGGCGTCCCGTTTTGCCATGTGGGGGACCTTCTGGCCGGCATGGCCGAAGGCTGCCCGATCAACAATCTGATTCCCGAGTGGAACGATCTCATTTACCGCGGGCTTTGGCAAGAGGCGCTCCGGAGGCTCCACAAGACCAATAATTTTCCGGAATTCACCGGCCGCGTTTGTCCGGCGCCCTGCGAGGGGTCGTGCGTTCTCGGCATTCACGAGCCTCCGGTGACGATTAAATCGATCGAATACGCCATCATCGAGCGGGGTTTCAAGGAAGGTTGGGTCAAGGCCGAGCCACCGCTCAAAAGGACGGGGAAAAAAGTCGCGGTTGTAGGCTCCGGGCCCGCGGGGCTTTCTTGCGCGGCGCAGCTCAACAGGGCCGGCCACTTGGTGACCGTGCTCGAGCGTGCGGACCGGATCGGCGGCCTGCTGATGTACGGCATTCCCAATATGAAATTGGACAAAAAAGCCGTTGTGGAGCGGCGGATTAAAATCCTCGAAGAAGAGGGCGTCAAGTTCGTCACGAAGGCGGAAGTCGGCAAGAATTATCCGGCCGAGAAGCTTTCTAAAGAATTTGATGCGGTGGTTTTGTGCTGCGGCGCCACGAAGCCGCGCGACCTGCCGGTCGAAGGCCGCAATCTCAAAGGCGTTCACTTTGCGATGGATTTCCTTCAGGCGAATACCCAGGCGCTTCTGGACGGGAAAAAAGGGGAGGGCTTTATTTCCGCGGAGGGTCGCGACGTTGTCGTCATCGGCGGCGGCGACACCGGGACCGATTGCGTTGCCACGTCGCTTCGCCACCGCTGCAAAAGTCTGATCCAGCTCGAAATCCTCCCAAAACCCGCGGACAAACGCCAAGGCGATAATCCCTGGCCGCAGTGGCCCAAGATTTATAAAATGGATTACGGACAGGAGGAAGCGGCGGCCCGCTTCGGCGCCGATCCCCGCGAGTACCTAGTCACGGCCAAGAAGTTCACCGGTGACAGCGAGGGCCGCGTGCGTGAAGTCCATACGGTCCGGATCGATTGGCAGAAGGATGCAGCCGGCCGGTTTATCCCGAAGGAAGTGCCGGGTTCCGAAAATGTCCTGAAGGCCGATTTAGTGCTTTTGGCCATGGGGTTTCTCGGCCCGGAAGAAACGCTGGTCAAGGCCCTCGGCGTGGCGCAGGACGAGCGCAGCAATGTGAAGGCCGAGCATGGCCGTTTTGCGACGAGCATCAAAGGCGTTTTTGCCGCTGGGGATATGCGCCGCGGGCAAAGCCTCGTGGTGTGGGCCATCCGCGAGGGCCGCAAGGCCGCCCGCGCCGTCGATGAATACCTCATGGGCGCCTCCTCTCTCCCTTAAATTATCACCTGAAACCCTCTCTCTAGTCGGCCAAGAAAGGTTTCTCCAAAACGCGCCAGCTTCGCTCGGAGCCCATGTGCCGAAGCCCAGTGGCTTCGGCACGCTCCCTGGAGCTTGACGCTCCAGTGTTCGCAGACCTCACGGGTTGTGTGCTGGTCTCCTCGTCTTCGCAAACGGCGCTAATTGTTTTTCCGAAACCTTTCCTGGCCTCCCGAGTCTCTTTTGTTATTCATGCATCCCTAAGCATGCTCGTGTTATGCCGTGCTATTTTCCAACTCTCCATAATTTGAAAGTATGTTATTGAGCGGGCATACTTTACGTAATTTTACCGGCGACATGAGATCTGAATAAACGCAGGGGACTGTCACTTTTGACTCAATGATCGTAAAAGTGACTGTCACCGATAAGTCGGTATGCCAAAAAATGAATAAAAATAATCTTTTACGATTCATTGCTGTGGTTACGATCACAGCGCTGCTCATGGACTGTAAAGGCGTGGGGCTGTACGCTCCTACGGCCTATGCCGGCGAGCTTGGTACCACACCCCTACCTAATCCCATCTCCGCGAAAATTCCACGAGACATCGGAACCATCGAGGAGACTTATACCGGCCCGAGCGGCCGGACCGTCATCCTCATTCAGGATGCCCACGCCATTCCCGATGCCCAGCGCCATATCCGTTCCCTCATCGATTATTTTCAAAAAGAGTACGGTCTGGAGACAGTTGCCGTGGAGGGCGTTGCTTCGCCCATGGACCCGCAAATCTTCAGAAGTTTTCCGGACCGGGAACGCCTCGAAAAGGTCTTCGGACAGTACATGGAAGACGGGGAGCTCACCGGTGCGGCGGCCGCAGCGGTTTTGAATGATCGAAGCGCGCGTTACCTCGGAATCGAGAATTGGGATCTCTATGAAGAGGGAACCGGGCTTTATTTGAAGGCGATGGCCATGGAGCCTGGAATCAGCGAAAGGCTGAAGGCTAGGGATGAAAAATTGCGAAGTGATAAAGAGAAAAACTATTCGCCGCAACTTTTGGAAATCGACCGGGTTCTGGAATCTTTTCGTGCGAATCAGGCCTCTCTCGACGAGGTTCTTCTCGAGTTGAGCGAAGCCAGGCCCCCGGAGCCCGGCACGGACCTAGCGCTGATGGCCGATGAATTGATCAAAAGCAGTCAGGAAGTGTCCCCCTCGGCAGCGATGAATGCCGAGGTTCGCCGGCTTGCCGGGCAGGTAAAGCAATTCCTGCAGGGCGAAAATGGGACCGTCCCTTTAACCGTGTTCAATGAAAAATTTCAGGATTATCAAATCTCCAGGATGAGCGGCGAAGCCCTTTCACTGTTCCTCCAGGAGCTTATTGCGGAAGCAGGACTTCCGGTCACGATCCCCGAATCCCTCAAGCCTGACGTGACCCGGCAAAAACAGATGAGGGACATCGAAGGGACCCGATTTTTCCGAGATTTTGAGCGCTATGTCCGGTCCGTCAAAGAATCACTCTTCAGAAACGATGCCGAACGCAAGCTCGACCATCAAACGCGCGTTCTGCACCTTCTCGGACGTCTAAACAATTTGGAGCTGACTCGGGAAGAATGGGAAAGCTTGAAGAGAACCGTTCCCGCCGCCCAAAATACCTTTCAATCGCACCTTGCCTTTTACCGCAACGCCGAAAAACGCGAGCATGTTCTCTATGCGAACCTTTTGCGATTATTTCCGAAGGGGACAGTTCCTCCCGTTCCTGGGGGCGATGACGCCTCTCATTCTGTCATTTCGACCCCGCCGCAGGCGGGGGAGAAATCCCCGTCTACGATCCTCGCCGTTCTTGGCGGTTTCCACTCGCTGGGCATGACGCGCCTCTTGAAAGAGAAGGGGATTTCCTACGTGCTTGTCCGCCCTCAAATCAATTCCCTGCCGGGAAAAAGTAGCTACCGCGATCAGATGAAGGGTGCCGTTTCGTGGGAATCCTATTTCCGGATCAAAAACGGAAAAATCAATTTGTATGACGCATTTGTCTGTGCGGCGCGCAATCGGCTACTAGATAATCAATCAATGTCATTTCGAGCCACAGCTCAAACGGGCGAGAAATCTCAGGTAAGAGATTTCTCCTCCCCCCTTGGGCAAGGCAGGCTAAATGAAAAAAAACTTTTGAAACGCTGGCGCGACCAAATTCTCTTTGATTTGATGAAGGCGAAGAGGATCGAATCCGCAGGGAATTACACGCCGTTCCTCGATGAGGCGGTCGAGAGCCCAAGCGAAGCGGACTGGCACCCAGCCTGGATGACTCAAGTCCGGCGATTCATCGAGAATCTTCGGGGATTGGATCGCACCGGAAAATTGACCGAGCAAAACGTCCTCAACCTTTTACAGCCGTCAACGATTACCGCCCAAGCCCCGGCCGGTGCCTTAGCGCCTCGCGCCGAATCCAGGGTTTTAGTGGGTGTGCTAATCCCTCCCGGGGGGAGGGAATCCGGTAGCCGTCGCTCTGAATCGCGGGTTGATGAAGCGAAGGGAGGCGTTACTGTCAGTGCCGCGCCAAGCGGACAGGCTGGCACCAGCGGTAACGCCTCTGGGATCAACACAAATCCTCCCGCCGGGAAGGTGTCCGGAGCAAGTGCGGCGTTTGGAAGAGCATTTGCAGCCGGAGGGATCTCCGTAGCGGTTTTTGCGCTTTCTCCGGGGGCGTGGAGAAAAGCGTTCGCGATCATCAAGCAGGGGTATCGGGTCTGGCGCTACTACGGTTACGGAAGAAGGATCGAGCAGGCTGAAAAATATATACGGGCGGTGATGATTTTTAAGGGGATCCGTGTCGATCGGGTTTCGGATGATATCCTCCGCAATCAAAGCGATTATCTCGACAACGCCGAAAGCCTTTTGGCAGGCCTTCCGGATCCATTGCTGTCCGGAGGACAAAGACGGAGAAAAGCGGCCCTGCTTAAAATCATTGTCCAGGGGCATCGGACCTTGTCCGAGATGTGGAAACCGCGGCGTAATGTGGAGACGCGTGACAGGCGCCCGGAAGCAGGACAGGCAAGCGAACCGCGCGCCGAGATGAGGGGTGAACAGAGCAGAATACCCGGACCGGACGCCTTGGAGGCTTTGCCGGAAGCTGAGCTAAAAAGGGAAGCCAGCCGGCTGATGGACTATCTGTCGGAGGTCTACGCGCTTGTCAGCATCTATAGCTCCATATTTGCCTACAGAGTTTTTTCGAAGCGACGGGATGAGATTGAAACTGCAATCGCCCAACCATTGACAGAAAACGGCCCAGCCGGTGCGGACCGATGGAAGGCGGTCTTTGAATCTGCAAGGCGTTTGGTTGCCGACATGTCGGGTTATGCCGATAAGGCGGTGGATGATTTGGTTGCAAAGATGGGGAGGATCCCGCCGATGATCGAACGAATCCGGGAGCTTGATCCGTCGGTTGCCGATTTTTGGTCTGGACGGTATCGGGAACTCGAAGAAGGTATCGGCGGAATTCTTCAAAGTGAACAGCCGGCCAGTGAGTACAAAAGGATCCAGGAAAAGATCAGCCGACTCGAATTTGATCTGCCGGATGCGCGCGAACGGCTGGCGCTTACCGGTGATCCGCAGGAAACACGGCGGGCCATTGATTTGTTTCCGGCGGATCTTGAGCGGATCACAAGACGGCTGTCGGAGTCCGATATGCCCAAAGGGGCGGTAAAATATTCGAATTTGCTCTACCTGATGCTTCTGCATGGAGGATCCTCCCTTTCCTCGAAAAGGCTGTTGCTGGTTTCCGAGCACGATGAGGCGTTTTTGCGCGTCCTGAAATGTTTGGGAGTCCGGGCTTCGGTTTTGGACAAGGATGACTGGGCCGCTGACGCGCTGCGCTCGGAAGGCTTTGAGGCCTATTCGGGTGATTTGATGCGCGGGCCGAAATTCGAGGAAAAGTTTGACGTGACGCTGACGTTCGATTATGACGACATGAAGGGCAGGTCTCAGGCACTCAACGGCCTTGCTTATTTCACAAAACCGGGCGGATTCAGCATTCACGTGAGCGGGACTCCGTTCCAATTTGAAGCCCTCGAGATTGATGTCGCCGGATTTGAGCGGGTCGGCGGAGGAAAAGGGGCCCATGAGCTTGTCCTGCGCAGAAAAGAGGACCCGGCCGGTCAATCTCCGCCGCATCCCGCGGGTGAAGATTTCGCAGCGGCATCCAGTCTTCCCGTGCCCGTTAAAACTTTCTTTGCGCAAGACAACCGGCCTTTTCCGGCCATGCTTGAGGGCATGCCTGACGCGACGGATGCCGTTACGGATCCGTTTGAGTATGCGAGCGAACGTTACTTTCAAACAGATTCACGCATTCCTTGGGCCACATTTCTGCTGCGTCAGGGATACGATAGCTCGACCATGCTCCGTTGGACTCATTTGGCGGATCTCATCCGATCGGTCAACGATCGTCTGAAAGTGAGACCTTTTGACCCCGAATCGGATGCCGCCTTGCCGGAGGGATTGAAAAGCCTCGAACCTATAGCGCGAACTCAGGCCGAAAAATTCCTCGCCCACTACCGGCATTTCATCCTGAACCTTCCGGTCCCCCGCGCACCGCTGAGTTTTTTTGTGATCGATCCCCATCGGGCATACCTGAAAGAATCCGAAGTGGACGGCCATCGGCTGTCGCATCTGATTTTCGTCAATAGCATGCAGGCCGGCAAGGAGGAGGCTGCGGCGGCCATGGGTGTTCTTCTGACCGAAATCTTTCTTTTGGACGGGATTCCTTATGCGTATGGGACAAGTGCGGCTTCTGAGATCGACCATTGGCTGGACCTGGCATTCAGCAGGTTCGAGGCGGCGGAAGGAAATGTTTTTGCCGATCAAACGCCGGGACTCGCGCGGAAGGTTTTTGCGGAGCGGGTCAGGCTCATTCGGGAGCTGTTTCCTCAGGAGAGCCTGCAAGTTCTCAGGCATCAATACGACAAGGATTCGAAGAACCCTTATCCGAAATACTCCATTATTTTTTACCTCAAGCTCGGATTTATCCCGAAAAAGGCCGAGGCGCGTCAAGAGGCGGCTAAAGCGCTGGAAAGAGCGGGGCAAGGTGAGACGCTGCCCGAATCCGCACTCGAGAAACTGGTGGACGAGATCGGCAAGGACGGGCTGATCCTGCCCGGCCTCCGCTCAGAAACGCGAAGTGCGGAAGCGGCTACGCAACAACGACAGCCTTCGCCCGATGCCGGCACAATGGCTTCTTCGAGTGTCGGTCAGTTTAGAGCTTCGAATTTCAGCGGGCCGGTGATTCTCGGCGGGTCGGGATTTATCGGTTCGAACCTCGCGGAGTCTTTGGCGGCGCAGGGGATGCGGGTTGCGGTGCCGGTCCGGGCCGAACCCGTTTCAGGCAATCTTGCGAATGTCTACCAGTCGCTTGCGCCGGAGTCCCGCGGCAATCTCATCGGCGTGAGCGCGGGACATCTGCTTGATCCGATGAAGTGGGACGCGAACCCGCAAGCGGCCGAATCGCTTAAAGAGGATATTCTCTCCAAAGCATCTGTCATTCTCCACTTTCTTGCGCAAGTGAATACGAAAGCGCGGAAAGATCAATCTCATTTTGATTTTGCCGTCGAGACATTCGTCACCAATGTTTTTTTTACAAAAATCCTTGCGCGATTTGCCCGGGAACTCGGCAAGCCGGTGATTTATACATCAAGTCTGCACGCCTTCTCTCTGGGGACGCTTCTGGAAAGGCCGGTAGAGGAACCTGCTACAGAGACAACCGCAATCCCTTTTTGGAGGCAGACGCGGGATTTTATGGCGGGCCTGGATACGGCTTTTGACCAGTATATCGATCAATACTTGAGCGGACGCTCGACAAAGAGCCCGAAAGAATTTACGGCGGCTTACCTTCGCGAGGCGAAAGTGGAGTCCTCAGATCCTTCCCGTCCGGCCTTGAATTTTACGGATATGATGGCGGCCGTGGATGACTATGAGGCCTTCAAAGAGGCAAACCAGCAGAACCCTCAGGCCATCCTTGAGAAGCTCAAGGCGCTTGCCGGCATCTATCCGCCGGACCTGGCCTTCGGCATCTATTCCATCTCGAAAATCATGGGCGAAAAAGATGTGCTTGGACTCGCACCCGGCAAAGGGGCCGTTTTTCGTTTGGCCAATCAGTATGGTCATCGGGCACGGAAAGGAGTCCTGCCTCTTTTCATGACGCGTCTTAAGGCCGGTCAACCGGTCGGCTATTCGGGGCACCGGCTCGGTTTTTTCAATGTGACGGATACAGTCGATACCGTCGAGACGGTGATGCGTCAAATGCTGGGGGGCGAACATCCGGTGAACGGAATCATCCATGTGGCTCCTGAGGGCGGGCCCGTTCCCATGTTAAAAGCCTTGGGGCTGACAGCCAGAGCGCTTCGGATCAGGTTGGACAGGTATCCGGGCGGCATCAAACCGTTTCATGATTTCCCCAACTTCCATCTCGCTGAAATGGATCATGCCAAAATGCGGAGCGTGCGAGGCGGAGCCGCCACAGTTCCTCTTCGCCAAGGGCTCCGGGAGATGGCGGCTGAGCGCGCCGAGATGCGGGCGTCTATCTCTGACGATGCTGCCGCCGAGGATCTTCTCCAACATGACGCGAGGAAGCTCGAGGAGTTGGAGACGTTAACAGGGCAGAGTGTTTGGTTCAATATCGGTGATTTTCATCGCCTCCGGTTAGAAGCAATGGAGGGGGTGAAGAAAGACCGGTTCATCGATGTGTGGAAAAAAGCATGGGAGAGAAGCCTGGAAATTAGCCGCCCCTTTTTAAGGCGGGACCTGCGCAGTCCGATTCCCTACAATTTTGCTTTCAACACCGCTATCAGCTATGACCCAAGCATGGTTCCGGTCAGGGAGCTTGGGAAAATCAAGCAGTTTTTGCTTCCGGATTTTCCGGAAAGCGATGTGATCGGTTCGCGAAGAGAGACTTTGGACGAAAACGAGCAAGGGGTCTCATTGGCCTTTGAGTTTGCGTCGAATGTCTTGATGGAGGACCCGATGAATGAACAGTTGTGGGTTATGGCCAACCGCTGGCCGAAGTCGCCGTATAATTCCTTGTTGGTGAGTAAAAGACAAAGACCGCAGCGGATGACTTCCGATTTGATTCCGGGAATCGTGAAATGGGTGCAAAACGGGGTGGTGCTCGAGTTTCACCGCCGGAATAAATTTGTCGGCCATTTTCATGCCCACCTATTTCCCGAGGATCAGGCCCCTGTCGCAGCATTTGCAGGGAGTTTTGCTTCGCACGAGCACTCAGGCCGCCTTAGGATGGGCTCTCTTGCCGAATGGCCTGTTCCTCATATTGCCTTGGCATCCGAGGATCCCGAAACACTCGATCAAGCGATTGCTGCCATGAACAACTTATTGGAAGGGGAAACGAGGCGTTTTAATCAAATTTACTTGAGGGATCCGGCAACCCGAAACCTGATCGCTCTGTTTTTTTTGTTTCGTTCCGATGAAAAAATGCCGTTTGGGTTCAGCACGGTTGGTTTTGTACGTTCCAAAGACGAAAACCTTACTGAAGAGGATGTCGTCGGGAAGCTCAAAGAGAAAGCTTTGGTAGGCGACGATGAGTTGAATTCGATTCGGGGACATTTTTTGAGGGATTGGGAGGGAAAAATAGGTGCCAGGCACGCACGCGGGGGACAGGCAGGGCGCGCCGAGATGCGGACGGCTACAGTTCCGCTTCGCCAAGGGCTCCGGGCGATGGCGGCAGAGCGCTCCGAATCGCGGGAGACACTTCGAGCAGCTCCCCGGCTTGCGGAGTTCGAAAACCTCCAATATCACTACCACAGCATGGTTGCTTTTACCCTCAAGGGATCGTGGCGGGGGGAGACCTACTACATCAAATTCAACTATGATCCCAAACTTGCTAAACGGGAGATTGCCGTCTATGACGAAAATGTCCGTAACGAGGCGGTCAAAGATTGGATGCCCGAAGTTTCCATCGGGCAAGTGAATCCGGAGGACCGTCGGATCCTTGCCGAGGGAGGGTATCTGGAGCAGGTGGAGGCAAAATTGTCGGAGAGGGCCAAGTTGGGGCTTTCCGCAGGTGCGTCTACACTTCCCTGGAGGGTCCGGGAGGGTAGTCCGTATATCGTGCTCAAGGAAGTCGAGATGGGTGCCCTCTGGGAGACCCTCCGTGAGGATTTGGTGGCTTTTTTTGGTCAACCCGAAAAAGATTCAACC
Source organism: Candidatus Omnitrophota bacterium (assembly GCA_041666865.1). GTDB lineage: Bacteria > Omnitrophota > Omnitrophia > Omnitrophales > Aquincolibacteriaceae > JBAYGD01. The sequence continues at coordinate 23,146 of JBAYGD010000005.1, read as the reverse complement.
AAGTCTCATCTGATCGACGTTTTCCTGAAGGTTTTTGAGGTTGTGGAGAAAATGAACTTAGCGGGTGTTGTTCATCGTGATCTGTCTGTGCGGGAGATATTCGTCGACCGATGGCTCACAGCCGTGAAGATTTTAGATTGGCATCTTGCAGTAACGCCGCAGAACGGTTTGTCCTCGCTCCAAGATTTGGATTTGCTGACCGCAGGGAAACCGCGCCGGGATGAAATCCTGAACTTGTTAAAAGGTTCAAAGTGGGAATTCGCGCCGAACGCGCGGGATCTTATCGCGCTTCTCGAGATGCTCTTACTGCTGCCGAAGATTTGTGACGGAAGCCCAAGAACCGAGGATCAGCACCTTGGGGAAATCAAATCGGTCATCGAGAGAGCTCAAGACGAGGCATCTCTTTTTCCTGCTTTGAAGCAATATATCAACGGATTTCGTTCCGTGCACCGTGCCGAGGTGCGTACGGAGACTACGAACCGGAGAGGCTGGCTCAGCCGCCGGCAGAGGGAGATCGTGGAAAGCGGGCGCGCGCCCCTTCTTGTGTCCGACCTGGATGCGACAATCAAATATCTGGGTGGGCGCATTTCGGACAGGGCGGTGCGGGCGATCTACCGATACACGGCAGGAGGGGGCTATTATGCGCCCGATACCCTCGGTCAAAAGGATGCAAGCTTCTACGGAGTCATGGGAGATCCGATGGTTCATACCTTCTACGCAGAAGGACGGCCCGATTTGCTCGGGCGGGTCCCTTTGATTTTGGGCAAGCGATATTCCGAAGGGTGGGAAGCGGAGGGCGGTAGTGAGGTGTTTGATTATTGGCATGAGCCCAACGAGGAAGGCTGGCACCTGATTGCAAAGAAGGATCCGTTGGAACCGATGAACAAGGCCAAAGGGGCCGAACGGCTGGTGACCGATCTCAAGCGGTGGGGGAAGGCCGTTGCTGTTCTTGCGGCCTACGGGGACCGCTTTTTCGATTTTCACGACAAAATTTTCGGCGATCCGTGGAATGACGGGAGCTTTGTGGGTCATCCCGGGATCCCTGCGATCGTGAATGTCGGGTTGGCTGCCTCGGACGATTTATTGTCCAAATATCTCGCTCCCGGGCAGGTGTTCTTTAATGTCCATCCGGTGGGGCAGACCATCACGCAGCCTCTGATTGATGCCGGAATCCAAACCACCATCGAAGATATCGAATTTCTGGCAGATGAGCTTGAGGCCCTCAGTGCGCAATATGGATGGCTCAAGGGTCCGTCACCCTGGACTCTCCCGGAACCTCGCCGGGTGGCCGATTGGCATTGGGATTCCCACGACCCCTTCGTGATTTCCGACCCCAACACCCGCGTGAACGTGATTTTGCAGGGAAAGGGTCCCGGTTTTGTCTGGGCCTCGCGCGATCACTGGCAAAACGACTTTTGGATGGTGCCCCTGATATGGCGCGGCGATCGCCATACGGCGCTCCTCCCGCAAAGCACAACTGATTTTCAATTTTGGCTCGCATTGCACGAATCCCAGGGCGGCTGGGGTTGGGACCGAAGTCCGGACCGGCGGGTTGTGGTGGCTCGCGCCGAGAGCCGCAGCGATTCAACCCCTTTCGCAGGGACGGTGTCCGGTTATGCCCGGCTGGCCAGTTATGAGGTGATTGCTGCTGTGACAGGGAGCCGTCGATCGGGATCGGCCAATGAGGTGCTGGCCAGGCGGATCGTTCGCGCTGGAGTGCCCCAATTGACGCGGGATCTTCAGGCTGTTTTGCTTCGGATACAGCGCCGCCAGCTAAAGACAATGGTCAGGCAAGCGGGGGATCATCATCAGGCGATTCGTTCGATCGGGACTCCGACCGTGGTGGAGTATCGGATCTCCGGTGAAGAAATAAAACATGCCGATGTTCTGCAGGCATTGGTTGAAACGGTCCGGAATGCGTCGGCTTCGAACAAGTTCATCATCAGCCGGATCACGGCCCCCAAAGATTTTGTCCGGCAGTTGGAGAAAATCTTCATGTCCTTGGATCACCGTAAGTCGGAGCTGGTTCGGCATGAGATTACCGACGATGGGATCGTCATTTATCATCAGGGCTTACCGGACAAAGAATCGCTCAACAATTCCGCTTCGGTGACGGTGACTTCAGAATTATTTCCCAAGGCGGAGGAGATGGTTCTGGCGGCGGACCGCTACGAGCAGGGGAAGGCAAAAATCCAATATGACGGGCCGAACAGGCGCGAAGTGGCGGCCCGTCTGTATACGGCGGCGCTGATGCTGGCGGCGGAGTCGTTATCTCTGAAGACCGCGGAGAGCCTCGTTCAATATGAAACGGGGCGCTTCCGGGCGTGGAGCGAAGCGGGGTTGGGACGTTTGACCGATTTCGTGCAGGGGATGCTCGAGCGGCAGCGCTCGGAGCTTAGCTTGGCGCTTTCTGCCTAATATTGTCAGGTGACAGCCACTTTTTAATTTTGGCGCTAAAAGTGACAGTCACCTGGCAATACCGTGAGCTGCCTTCAGACAAACCTGCCAGCCTCTTGACAATGCAATTTCAGAATTGTTTCCATAAAGTCCTTTTGCTCCGTCATGCTTCCCTCAGTTATAATACCCCTGAACATCATTCGAAAAGGGGACTTCATGAAAAGAACGAAAATTGTCGCAACGGTCGGGCCTGCTTGCAAACCGAAACCTGGAAATGCAAAGCATTCGCCTCTGGAGGCGTTGATCAGAGCAGGAGTGGATATTTTCCGGATCAATGCGTCGCATACGACGCCTGATCAGTTGCGTCAGTGGATCCTCGCCATCCGAAAGGCCAGCCGGTCTGCGGGTTCCCAGACGGGAATTTTGGTGGATCTCCAGGGACCGAGGATCCGGACGGGAAAACTCTCGGGCTCGAAGCCGGTCCTCCTCAAGGCGGGCGACGAGATCGTCCTGGAAGCGGGTATGCGGGAGGGGACCTTCGAGGTCCTTACGACTCCATGCCGGCAATTGCCCAAAATGCTCAAGGCAGGCGACCGCATTCTGCTCGATAACGGTTTGATGGCTCTCGAGGTCCTCCGGATTTCGATGAATAGGATCTCTTGCCGGGTCAAGACGGGCGGCCTTCTCGGCGAAAACAAGGGCATGAATCTGCCGGACGCCCCGGTAACTTTACCGACCTTGGGCGACAAGGACCACGCCAGCCTCAAAATCGCCGCACAACAGGAAGTTGATTTTATTGCCCTTTCGTTTGTTCGCAGTGCGAAGGATGTCTTGACGGTCAAGCGGGCGCTTAAAAAATACGGGAGTGCGATTCCGATCGTGGCCAAGATCGAAAAACCCGCGGCGGTCGAAAGACTCGCGGAGATTCTCAAAGTCACCGACGCCCTGATGGTGGCGCGCGGAGATCTGGGGATCGAGATGGGCGTGGAAAAGGTTCCGATGGTCCAGAAGCAGCTGATCCGGGAGGCCAATCGCCGGCAGATTCCCGTGATCACGGCGACCCAGATGCTGGAATCGATGATGACCCAGGTTTATCCTACCCGCGCCGAGGCTTCCGACATTGCCAATGCCGTCCTTGACGGCACGGACGCCGTCATGCTTTCGGGGGAAACGGCGAACGGACAGTACCCGCTGCTTGCGGTGCAAACGATGTCGCGCATCATCGAAGAGTGCGAGCGCGCCGCTGCTGCACCCGCTTATGACGGCGACCACGAAAGGCTTTCGCGGCGAGATCTTGTCCTTCATGCGATTACGGATGCTGCCCGCGATGCCGCCGATGACCTTGCTGCAAAGGCACTTGTGGTTTTCACCCGGTCGGGGAAGACAGCCGTTTTTACTTCCAAGCTGAGGCCGCGTTCACCGATTATTGCGCTCACGCCGTTCCCAGCGACGGCCCGGCGCCTACAGCTCCTGCACGGGGTTGTGCCGGTGCTGATGCCGTCCGTTCGTCATACCGATGCCATGATCCGGGCGGGTTGCCGTGTCCTTTTGTCTACCCACCGGCTCCGGCGAAACGATTGCGTGGTGTTGGTCTCCGGAAAGAACGATACGGGAGGCTCGGACCACATGGTGAAGATCCACCGGATCTAGGCATGACTCCTGTCCTCGGGCTTTTATCCCTTTTGCGGAAAACAGACCGCGATTTCATCCGGACTTTCTTTTCCCGGTACCGCTTCACCCTTCAGGAGAGGCGCCAGATGATCGAATTCGCGCGCGATCTGGAAATGTGGGGGGGCGAGGACCTGAGGGAGGTGGCCGCTCGTTTGGAAGCGGCTCTTCGGCCCGATCTCGAAGCGGCCGCCCGGAAAAAGATCCTGTTCGAAACTTTACGAGCGGAGATTTTGCGGCAAAGAAAACTTCCGAAGGATTATCCGTCCTCGGCTCCCAAAATCGTTTCTTCCCCGCAGCGTAAACTCGTACGGCGGCGGAGTGCCGGAAAAATCGACGGGGATTGTCCGGTCGCGAGTCCCCGCACCGTGTGCTGTAACCTCAGGACCCTGGACGCGGTCCGCAACTGCCCTTTCGGCTGCAGTTATTGCACGCTGCAGACTTTTTACGGCTCCGAAATCCTTTTGGATGAAGAACTCCGCCGCAAGCTCGCGTCCATCCGGATCCTACCCGAACGGTTCTACCATTTCGGGACAGGACAGTCGTCGGACTCTCTTGTGTGGGGAAACCGCTTCGGCCTGCTCGATGAGCTGTGCGGATTTGCCGCGGCCCACCCGAATATCCTGCTCGAATTCAAAACCAAATCCTCCGACGTTTCCTATTTTCTTGATCACGTGGTGCCGGCGAACGTGGCGTGCAGCTGGAGTTTGAACCCCGAGCCGGTGATCCAAAATGAGGAGCACGGCACGGCATCACTGGCCGAAAGGATTCGCGCGGCGAGGCTTGTCGCAGATCGGGGCGTCCGGGTGGCGTTTCATTTCCATCCGATGATCGAGTACCGAGGGTGGGACCGGGATTACCCGGCGATTGCGAAGACCCTGCTGAAGCAATTCGATCCCTCCGAGGTGCTTTTTGTTTCGTTCGGATCGGTGACGCTGATCAAGCCGGTGGTCCGAAAGATCCGGGAGCGGGGAGGTGCGACCAAGATCCTTCAAATGGAAATGGTCCCCGATCCTCACGGCAAATGGACGTATCCGGCCCCGGTTAAACTCAGGCTTTTCCGGACGATGAGAGAGGCCCTCCGGCCTTGGGAGGGTTCCGTCTATTTCTATCTTTGCATGGAGCATGCCTCGATTTGGGATGAACTTTTCGGTTGGCATTACGAAACCAATGATCTCTTCGAAGCCGATTTCGGTGCGAAGGTCATGGCGAAAATAAAGACAGTACCGATCATGCACGCGAGGGATTTTACTTGAAATACAGGCCCGTCTGGTTTAAAATATCCTTGTCTTTTCTTTTTGACGTAAACCCCTTTTTTTAAATCAGTTACAGATCCCTTACGGGTGCTGTGTGTTTGAGTACCCCAACAGGAAAGTCAGGGGTCTGTTTGTCTTGTGAGCCGAAACCATGAAGCGTGCCGTTGTTGTTCTGATCGTTTTGCTCGCGCTTGCGGGGATTGTTGTGTTCGGGATTTCCCGCTTCGACGTCAACGGATTTCAGCCGAAGATCAAAGAACAGCTCGAAACATTGACTGGTAATCCGGTCAATCTCGGGAAGCTGTCGCTTGCGTGGCGTGAGGGCCTCACCCTGCGCCTCGACGGGCTCCAGGTTTATTCTCGCGGCGACACTTCGGGCCGTCCGGCCATTAGCCTCGAGAGCGCAAGCGTGGTTCTTCGCCTCCTCCCGTTGCTCCAGGGCAAGTTCCAGGCGGCTTCGCTGACGATCAAAAAACCCGAATTTCAGGTGGCGAGGGACAAAAATGGGGGGGTGATCCTGGAGGGTCTGAATCCCCAGCCTTCAGAAATCGCTTCGCCGAAACCGGATGCCGGAAAATCCGTGCCTGTTTTTCCCGTATCTTTTTATATCCGGAAAATCCGTATCGAAGATGGACGGATGTTGTACCTGGACGCGTCAGGACCGTCGCCGCTTTCGGTTTCGGTCCGAAGCCTTGACGCGAACCTTCTCGATTTTTCCTTTTCGAAGATGAACGATCTGTCTTTTTCGGCCGAGACCGCCATGGCGGTTTTTGCGGCTGCCAAAAACCTGACGATGCACGGAAACTGCCGGTGGCTGCATCGCGAATCATCCCTCGTTCTCGAGGGTTTTAAAACCGAACTCGGCTTGGAGCTGATCGATTTAGCCGAACTCGAGAAAAGTATCCCCGCCTTCAAATCCGTCGGGCTGCAGGAGGCCCTTGGGGGCAAGGTGAGCCTTGAAAGCGAAAAACTCGTGTGGAACCCCGGGCAAGGCACCTCCGATGGCCTTGTCCGCGCTGAGATCGCCGACGGGAGATTCCGCTTGGCCCAGCTTTCGACACCGGTTGAAGGGGTCCGCTTGGTTCTTTCCGTCAAGGGCGCGGATTTAATCCTCGAGGATTTTTCGGCCCGGCTTGCCGGAGGGACGGCAAAGGTTTCGGGGACGTCGGGGCCTTGGTCCGCGAACCCTCAGACTTCGTTCCGTTTGGCCCTCGAAAACATCGCTCTCGAGAATTTTCTTCCTCCGCTCGCGGCCAGCGAACCGCAGCTCCACGGACGGACTTCAATCTCGTTTGAAGGGCTTGCCTCGGGCCGGGACTGGCCTTCCGCGGCGAAGGCCCTTTCCGGGCAGGGGCGTTTGGCCCTCAAGGACGGAGTGATCGTCAATTTGAGTTTGCTCAAGAACGTTCTGGCGAAGTTGTCCATGTTTCCGGATCTGATCGCCGGGCTCGAAAAGAAGGTGCCGGAAAATCTTCGCACAAAGTTCGAAAAGCCGGATACTTTGTTCGAACCTTTCGAACAGCCGTTCCGGGTCCGCGACGGGGTTCTCGCGTTCGAGGGCCTAAGGGTCGTGACCGAAACGGTGGAGCTTGATGCGGAAGCGACGCTTGATTTGGCGGGTCGCTTTTCCGGACGTGCGGATTGCAAAATCGACCGTGATTTTTCCTCATGGCTTGCGGAAAATCCGGCGCAAATGAAAGCGTTTGCCGGGGAGGACGGCCGTCTCGTTTTTCCCGTGACGTTCGAGGGGCAGCTACCCAAGGTGACCTTGAAGCCCGACCTCGGGGCGATTGCAGCGCGGCTTGCGACTTCGGGGCGGGCTGATTTAGAGAAGCGCGTCCTTTCGGATCCGTCAGGCGCCAGCGATCTCGAGCTTTTCAGCCGCTGGGTCGAATCGGCCTCTAAAGTTGTGCAGGGAAATGAAACTAACGCAGTGACGGAGAAATCTGACTCATAACACGAAATCGGAGACTCACCATGGGAAAGAATGCGATTGTCAATGAAGAGGTCGTCCTGAATCTCAAAGCTTTGTTCGAGCCCGCTTCGGTGGCCGTTATCGGGGCTTCGCGGCGCAAGGAGGCCGTGGGCAGCGCCGTGCTTTCGAACCTCGTCAGCTCTAAGTTTACGGGTTCGGTTTATCCCGTCAATCCCAAGGTGGACGTGATCCAGGGCCTCCAAAGTTATCCTTCGGTTTTGAAGATTCCGGGCCCCGTGGATCTGGGCGTCATCATTCTTCCGAGTGCCTCGGTTCCCGAGGCCATGCAGGAGTGCGTCGAGAAGGGCGTAAAATCCGTCATCGTGATTTCAGCCGGTTTCCGTGAAGTCGGGGAAGACGGCAAGCGCCTGGAGGAACAGGTCATCCGCATTGCACGCGACGCGGGGATCCGCGTCATGGGCCCTAACTGTCTCGGCCTGATCAATACCGACCCGAAGATCCTGCTCAACGCGAGTTTTGCCCCCTGCATGCCGTCTGCCGGCAAGATTGCCTTTGTTTCGCAAAGCGGAGCGCTGTGCGCCGCGATTCTCGATTATGCGCAGGGTGAGAACATCGGATTCTCGAAATTCGTCAGCTTCGGCAATAAGGCCGACTTGAACGAGGTGGACCTCTTGAGGTACCTGAAGGATGACACCCAGACCAACGTGATTCTCATGTACATCGAAGATATCGTCGACGGGCAAGGCTTTATCGAAATGGCCCGGGAAATTACCGGGGAAATCAAGAAGCCGATTCTTGCCATCAAATCCGGACGCACGGCCCAGGGAGCCAAGGCGGCCAAGTCGCACACCGGCTCTTTGATGGGCTCTGACGAAGTCTATGATGCGATCTTTATGCAGTCGGGAGTGATTCGCGTGGACTCGGTGGAGGAGATGTTCGACTACGCGATGGCCTTCGCCCATTCGCCGCTTCCGAAATCGAACCGCGTGGCCATCATCACCAACGCCGGAGGCCCGGGGATCATGGCGACCGACGCCTGCGTGAAATGCGGACTCGAGATCGCCGAAATCGGGGAAAAGACGACGGAGGAGCTCAAGAAGGTGCTGCCTCCGACCTCCAACTTTTCCAATCCGATCGACGTCATCGGCGACGCCCAGCACGACCGCTACGAGAGCGCTCTCACGCACGTGCTGGCGGAACCCAACGTCGATAGCGTGCTGGTCATTTTGACGCCGCAAGCGATGACCGAAATCGAAGCCACGGCCGAAGTGATCGTCGAGATGAAGAAGAAGACCGACAAGACCATGATCGCTTGTTTTATGGGCAGCGCGGATGTTTCCAAGGGGACGAAAATCCTCGAGCAGAACGAAATTCCTGTTTATCCGTTCCCGGGCGCTGCGGCGCGCACCCTGAGCGCGATGTCACGCCATCAGGTTTGGATTGACCGGCCGCGAACGGGAGTCAAAAAATTTTCGGTGGAAACGGCCAAGGCGGAAGCCTTGATCGAAACCGCACGGAAGTCCAAGCAGCGTCTCCTGAACGTTGCGCAGTCGATGGAGGTTCTCAAGGCCTATGGATTTCCCGTGCCTCCCTGCGGGTTTGCAACCTCTGAAGCGGAGGCTGCGAAGATCGCGTCCGAGATCGGATTCCCGGTGGCGATGAAGATCATTTCCCAGAAAATCGTGCACAAGTTCGACGTCGGCGGGGTGAAACTCAATCTTGCGACGAAAGAGGAAGTGAAGGCGGGGTACCGCGACATCATGGCTGCCTTGAAGGAGCGGAAATTGCAGGACCAGATCGAAGGCCTCTTTATCCAGGTCATGGGACAAAAAGGCCGCGAGGTTATTTTGGGCATGAACCGCGACCCTCAATTCGGGCCCGTCATCATGTTCGGACTGGGAGGAACCTATGTGGAGGTCTTCAAGGACGTGACCTTTCGCCTCGCGCCGGTGCGCGAGCTGAGCGTCAAACGCATGGTCGGCAGCATACGGTCGTATCCGATCCTCAAAGGGGTCCGGGGCCAGGCGCCCGCGGACACGAAAATAATCATCGAGTGCATTGAAAGGCTGTCCCAGCTTTCGTGCGATTTGCCGGACGTACAAGAGATTGATATCAATCCTCTTTTGGTTTATGATCACGGAAAAGGCGCCGCCGTTCTTGACGCGCGGCTAGTTTTGAAATCATAATTCCGCTTATCATCCTTCCCAAGCAGTTCAGGGCGGCGGACTCTCATGTTTGAAGTGAGGCAGGGACTAATCATAAGGAGCTGAGACTTTCATGGGGAAAACTTTTTGCGCAATGGATGGAAATGAAGCCGTAGCCTATGTCGCCTACCGCGCGAGCGAGGTGATCGCGATTTATCCGATCACGCCCTCGTCGCCGATGGGGGAGTGGGCCGATGCGTGGGCTGCCGAAAAGAAGCCCAACCTCTGGGGGACTGTTCCCTCGGTCGTCGAGCTGCAAAGCGAAGGCGGCGCTGCCGGGGCAGTCCACGGGGCGCTCCAGACGGGTGCTCTGACCACGACCTTTACGGCATCGCAGGGACTTCTGCTCATGATTCCCAATATGTACAAAATCGCCGGCGAACTGACGCCGTCGGTTTTCCATATCGCCGCGCGATCCCTCGCTTGCCAGGGCCTTTCGATTTTTGGCGATCACAGCGACGTGATGTCGGTGCGTTCGACCGGGTATGCCATGCTCTGTTCGTGTTCGGTCCAGGAGAGCATGGATCTGGCGCTCGTCGCTCACGCCGCGACGCTGGAAACCCGCGTTCCCTTTCTCCACTTTTTCGACGGGTTCCGGACTTCGCATGAAGTGGCCAAAATCGAAGTCATTCCGCAGGAGACCCTTTGTGCGATGATCGACGATGCGCTTATTTTCAAGCACCGCGCTCGGGCTCTCACGCCGGACCGTCCGGTTTTGCGGGGAACGGCTCAGAACCCGGATGTTTATTTCCAGGCGCGCGAGACGGTGAACCGCTATTACACGGCCACGCCGGACGCCGTCCAAAATGCGATGGACAAATTTGCGAAACTGTCGGGCCGCGCTTACCGGCTTTTTGATTACCACGGACATCCCCAGGCCGAGCGCGTCATCGTGATGATGGGTTCGGGCGCCGAAGCGGCCCATGAAGCCGTCGATTATCTGACGGCGCAGGGCGAGAAGGTGGGGCTTTTGAAGGTCCGGCTCTACCGGCCTTTCGACATTAAGCGTTTTATTTCTGCCCTTCCGTCGACGGTCCGCACTCTGGGAGTCCTGGACCGGACGAAGGAACCCGGAAGCTTGGGAGAGCCGCTTTACCTGGACTGCCTCGTCGCCCTTCAGGAGGCCAGTGGTGAAGCCTCTTTCCCGTTCAAGGCGATGCCACGCGTGGTCGGGGGGCGTTATGGATTGTCCTCGAAGGAGTTTACTCCGGCGATGGTCAAGGGTGTTTTCGATGAATTAAAAAAGCCCAACCCCAAAAACCATTTTACGATCGGGATCGACGACGATGTGACCCATACGAGTCTTCCTTATGATCCGGCGTTCTCGACCGAGGACCCCAAAGTGATTCGCGCCGTTTTTTACGGTCTTGGCTCCGACGGAACGGTGGGCGCGAACAAAAATTCGATCAAGATCATCGGAGAGAATACGGACAACTATGCCCAGGGCTATTTCGTCTATGATTCGAAGAAGGCCGGGGCGGTCACGATATCCCACTTGCGCTTCGGGTCCCGGTACATTCGTTCGACCTACCTCGTGAGCCGCGCCCATTTTGTGGGCTGTCATCAGCCGGTTTTCCTCGAGCGCTACGAGCAGATGCTCGAGGTCTTGATGGAAGGCGGGACGTTCCTTCTCAACACGGCCTCCGCCGTGGACCGGATTTGGGACGAGCTTCCGAGGGTTTTTCAGCGTCAGATCATCGATAAAAAAATCAAGTTCTACGTCATCGACGCCTATCAGGTTGCCAGGGACTCCGGGATGCGCCAGCGGATCAACACCGTGATGCAAGTCTGCTTTTTTGCCATTTCGGGTGTTCTCCCTAAGGAAGAGGCGATCAAGCAGATCAAGAAGTCGATCGTCAAGACTTACGGCAACAAGGGCGAAGAGATCGTCAACATGAACCTGAAGGCCGTGGATCATACGCTGTCCCACCTCCATGAGGTGTCTGTCCCGGCAACGGTCACGAGTACGCTGGAACTCAAGAAGCCGATGCCTGAGGAGGCCCCGGATTTCGTCCGAAACGTCCTCGGAAAAATCAACTCCGGCCGGGGGGACGAGCTTCCGGTGAGTGCGCTTCCCGATGACGGGACCTATCCGACCGGAACGTGCACCTGGGAGAAGAGGAACATTGCGCTCGAGATTCCGGTTTGGGATCCGGCCGTTTGTATCCAATGCGGCAAGTGTGCGGTGGTTTGTCCGCACGCTACTCTTCGCCTGAAGGCTTATGAGCCCGCGCGGCTAGACGGAGCCCCTGCGACGTTCCGTTCGTCGGAGGCCCGGGACCCCCAGTGGAAGGGCCTGAAGTTCTCGATTCAAGTGGCGCCCGAGGATTGCACCGGATGCGGCGTTTGCGTGGATATCTGCCCGGCCAAAAACAAAACCGAGGTCAAGCTCAAGGCCATCAATATGAAACCCCAGCCGCCCCTTCGCGAGCAGGAGCGGAAGAATTGGGAATTTTTCCTGGGTCTTCCGGAGGTTGACCGCCGCACCCTTAAGGTCGAAAGCATCCGGCAGCAACAGGTCCAGCAGCCCCTCTTCGAGTTCTCAAGCGCTTGTGCGGGCTGCGGAGAAACGCCTTACCTGAAACTCGTGAGCCAGCTTTTCGGGGACCGGATGGTCGTGGCCAACGCGACGGGCTGTTCTTCCATTTACGGGGGAAACCTGCCGCTGACGCCGTGGTCGAAAAATGCGGACGGCCGGGGTCCCGCCTGGTGCAACTCGCTTTTCGAAGACAATGCGGAGTTCGGCCTTGGCTACCGGGTTTCGATCGACAAGCAGACGGAGTTCGCTCAGGAGCTTCTGAAGAAATTGGCCCCGGAAATCGGCGAGCCTCTTGTGACGGAGATTGTCACGGCACGGCAGCGGTCTGAAGCGGATATCTATGACCAGCGTCAGCGCGTTGCCACGCTCAAGGGGAAGCTCGCGGGATTGAAATCCCCCGAGGCCCGCCAGCTCGAGTCGATTGCCGATATGCTCGTCAAGAAAAGCGTTTGGATCATCGGAGGAGACGGCTGGGCCTACGATATCGGCTACGGCGGACTTGACCATGTTCTGGCGTGCGGCCGTAACGTGAACGTTCTCGTTCTGGACACGGAGGTCTATTCCAATACGGGAGGGCAGATGTCGAAGGCGACCCCCCGGGGCGCCGTTGCCAAGTTTGCCGCTGCCGGGAAGCAGTCGGGCAAAAAGGACCTCGGGTTGATGGCCATGACCTACGGGAATGTGTACGTGGCCAAAGTTGCGATGGGGGCGCGTGACGAACATACCCTCAAGGTGATGCTCGAGGCCGAGGCCTATGAAGGGCCTTCGCTCATTATCGCCTATTCGCATTGCGTAGCGCACGGGATCAATATGACGACCGGCATGCAAAACCAAAAGGCAGCGGTCGATTGCGGACAATGGCTGCTTTACCGCTTTAATCCGGACCGCTTGGGCGAGGGACTCAACCCCTTTCAGCTCGACAGCAAGGCGCCGAAAAAAAAGGTGGAAGAATACCTGCTCATGGAGAACCGCTTCAAGATGCTGACGAAGAGCCGTCCGGAAGAGGCCAAAGTGCTTTTCAAGCAAGCTCAGGAGGATGCCGATATGCGCTGGAAGCTTTATGATTTCCTGGCCAACGGACTGAACTTCGGGGCGAAGGCCGAGGCTAACCCCGCTTTATCAACGACGAACGTGGGAGGAGTATAAGATGGACCTGACGACGACCTACCTGGGACTGAAACTCCGCACGCCGCTTGTGCCCTCCGCATCACCTTTGTCGGAAGAGGTGTCGACCATCCGGAAAATGGAAGATGCCGGCGCCTCCGCGATCGTGATGCACTCGCTTTTCGAAGAGCAGATCGTCGCCGAATCGGTCGAGCTGCAGCACCACCTGTCCGAAAACACCGACAGTTTTGCCGAGGCCCTCTCCTTTTTTCCGGAAGCGGCCGAATACCGCGTCGGGCCGGAGGAATACCTGGAGCATATTCGCAAGGCCAAGGCGGCCCTCGGCATCCCCGTCATCGCGAGCCTGAACGGAACGACGGGCGGGGGATGGACGAACTACGCCAAAAAGATCGAACAGGCCGGGGCCGACGCGCTGGAGCTCAACATTTATTACATCCCGACGGACCCTGATTTGACTTCGCAGGCGGTCGAGCACAACTACCTCGAAATCCTCAAGGGCGTGAAATCCGCCGTGAGGATTCCCGTGGCGGTCAAGCTCAGCCCGTACTTCAGCAATCTGGCCAACGTGGCCAAGCAGCTCGACCAGGCGGGCGCGGACGGACTGGTCCTCTTCAACCGCTTCTATCAGCCGGACCTGGACCTCGAGGCCCTCGAAGTGCGAAGCGATCTGCAGCTGAGCACCTACCGCTCGATGAGGCTGCCCTTGAGATGGATTTCGATTTTGTCGGGAAGGGTCCGGGCGAATCTCGCCGCGACCGGCGGGATCCATCGAGCCGAAGACGCGATCAAGATGATCATGGTCGGCGCGTCGGTGACGATGCTCTGCTCGGTGATCCTCTCGAAGGGGATCGAGCAGATCGGGATCCTCGAGAAGGGGATTGCCCGCTGGATGGAGGATCACGAGTACGAGTCGGTGACCCAGATGCGCGGGAGCATGAGCCAGATCAATTGCCCGGATCCTTCGGCCTTTGAGCGGGCGCAGTACATCCGCGAGCTGAAGAGCTTCAAAGTGACACGGTAAATTTCTAGGGTGTCATTTCGAGCCGAAACCCCAATGGGCGAGAAATCTCGAAGGTAACTATCCATGGATCCGGCACTGTTAGCGAGAATCCAGTTTGCGGTGACCATCGGCTTCCATTATATCTACCCGCCGGTCACGATCGGCCTCGGTCTTCTCATGGCCGTGATGGAAGGCCTATACCTCAAGACCCGCAACCCGCTCTACTCCCGGATGACCCGGTTTTGGACGGGCATCTTCGCCCTGACCTTTGCCTTGGGGACCGCGACCGGCATCGTCATGGAATTCGAATTCGGCACAAATTGGGCGACCTATTCGCGTTTCGTCGGAGACGTTTTTGGCAGCCCTCTGGCCATCGAAGGAATCTTCGCGTTTTTCCTCGAGTCGTCTTTCCTTGGAATCCTGGTTTTCGGATGGGACCGCGTCGGCCCCAAAATGCATTTTTTTTCGACCGTCATGGTCGCCCTCGGATCCGCTTTGAGCGCCGTGTGGATCGTGGTCGCGAATTCCTGGATGCAGACCCCGGCGGGCTACTTTATCCTGACCGAAGGGGCCAAGACGCGGGCGCAGATCACGAATTTCTGGGAAATGGTGCTGAACCCATCGGCCGTCGAGCGGGTCAGCCATGTGCTCATGGGATGCTACGCCGCCGGGGCTTTTCTGGTTTTGAGCGTCGGCGCCTATTACCTCCTTCGCAAACAGCACGAGGCATTTTCGAAGTCCTGCATGAAAATCGCCCTGGTGCTTGCCGCCCTGAGCTCTCTCGGGCAGCTGGCGACCGGTCATGCAAGCGCGGTGGGGGTGAGCAAGCATCAGCCGGTTAAACTGGCCGCTTTTGAGGGCCATTTTGAGGCCCATGCGCCCGGGACGCTCTACCTCTTCGGCTGGGTGGACCCAGCGGCCGGTACTGTGCGCTACGGCGCCGGGGTGCCGGGAGGCTTGAGCTTACTTGTCTCAGGTGATTTTACGAAAAAACTGCCCGGACTCGCGGCTTTTCCGAAGACCGAGTGGCCTCCCGTGAATATCGTTTTCCAGACGTATCACCTGATGATTATGATCGGCATGGCCTTGATCGGCCTGAGCCTGTTCGGGCTTTTTGCCTGGTGGCGCGGATTCCTTTTCAGCCAGAGATGGCTCCTGGGCCTCTTTGCCGTCAGTTTTCTCGGGCCGCAAATCGCCAATCAGGTCGGCTGGATGACGGCGGAGATCGGGCGCCAGCCCTGGATCGTCTACGGGCTGCTGAAAACGGCCGATGGAATCTCCAGGACCGTGAGCGCACGCGAAATTGCCGCTTCGCTCGTCATGTTCCTTTCGATTTATCTGGTGCTTTTCGGGCTCTATGTTTTTTTGCTGATCGAAAAAATCAAACACGGGCCGGAGCTTAAGCCATGAATTCCATTTTTGATCCGCACGTGATCTGGTTCGGACTGGTCGGCGTGCTCTTGACCGGGTACGCGATCCTCGAAGGCTTTGATTTCGGCATCGGATCCCTGCATCTTTTTGCGAAGGGCGATGAAGAGCGCCGTCGGCTTTTGAATGTCATCGGTCCGGTTTGGGATGCCAACGAGGTGTGGCTCGTCGCGGGCGGAGGAGCCCTCTTTGCGGCTTTTCCGGAGGCCTACGCCACCGTTTTTTCAGCGTTCTACCCGGCCTTCATGCTTTTTCTTTTTGCCCTGATCCTGCGCGCGGCCGCGATTGAATTCCGGAGCAAGTTGGCCATGCCCCGGTGGCGAGGTCTCTGGGATTTTGTCTTCAGCGCTTCGAGCATTCTCGCCTGCGTTCTCTTGGGGGTCGCGGCGGGTAATCTTGCTCGCGGGATCCCCCTTGACCGTCAAGGGGAGTTTACGGGGAGTTTTATCTCCCTGCTGAATCCCTACAGCCTCTTGACGGGGGTCACGGCGCTCTCGGTTTTCATGCTGCACGGCGCCCTTTACGCGGCGGTCAAAACCGAAGGGCTCCTGCATCGGCGCGCGACGACCTGGGTGACGCGCTCGCTCGTCTTTTTTTGCGTCTGCTTTGCCATGACTTCCGTTTCGACCGTTTTGTTCGTTCCGAACATGACGGCCCCTCTTCGGGCGAATCCGGTGCTTTGGCTGCTTCCGGCGCTGGCGGTCTACGCGACCGGCAATATTTTCCGAGAGACCCGAGCGGGCCTTTACGGGCGTGCCTTTTTGTCCTCGGCGGCGGTGATTTTGCTCCTGATGGCCCTCTTCGGGGCGGGGCTCTTTCCCTACCTCGTCTATTCCCGGTCCGCGCCGCAGTTCAGCTTGACCCTTATGAACGCGTCCTCCTCGCTCACGACGCTTTCGACGATGCTCTGGGTGGCGGCGGCCGGTCTTCCTCTGGTGGCGCTTTACAGTTGCCTCATGTACCGCACCTTTCGCGGTAAGGTCCGGCTCGATTCCGCCAGCTACTAGGTACTAGGGGCCCCTAATTTTTTGCTTGACAAAATAGAGCTGTATATACAAAAATAGCGCAGCTTTGAATTGTGTATATACAAATCTATGGAAAAGGGGAAACATTCATGTCTAAAGCCGCCGCAGGAATCAAAAAGAAGACCTCCCGGAGCGTTGCGCCGGAAAGGAAGAGTCGCCCGGTCAGCCATGAGCGCGAGGAGAATAAGCTGATTTCGATTCGGATCCCGGAGGGGGTCATCGGAAAGCTCCGTTCCGTTGCCGGAAAGAAAGGCAACGCGGGCTATCAGCAGCTGATCAAGTCCTACATTACGGACGGATTGACCCAAGAGGAGGCGGGCCCCTTTTCCGGGGAGGTCCTCGCAAGCGCTCTCGAGGCGATTGACACTCCTGCCGAAGTCGCCAGGGGAGGCGCCCACGAGTTGGTGACTTCGAAGGTCATCCGCGAAGATATCCGCGCGCTGGCCGCCAGCCTCAAGGACCATTACGCATCTTTTTCCGGGAAGACCTTTTTGATTACGGGGGCCTTTGGGTTTCTCGGGCGTTATTTGGTTCTTCTCCTCAAGTACCTCAATCAGGAGGGCCTTCTTGATCGGCCCGTGAAAGGTTTGCTTCTCGATAATTTCGTGACCGGCTACGAGCAGAAGATCATTTCCGACGAACACCTGGTCTTCAAGCGCCACGACGTCATCGAGCCTTTTTCGGCGGATCAAAGCATCGACTACATCATCCACGCCGCGGGGATCTCCTCGCCGGTGTACTACACGAAATACCCGATCGAGACGATGGACGTCGGGACGATCGGAACGAGGAACATGCTCGAGATGGCCCGGCAAAAAGAGGTGTCGGGGTTCGCTTTTATGAGCTCGAGCGAAGTGTACGGCGATCCGGACAATGCTCATGTGCCGACTCCGGAAGAATACAACGGGAACGTTTCCGTGAGCGGGCCGCGCTCCTGCTACGACGAATCCAAACGCTTCGGAGAGACGATGTGCCAGGCCTTCTGGCGCGTCTACGGGGTCCCCGTCAAGATCATCCGGCCGTTCAACGTGTACGGCCCCGGCATCCGCCCCGACGACTACCGCGTGCTCCCAAATTTCATCGAGCACGCGCTCAGAAAAGAGCCCCTCCCGATCCACGGGGCCGGGCACAATACCCGCTCCTTTTGCTACATCAACGACCAGGTGGAAGGAATTTTCAGGGTCCTTTTTTCCGAGGCGAGCGGCGAGGCCTTCAATATCGGAAATCCCGCGCCGGAGATTTCGGTCCGGGAGCTTGCCAAGCGCGTGGCCGAATCGATGCCTTTCAAGGTGGCCATCGTGAATATCGACCCCCCGCACGCGGTTTACGCGAGTTCTGACCCGAAGCGGCGCTGCCCGGACATTTCAAAACTGAAACGTGTGACGGGCTTCGAACCCCGTTACGGTCTCAAACAGGGGTTGGCCCGGACCATTGAATGGTTCCGGACCAGGGCCCTTTAACGCGAAGCTTTTCCAAGGAGCGACGGCATGGAAACCCTCAAGCACATCGAATCGGCATTTACGGATACGCGCGGCGATATTTTTAATATTTTCGAAGGGACGATCGGGCACGTGGCCCTCGTGACCTCGAAGAAGGGGAGTGTGCGGGCGAATCACTACCACAAAAAAGACCATCAGTTCATGTATCTGGTGAGCGGCGCCTACGAAACACACTGCTTGGACGTCCGTCATCCCGAAAAGCGTCAGATCCTCTCCGTCAAACCCGGAGACCTGGTCGATACGCCGCCTTTTATCGCTCACGCCCAAAAGTTCACCGAGGATTCGGTTTTTCTTGCTTTGACCACGCGGGAACGTGAGAGCGGCAAATACGAGCAAGATACCATTGCGTACGAAGTGATTGCCGGGTATCTTAATCCCCAACTGCAGAAGGCCTGACGGGAGACTTGAGCATGGGGCAGGTGGTCATTCTGACGGGAGCGAGCCGCGGACTTGGCTTGAGCCTCGCCAAACGGTTTCTTGACAACGGTGACCGTGTGTTCGGAGTGAGCCGGACCCGGAAATACTGGAAAGAGGCCTTCGGCGACTTGCCGAAGGGGGCTCTTTTTTCCCTCTATGAACTGGACGTGACGGAGGAGTCCTCGGTCAAGAAGTTCGTGCAAGGGGTTTTTCGGGCGGCCGGGCGTATCGATCTGGCCGTGAACGCCGCCGGCTACGGGGGGCCGCTGCGGAGGACGGAAGATTTGGCCCTCAAGGAATTCCGCAAGATTCTGGACGGAAATCTCGTGAGCGCCTTTCTGGTCTGCAAGTACGTCCTTCCCCTGATGAGGCGACAAAAAGGCGGAACGATTCTTAACGTCTCCTCTATGGCCGGCCAGCGTGCGGTTCCCCGGCTGCCGGCTTATTCGGCGAGCAAGTTCGGTGTGATCGCGCTGTCGCAGGCGATTGCCAAAGAAAATTCCGAAAGCGGTATTCGCTGCTGGACGGTCTGCCCGGGAGGGATGAACACCCGGATGCGCGCCGATCTCTTCGGGGCCGAAGACGCCAAGAAACAGCAAAGCCCCGATTTTGTCGCGGACGTCATCATGCGCGTACTGGCAGGCGAGATCCCGATGGCTTCGGGCGCGGATATCGTCATCCGTCACGGCAAAGTGACCGCCATTCATACTCCCCCGTAATTACAGACGAGGGGAACTCCCGAGCGGGATTTGTGCCAGTGTTAACATAAGGAAATTCGACATGGAAGATACTTTCTACATCAAAAAGCATTGCCGTTATTGCGATTCGCCGCTGCCGCCTGCTTTTCTGGACCTCGGGCTTTCCCCGCTGGCCAATTCGCTCGTTCCGAGCGATAAGCCGCGGACCGAGGAATTTAAGTGGCCCCTGCGCTTGACGCGCTGTCCGCGCTGCGGCCTCGTCCAGCTGACCCACGTCGTTCCGCCCGATCTTTTGTTCGCGCACTACCTGTACGTCAGCTCCACGACGCAGACTTTCAAGCAGCATTTCGCGCAGTACGCAGCCTCGGTCCGCGAGCGTCTAAGTGCCTCGCGCAAGACCAACGCACTGGCGGTCGATATCGGCAGTAACGATGGGCTCCTGCTGTCCTGTTACACGAAGGAGGGCATGTGCGCGGTCGGGGTCGATCCGGCGAAAAATCTGAGCGAAGAGGCGAACCGCAAAGGCCTCAAGACGATCAACCGCTATTTCGACCGCCATTGCGTCGACGAGATCGTCGAAACGTACGGCCATGCTGATGCGATCAGCGCCAACAACGTTTTTGCCCATATCGACGACATCGCCTCGGTGTGCCGGAACGTTGGAGTGCTTCTCGACGACAACGGCATGCTGGTTCTCGAGTTTCCTTATCTTTTGACGATGCTCGAAGGGCTGCTTTTTGACATGATTTATCACGAGCACCTCTCCTATATCGCCATCCATCCGCTCCAATATGTTCTGAACCGGTTTGGCTTCGAAATTTTCGACATTCAGGAGGTGGCTTCCCACGGCGGGTCGCTGCGGGTTTTTGCCCAGAAGCGGGGAGCATTCCGGGAGGTCCGGCCGGTGGTGACGGAGTATCTGCGCAAAGAGACGGAATTCGGCTATCTCAACGACGCCCCCTATGCGATTTTTGCCCAAAAGGTCCTCGGCGTGAAAATGAAACTCAACGAGTTTGTCCGGGATATCCGCGCCAAGCGCCAGACGATCGCCGGCTACGGCGCCGCGGCGAAGGCGACGACGATTATCAATTATTGCGGGCTCTCGGCGGACCAGATCGACTATATCGTCGACGACAATCCGCTGAAGCAAAATCACCTGGTCCCCGGGGCAAGGATTCCCATCGTGCCGAGCGCTCATCTCGAACGGCATCCGCCTGCCTATGTCATTATTTTCGCCTGGAATTTTGCCCGGGAAATCATCGGTAAGAATGGGGCCCTGATCGAAAAGGGAGTCCGGTTCATCGTGCCTCTTCCGGAGCCCAAAATCATAAGTCATCTTTCGGGAGGTTGAACATGAAGAAAATTCTCGTTCCTCTTGCCGGTGGTTTTGAAGAAATCGAGGCCGTGACGGTGATTGACGTTTTGCGCCGCGCAGGCTTTCGGGTGGAAACGGCGAGCCTTGACGCCAAGACGGTCGCGGGCGCTCACGGCCTTTCCGTTGTGGCCGATCTCACGCTGGAGGACGCCCTGAAAGCTGATTACGATGCGTTGGTCCTTCCCGGGGGACAGCCGGGAACGGACCATTTGCGCAAAGACAACCGGGTGCTGGGGCTGGTCCGGAAAATGAGAGATGGCGGAAAATGGGTGGCGGCGATTTGCGCGGCGCCGCTTGTCTTGAGAGACGCAGGCATCGCGGACGGACTCGAACTGACCAGCTATCCGGGTCTGGAAGGCGAGTTTTCCGCAAGCCGCTACCGGGCGGACAGCGTCGTGGTCGACGGGACGGTCGTGACGGGACGCGGACCTGGGGTAGCCATGGTCTTTGCGCTGAAATTGGTCGAGCTGATCGCTGGTCCCGCCGAGAAGGACCGCCTTAGCTGCCAGATGGTTTGCCCTCCGGTGAAGTCGTGACCGACACGATGGCGGAAGCCGCTAAAGAAAAGATCCTGGGGTTTACCTGCCGGCAATGTCACGCCTGCTGCCGCCAGGAGGGGTTTGTTTATCTGGGCTCCGGGGAGGCCGCGGCGATGGCCGGATGGATGGGGCTCGACGAATTTGCGTTTGTCAACGAGTACTGCGAACTTCAAGACCGTCAAAAGCTTGTGTTGAGGAAATTGGAAGACGAGGCCTGCATTTTTTTGACCGGCGAAGGATGCCGGATCCATCCCGCAAAACCCCGCCAGTGCCGCGATTTCCCGAGCCAGTGGCGGACCCCCAAAAGCCGCCGTTATTGCGAAGGGCTGGCGGCCTTAAACCCGTAACTGCTTCTCCGCATCCACGACATCGCGATTCATCCGGACCTGCGCTTCGCGGGCGTTTTCCTTGAGCGAAGCGGGGGCGTGCTGCGAATGGGTCAGTTCCCGGAGCAGTTGAATGACCATCCGGAAGTAACGAATGAGCTCGCCTTCATCGATCTGAGTGTGACGGAACAGCTGGTGGAACGGTTCGCCGTGGACCCAGGACTCGACGGCTCTGGCGATGTGAAAGTGCGGCAGCATCCTCCGGCAGGGGATCCGGAACTTGAGCTCCTTGCGGTAGATCCGGTCCAGGTGGTGTTCGGCGAGCTTGCGTAATTTTTCGTGCTCGGGTTTTACCCTCACCGGCGCCTGGTGGCCCTTGCGCGGCTCGAACACGAAGCTGGAGAGCAGAGCGGCGAGCGGGGCCGGACGGATTTCGTCGAGAACTCCGGCGGCGTGCATCTCCGTCATGATCAATTCGTAGCCGAATAGCGACGAGGCAAATTCCCCCTTGGCGGTCAGTCCGTCCCGAGTCACATAATTCAGATCTTCGAGAAGGGCCAGCTTTTGGTGCATGAGTTCCAGCCCCTTTTCGCGCTTGCTTCCCTGATACTGAAAATAATAAAACGACCGGGGGTAGACGTCGAAGAGCTTTGGCCCGAGGTCCCGGCTGAGATTGAGAAGCGTCGCATAAGCGGTATTGAACTGGCTGCGGATGGGTTCAGGTTTCCCGTGAAGGACCCGCTGGACCTCCGACCACGTGATGTCGTTGGGGTGGATTCGGCTGTAAACGAATCCCTCGTCGTCCATGCCGCGCCTTCCCGCACGCCCCGCCATTTGGTAAAAATCCCGGGTCGTCAGATTACGAAACCCTCCCGCGCCGTAGTACTTCGTCAAGTCATTGAACACCACGCTTCGCGCGGGCATATTGATGCCCAGAGCGAACGTTTCCGTGGTGAAGATCAGCTTGATCAGCTTGCTCGTAAAGAGCTGTTCGACGGTTTCCTTCAGTGTCGGAAGCATTCCCGCGTGGTGGTAAGCGATCCCGTGCTCCACGAGGGCCCTCAGGTCTTGGGCCGACCGTTCGGCCGTGATGCCGTAGCGGTCGAGCAAGTCGTCATACAAGGCGAGCGCCTGCGTGCGCTCCGTGGGTTCGAGGAAGTTGAAACGCACGGCCTCCCAGGCAAGGGTTTCCGTTTGTCGCCTTCCGAAGACAAAGTGGATGGCCGGTAGCCTGTTCTTTTCGAGGAGGTGCTCGATGAGATGGTCGAGGCGGTTGGGCTTGGCGCGCATGGTCTTCAGGCCCCGCCGCCTTTCACGCGCAGACGAGCGCCAGTCGTCCCGGTTCAGATAGCCGTCGCGGAGCAGCTCGCGCATGTTGGCGCATAGCCGTCCCTGGCATTGAAACGAAAAATGCAGGGGGACGGGCCGGTGCTCGGAGAGCACGACGGTCAGGGGATGATGCCCGTGAATGGAGCGGATCCACGCGGCGATTTGGTCGACATTGGGAACCGTTGCGCTGAGGGCGAGGATCCGTGCGTTTGCGGGCGTAAACAGGATGGCTTCTTCCCAGACGGTGCCGCGCTCCGGGTCGTCGAGGTAGTGGATCTCGTCAAAGATGATCCAGCTCATCTGGCGGATACGCTTGGAGTCGTCAAACAGGGAGTTGCGGTAGATCTCGGTGGTCATGATCAGGATCGGGGCGTCGGGGCGGATG
>JBAYGD010000004.1:0-152102 GCA_041666865.1 Candidatus Omnitrophota bacterium | reverse complement strand
TCCTTTCCCTCGCCCTGGTTCGCCGTCCGGATCTCGAGGATGAGCGACTTAAAGCTGCCGCGCGCGACTCTCGCGCGCAGCTGCATCCACCGCTCGGCCGGAATCCCCATAAAGAGCTCGACGGCCTTGGGATCAAAGTGCGTCCCCGAACTGATCCGAATCTGTTCGCGCGCCGCCTCATAGCTCATGGGTCTTTTATAAGCGCGCTCTGACATCAGGACGTCGAGAGCGTCGACCACGGCAAAAAGTCGCGCACCGGCCTGGATGTCTTCTCCCTTCAGTTTCTGAGGATATCCGTTGCCGTCGTAGCACTCCTGGTGCTGGAGCACGAGGTCGCGCCCCTTGCCGAAGAATTCGATGTCCTTGATGATGTTCCACCCGATTTGCGGATGTTGCCGCATCTTGATCCACTCCTCCGCGGAGAGCGCTCCCGCCTTGAGCAGCACCTCGTCGGGAATTCCGATCTTGCCGATGTCATGGAGCAGCGCGCCCATGGCGATCTCCTCGAGCTCGCGGCCGCGGATGCCCGCCTTGCGTGCAATCTCCGTCGCGTAAAACGCCACCCGCAAGGAATGGTTTCCCGTTTCACGTTCGCGCGCGTCGAGAGCCATGATCAGCGCTTCGATCGTCAGAAAGTAGGATGCGTCGAGCTCGCGTTTCTTCTCGACGATGGTGCGGGTCCGCTCCTCAACCCTTTGCTCGAGCACATGGTTCCACGACTCGATCTCGTCGAGAAGGGTCTTGATCCTCAAATGGGCCCGGATCCTCGCCCCGAGCTCGGCGGCGTCCACCGGTTTCGATAGAAAATCCGAGGCCCCGGCCTCGAGCCCTTCGACCCGGCTCGAGGTTTCCTGCAGGGCCGTGACAAGAATGATCGGAATCGATTGAAAGCGCTTGTCCTTGCGAAGGCGCCGGCAAAGCTCGAATCCGTCCATGCCGGGCATCAGCGCGTCAGTCAGGATCAGGTCCGCCCCCCCGGAGCGCTCCAGCCATTCAAGGGCCGATTGCGCGCTCGAAGCAGTTGTCACCTCGTAGCCCCGACCGGCCAACAGGACCTTCATCAGTTCGAGATTCCACTGTTCGTCGTCAACGACCAGAATTCTTCCGTTCCCCTTGGGGCCCTCGTTAGGATTTGGCATAGCAAAGAATGGCCTCCAAAAGCTGGTCCCGGAGAATCGGCTTCATGAGATGGGCCGTGCAGCCGGCTTCGAGAATTTTTTCCGATTCGCTCTGAAACACCGAGGCGGTGAGAGCAAGGATCGGCACCGGTTCGGCTTCTTTCGCGGCGTGGTCTTTTTCCCACTGCCGTATCCGGCGGGTGGCTTCGTAGCCATCCATCACCGGCATCCGGATATCCATCAAAATCAAATCCGGACGGCGGTTTTTGAACTGGGCAACACCCTCTGTGCCGTTTACGGCTGTTTCGAGCTCAAACGGAGTCCCTGCAAGATACGAACGGATGACCTGGCGGTTCTCCTCGTTGTCCTCGACAAGCAAAATTTTCATCGGCCTTGTATTTTTGGTTCTTTCCGCAACGGATCCCGAGTCCGTCTCCGGCGAAGCGGCGCCGAGCGTCCCGAACGCGACGGCCGCCTTGAAGACGAGCGAAAACGTGCTTCCGTGGCCGATGTCGCTTTGGACCTGGATCACCCCCTCCATTTTCTGGGCCAGGCGCTGGGCGATCGTCAGGCCGAGTCCGGTCCCTCCGTATTTGCGGGTCGTCGACGAATCAGCCTGGGTGAAGCTTTCGAAGATGGCCTCGAGTTTTTCCCGGGCGACCCCGATCCCCGTGTCTTCCACGTCGCAGCGCAAAACGGCATGGGTCGCGTCGTGCGAAACCTTCGCAGCACGGACCCGGACTTCCCCGGCTTCCGTGAATTTGATCGCGTTCGAAATCAGATTCGTCAGAATCTGCCGAAGCCGGAAGGGATCTCCGACAATCTGGGGAATCCCCTCTTCGACCGAACAGGTAAGATCGAGGCCTTTTTCCCGGGCGCCGGGCGCCATCATCTCCGCGGTCTTCGTGACAAGCTCCCGAAAGTCAAAAGGGACCTGTTCGAGGACAAGCCGGCCGGCTTCGATCTTGGACAAATCCAAGATGTCGTTGATGAGACTCAGCAGGGCCTTTCCCGCGCGGCGGATGATCCCGACATAGTTCTTGGGGGCTTCCTCGAGCGACAGGTTCCAAAGAACATCGGCCATCCCCAGGATGGCATTCATCGGAGTCCGGATTTCATGGCTCAGGCTGGCCAGAAACTCGCTTTTGGCCCGGTTGGCAGATTCGGCCGCCTCACGGGCCGATTCGAGCTCTTTTTGCCGGATCTTCAGGAGCATATTGTCGGTAATCCCGTCCCAGTAAACTTTCGTCTGGGTGTTGCCCTGGAGAATGAGAAAAAACCACGTCTGGATCCCGAGGAAAACGAGCGCATAGCCCGGGCCGCTCCTTAGCGCGAGAGCCACGGCAAGCGAAGGCAGCATGAGCAGCGACAGATGAATCCGTAAAAGGACCGGATGAGTCCTCATGGACGTGATGGCCCCGCCGGAAATTCCGACGGTAATCAGCATCGCAAAAAGCGAGTTGACGGAAACCCCGTACACGTAGAAGGTCCACGCGCAGAAGAAACCCTGGAGGACGCCCAAAAAAAGGATCGCGGAAACCAGACAACACTTCCACAGATGCGCAGA
Source organism: Candidatus Omnitrophota bacterium (assembly GCA_041666865.1). Taxonomy (GTDB): domain Bacteria; phylum Omnitrophota; class Omnitrophia; order Omnitrophales; family Aquincolibacteriaceae; genus JBAYGD01. Next base: position 149,417 of record JBAYGD010000004.1, on the reverse strand, counting down.
GGAGAGATAAACTTTTTCGCGCACGAGCGTCAGGATCATGCGCACAAGGCTCGCCGCCGCAATCAAGATCCCGTAATAAAGAGTCAGGCGCGGGTGGTCCGTTTCGAAGGAAGTCGCCAAAACGAAGGCGATCAACGCCCCCACGTAGACGATCGAGCCCAAAACACCGCGTTTGCCCAGCTCAAGATCCGCCTGACGCTGGAGCTCCGCACGCATCTCGGGGCTCAAAGCAAAAACATGCTCTTTCGGATGAGAAGCCATCCTTGAAGATCCTCTCGTCTTTAGGGTTTAGCGTGCCGGAGGATCGCCTCCAGAAGGCCGTCGCGAAGGATCGGCTTCATGAGGCAAACCGAAAATCCGGCCGCTGTAATCTTTTGATAATCTTCCTTGAAAACCGAAGCCGTGAGGGCAAGAATCGGAACCGGGCCGGACTGCCCGCCCCGTTGCAAACTCTCGTATTTGCGCATTTCCCTGATGGCTTCATACCCGTCCATCACCGGCATGCGGATGTCCATAATCGTAAGGTCATAGAGCTTGCTCTTGAATTTCTCGAGTCCCTCGGCGCCGTTCCCGGCGATGTCCAGCTGAAACGGCGTACCCTCGAGATAGGCTCGTACCACCATCTGATTTTCCTCGTTATCCTCCACCAAAAGGATCTTGAGCGGCCGGCTGCACCGGACGGCTTCGCGCAAGTCTTGCGCGGATTTTTCCGTGTCCATGCTTTTGCGCACAGCGGCAGCCGGGGCGGTGATCGCGAGCGAAAACACGCTGCCCTCTCCGACCTCGCTTCGCACCTCAATACGGCCGCCCATCATCTGGGCCAGCCGCTGCGCAATCGTCAGTCCGAGCCCGGTGCCCCCGTATTTCCGGGTCGTCGACGAATCGGCCTGTGTAAAACTTTCGAAGATGGCCAGGAGCTTCTCTTTTGCTATCCCGATGCCGGTATCGGCGATATCACACTGGAGCTTCAGCAAGGGGCCTTCCGAGGCCATCCTCCCGGCCCAAATGCGGATCGCACCCTTCTCGGTAAATTTGATAGCGTTGGACAATAAGTTGGTGAGGATCTGGCGCAGCCGGTAGGGGTCCCCCAGGATGGAAGGAATCCCCTCCTCCACGGAGCACGAGATCTCGAGCCCCTTGGTCTTGGCGCTCGAGGCCATCATTTCGGCCGTCTTCTGCACCAGCTCTTTGAAATCAAATTCGACCTGCTCGAGCTCGAGCCGCCCTGCCTCGATCTTCGACAGATCCAGGATGTCGTTAATGAGGTTGAGCAAAACCTGCCCCGCGCGGCGGATGATCCCGACCTGATTGCGAAGGGAGTCGGTGAGGTTTTCGTTCCATAGGACGTCGGCCATGCCGAGGATCGCATTCATCGGCGTTCGGATTTCGTGACTGAGCCCGGCCAGGAATTCGCTTTTGGCGCGGTTGGCCGATTCGGCCGCGTTGCGCGCGGCCTCGAGTTCCCGCTGACGCAACTCGAGAAGCATGTTGTCGACGATCCCTTTCCAGTAAACCTTATGCAGCATGTTCCCCTGATGCCGCAGGCCGTAATAGACCTGGACGACCAGGAAGGCGAGGGCCAAAGACGGCCCCGTTTTCAGGAACAGCATCGTCACCAGGGCGGGCAAAAACAAAAGAATCAGATGACAGCGCAGAAGCCTCACGTGAGAGCGGTACGAAGCGATCGCTCCCCCCGCGATGCCTACCGTGATCAGCATAGAAGCCAAGGAGACATTCGAAACCCCATATTGCTGAAAGGTAAACCCGCACAAAAATCCCTGGGCCGCTCCAAATGTCAAAATGAGCGTCATCAAAGTCCATCGCCACGCCTTGGGATACGCAGCATAAAGTCTTCTGCGGTCAAGCGTGAGGACGAGCCGCAAGATGCTCAGGACCCCGACCAGGATGATGTAGGCGAGGGTCAATTTCGGAAAATCCTGCTCAAAGGGTGTGGCGAGGATAAACGAAAAGATCATTCCGATGTAGACGTAAGACCCAAGCACCGTGCGCTCGCCAAGCTCGAGGTCGGCCTGTCGCTTGAGTTCCTCGCGCATTTCGCCGGTGACCGGATCGTGCGAAACGCCCGCAGGCGTACCGATCTGCTCTAGAGTGGTCAACACCGCTCCTCCCTTAAGGATACGTTTGATTCTATAATTGTCGGCTAAAAAAGAGGCAAAATGAAGGGCTAAGGCCGGAAGCGGCCGCCGTCAATTTTCGCGGAACTTTTTGGCGTAGCGCCGGGAAAGCGGCACCCGGCTCCGGGCGGGATCCTTCATGACGATTTCAAAGTTCCCGCCGAAAAGCGGCGAGAGCTTCTCCACCATGGCCAGATTGACAAGGTAGGACCGGTGACTCTGCCGGTACTGGGAGGGGTCCAGCTTGTCCATCAAGGATTTCAGCGTCCCGCTGACCACAAGCTCCTGACCGTCCCTCAAAAAAACGGTCACCTCGTCCTCGGAAATATGAAAATAGACCGCGTCCTCGAGATGGATAAAAATACGGTCGTTGCCGGAGCGCGGATACCCGATGAGGCTTCCGGTTTTCTGCTGGGACAAAAAGTTCATCAGGCCTTCGATGGGGGCCCGGACGTCGGGATTGTCGCGAAACCACTTGCGGAGCTTTTCACAGGCCCGGTGGAGGCGTTCCTGGTCGTAGGGCTTCAGGATGTAGTCGATCGCGTTGACCTCGAAGGCCTGAATGGCGTAGCGGTCAAAAGCCGTCACGAAAATGATTCTCGGGCTCCAGGCCTTGTTCACGAGCTCGGCCGCGACTTCGATGCCGCTCACCTTGGGGATATGGATGTCGAGAAAGACAACTTCCGGCCGGAGGCGCTCGATTTCCTCCAAGGCCCGGCCTCCGTCGACGGCTTCACCGGCCACCGTAAAATCCGCCTCATCCCGGAGAAGGCGCTTGAGCTCATTGCGGGCCAGCAGTTCGTCCTCCACGATATATGCCCGAATCATTTTATCCTTTCCTCGGAAAATAAATCCGCACACAGGTGCCTTCCTGCGGCCGGCTTTCGACTTGAATGTCAAAACGCTCCCCGAAAAGCTTCAACAACCGCGCGCGGATATTGCGCAGTCCGATCCCGGTGTGCTCGGCGTCGTTCGAGGCGGCCCCTGCCCCGGACTCGCCGCTAAAAAGGAGTTTAGCCCTCTCGGGGCGCATCCCCACGCCGGTATCGGCGATCTCGATCAGGATCCTCTCGCCGGCGCCCGATGCCCGTATCGTCAGCTTGCCGCCTTCTTCTTTTTTCGACAGCCCGTGCTTGATCGCGTTTTCCACTACGGGTTGGAGGACCAGCACCGGAATCAGCATTTTCAGTTCCTCTCCGGAAAGCCGGACGTCTTTTTCGACCACCAGGCGGTCTGAGAAGCGTACCTTCTCGATTTCCAGATAGGTATCGATATAATCCAGTTCTTCCTGAAGAGGCACGTAGTCGCTTTCGCTTTTCGTAATGAGCCGGAACATTTGGGCGATCTGGATGATCAGGCGGCGCGCTCGTATGGCCCCTTCTTCGCCGCAGATCGCCGCAACCGAATTAAAGGCGTTGAAAAGAAAATGGGGATTGATCTGGGCCCGCAAAAACTGAAGCTGGGTCCGGAGCAATTCCCGCTCTGTCTCCTTGCCCTTGTCTTCGCGGTAGATCAGCTGGAGGAGGAGAAAAAAAGCCGTAAAAACGAGCGCCTCTGCCGCAGTCAGAAAAAAAACCGCGAACGCAAACGCGTAAACCGGCAAATGCCCGAGCATGGGGAGATAAACAAAAAGGCCGTGGGTCAGTCCGACCGCAAGGCCCGCCGCAAAGGCCCATTGAATCGGATAAGGCCGCGCCGGAACCCCGCGAAACAGGATCCACCCGATCGCCGCCGCGAAGGCCGGCAGCCCGTGATAGGGCGTCCAGGCCGGTTCGAGGAGCAAGCGAAAGACAATGCCGGTCAGTCCCACCACGGCGGCAGGGACCGCTCCGCCCAGCATGCCGGCGATTGCGGAAAACAGGACCTGCAAATCGAGGAAGGCCCAGGACGATTCGCTGAACCTCAAGAAATTCAGCAGGCCGGACATCAGCGAAACGGCCGAAAAGAAAAGCGCGGTGCGCCAAGTCACGCGCCAGGGCATTTTCTTTCGGCCCAAAAACCGCCGCAGAGAAGTCAGCCGGAGCAAAACGAAGGCCATGACCAAAAAAAGGGCCAGCTGCTGAATCAAATCCCCGAAAATCTGCAGCCACGCAAGCTGGCTCTCCCGGCGCAGCGACTCGGGCCCCTTGGCCTCGACCGCTTCGTAATCCGAGGAAATTTCATCCAGGAGACGGCCGGCCGAATCGAAATCGTTGGCCAGAAGAAAGTCGGTCATCTGTTTGAGCTTGAATCCGGTACGCTTGACGTTGTACCCGTAGAGGGTCAGCTCATTGGTTTTAGCGATGACCTGCTCATATTTGAGGAGGGTCTCTTCTTTGGTGGCAGCATGTCCGGAAGCGGAAAACAAAAGAAGCGCAGCAAGACAACACAGGAGGCCATACACCCATGGCCCGGCACCCGTTTGGACAAATCGCTTGTGAGATTGGAGACGCTGCATCGTTTATGAGACGGCGCTTTGCACCGCTACGAGAGCATACTCCCCGTTGCCCCACTCGGGCAAGGCTAAAATCGGATGGCCGAGAATCCTGCCTTTGTACATGATCGTCAGCTTCCCGTTACTTTCGCACGCCTTCCGGTAGATCTGGTCCCTCTTCTGGAGGGTTGCATTGTAGGAAGTCACCATATCCCCGGTGACCCGGCTCGAATACAGCAGCCACTTGAGCCAGGGATGGATGTCGTCGGGCGGGTTCAACAATTCGTAAATGGCCCGGACATGATCGTTGAAACTGACGGAGTCGAGGACCTGGACCACCAGCGGATTGACGGAAACCGAAGGGTTCTCCTCCGCCGTCCGGTCGGAGGACTGCATGTGAAGGATGATGCTTTTGATTTTTCCTGAATCCGAAGCCGTGGAAGACAGCGGATTGTCGTTTTGCATGGCCAGGAAGCCGAGAAGATCCGCCGCGCCCGTTTTTGAGGAATCCGATCCTGCAGGTTTTCCGGCATTTTCCATGATTCTCTTTTCCGCAATGCCGTTCGTCGCCTGTTCAGATGTTTTTTCTGCGCCCGTGATCATCTTGCCGTCGGCGCTAAACTCCACGATCCGCATTTCCTCGGTCGAAGAGCTCGTCGTATAATCGACTTTGGCCATCCTCTCCATTTTTTCGGTCACAAAAGCCATGCCGTCTTCCCGGTTGACCTGGCGGATAGCCTGCTCCGACGCTTTGATGATCTGCACTTTTTCTTCGGCCGTCAGATTTTCTTCGGGGGGACGCGCCGCGGGATCCTCCTCGGGAACATAAAGCTTTACAGGCTGATAGCCCCCCTCCGGCGTTTTACTCCATTCTTGCGCCCCAGCGCACGGACACGTCGCCAGGACCAAACCGACCATTACCAAAAGTGAGATACAGAGTTTGATATGTTTCATAATATTTGTTTATCTGTTTATAAAGTACATACACTCTACCACTTTGTCAAGGCTCTATATATCGCATCTTATATCATTTGAATAACTTACCGCTTATCATCGAAAAACGACCGCTCATTCAATTTATTATTTAAAAAATGGTGACAAAATGACTCACTTGATACTGTGCGACATTTCAAGTGGAAACATTTGGGCTCGTATCCACTGAGTCACAAGCGGCCGTTTGATCTTTCGGGTAGCGGTTTTTGGGAATTCTTCGGGGTGGATAAAAATCTGAGAAGGGCGTTTGTAATGCGCGAGATTCCGTACAAGTTTTGAGATTTCATTTTTGACGGCGGCAAACAATTCGCCGGCATGTCCTGCGTACTGTTCGTTGGCGGCATCCGTCACGACCACGGCCGCCGTCACTTCTTCGGTGTCTTTCGTCCGGATCCCTGCCACACACACTTCCTTGAAAAGCGGGCTCTGCGACAAAACGACTTCGACTTCTTCCGGCTGAACTTTTTTCCCGCCGCCGAGAACGATCATATTTTTAATCCGGCCCGTGATGTAAAGGTACCCGTCCCGGTCGAGCCGTCCTAAATCTCCGGTATGAAACCAGCCGTGCTCGTCCAAAACTTCCGCGGTCAGGTCCGGCCGCTTGTAATAGCCTTTCATGATATGCGGTCCGCGCGTCAGGATCTCTCCTTGGGGCTCCCCTTCCTTTTTAAGGATCTCCACCGAGGCACCTCTCAGCGGCCTGCCGACGGAACCGAAGCGGTTGTGATGCGGCGTATTCACCGAAACGACGGGACTGGTTTCCGTCAGCCCGTAGCCCTGATAGACGGGAATACCGATCCGGTCGAAAAATTCACCGACCTCCAAATCGAGCGGCGCTCCGCCGGAAATAAAGCCGCGCAGCCTCCCTCCGAACTGCCGGTGAAGCGAGAGAAAAAGAATCTTGCGCCCCTGAGGCCAGGGAACCCACCGGGCGAAACGAAACAGCGCGCGGAAAAGCTTTTGTGCAAGAGGACTTTTCCGCCGGAGCTCTTTTTCGATCCCCGTCTTCAGTAGTTTCAAGAACAAAGGAACCGTCATCATTCCGGTGACCTTCTTTTCACGCATCGTCCGAGTAATCTCCTGAGGGTGCAGACTCGTCGCGTAGCAAACGCTCCCGCCCGCGTGAAGCACGCCGATGTATCCTCCCGTGAGCTCGAACAGATGATTCAGGGGCAGGATGGACAGGTACATATCATTCTTGTTCAAATTCAAAATTTCATTGAAGTTCCTGACCTGGAAAATCAGGTTGCCGAATGTGATCATGACCCCTTTGGGATTGCCCGTCGTTCCGGAGGTATAAATCAGAAGGGCCGTCTCGTCGATATCGCGGTTCCTTCCCCGCAGGGGCCTCGAGGAACGCAGGGTGTCCATCGAGGGCAGTCCCAGGGCGGGATCCTCGGGTCCCAGTAAGATAATCGACTCAATGGAAGGGACAAGCGCTTTCAGGGCCACCGCTCGCTCCCCGAATTCCCTGGAAACAAAAAGGATACGCGGCGCGGAGTCCGTAAGAATCGCCACCATTTCCGCCGGGGTCAATTTGACATCGAGCGGAACCAGGACGCCTCCCGCGCGGATCGTCGCGAAATAGGCCACTCCCCACTCCGGGGTCGATTCCGAAAGCATCGACACCCTGTCGGTGCGCCCAAGACCCCACTCCATCATGTAATCGGACAAGTCCCTGGATTTTTTTGAAAGCTCGAGGTAGCTGAGCTCTCGCCATCCGTCCCCCGACTGAATACAGGTTGCGAGCCTCGACCCGTACGAGTCGGATTTGAAAAGCATGAGCGAAAGAACGCTTTCCTGAAAGATCCGCTCGCGCCTTGGCTTCTCGCGGCGCTCAAGGGACTCTTTCATGAATTGGACACGCTCATGGATTTCGGCAAGGAGCCCGCCGCTTTCGCGGCCTTCAGAATCGATGGGGCGGGCAAATTGAACTGTAATCCTTCGGCCTCGGTTATGGATCGCAAACGGAATCACCGGACGCCGGGCTTGCCGCTCCAACTTTTCGACCCCGTGGTGAAAGGAAATACCGGTATCAGGCCGCGGCCTGCCCTGAGGAAAAATGCAGACGGAGATGCCCTCTTCCAGAGATTGAGCAGCAAGGCGGAGGGCACGGTCGACAGCCAAAGAGGAAGTCCCCAACCCTCGCCTTAGCTCAATGAAACGCAACGGACCGTTGAATGCCGACCAGAGGACGGCTCGGTCTAAAAACCCCGTGCGATTGCCGGCCAAAATCACCGGACCTTTTGAACGGACGTACGCGCCCCCCTCCACCTGGAGGATGAAGGGAAAGCGGAGCAAGCACTTGAGAAGGGTCTGATAAAGCCGTCTCAGAATCATCGAATGCCCTCCCTGATCTACTTTGGACGGGAGCAACAGCCTTCAGAAACGCCGAGCTTTTTCAGGATTTTCTCCGCCAGACACCAGCCCGTGAAAGAGGACTGGATGAGGTTCACGCCGACAAACGCGGCCCAGAGCAGCCACCACTTGTTCACCCAAACCGCAAGCGCGATGCTGATCAAAATAAAACTTCCGGCAATCACGCGAATCCATTTTTCCGTGCTCATAACAAATCTCCTTTATGACTTTTTAGCCATCATGTAGTAAAAAACGGGCACCGCCGTGCGGGAAAGAATCGTCGAAGCGATCTCCCCCGCCATCAAAGACACCGCCAACCCCTGAAAGATCGGATCAAACAGGATTACCGAAGCCCCGACGACCACGGCCGCAGCAGTCAAAAGCATCGGCCGAAACCGCTGGACACCGGCCTCGATCACCGCTTCCTCAAGGGGCATGCCGTCCGCACGTTTCAATTCGATGAAATCCACCAGAATGATCGAATTGCGGACCACGATCCCCGCACCCGCGATCATTCCGATCATCGAGGTCGCGGTAAAGAACACCCCTCCCAGCCAATGGGCCGGCAAGATACCGATCAGAGTGAGCGGGATCGGAAGCATGATGATCCACGGCGTTTTGAACGACTGAAACCATCCCACCACGAGCACATAGATGAGAAGGAGCACGAACGCAAACGCGATCCCAAGGTCGCGGAACACTTCAAAAGTGATCTGCCACTCACCGTCCCACTTGAGAGTCCAGCGATCTGTCGTCGGCGGCTGGCCGTCAAACAGCTGATCGAGCGACTTCTGGCCTTCCTGATTCACAGGCACAGGCATTTTTGCGACATTCTTCTTGAGCTGAAGAATCGCATAAGCCGGGCTCTCGAATTTGCCCCCGACGTCTGCAATCACATAAGAGACCCTCATAAGATTCTTATGGTAGATCGCGCGGTCCTTGAATCCCTCCTGGATATCGACAAGGTCTTTGACCGGGATAGGATTCCCGTAGCGGGAAAGAAGAGTCAAATTGAGTACCGGATCCAGCGTCTTCCGTTTCCCCTCGGGCAGCCTCACAAGGATCTCGACCGGCTCATATTCCCCGGAAAGATGCGCGAGATCCACAGCCTTTCCTGCGATCGCCGTCGTAATGGCCTCCGCAATTTGAGTGACCGGAATACCATTGAGAGAAGCCTTTTGCGTATTCACTTTCAGACTCGCCAGTTTTTCTTCGGTTTGAACATAGGTATCGATGTCCGTGATATCGCGATCTTCGGAAAGCATCTTTTCAATCCGTGAGGCAAGCTCATTTTGCCCTTCCGTCGTCGGACCGTAAATCTCAAGGACGAGGGTCGAAAGCACGGGCGGTCCCGGCGGAACCTCCGCCACCTGCACGTGACCGCCGTATTTCCCAACGATTTCATGAATCGTCGGCCGAACGGCCTTGGCAATGTCATGACTCTGCCGCTTCCGGTCATGCTTCCCCGCCAAATTCACCTGGAGATCCGCCTGATACGGCTTCGAACGCAAAAAATAGTGGCGCACCAAACCGTTAAAATTGTACGGAGCCGCGGTCCCCACATACATTTCGATATCCTTCACCTCCGGAACGGTCACCAGATAATCCGCAATCTCCGTGATGACCTGCTGGGTTCGTGGCTTGGGTGTCCCTTCCGGCATATTGAGGACCACCTGGAACTCGTTTTTATTGTCAAAGGGAAGCATTTTCATGCGGACAAGCTTGAGCGGCACCAGCAGCATCACGGCAAAGAGTAATAGGCCAAGCGCCCAGAGAAATATTCTCCGGATCTTCGGGTCATGGATCAAAGGATTCATATACGAGCGGTACAGGTGCGTCAGAAAATCCTCTTTTTCGCCTTCATGGTGGATCTTGAGCTTGCCTTGAGCGAACGCCCGCCCCAGGATCTGATAGGCTGCCCACGGGGTCGCCACGAACGCCACAAACATCGAGAACACCATGGCCGCGCTGGCACCGATCGGGATGGGCCGCATATAAGGCCCCATAAGCCCCCTGACAAAAGCCATAGGCAAAATCGCCGCAATCACCGTAAGCGTCGCGAGGATCAGCGGACTCCGGACTTCGTTCACGGCCTCGATCGTAACCTCCAGGATGTTCTTGCCCTTGTTCTCGGGCAGCCGGAGGTGACGGACAATGTTTTCTACGTCCACAATCGGATCGTCCACCAGAATCCCGATGGAAAAGATCAGCGCGAAAAGCGTGATGCGGTTCAGCGTGAATCCCAGAAAATAAAAAGTCGCAAGCGTAAGCGCCAAAGTCATCGGAATCGCGATCGCAACAACGCCAGCTTCCCGGCGGCCGAGCGCCCAGGCGATTAAAAGGCTGACGCCGAAGACCGCGATCCCCATATGGAAGAGAAGCTCATTGGACTTCTCCTTGGCCGTTTCGCCGTAATCGCGCGTCACGGTCATCCGGACGTCCTTGGGAAGCACCTCCTCGGGCATTTCTTTGATCGCATGGAGGATCACCTCCGACAGATGGGCCGCATTCGACCCTTTGCGCTTGGAAATGGCAAGCGTCACCGCATCGAAGGGCCCCTTTTTCTCGTCCCTCGAAGCGGGCCCAAAGAGGATCTGCGTCGAGCGCTCTTCCTGATCGGGGCCGTCTACGATTTGCGCGATGTCTTTCAGGATCACGATGTTGCCGGCATTCACTCCGACCACAAGATTCTCGAGATCCGATTTAGTTTTAAAAAAGGAGTTCGCCTCTACCGATTCCAACGCCGGGTCGCTTTCCAAATGCCCGGCACCTTGTTTCACATTCGCGGCGCGAATCAATTGCCCAATCTCAAGAGGGTTCAAAAGCCGTGCTTTTAACTTCTCTTCATCGAAAAAGACCTGAAATTGCCGTTTACGGCCGCCGGTGATATGCGTTTCCGAAACCGTCGGGATGGCATTCACAATGTTCTGGAGATTGGCCACGGTCTTGCGCAACGCCACCGGGTCCTGCTTTTCACTGTGGAACGTGAGAGTCAGGATGGGCACATCGTCGATCGAACGGACTTTGATGAGAGGCTGCGTCGCATCCGAGGGCAGGAAATCGAGATTGGAATGAACCTTCGTGTAAAGCTTGATCAGGCTTTTCTCGACATCTTCCCCCACTTTAAACCGAATAATGATCAATGCGCCTTCGGGCTCGATCGTGGAATAGACGTATTCCACGCCCGGAATTTCCCAGAGCTTCCTTTCCCCGAGATTCACGATTCTTTGCTCGACCTCTTTGGAGTCGGCGCCGGGATAGGAAACAAAGATATCGAACATCGGCACAGAGATCTGGGGTTCTTCCTCGCGCGGGAGATTCATAATCGCAAAGAGGCCGATAATAAACGATGCGGCGATAATCAGCGGCGTGATCTTCGACTTCGCAAAGTAGCTGACAATGCCGCTGATCAGGTCGGAATGATGCGTTTTCACGAAGCCCTTCCTTTCAAGCGGGTATTCACCAAACGAATCCCGTTTTCATCCAACTGGCCGGAAAGAAAAAGCAGTTTTGCATACTCCACTTCCAAGCTAAAAAGGACCCGGTCAAGTTCCGTCTTTGTGGTAAGAGCCGCACGGCGCATCTCGAGCAGATCCGCAATCGACTTGCGCCCCTCTTGATAGAGTTTGGCGGTAAGATCACTCGCCTGCTCGGCGTCCTTGGAAGCTTGTTTCAAGACAGGGAAGTCTAAAATCACGGTTTCAAACCGCGTCATTTCACCCGCAAGCCCTCTTGCGATCTCATCGCTGAGCGCCTGACGATCCGCCTTCAATTCTTCATAACGATGTTGAGCACCCTTGATACGGCCGGGAAGAGTCGGATCAAAAAGGTCCAGGCTGCCCTTAATTCCAACCGAAAAGTCCTCACCGCCCGTTTGCCAATCGTGGCTATGCTCATTCAGGCTCCCAAAACCGTAGAACTTCGGGAGAAAAGAAGTCTTCTGCCGAAGGGCCTCGATGCGCTGGGCATCGATCATTTGATCCAGGGCCGCAAGGTCTTTACGCTCCTGAGAGGCCTTCGCGAACCAGGCGCGGATTTCCCCTTTGTCTTGCGCGTACTCCGGCAATGTCCCCGCCGGTTCCCACATCCATTCCAGATCCTCGCCCATGAGAATGTTCATGATCATTCTGGAACTTTTCAACATCGCCTGAGCCCTGTTCCTTTCGCGCTCGATTCCGGCCGCGATGACCTTCGCGGCGTAAAAATCCGCTCCCAAGATCAGGCCCTTCTGATTCAAGTCCTCAGCCTGTTTGAGATCCCGATCGCTTTGCTCCTTCATGGCGGCCGTCACCGCAAGCACTTCTTTCGTAAGCAAAATGCCCAGGTAACTCTCGAGCGCCACGATCCCCGCCTCCATTTCCGTAAAATCCGCCCCGAGATCCGCAGACTTCACCACCCTTCGAGCCGAGCGGATCTTGGAGATCGTATTGAAGGAATCAAAAAGCAGCATTTCTCCCTCCAAGCCGAGCCGATAATCCGTGCGATGGTTGGGGTCATTGAGCTTATCGAGCTCAAAATCGCCCTGGCTGAATTTGTTCTGCTGGAGGAGCATGCCGAAAACGCCGACAGGGTCATTGGTGGTCGTCATCGAAGCCACGCCCTGGATGTGAGGGAAAAGATCTGCGATGGCCATATTGCGGCCGGCCTTCGCCTGTTCCAGCTGTTCATAGCGTTTCTTAAGGGCCGGGTAATGGGCCAGAACTTTTTTGTAGCAATCAAGAAAGGTCAGCGTCCCAGCTTCCGTTATCGGAGGGGCAACGGCCTCTTGCGCGAAAACGGGCTGCGCCGACAGAACAGTCCATGCAAGGACCAAAGAGATGATTTTTCTCATCGTTTGAAGACCCATTTTAGACCGGACATTACAGTTTTGAAAGTTAAGATTGAGATCCGTCAAACTTTCTCTTTCGCGATCTCAAAACACCCGCCCTCGATTTTAATGCCGTGATAATGGACGAGCGCATCCGCAACTTTTTTTCGAGCTGCGATAAGGATCCGCGAAACGGTCGCGCGATGAACTCGCATCTTCTTCGCCGCGGCCCCTTGTTCAAAGCGCATCCCGTCACAGAGCCGCAAGGCCTCGAGCTCATCCAACGTGATCTTGGTGACGACGATATCCTTCAGGGGAACATGCAGAGGCCGGAAGCACCGGTCCCCCGGCTTGCAGCTCACCCACCTTGTTTTTTTAGGCCTCATAGAATCCTTGAGTTATGAGCATATGCTCATAATATTCGTCGGTTCCCTTCCTGTCAATGACTTACTTCACCGCCCCAAAATTAGCGGTTCCGGCAATCAAAATCGACATTCCGATGTAAAAAGTGACAAGCCCCTCAAAATTTGCTAGACTTCGTCGGTCTTAATAGAAAATACTTTCTAGATTGACAAACGTTAATCGGGACGCATACACGGTCTAAAGTCAACCGTGTATGGCGGAACCCCGAGGAAACGTTTGATTGTCTTCGTCGGGGCGTAGCGCAGCCTGGATAGCGCACACGCTTGGGGTGCGTGTGGTCGGAGGTTCAAATCCTCTCGCCCCGATTTTTTCTTGTTGGTCTCAAGGGGTTGTGATCGTCATGGTCACAGCCCCTTTTTGATCATGAAAAGGATATCTGCAAACGGATCACTCGAGCTGACCAGGGCCACCATGAACTTCCTTAAAAATCTATTCGTCTCTTGCCTGTCGCTTGTCCTATTCCTCGGCCTCATTGAAGGCGGATTTCGTGTCTACCATTGGTTTCAGTATGGAACCTCGCAATTTCATACGCGGTGGTTCCGGGTTGCAGAAATCGGGGGCTGGCACGAACCCGAGCCTGGGATCATCAACACCCTTGGATTCCATAATGAGGAATTTTCTCCCGTGAAGCCCAAGGACACCTTCCGAGTGGTCGTGCTAGGCGGTTCCACGGTTTACGGTGAAGAGGCCATTGAATCCAGCTGGACATGGAATCTTTCCGAATATATCAAGACGCTACCGATCACAAAAAAGGTTCAGGTGATCAATGCCGGAATCTCCGCGGGAACCTCTTCGGAAGAGATGAAGTCCCTTCGAAAAATTATTTTCCTTAAGCCGGATTTGATCCTGGTCTATGACGGATGGAATGATATTTATACGGGGCATTATGCGCCCGAGGATTATGAAGGGCGGCGGCCCAATTATGGCGCCAAGGAGAAAATGGACGAGTTCAAATTATTTCTGATGAGTCATTCCGTGGCCTACAGTTATTATTTTCGCAGAATGGAAAAGGCATGGAGCCGGAGCCTTCGAAAGACTTGGAAGGGGTTGATCGGGAAGAAAAAAAAGGAGGCGTCTGCGCCGCCATCGATTCAAAGCCGTGAGGAAACTCCGGCACAACAAACAAGCAAAGCCCAAGTTACGAAGCAACTCATGATTTGGGATCAAAAGCTCGATTATGCCGTAGAGCCGGAGAGGCCGGTGGAAGATCGGTTTTCCCCGCTTTATGAAACCAACCTTCGCGCCATGAAGGCTTTGTCGGATCGTCATCACGTGCCGATTGTCTTTTTTTTTCAGCCCAATCTTGCCTACAACTGCGCGGTCAAAACCGTGAGTGAAGCCGCTCGGATAATTTTAAAAGACCGGACCGGGGTGTTGTGCGAGGATTGGATCCGGGCTTCCTCCGTGCTTTATCCGATTGCGTTAAAGACCCACGAGAAATTGCGTCAAGAGGGCTTTATGGATTATGACCTAACCGGAATGTTTGACGGCAAAGAAGAAACTTCCTTTAGCGATAGCGTGCACCAGTTTCCCGGGGAGCCCATGAAAGAAATCGCCCGGACCGTGGCTCAAATTTTGCTCTCCCGAAACCTCCTCCCTGTGACCTCCCGACGTTCTTAAGATAAACTTGGGCTTGACCGAGCAACGAGGCGGGCTTCTGCTTTTGTTCTGTCCTGCTCTGCTGATTTTGAAGCTCTCGTGGCCAGTCCATTTCGACAGGGGTATAATGGACTATCTTCAAGACGTAACTGAATGATCTGACTCGATACATTAGGGATCTTGAACAAAAGGAGGCGGAGATGAATATTTCTAAACGGTTAGTTTCCCGGAGTTGGTTTCTGTTGGCAATGTTCACTTTGAGTTTGGTCGGGCTGGTTTGGGCCGCTACGCCGCACTGTCCTAGCGGCTTTACTTTGGAGGCCGATGGCAGCAAATGTGTGCGGGCGGAGCCCCCGAGTTGCAAGGCCGGCTACACTCAGCCTTCTGGCGAGACTAAGTGCCAGAAGCTAGAGGGGCAGCCAGTGATCTGTCCGGAGGGCATGAGCTACTTTTCTTTTCAGGGAAAAGGAAATTGCGTGTCTTCCATCGAACCAACCATCAGCTGTCCCAGTGGGTACACATACCACCAAGGCAGAAAACAATGCCAACGTTTACAGGTTCCTACTTGCTCTTCGGGCTCTCACTTGAACTCCGGCGCCGACCATTGCGTAAAGGTCATCACAGACCCTCTCCACTGCACGTCCGGATTGGTTTACAACGCTGGCAAAAATGTTTGCGAGGAATTCGCCACGCCTTCCTGTGCTGTTGCGGGCCAGATTCTGAGCCAAGGGCAATGCGTTAGCCCCCGTTCCGGAAAAGGCCATGAGCAGCATTAGGCAGTCAGCATGAGACATCACGATTTGCCGATGCTAGAATGATGCTAATTTTGATACAACCGGATACAACCCAGCACAGACATGGAGGGAGGACAATGAAAAAACTCGGATTATTCGTTATGCTTTTGGCTGCCGTTGTATGCCTTGGAACGAACGCTTACGCTCTCAAGCCGCCATCCAAAGGGATAATTACTGCAGTGGATACAAACGCCAAGACTTTCAAATTAAAAGAAGACGGCACCGGAACTGAAACGACTTTTAGCTCCAAACAAATGCTAAAAAAACAAATGATTTTCATCAAAGTGAATAACAGAGTTACCGTAGAGTCCTACGTCCTGCCAGGAAGTTCGGAAAATATCGTTGAGTCGGTAGGTCCCGCAGCGCCTATGCCTACGCCGGCTTCCACAGCCCCTACGGCGACAGCCACCAAGTCGGCTCTTAACAAAAGTAGGAAATACATATAAAAGCGATACCCTCATCGCCATTAACCTTGCGTACACCCAATGACATCTTGACATGCAATCGACAGGTCTAGTTTTCCGGGGCCACTATAGCCATTCCTTTTAGACGAATCGACGCAGCTCTAGAGTTCCACTTCTTCTTTCTCAAACCAGCCGTAAATCGCGGGCAAAACGATGAGGGTCAGGCAAAGGGATGAAACAAGCCCCCCCATCACGACGGCCGCAAGCGGCTTTTGGATTTCCGCGCCGGGCCCGCTGGCCCAAAGAACGGGAATGAGTCCGAGGATTGCGGTAATGCTGGTGAGAAGCAGAGGGCGAAGCCTGATCTGGCACCCTTTCACGATCGCATCCTCGAGGCTTGCGCCTTCCTTGCGCAATTGGATAAAAAAAGAGACAAGAATCGTCCCGTTCGCCACCGCAATCCCGAAAAGGGTAATAAAGCCCACGGCCGCGGAAACGCTTAACGTGATTTTAAAGAGAAAAACCGTCAAAATACCGCCCACCCAGGCAAAGGGCAGATTCAGGATTACGAGGAGCGCGGGCTTGAGGGATCCGAAGGTCAGGAAAAGCAATATAAAGATCGTGAAGATCACGATGGGCACGACCACCATCAAGGAACGCATGGCACGCTGTTGATTTTCGAATTGTCCGCCCCATGTCACAAAGTAACCGCTCGGCAAAGACTGTTCGACCGGCCTGATTTTCGCCTGTGCCTCCGCGATAAAGCCTCCGATATCGTTGCCCCGGACATTGCACTCGATCACGACGCGCCGCATACCGTCTTCGCGGCTGATCTGATTGGGCGCCTCGATGAGCTTGATTTTTGCCAGCTGGCCGAGCGGAATATTCTGCCCGCCCGGAGACGGAATGAGAATATTTTCAATCGCTTTCCGGTCGCCCCTTTTTTCTTCGGGAAAACGCAGGCTCAAATTGAAGCGCCGGTCCTTTTCGAAGACGGTCGTAACGGCCTTGCCGCCGATGGCGGTCTCGATCACATCGTTGACGTCTCCCGCGTTGATGCCGTACCGGGCAATCGCCATCCGGTCGATCTCGGTATCAAGCTGCAGGAAGCCCGAGACTTGCTCAACCTTCACGTCCTTGGCCCCTTTGATTCCCGAAAGGATATGCTCGATCTCTTCCCCCTTTTCCGCCAGGAGCTCAAGGTCAAACCCGAATAATTTCACCGCCACGTCGGACTTAATTCCCGAAATAAGCTCGTTGACGCGCAGCGCGATCGGCTGAGAAAAGTTGAGCTTAATCCCGGGAATGAGGCTTAATTTCGCGTCGATTCTGTTGATGAGCTCCATTTTCGACCTCGCCTTCCAGTACTTCTTCGGCTTCAACATGATAAAAAGATCGTTCTGCTCCGGGCCCATCGGATCTTCGGCGATTTCGGCCCGCCCCGTTTTGGTGACCACGGTGCTCACCTCGGGAAATTCGAGCAAGAGCTTTTCGATCTTTTCACCGATCTTCACGGACGCGTCCAGCGATATCGTCGGAAATTTGACCACATTTAACGCGATCGAGCCTTCATCCAGATAGGGCAAAAATTCAGTCCCGACAAAACGAAAAAGGAATAAGGAAATCACGAAGACGCCTGCGGAAAGCATCACGGTCATTTTCCTGTGCTTCATGGCCCCCCGCAGCGCGGGGAGGTAGAATCTCTTGATCCATCGGATGACGCCGCCCTCCTCCTCTTTGGAACTTCCCTTGATAAAGAGAGAACTGATGACCGGAATAATGGTCAGGGAAATGACAAGAGAGCCCGCCATGGCGAAAATCAGGGTCCACGCGAGCGGTTTGAACATCTTTCCTTCGACCGCTTGCAGCGCAAACAATGGGACTTTGGTGATAATCGTGATCAAGATGGCGAACAAAACCGGACGGGCCACTTCTTTCGTGGACGCAAGACACAAAGCGGCCTTTTCATGGGCCGAGCCGGCCTTTTTTTCGGTCAGATGCCTGAAAATGTTCTCGGCGACGACGATGCTCGCGTCGACGATCATCCCCATCGCGATGACAAGTCCGCCCAGCGACATAAGGTTCGCGGAAATCCCCATCCCGCGCATCAGGATAAAAGTGATCAAAGCCGACAACGGCAACGACAGGCACACAACGCTTGCCGTGCGGAAATCGCCGAGAAAAAGAAACAAGACGATGATGACGAGCAATCCCCCTTCCATGAGGGCCCTCGTCACCGTATGAATGCACGATTCGATCAGTTCGGTCCGGTCATAGAAAGGATGGATCCGGACGCCTTCCGGCAATCGCTCCTGAATCTTTTTGATTTTGGTTTTGACGAGGTCGGCCACGGTCTTCGAGTTGGCGTTTTTGAGCATGATCACCATCCCGCAAACCGTCTCACCCTTACCATCCCTTGTCGCTGCGCCCCACCGGATCTCATGGCCGATCTGAACGGAAGCGATGTCCCGCACGTAGACAGGGACGCCTTCAAAGGTCGCGACCGTCGCCGTTTCGATGTCCGGCAGGTCCTTGATGAGTCCCGAGCCGCGCACAATAATCTGCTCCTGGCCCTGTACGATATAGTTGGCCGGGGCCGTGGAATTGTTACGGCTCAGCGTCTCGGACACCTCTTGGAGGGTCAGACCGTATTTAAGCAATTGCTCGGGGCGAACGATGACCTGATACTGTTTGACGAAGCCGCCGAAGGAGTTGATCTCCGTCACGCCCGGAATCGACCGGAGCTGGGGCCGGACCACCCAGTCCTGGACGGTCCGAAGGTCCATCATGTCCGCGTTTTTGTTTTCGAGGGTGTACTGGTAAATTTCGCCTAACCCGGTGCTGATGGGACCCAACTCGGGCTCAAATCCCGGCGGCAGCTTCTCTTTAGCGGCCGATAATTTTTCCAAAACCAGCTGCCGTGCGAAATAGATATCCACCGCATCTTCAAAAATCACTACGACCTGCGAAAGGCCCGTCTTTGAAAGCGAGCGGATCATTTGGATCCTTGGAAGGCCATTCATCTCCAGTTCAATCGGAACGCTGATGAGCCGCTCCACCTCTGTCGGGACCAAACCTTCCGCGCGGGTCAAGATCATGACCTGGACGTTCGTAACGTCCGGGAATGCGTCGATCGGCAGCTGAAACCACGAAAAAATGCCGCCCGCAATCAAAAGGAGGGTGGCAAGGATGACAAAAAACCGTTGCCGCAGCACAAAGGTGAGAACCCGGTCCATCATGATCAGCCTCTTTGGATTATTCCGCGCACCCGGCGCCCATTTCCGATTTCAAGAGTTCGGATTTCAATAAAAAACTTTCCTGAACTACCACGGAATCGCCCTCGCACAGCCCCTCGCGGATGGCGGCCTCCTCTTTTGTCTCCTCCTGGACTTTCACTTCACGGGCCTGGAATTGATCTTCTCCGGTTTTGACAAACACCGCCCTCTTGCCGTTCATGAAATGAATCGCTCGCGTCGGAACGACATAATACTGTTCCTTGGACTCCTCCAAGATACGGCCCGTCACAAACATCCCGAATTTGAGGAGGTGTTCTTTATTGCCCACATCCACCCGGATTTTGATCGTTCTGGTTTTATCGTCGACACTGGGGGAAATATAGGCCAGCTTGCCGTCAAAGGACTTCTCAGGATACGCGACCGACTCGATCAAAACCTTCTGCCCCAGTTTGATTCCCGCAAGGTCTTTCTCATAAACATTCAAACTGGCCCGCAAGAGATCCGGATCGGCGACAGTCATAATCGAGGTCAAAACATCCACGGCATCGCCCAGTTTCAGGTATTGGGCAAAAACAATCCCGTGCCCGGGGGACGTAATCTCCAGAAGTTTGCCCGCCCTGGATTCCACCTCGCAAACCGGGGTTCCCTTCTCCACGGTGTCTCCGAGATTGGCCCGGTAAGACTTCAAAAAACCCGGCTCGGGAGAAACAATATGGGACATATTTTCCGTCTCCTTCGCGATTTCACCGGTCACCTCGATCGCGGAGACAAACGTCTTTTTCTCGGCCTTCATCAGCTCGAGGCCGATCAGTCTCTGCGACTCTTCCTTGACGTGCACAACCCCTTCCTCGTCGTGATGCCCCTCGTCGTGGGGATGAGATGTCTGCTGCCGGTCGCATCCCGGAGACAAAAGAATCACGAAACAAATAAAAAGAACTCGACTCATGGCTCTACTCCTTCAAGTTCCGCCGCTTTTTCCTTGCGATCTCGGATGAAAACCTTCATTGGACTGCGACCCAGCCATTTTTCTCATCCACAAGCCCCCATGGCCTTTACGGATCAATCGGGCTGTATCCTACAGCGTAGATGATTGATTGGCAATCGGCGAATCCATTTCACGAGCTGCCCGCCCCCTGAAACTTGTTGGTCAGTCCCTGTCCGCAGAGGTATAATTACGTAATTTCAGGCCGTGCCCCAAAAGGTCTAAAAACAGATACTTCTCCGAGGAGGAATCGTGGCCTCTCAAAAATGCTGGGGAACAAAAGTCGGCCTGTTTCTTTTAATTTTTTTGTCCGCCGGAGTGATGGCTGTCGGATGTTCAGACAAAAAAGGGGAAGCAAAAACGGCTACGGCTTCCAAGCAACCCTCCAAGGTTCACCCCTCCCATGGGGATTCTGCTTCTGCCGACTTCGAGCCGACGCGTCTCGCTGCCAACACGGCGGCCTCCGGCACGTTCGCCCAAAAGGGAATGACGGATATTTCGGATAATCCCGGCTTTTTTACGGCCCAGAACAAAATCCCAGAAACCCCCGTTTCTCAGGATCTCGACCAATTAATGCGGCCGATCCTGAAACGGCTTTTCAAAGATGCAAAACTGGTGGAGGATATCGGAGAACAGCCGCCGCGCGTTGACGGCGAAGTGGAAGAAAACAAGCTTGTTTATGTGGTCCGCCTGCTCCTTACGGAAGCGGAGGCAGACCAGCTTCACAAGGAGCTGAATGAAAAGATGAAATGGCCCGCGAGCCCGCGTCTTGGAGCCAAACCGGTCCACGGAAGAAAAGAGGCCGGCATGTCCCTTTTCAAATCCACTTCGCTTCGCGGCTATTCGCTTGTGCTCGGCGTCAATTACGAGACGCAACGGATCACTGTCATTTCCTACCGGCTCGGTTCCAAATACGACCGATTGATGTAACCAAAATCCTCAAGAGACAGGCTGGCGTCTCCTAGCTGCCCTTGAGATCCAGAAAAGAAGAGGCCCTCCATGAAAAAACAATCTCTCCTTATTTTCCTTTTGAGTGCTTTGCTCACAAACGGCTCCTTCTGCCTCGCCGCAGAAGTGAGCCATGATTACGGCCCCATCGAATGGAGTTTTCAGGGAAAACCCGTTCCCGAAACGCATTGGGCTCCGTGGCTTCCGCTGATCCAGACGGGATTCCGCTTCAAGTTGGGATTCTTGATTTCCGACGGAACGATCACGGTCAAAATGCCGGTCAAGATCACCGTCAGCTACGATCCCGAGGCTGCACGTTCAGGTCAGGACTTTACCTTCAGCGTAAAGGCCGAGCCTGCCGCCGCAGGTTACAATACTTTTCAATCCGCCTTCGGAATCTCTTTCCCCAATAAATTACAGATGGGGTTTGTGGGGATCAGCGGCTGCCCGATCGATCTGCCGTGGTTTGACTTGCCGCTCGATTTTTGGGAG
This sequence comes from Candidatus Omnitrophota bacterium, assembly GCA_041666865.1. Taxonomy (GTDB): domain Bacteria; phylum Omnitrophota; class Omnitrophia; order Omnitrophales; family Aquincolibacteriaceae; genus JBAYGD01. The sequence goes on along the minus strand of JBAYGD010000004.1, from coordinate 127,833 downwards.
CTGGTCGCAAAGATTCCCAAGGTCGGCGATACCATTGCCAGCGCCGTGAGCAATATCGGCGTCAATACTTCCACCCAGAGCGCGCTTCCGTTGGGCAAAACGGATGCGTACCATAACGAGAGGGACCTGATCTCCGTGGAAATTTCGAAATACAAAGTGGAAGATCTGGCGCCGGATGTGCTGGGAAAGATTCCCGAGGGCGTCCGCTCCAAAGCCCTGCTTGCGATCAAAGCCGCGACTTTTTGTTCGGACTCCGAAGCGCTTGCAAAATTAAAGGAATATACGGAAAAAGCGCTGAGCGTTCTCTATGACGCTCCGACTTTGACGCTCAAAGGAGACCCCTATTTTAAACTGGAAGGAGTCCGGTTGCGTGTCACGGCCCGCGTTTACATTCCCGGAGGAAAAGGCAGCGGCCTGTACACGCTTTATTTTGACAAGACGAATCAGCGGCAAACGGTGACGTTCCGCGACATCACCCCGTTTATTGCCCCCGGCGATAAATTGGTCGTGGATGTCCAGGACGTGGCGTATGAATTCAGACTGGTGCAGGGCTTGACGGCAACCATCCAAGTCTCGGTCGTGCCCATTCCTCTGGACACCGTCGAAAAAACCGTCACCTATACCACCGCGGTCAAAGATACCTCGGCCGATCCCTTCAAGATCGAAATCCCCCTGCAACCGTCGGATTCCTTGGTGCAAGGTCTCCGGGCAAATCCGGGATGCACGTCTGTGTCTGTCAATTGGGCCAGCCCCTCGGTACCGCTTAAAGGAACGGTGAAGGCCTATGACGGCGGCACCCTCGTGTCGACAACCATTGAGAACTCCTTTAAAACCGCGCATAACGTGATCGTTCCGAACCTTCTAAAAGGGAAAGCCTACCGCTTTACGATCGAATGCGTGGATCCCTCAGGCCAAATGGTCCCGGGCGGAGAAAAGACCGCCACCACGGCCGCCGGCGCCTGCCCGGAGCGGGTCGAATCCAGCACTTGCAATGCGTTGACCTTGAGCAATCCGAACGCCGTGGCCGGGCCCGACTATGTTGATTTTTCCTGGACCACCAATCAGCTTGCGTCTACCGAAGTCATGTTCTCTCCGTCGCCGGACCTTTCACTGAATTACATTATGGCCGTAAAAAAGGTCGGCGATGCGGTCACCCAGGGCTGGGTCACGCGCGAGGGCCCCCGCCAATTCGAGACGAACCACACGCTGAGACTCGCGGGGCTCGAACCCAACACCAAATACTATTACAACCTCCGTTCGTGGACTTTCACCAACAACGACGAAACCAACAATCCACAGGACGCCGTCGGGTCTGTGAACAACATCACAACCCTGCAAGGGGTACCGGTTCCGACGGTCAAAATACGGGTTCGCTCTTCCGGACCGGGCAATGTCTCCATTCCCAATACGACGGTGATCCTGACGAAGAACACGGATATGGACTTCCGGCTGCCGGTCAGCTCGGGAGATGCCGGCGTAAGCCAGGATATCGTGCTGGACCGCGGCACCACCTATACTTTGGAGGCTCAGGCCAACGCCTGTTATCTGAACGGTTCAACTGAACTGGCAGTTCCGCCCAACGCGCAGGGATCCTTGTCTGAAACCGTGATCAATGTCGACAAAATCCCCTCGCGCAAAGCCTTCGTCATGGAGTCCGCGGATCACGCCATTGCAGGCGCCGTTGTGTCCGGAAAAAATTCCCAAGGGGCTCCGGTCAGTGTCACGACAGCCGCAAACGGCTCGTGGGCGATCGAATCGGGATTGAATCCCGGCAGCCACACTTTCACCGTCTCGAAAAACGGTTTCCGGACCGCCACCACCACGATCACCGTCAACGCCTGCGGACGGTTTATCGGAGTGCCGGTCACCCTTGTGCCGCGCACTTACACCTTGACGATTGCCGTCAGGAATCAGGCCGGGCAAAAGGTCAAGAATGCGGCGGTGGTCATCAAGGAGGGAGAGACACCAATCGCCACGCTCACCACGGATGCTCAAGGGAAAGTCACGAAAGCCGGGACCTTTAACGATGACAACGAGCACACCTTCACGGTGACCGTCACCCCCCCTGCAGCCAGCAAAGAGAATATCCTCGCAACCCAGGATTTTGTGTCGATCACCAGCGCCTCGACCAACACCATGACCATCACGTGCCCTGCAGACAAAAAAGCGCCGGTCCCATCCCAGATCAGCATCACCCAGACCGGCCCGAACGCTCTCCAGGCAAGTTTTAAACTCGACGACCCGCTGGGAAAAAGCTCTGTGGAATATCAGAACCCGCAAGGCCAGATCAAGAGCACGCCGTGGAAGGCGGGGATCTATTCCCAAGGGAGCGGCGTGTCGGACAACACGGTCGCCATGCAAGGCTCCGGCTTGAAACCTGGGAACTACCGGATCAAGGTCAAAACCAAAGACAAATGGAACAATGAAGGCGGAAGCGCGGTCACAGAATTCCAGCTTTTCGGCGAAAGCCTCTGGGATTTCAAGGCCAGCCAAGCACAGTCTGCGGTCACATTTACGTGGAAAAAGTATCCGTACCCGGACAAATTCGGGAAATACTCCATCACGATCCCGACCAAGCCACCGATTGAGATCTCGGATATCAACACGACGAGCCACACGATGACCGGTTACAGCTCGACGTCGGCCCGTCAGGCCAAGCTCACCGCAATAGCATCCTCAGGCACCCCGCTGACACTTCCGGCAACGGTTTCATTGCAGCCGGCTTCCGCAAATCAGCAGACGCCGCAAGGCGGGTAAAGATATTCGGAGCAAACGCGACTCGTCACTTGGCCGCTTTCGCGACCGGAGCGATCATCACGTAGATGAGTCCCCGTTTGAGATCCGAAATTTTCTTAAAGGCCGACTTCGTCAGATCGATTTCCCGTCCGAGCCGCTTTGCGGGACCCCGGTCGTTGACGCGGCAAACCACCCATCTGCCGTTGAGCGCATTGATGACGAGCAGTTTCTCGCCGAACGGGTAGTCCCAGGTGGCGCAGGTCATGCTTCGATCGTCAAAAACTTCGCCGTTGGCGGTTCGGTCGTTGATGTGCTCGTCGGCGCGGCTGTACCAGGACGCAATGCCGATCTGCGAGCGTGACAGATCGAGATCCGGAAAGCGTGTTTTCAGATCAAGCGCGTACCACGCCAGCCAGAGTCCCGCGGCAAAAAGAAAAAGAAGAAGGAAACTTAAAACTTTCCTGGCAAGCCGGACCATCATCCGTTCGGCCGGTAGGTTATGACGTTCGCTTTTTCGAGCGTGATGAGGCCTTCCTTCACCATGGGGTCCAGTTGAAGCAGGAAGCGGCTGATTTTTTCTTCGCTATCCACGATTTCGACCACCATGGGCAAATCTTCGGAAAGCCGAAGGATTTTTGACGTGTGCATGTGGCTTTTGCTGCCGAACCCCATGCAGCCTTTGATCACGGTGGCGCCGGCCAGGTTTTGTTTTCTCGCCTCGAGGACAATGGCTTCGTAAAGCGGCAGTCCCTGCCACTTATCCTGCTCTCCGATGAAGATTCTCAGCAGCTTCCCATCCGCAGGTATTTTCATGAAATCCTCCCTCAAATCCCCGTTAAATAACTTTCCCCAGATAAACTCCGGCACGAAGCGCAAGAAAGCCGACCACGACGCTTGCGGTCACGTTCCAGAAAGCCCGCATCATCTCCCCATCCCGCATGAGATGGGAGGTTTCAAGCATGAAAGTCGAAAAAGTCGTATACGCGCCGCAAAACCCGACCATCCAAAGCATCCGGGCCTCGGGACCCAATAGGAATTTTTCCTCCGACAAAGCCGCAAGAAAGCCGACCAGGAAGCAACCGGTCAGATTCACCACGAGCGTTCCGTAGGGAAAGGATGAGCCAAAAAGCTTGTAGACGAATCCCGCCGCGCCGTAGCGGGCAACGGTTCCTACCGTTCCACCGATCACAAGATTCAACCATTTCATTGTCCGATAGCCTTCCTTTCAGCGTCTCTTTTGAATTATACCCAAAAGGCTCCACTTCCCCAACGTTTTCCTGACACGTTTCCCTCCCCCCCATCGTCTAACTCGCAACGGATGGAATCCGGTCTTTAAGACGGATGACCCTTAACATCATCAAGCGGAGGGCCACTGCGATGTTTAAAAGATTAAAATTCATTTTCCTATTTCTTTTAACCGCTACTTTACTGCTTCCGTCCTCGCCGGCTTTTGCCAGAGAACACGGCGGAGGAGGCGGAGGCAGACCCGGTCCGGGACGGGGTGATTTTCACGGCGACGATTTTCATGTCGCCCACCGCCTGCCGCCGGGGTATGTCTCGCTCATGGCAGGAAGTTTGGCGCTGCTTTACTGCGAGGGTTTGTTTTACCGGTACACCCCGGCCGGCTATGCTGTCGTCACACCCCCGATGGGGGCTGTCGTCCCCGCCCTTCCGCCCGGCTATACCATGGTCGTGGCAAACGGCACGCCGTATTACTATTACGGATACACCTATTATGCACCGGCACCGGGCGGTTATGCGGTGGTGGGACCGCCGGCCGTGACGGCATTTCCGGCGCCCATCCCCACCACAACGGTTGTGGCCCCCGTAACGCAAACCGTTATGGCAGCAGCACCTGTCATGCAACAACCCGTTGCGGTGGCCTCAACGGCGCCTATTCGCCCTGCTCTTTACCCGTCTAAAGAAGAGGAACTCAACCGGGATGTCTATGAGATTTATATCCCCAACGGAAACGGGAGTTTTACGCAGGTGACGCTCCGGAAAACGGAAAAGGGATTTCTCGGACCTCAGGGAGAATTCTACGAGGACCATCCGACGATCGATCAACTGAGGGAAAGATACGCAAAAAAATAGGCGGGCAAAAGAGGCCCTTCGTCCCGGCGCCGGAAATCAAGTTATGCCGTTTTTGTCCGATGCATGAGGGAGGGCCTATTTTACGATGAAGATCTTTTTTACCTGGATGGCAACTTTATTTCTGTTTCTCCTGACCACGCCGGCAGCACCGGCTTCGCCTGGACCGGCGGAGCCGCGCAGAGGCCTTTTCATCACGGTGCTCCAGGACCCGCAAGTGCTTTCAAGCCGAGAGGCGATCGACAAGCTGATCGGCTTCGCAAAGAAAGCGCGTATCCAAACGCTCTTCTTCCAAATCTACCGGGCCAACAAGGCCTGGTTCCCTTCCAAAATCGGGGACTCGAAGCCCTACGAGGATTGCCTCAAGGAAGTCGGAGAGGACCCGTTCGCTCTCTTGATCCGCCGCGCCCATGACGAAGGCATCGAAGTTCACGCATGGCTGAATCTGCTCAGCCTCAGCAAGAACCTCGACGCCCCGCTTCTCAAAAAATACGGGCCGGATATTTTGACGAGGAACCGCAGGGAGAAGAAAAAAATCGAAGACTACAAAATCGATAACCAATACTTTTTGGAGCCCGGAGACCCGAGAATCCGGCAGGACCTAACGGCGCTCGTCGGAGAAATTTTGACGGCCTATCCGGCGCTCGACGGAATTCAATTCGATTACATCCGCTATCCGGACCAGCACCCCCCTTACGGTTACACGGAAGCCAACCTCTCCCGGTTCAAGGAAGCAACGGGTTTGACGGAGGTCGAAGAGGACAGTCCCTCCTGGAAAAAATGGAAGAGAGACCAGGTCACAAGCCTCCTCGAACTTCTTGCCCAGACCTCCCGGAAGCTTCACCCGGGCATCCAAGTCTCCGCCACAGGCTGCATGTCCTATTCGCGGGCTTACCACGAAGCGTTCCAGGACTGGGCCTCGTGGCTGACAAGCGGCATCGTGGATTTCGTGACAATGATGAGCTATTCGTCTCACACCTCGACACTTGGCAAATACATCCTCGACGCGAAAAAACATACCGGCTCCCTTGAGCGCGTCAATATCGGAATCGGCGCCTATGAGCTTGTCCGTCGGCCCGAAACATTCCTCCAGCAGCTTGAGGTCTGCGAGAAAGCCCAGGGCCGCGCCTGTGCCGTTTTCCACTACGAAAGCACCCTCGACAATCCCCGCCTAGCCGATGCCCTGATCCGTAAGCGAAGTTAAAATCCAGGGCTTCTGCAAAAAAAATATATCCCGTCCCCTTGTAATATCCTAATTATCCATATACCTTTTGATTGAGTAGGTAGCTTTGTTACTTAACCAGATCGGAGGCCCTTCATGGAAAAAAACATGTTCACGCCATTCTTCATCTTTATGAACTGCCTTTTCTTCTTGTCGTTTGCTGCACTCTTGAATGCTCAGCTCCCCCAAGTCAATCAGGAGGAAGATCTCCGTCAAAAGTATCATGAAGCCAAAACGGCCAAACATCAGACCCTCGAAGCTCCGCTTGCCACTTCAGGTTTGAAGGATGAAATCACGGTTCTCCAGGAATTCGCGATGGCGGGAAAAGGGGTTTCGCGTAGCCACAGCGACAATCTTTTGATTCGGGAACTCGGAACCCGCTCGATGCGGGTGAGCTACGACGGCCTCGACCGGGAAGCGTCTCTTTCGTGGAAATTCGACGAACCCCGGGAGCTCAATAACCGCTGGTTCCGGATGGTCTATTCGGGCACCGAGATTCCGCAATATTTGACGCTTAAAATCACGACCGAAGACGGCTCGGGAAACGGGGATTTCGATTTGTTCCTCGAACCCACGAGCGACCCGGCAAAAATCCGTTTCAAACTGCCGAACCGCGCTCCCTTTGGGAAAGTCACGGGGCTCGAGATCGTGATGGATCCGTCGGAAAATGGAATGAAAGCGGATTTTATGATCTTGGATTTCGGCCTGCTTCTGCCCGGGGAAGACCCTCTCAGGGAACTGCCGAAAACAAGCGCCCTGCGGCAGGGTCGCTAGACCACGACGTCTTCGATCTCCTTTTCGCCGGCAGGACCCTCCTCGGCATTGCTCCAAACAAAAAGCCTCTGCTTCCCGAAGGGCTTGAGGATCACCAGGAACACCGGCAGGACCAGCAGGCAGCAGATCATGGCCAGGAAGATGGTCAGGCTGGTCAACAATCCGAAATGCATCGTGGGTTTGAAACTGGCAAAAGCGCTGGAGGCAAATCCCATCACGAGAATCAAAGTCGAAACCACAATCGACTGGCCCATGCTGCGATAGGTGTGATGCAAAGCCTGGAGATAGTGGCGGTGGTGCTCGAATTCCAGCCGGAAGCGGTATAAAAACTGGATCGCTGCGTCCACCACGAAGCCGAGCACGATGCTTGAGATCATCGCCGTAGGGGTCGAAAGCTCGATCCCCGCAAGGCCCATGAATCCGTACACCGCCACGATGGGAAAAAGGTTCGGGATAGAGGCCAGAAGCGCCATCCGGACCGACCGGAAAATGACCGTAATCAGCAAAAAGATCGAAATAAACGCGAATCCAAAGCTGCGCATCTGCTCCTGCACGAGGTCCCGGGCCATTTTTCCGAGCAAAACGACGTTTCCGGTCAGGCGGTACTCGAAGTAATCGCTCATCTTTTCCTTCAAATACTCCCGGATCGTTTCTTCCATCGCGTTGCCCTGGGTGGTTCCCACGGCGCGCATCCTCGCCTCGATGCGGATCTCTCGGAAATCGGGCGAGATCATTTTCCACAGCTCCGGGTCTCCGGCGTCCGCCATCCCCTTGAAGTAGCGGGCCAGGAGCTTGGCGCTCGTCGGTATCAAATACTCCTTGGGGTCGTCCTTACGCGCCATATGGATCTTCTTGACCAGCATCGTGATGGCATTGACCTTGGCGATCTCCGGCTGAGACTCGAGGAAGTCCTTGAAGGCGTCGAGCCTTGTGAGCGTCTTATGGTCAATCATCCTCTGGCCGTCGCGGCGCCTGAACACAAAACCCAGCGAATAGACGCCGGTCACGTTATCGTCGATAAAGCGCGTCGAGACCGCCAGCGGAAGGTCGGGCTTCATCTGCTTGACGATATTGGTATCGACATGGATCATCCGCATCCCGGCGATCGAGATGCCGAGGACCACGACCGTCAGTCCAAGAATCCACCACTTCCACCGAAACTCGAGGCGCTCCAGAAAATTCACGATCATCTGATTGATGACGTGCTGTTCCCCGCCCGACTCCTCAAGGCGCCGGTACGGAAGCACCGGCAGAAGGATCGTCGTCAGCAGGATCTCGAGAAAAAAGGAATAGAAGGTTCCCAGCGCGGCAAAAATGCCAAAGCTTCGAATGGCCGGCACGGAATTGACCGCGAGCGAAAGGAACCCCAGAATGGCGGTCACATGGGTCAAAAGGCAGGGCAAGCCAAGCTGTGCGATGGTCAGCACAACCGATTCCTTCATACTTTTATGGTGGGGCCGGATCTCCAGAAAGAGATTGATCAGGTAAATGGAGTTGATGACGGAAACGATCATAATGACCGGACCCAGGAGCGAGGTCATGAGGTTCATTTCCTGGCCGAGGGCGGCGATGGTCCCGAGAGTCCAGGCCAGCGTCGAGAAAACGATCGACATGGCCAGCACCATGCACGCAAAACTCCTGTAAATGACGAAGGTCGTCAGGACGAGGAGGATCGCAATCAGGGGGACAAATGTCATCTGGTCCTTGCGGATCAGGCGGATAAATTCGAATTGTTCCACGGGTGCGCCGGCGATGTAGAAGTGAAGTTCCGGGGTCTCGAGGCCCCGGAGGTATTTTTTGAGTTTTGCGATCAGCACGCCGCCCGCGCGTGCCTCCTGGGTCCCGGTCTTCAGCGTTACGAGGATCAGGGCCGTTTTACCGTCTCGAGAGACGAGATTGTTCAGAAAAAGCTCGTCGCTCAAGATCTGCGCGCGCACATCCTGATACGACTGATCCCCCTCCTCGAGCTTCTGAAACACCGGCACCGACTTGACCCCCAAAAACTTATGCCGGATATCGGCCGTGTTCGCGAGGCTGAAGACGCGCTCGACCTGCCTCAACTGGGCGATATGCTCCGTCAATTCCTTGAGGATCTTCAGGTTCCGGGCGGTAAAAAGGTCCGGCGTGGCCATGGCGATCGCCATCAGGGAGTCGCTTCCGTATTTTTTCCGGTAAGCGTCGTAATACCGGTATTCATCGGAATTTTTGGCAAAAAGGGTCTCGACGGAGGGATCGATCTTCACCTGGTAGGCGCCCCAGGCGAGGCCGGAGGTGACCAAAATAAGAAAAAGAAGAATGGGCCATTTGAAAAGCAAAGTGCCTTCTGCGAGTCGCCTGAACATGCCGCTATTCTAATCCAAACCGCCAGAAAGGCAAGAGCTAGGGGCCATTTCCTACAGGGACAGGCTTTGATTCGAGCTCAAGCCTGTACCTGTAGGAAATGGCCCCTGTGTGTGCTATGATTCCGCATGTTTCCGATTCCCCAACCCCTCATCGATCAGCGTCTTTTCATCCTGATCGCCATGCTCGTCGTCTGGGCCGGCCGCGCGCGCCGCGCTACGCGCACGCGACTCAAGGTGCGCAACCTCGATCCCAAAACCGTCAAGGCTCCTGTCCGGGAAAAAGTCTCGGTCATCGTCCCCGCACGCAACGAAGAGAAAAATATCGGCGAATGCCTCGAGGGGCTTTTGCATCAGGACGCCGCCGATCTCGAAATCATCGTCGCCGACGACAACTCGACGGATGAAACCGCCGAGATCCTGAAATCCTTTTCGGACCGTGTCCGGGTCGTCCAGGTCCCCCCCACTCCCCGCGGATGGACCGGCAAGAATTTTGCCGTTCATACGGCGGTCGCGCATGCCACGGGAGACTGGTATCTTTTCACCGACGCCGACACCCGCCATGAGAGCTCGAGCGTCTCGTGCGCGCTCGCCCACGCCTCCGCCCGAGCCGTGGAGCTGCTAACGCTTTTGCCGCGCTGTATCGCCCGAGGTTTCGTCGAAAAGCTCATTCAGCCCACGGCCATGGGATTCCTGGGCTTGTGGTTCCCGTTCGAAAAAGTCAACCAGCCGAAGTCCCGGGAGGTGTTCGGCAACGGGCAATTCCTCCTCATCCGCCGCGAGCTTTACGGGCGCCTGGGCGGGCATGAAGCGGTCCGGCAGGAATTCCTGGAGGACTATGCCCTGGTCAGGAAAGCCAAGGCCGCCGGCGCAAAAATCGAGTGTGCCTTCGGAATCCGGCTTTACGGCACGCGGATGTACGATTCCTTCACAGCCATCTGGCGGGGCTGGCGCAGAATCTATCTGCACGCTTTTGAGCAAAAGCCGCTCACGCTCGCGCTCCGGGCCCTGAGCGTCCTCTTTTTTTCCGTCGTCCCCTTCCTCGCGCTCATTCCGCTTGCAATCTCGGCCTACGTCAAACACTCGCAAATCGCCCAGGGGCTCCTCGCCGCGGAAGCGTCCCTTCTGCTGCTCATCTGGATTATCGCCTGGCAGACCTACGGCCTGATCCGTGCTCAACGCCTCTATGCCCTTCTCCATCCCTTGGCGGCTGTCGTGGTGGGAATGATTCTTCTGGACGCTTCGATCATGGCGGCGACGAAGCAGGAAACGAAGTGGCGGTAGCGGAAAGCAGCCTACTCGACGATCAGATACCCCGCATCAACGGCATAGCGCACAAGCATGCGTAAAAATTCGTAGCCGGTCTTGGGCATACGGACGTCAGTCCGCTGAAGGGCCTGGGCAGTATTCCTGGTATCGAAGGTAAGATTCCCGTTGAGATATCCCAGGTAGGGCTTCATCACGTCGTAGACAAATTGCTCCGAAGGATCGAGCTTCTCCCTCTTGAACTCGTCAGGATCGATCATCTCGATCGGAGGAATATTCGGGTATTCCTTCTCGCGCAGCTCCATCAGAAAGCGGATCGGCGGAGGCTCGTCGGTCACGAGGTGAAAGGTCTTCCCGACCGAATCTTCCTGGGCGGCAATCGCAAGCGATGCGTTGACCACGAAGTCGACGGGAACGATATTGAATGCGTTATCGGGACGGGTCGGCAGCTTGCTGAGCATGCCATGCACGAACATTTTCATGAAGGGATAAATCACGTTGAATTCCGAAACCTCGCCCGTCAACGAATCGCCCACGACAATGCTCGGCCGGAAAATCGTGGCCGGCAGCCCGCCGCGCATCGCCTCGCGGACAAGCGTCTCGGAAGCGTATTTCGTCGATTCGTAGTAATTCGCAAAAGCCGGCTTTTCGGGAAGCGTATCCTCCATCGAGAGGTAGGTCTGGCAGCTGCCGGCGGCATAGGCCGTGCTGAAATAAAAAAACCTCTCGAGGCGGCCCTTTTCTCTCCAGCCCCGGGCAAACTCCAGCACCTGGCGGGTCCCTTCGACGTTGATCCTCTGGCAGTCCTCTTCGGAGCCGTTCAAAGCGGTAAGCGCCGCGATGTGAAAAACGGTATCGATATCACGGCGCAGTTCGGCGCGCTCGTCTTCCCGAAGCCCAAGATGCGGAAGCGTCACGTCTCCCTCGAAAACACGCACCCTGGACCCAAGATGCCCTTCAAGGCCGTCGGCCGTGAGGATTTTACGCATCCGCTCCACGTGGTTCAGGTGCCGTTTTCCCCGCACGAGCAAGTAAAGCGTGTCGTCCGTCGTCCCGAGGAGCGCCTTGAGAATCTCCCGGCCGAGGGCCCCCGTGATCCCGGTCAAAAAAACTGAACGGCCCTTACTCATAGTATTTCCTCAGGGCCAGGCAAATATTCTGACCCCCAAAGCCGAAGGAGTTGGAAAGGGCGATATCGACATTCGCCGGCCTCGCCGTGTTGGGGACGTAATCGAGGTCGCACTCGGGGTCGGGCTCTTCATAATTGATGGTCGGCGGGATCACTCCGTCGCGCATGGCCATCAGGCAGGCGATCACTTCCACCGCCCCCGCGGCCGCGATCATGTGGCCAAGCATGGACTTGATGGAGCTGATGGGGACCTTCGAAGCCAGGGGCCCCATGACCTTCTTGATCACCATGGTCTCAATGGCATCGTTAACGACCGTCGCTGTTCCGTGGGCATTGATATAATCGACGTCCTCGGGCCGGAGGCCGCCTTTGGCGAGCGCAATTTCCATGGCGCGTGCGGCGCCGGTGCCTTCCGGATCCATGTCGGTCATCCGGTAAGCATCTGTCGTCGATCCGTAACCGACGACTTCGCCGTAAATCCTTGCCCGCCGCTTGAGGGCGTGCGAAAGGTCTTCCAGGATCACCGCGCCCGCTCCCTCCCCCAGGACAAATCCATCACGCTTGCTGTCGAAAGGGCGCGAGGCCTTCTGGGGCTCCTCATTGTGAGTCGACAGGGCCTTGAGAAGCCCGAAACCCGCGAGCCCCAAAGGATAAATCATGGAGTGCGACCCCCCTGAAAGCGCGAGGTCTGCGTCTCCTCTTTTGATCCATTCGTAAGCTTCCCCGATCGCCTGCGAAGAGGCCGCGCACGCGGTCAAGCAGTTGGAAACGGGACCGCGGATGTAAAACCGGCGTGCAAGATGCGTGACCGTCATAAACGGCTGCGACTCGAGTTCGCTCAACGGGTTCATCTTGAGCGCGCTAGCCTCGAGGTAACGGGCCTTGTCCACGACGCAGCTTCCGCCGTCAGTGTTGAGCGAAGAAACGACCGACTCGACAAAGGGGCCGAAATCCAGCCCGCTGTCACCCGCCCCGAAATAGATTCCGAAACGTTCCGGATCGATGGCAAAGGGTTTCAGAAGGGACTTGCGGAAGGCTTCATCGGCCGCCTGAACGGCAAAAAAAGTGCTGCGGGCCGCATAGCGGAGGGCAGGGTCCTCGTCGACCCAGCCGTTGAAATCAAAGCCCTGGACCTCCCCCGCGATTTTCGTGGAAAATTCGGAGGCATCAAAAAGGCTGATCGGCCCGATTCCCGAGCGCCCCTTAATGAGCCCGTCCCAGGTCTGGGAAACAGACAAACCCAACGGAGTCACGGCCCCGATTCCTGTAATCACAACCCGGCGTGTCATAGCGAGCTCACCACCAGGCAGGCATTCTGCCCCCCGAAACCGAACGAATTGAAAAGAACATTCTTCAGTTCGCGCGGCTGAGCCTTGCCCACGGCAAACGGCAGTTCACATTCGGGATCCGGGACTTCCAGATTGGCAAGCGGAGGAACAACTTTCTTGTGAACTGCCAGCACCGCAGCCGCCAGCTCCACCCCTCCGGATCCGTAGACCAGATGGCCGGTAATCGGCTTGACGCCGGTGACCTTGACGGAATCCAGAACTTTTTCGAAAATTCCGCGGATCGCGCAAGCTTCCTGGATATCCTCCTGGGGAATTCCGCTTCCGTTGGCCACAATCAGCCCGACGGCGTCCGGCCCGGTCCCTGCGTCAGAGAGCGCCGCCTGCATCGCGGCGCTTTTGCCGTGGCTATCCTCGCCGCACCTGGGATCATGATTGAAGTCAGAGGAGGAGCCGTAGCCGGATATTTCGGCATAGATGTTCGCATGGCGAGCCCTCGCATGCTCCAGCTCTTCGATGACAAGAAGTCCCGCTCCCTCGCCCAGGACAATCCCGTCGTGGCGGATGTCAAAGGGACAATAGGCCGATTCGGGGACATGATTCTGATGAGAAAGCAAATTGAGCAGATGAAAACGGGAAATCCCCATCGCGTTCAGCTTCGAATCGGTGCCGCCGGCAAGCATGACGTCGGCGTCGCCGCGTTCGATGACGCGGGCGGCTTCGCCCACGGCCTGGGTTCCCGCAGATGCCGAGGTCGTAATCGTGTTACTGGGCCCGCGCAAGCCGTGGAGAATGGAAATATGACACGCAGGCATGTTGGGCAGATATTTGAGGAGCCAAAGCGGGAAGAGAGAACGGATGCCCTCCTGGCCGAATTTGCTCATTTCAAAGGTCCCGGCTTCACCCACCGCCGTGCGGATTCCGATGCCCATCTCGTCGAGGTCGTTGTTGATGATCCCGGTCCCGAGCGATAGGCCGAAGCGCTGAAGGTCCTCGCTCTCGAGGGCAATCCCGGCGTCCTGCACCGCAAGCTGGCTGGCCGCGATCGCAAGCTGGATTTCACGCGACATCACTTTGAGCGTTTTACGGATCTTGACGAATTTTTCGGGATTGAAGTCCGGAATCTCGCCGGCGATCTTCGCGGAAAAGCCGTTCAGATGGAGGTTGGAAAAATAGCGGATCGAAGACTGGGCCTGCAAGACGGCTTCCCAGTAGGGCTGCCAGCCCTGCCCGCACGGGGTCACGAGCCCCATGCCTGTCACGACGACGCGGCGTTTGGTCAACGGATTTTCTCCCGAATACGGTAATGATTCATGAAAGACTCGTGAAACGTCACGGGCTTCTCGCGGCCGGGGATCAAATGCCCCACCGCCATCAGCATCAGCTGCGCCGAGCCCACGCCCCGGCCTTGTGCCGAGATCGAGGCACTGATCCACGCCCCTTCCGGACGGAGATTCTCACAGCTTGCCCGGACCTCGAGGGGTTCGCCCGCCGGCGGAACATTTTCGAAGACCGCGTCCTGGATTTTTGCGAAGACGACGTCCCGGCCGAAATCAGTCCCGGCACCGAGCAGCAGCGCCCCCGTCTGGGCCATCATTTCGATCATGAGGACCTCGGGGCTCGCGCCGGCCGCGGGGACCCGAGCACGCGCCACGGCTTCCCGAGCTCCCGGATCGATCGAAATCACCTCGTCTAAAAGGACCCAGCGCACGTTTACGCCCTCCCAGGTGCGTCCCAAATTAAGATCTCCGCGCCGATAAAATCGCGCGTCCCGAAAAAAACGCCCTCAGCGGTCCGGCCCCTGCGCGGCCGGATGGACGATGAAAAAGCGCAAAACCTTCGCCCCGAAAGGAACTCCACGTCGATCGACGAAAAGCCCTCAAGGCCCATCCACGTGCCGCCGCAGGCCTTGAAATAGGCCTCCTTGGCGGCAAAAAGCCTGGAAAAGACGAGAGGCGTCAGCTTCGCGCCCGGGAAAGCCGCTCTTTCGCGCTTCGAAAGGAGTCTGCCGGAAATGCGCCGTCCGTGTCGTCGCAAAAAAACGGACGCCCGCTTGCGCGCAAGAATATCGATGCCCACCCCGGTGCAACGGCCCGCCTCAAGACCCGGCTTAAGGATCCTGTCAAACTTTGGCGTTTTTGGCCAGGCGGTCATGGAGATATCGGACAATCATCTGCACCGTAAAAAAATCCGAGAGCCTGGTGACTTGTGGATCTTTTGCGAACGATTCCACGTCCATGTACGGAAGACGAGCCCTGAGTTCGTTCAGGCCCTCCGGGGTGACGCGGCCTTCCTTGACGAAACGCTCGTCATTGAGGATGTGCCCCGGGAAAAGCTCTCCGCTCGGGATCTTGAAATCAAAAGCCTTTTCAAGACGGAAAATGATATCGATGAAATCGATCGATTCCGCTCCCAAATCGCGCACGAGCGAAGATTCGAGTTGGATGTCCTCCTCCTCGACCCCGAGGGCCGCCGACAGGATGCCTTTGAGTTTATGGAATACTTCGTCCGCCATGATGAGCACTCCTCCTCGTTAAAAGGCCGGTTCGCTTCCGGCCGTCCGGCTTTCATGTCCGAGAACCAGCTTAGCCGTCACGGCCACCCGGCCCTCGTATAAAATCTGTCCCTTCCATTCGCTCGAGCGATCCGTCTGGGACACGAGCTCTAACCGGCTTTGCCAGCAATCTCCGGGTCGCAGGTAATGAGCAAACTTGACCGCTCGCAAACTCTTCAAAGAAAAACCCCCGGCCGGCGAAAGGCCTGCGCCGTCTCGGCGCGACAGGTAACACTCGGCAGAGCGTTTCAGGATATCCACCGCGAGGACTCCCGGAAGCACCGGAAAATCGGGAAAATGATCTTGAAAAAACTCGGCGTTTTCAGGAACCCGGCCGGCAAGGTCAATGCCCTTGCCCGGCTCCATCCGGACAACCTCTCCCAACGGCAACGCGTCGGTACACACGGGATCACAATTCAAAGACCATCACTCCGTTCAGAATCCTTAAGCCTGCCAGCCAGGTGTAAACTTCGCGCTCAAAAGCAAGCGACATGCCCGCGGAGGCAAACAACGAAATCCACTCCTCTTTGCGCTTGAACTGCCCGGCATGGCCGAAAAATTCGAAATTGAAAAGCTGGTCCCTCATGCAAGTCCACCATCCTCCGACGCGATGATGGAATAAATCTTCCACGACGACGATCCGCCCGCAGGTCACGCGCGCGGCCTCACGAATGACGCTCTCCGGATCGGGGATGTGATGCAGGACCGTAATCAGGAGACTGACATCAAAACTCTTGTCCGGAAATGGGATACGCTTCCCGTCATACACGACAACCGGGGCTTTCTGCACGCCGGGAGCCACGACATCCAAAACCGCATGCCGATGCCCCAACCGACGGAGAGGTTCGTGATAAAATCCCCACCCACCGCCGATATCAAGGACGCGGCTGGCTTGCGGCAGCCACTGCGCAAACAACCCCGTAAAAAGCTCCGCACGCTCTCGAAGCCCAAGATCCGGAACATTTCGAACCAGGGCATCGAGGATACGCCGTTGGCAATCCCTGATTTTACGTCCCAGCGGATCGGTCACAAATGCTTATCCAGCCTGAAAATTGAAGGGGCATTATAGCATAGGCTTTGAAAGTTCTTCAAAAGAAAACTTTAAAATGGCATAAGGGCCCTTTTGGGAGGGCTTTCGGGAGGAAAATTATGCCGCCGGCTCCGCGCTTCCTTCGGGAGCGTAATAACAAAGGTCTTCTTTCACCGCAAAGCGGTGGAAGCGCAGGAGGCTCAAGAGTTCGGTCACCCGCTGATTGAAATCGGCATAATTGAGGCGATGAGAAGCCTTGGCCCCGGCATGTTGGAAGGACCGGGCGTACTCCAAAAGACAGGCCGCCACTTTGATGCTCGACTCCGAAATGTGAAGCTCTTGGGAAAGATGCTTTTTCATCCGGTCAAACGCGCTTCTCAGCGCCTCCCGGGTGATGCTGAAGAAAATAATCCCGTAAAGGCCGGGCTCGAACATGCAGAGGGTGTCGGCCGAGCGGAACATCTTGCTCATCGCGTGCTTGACCTTCACCTGGTCTCCCTCGAGGACCCGGATCAGCGCTAAGGTCTCCTTCCACTGGGGATTGCGAAGATTCCGGCTCATCGATTCGATACAGCGCCGGAAAAAAAATTCCTCGGGATAGAAATTCACCTCCTCGTCAAAAAGCGAGGGATCTTTCGACACTTCCTCCGGATAAACCGAAAACAAGTCCTGATCAAAATAGACCAGGTAACTTTTCAGGCTCGCGACGTCTTTGGCGTCCAGGTCGGGAAGAAGCGGCATGGGGCTACTCACGCGAACACAGTTCTTCCCGCTCCGCTTCCCTTGATAAAGCTCCTCATCCGCCCGCTTGATGAGCTCGAGCATGTGCCGGATCACCAGGAGTTTGGCGTCCCGGGTGCGCTGTGCCTCCGTAAAATCATCCGACAGGACCGAATCGATCCCGGCGATTCCCGCGCTGACGGTCAGCCGGACTTTGGCGGCCCCCGCCTTGACCGAAGCCATTTGCACCGCCTGGCGGATGCGCTCGCTCACGATCCGGGCTCCTTCTAAATCGGTTTCCGGAAGCAGGATTGCGAACTCTTCGCCGCCAAGGCGGCAGGCCGTGTCGTAAATACGGATGCTTGTGCGGATAATTTCTCCGATCGCGCGAATGCACCGATCCCCCGCCGGATGGCCATACCGGTCGTTGACCTCCTTAAACGCATCGATATCGATCACGACGGCGCTCACACTGATCTTCCCGCCGCGCCGGAAGGCAATGGAGAGCTCTTGCAGAAAGCGGTGAAAAAAATAGCGCCTGAGCTTCAGCCCGCTCAAAGCATCCGTCGTCGCGAGAAAAAAGAGACGCACCTTATGGACGAAGGCTTTCTGACGCAAACGGTCAAGACCGATGGCCAGCAGGCCAAAGAGCAGTATCATGGCGCCCGTCAGAGAGATCATCGGGACATTGACCTCGGCGCGTCTCCCCGTGCCGTACTGCAGAATCAAAAGACAGGCGTAGGGAAAGTAAATCATGCCCAGAGTGATCCAGAGATGATAGAACCGCATCGGGGAAAGCAGCAGCAGCCCGGCAATCAGGTTAAGCGTGTAGAGATATGGGGAAGACGAGAAGCGGCCTGAAAAATAAGCCATGCAGGTCAAATGGATCGAAAGGACAACCCCCACGGCCCAGACGATCATCCGGTACCAGGGCCCGGTCCATTTTCGCTTCAGCGCGACAAAGCCGAGCCCTGCCACCGGTAAGAGGGTCAAGCGGAGGACGAGAAAAGGGAGCGCCAGCGCCGGCACAACGACCCAATCGAGGAGATTGGACAAAAGATAGAAAGGAATGAGAAAAGGGACGGCGACCTTGAGAAAAAAGTCAGTGATCTGTGTTTTGACTTCCGCCTCGTAATCGTACATCGTCGGGGTGCCCTCTTGTACGTTGTGACAATTGAAATTAGTTTTTGCAATTTCAATTGGTACTTGTACCGCCTACCCCTCATATTAAATGTTGGGCGGTACTTGAATCGGGATTGACTTCATCCATGTATCGGCAGAGGGGCGGCTTTACCTGAACGGTCCGCCGGGCGTGTTTAAAAAGGGTCTTTTCCGTTGATTTTTCGTGCGGCTCCCTCTATGCTACCGCATCATGGACAAAGTACTCAAAGACCAAGTTGCCCTCGTCACCGGAGGTTCCCGCGGCATCGGACGCGCGATCGCGCTCGAACTGGCCGGCATGGGTGCGCATGTGGCCGTCAACTACGTTCGCAATCAGGAGGCGGCCGAAGAGGTCGTCAAGGCTGTGACACAAAAAGGGGTCCGCGCCGTCGCCCTCCAGGCCAATGTCGGTGACGTCAAGGCCATTGACGAACTGGTCAAATCGACCGTGCTCGAGTTCGGCGGAATCGACATCGTCGTCCACAGCGCGGCCCTCGGAGCCTTCAAACCCGTCCACCTGCTCAAGGCCAACCAGTGGGAGCTGAGCCTGGATATCAACGCGAAAGCGTTTTATCTCCTCGCCCAGAAAACGATTCCTATTATGCAGCAGCGCGGCGGAGGGTCTTTGCTCGGGATCTCGAGCCTCGGTTCCCACCGCATCATTCCCAATTACGGAGCCATCGGCGTTTCGAAGGCTGCCCTCGAAACCCTGGTCAAGTACCTGGCCTTCGAGCTGGCCCCCAAAAACATCCGGGTCAACTGCATCTCCGGAGGCCTCGTCGATACGGACGCGCTCAAATTTTTCCCCGGATACGAAATGTTCCGGGAAGAGGTCGTCAAGCGCACTCCCGCAGGAAGGATCGGCACGCCGGAAGACCTCGCAAAAGTTGCCGGTTTTCTCGTGAGCCCCGCGGCCGGATGGATCGTCGGGCAGACCGTCATCGCCGACGGCGGATTATCGCTTATTTGAGCACGTTGGCAGTATCGAAGCCGACCTGCCGGACTTTGGGCTCTTCGTCGCCACTCCCCAGAGTCGCGACTCCCGCGGTTCCCGCAAGCCGAACACACCCGCAAAAACACGCCAAGATCAGAAATACGGCGGCGCACATCACAGCGGCAATTTCAGTTTTGAAAGCTTTCATGGGTCGAAAAGTCCTTTAGAGGCAGTAGATTTTCCTGATGACGATGAGGAGAAGAGCAAAACCCGCCGCCCAATACGGAAACATCCAGCCGCCCCGGCGGTAAAGGGTCGTGCGATCCGAAAGCTGAATCGCCGCCGTTTGCTTCCCCGTCACAAAGGTATCGCGCCCCTGCCTGTCCTTCACGCGATTCGACACAATCCCCCGCGACGAAATAAACGCCGAGATGCCCGTGTTGGCCGCCCGGACGACCGGAACGCCGTTTTCGACCGCGCGAAAAACCGAGGCTTGAAGATGCTGATGCGCCGCCGCGGTCGGCCCGAACCAGGCATCGTTGGTGATCACCACGAGCCATTCGGCCCCCAGATCAACCGCCTGCCTTGCCAGATTCGCGAAGACGTCCTCGAAGCAAATGAGCACCGAAAAACGGCTCTCTTCATTCGGCATCTTGAGAACCCGGGGGGCCATTCCGCGGCGAAAATCGCTGATGCCCAGATCATCGGCCACCGGCTGAAGCCACCCGAAAACGGATTTGAGCGGCACATATTCTCCGAACGGCACGAGGTATTGCTTGTCATAACGGTCCCGGATTTCGCCCAGGCCATCCACCAGGTAGGCGCTGTTATAGGCCTGATCGAGCCCCTCCAGGTGACAACTTCCAACAAGCAAAGGCAGTTGGAGCGATGCCGCCAAATTCATCACCACCGGCGAAAGCGCGTCCCGGTTCAAATATCCAGGAAACGAGGCTTCCGGCCAAACCGCCAAGTCCGGCTGATCGTACTGCGCGAGCTGTGTCAGCTTGGTATAGACCTCGAGAATTTTTTCCCGGACAGCAGTATTCCATTTGAGCTCCTGGGGAATATTGCCCTGGATCACGGAAATCCGGACCGTCTTTGCGTAAGGTTCAGAAGTTTCAAGGCGGGTGCGCCCAAAAGTCAGAAGCAGGAAAAAAACAAGCCCGATCGCGATCAAAAGGACCATGATCCCCGCAACCTTCTTCGCACGGTCCCAGCCGAGGGGCTGCGTGAGCTCCCCGTCGTCTTCGGATTTTGAAAAACTCGCAAGAATCCACCGGAGCGCATTCAGAATTTCTACGCCTGAAGCGTTCACCGCCGCCATCACGAAGCCGAGGCCGTAGGCCCCTGCAATTTCGGCGAACTGCAGGACCGAATGGGATCCGGACTGCGTAAAGGCCAGCAGGTTCCAGCCGAGCCCGAAGATTGGAATTTCGGAACGCAGCAGCTCCACCGCAGTCCACGCCGAGGCCGTCAGAGCAATGCGCAGGAGCGGGCTTTTGAAGCGGCCCGCCTCGTAAGCCATCCATCCGAACAGCGCAAAAAAAGCGGATTCGATGACCGTCACGCCGAACCAGGCCCAAAAATGAACGTGCAAAAACCAGTGAAGCGAAATCCCGAAAAAAAGGACGCCCGTCAAAAAAGCGCAGAAGGCCGCACGGCCCCCGGGGATCCCGCTATGGACCAGCATCAAAAAGGGAACGAGAGCGATCCATCCCAGGGCGCCCCAGGAAACGCCTGGGAACGAGAGGATGAGAAGGGCCGCGGAAAGCGCGGACAGCAGAAAGAAATGATCCTGCAGCCGGAAATACCGGCTGAGCGTGTGTGACATCACTGCGACTCCGTCATGGCCTGTCCCTGACTCCTTAGGAGGCGGTCCCATGGCATTTTTTGTATTTCTTGCCACTGCCGCAGGGACACGGATCGTTGCGGCCGACCTTGGGCTCCGACCGTTTCACCGTAATCGGCGCCGTAGAGGCGTGATCGAAATCGGTCGGCCCACGGTCTTCTTCGAAAACCGAGGGGGCCTGGTGCCGGTGCTGCGCACGGGCCGGCTCGGGCGCCTGCGCCGACATCCCGCCGGACTCCGGATGAAGAAACTCGGCGTTTTCGTCGACCTGCAGCACGCTCTTCATTTTTTCTTCCCGCACGACCTGCACGCGGAAGGTCAGTTCGACCGCCTCCGCCTTGATGCTCTGCACCATGTCCTCGAACAGATTGAAGGCCTCGCGCTTGTACTCGACGAGCGGGTCCTTCTGGGCATAGGCCCGAAGGCCGATCCCCTCCTTGAGGGTGTCGATGCTGTGCAAATGGTCCTTCCATTTCGAATCGATGATCTGGAGGAGAATATAGCGCTGGAAATACTGCATGCGCTCGGGAGTGAATTCCCTTTCGCGCACCTCATGATGCTCCCGGATGACCTTGAGGATGTCTTCGCGCAGAAAATCCAGGTTGTCGAAACTCTCGTCGACGACCTTCTTAAAATCGACGCCGAATTTGGCCTGAAGGGCTTCGGCCAAGCCGGCCGGGTCCTTCTGGTCCGCGCGCATGTCAGGGTGTGCAAAAGTGCCAAGGATGTCCTCGACGACGTCCTCGATCATCTCGAAGACGTGCTCCCGCACCCCTTCGCCTTTGAGGATGCGGTCGCGCTCCGAGTAAATAAGTTCACGCTGGCGGTTCATCACGTCGTCATATTCGAGGAGGTGCTTGCGCACCTCGAAGTTGCGAGCCTCGACCCGTTTTTGGGCCGTTTCGATCGCGCGCGTGACGAGGGGATGCTGGATCTCTTCGCCCTCCTGCATGCCGAGCTTCTGCATGACCCCGGAAATCCGGTCGGAGCCGAAGATTCTCATCAGCTCGTCCTCGAGTGAAATAAAAAATTTCGTAGACCCCGGGTCGCCCTGGCGGCCGCTGCGGCCCCGCAGCTGGTTGTCGATGCGGCGAGCCTCGTGCCGTTCGGTCCCGATGACGGCGAGCCCGCCTTTGCCGGCGACGCCCTCTCCGAGCTTGATGTCGGTTCCGCGGCCCGCCATGTTCGTCGCGATCATCACCGCACTTTCCTGCCCGGCAAGAGCGATGATCTCCGCTTCTTTCTCGTGGTATTTGGCGTTCAGAACGGAATGCACGACGCCCGAGCGGGTCAGCATCCGGCTGAGTTTTTCCGATTTCTCGATCGAGATCGTTCCCACCAGCAGGGGCCTTCCTTTCTTGTGCTCCGTCACGATCTCCCGGATCACCGCCTCGAATTTTTCCTTTTCGGTCCGGTAGATGCAGTCGGATTCGTCGCGGCGCACGCACGGCCGGTTCGTAGGCATCACGGTCACGCCGAGCTTGTAAATTTTTTCGAACTCGACCCCCTCGGTAGCCGCCGTACCGGTCATGCCGGAGAGCTTCTTGTACATGCGGAAATAATTCTGGAAGGTGATGGTTGCAAGCGTCTGGTTTTCGCGCTCAATCTTGACGCCTTCCTTGGCCTCCAAGGCCTGGTGGAGCCCGTCGGAAAACCGGCGGCCCGGCATGAGCCGGCCCGTGAACTCGTCGACGATGAGGACCTGGCCCTCCTTGACGACATAATCCACGTCGAGCTGGAAAAATTCTTTTGCTCTCACGGCCGTCATGATCTGGTGGCGCTCGTCGATCGAAGCGGCGTCGTGGAGGTTTTCGACGCCCATGAATTGAGCGCCCTTTGTCTCGCCCGTTTCGGAAAGCGAGATCGTCTTGGATTTTTCGTCGGCAATGTAGTCGTACTGCTTCTTGATTTCCTGGATCTTCGCCTTCCATTCGGGGTCAACCTCTTCGCGCTCGATCTTGTACCCATTCAGGCCTATCGCCGCCTTGCGGGCCTTGTAGTACTTGTCGGTAGATTCCTCTGCCGGACCGGAAATGATGAGCGGGGTGCGGGCCTCATCGATCAGGATGGAGTCGACCTCGTCGACAATCGCGTAGTGCAGGGGCCTCTGGACACGCTGGTCGAGGCTGACCACCATGTTGTCGCGCAGGTAGTCGAACCCATACTCGTTGTTGGTGCCGTAGGTGATGTCGGCAGCGTAGGCCTCGCAGCGCTTGTCATGCGGCATATCGTGCTGGATCACCCCGACCGTCATCCCCAAAAATTCGTAAATGGGCCCCATCCATTCGCGGTCGCGTTTGGCCAGGTAATCGTTCACCGTCACGAGGTGAACCCCCTTGCCTTCCAGGGCATTGAGGTAGATCGGGAGGGTCGCGACGAGCGTTTTGCCTTCGCCGGTCGCCATCTCGGCGATCTTGCCGTTGTGGAGCGCGATGCCGCCGAGAATCTGGACGTCAAAGTGGCGCATCTTCGTCGTGCGCTTCGAGGCCTCGCGGACCACGGCAAAAGCCTCGGGCAGGATCTGGTCGAGGGTCTCCCCGGCGGCCAGGCGCTTTTTGAATTCGTCCGTCTTGGCGCGCAGTTCGCCGTCGGAGAGCTTCTCCGTGGCTGGCTCAAAATCGTTGACGACCTGGACAGTCGGCCAGAATTTTTTCAGGACGCGCGTGTTCTGGGTTCCGAATATTTTTTCAAGCAGGTATTCGATAAGCATCGCGTACTCCCTGAGTTCTTGTCTGGTTGCCCTAGGCTTTACTGACCATCATTTTCAGATAAGCGTGGATGAAAGCGTCGAGGTCTCCGTCCATCACCGCTTGCCCACCCGAGGTTTCCACGTCGGTCCGGTGGTCCTTGACGAGCGTGTAGGGATGAAACACGTACGAGCGGATTTGAGACCCCCATTCGATTTTTTTCTTTTCGCCGTATTTGGACGCGAGTTCGGCGTCTTTTTCCTTCCGGTATCGTTCGTACAATTTCGCCTTCAAAACCTTCATCGCCACCATTTTATTCTGATGCTGGCTCCGCTCGTTCTGGCACTGAACGACGATTCCCGTCGCCAAATGGGTGATCCGGACCGCGCTCGAGGTCTTGTTGACATGCTGCCCCCCGGCGCCGCCGGCCCGAAAGGCGTCAAACCGGATATCCGCCTCTTTGACTTCGACTTCCGGCACGTCGTCGACTTCGGCGATCACGTCGACGGAGGCAAAGGAGGTGTGGCGGCGCTTATTGGCGTCAAAAGGAGAAATGCGCACAAGGCGGTGCACCCCGCACTCCGCCTTGAGATACCCGTAGGCATAGGCGCCCTCGACCATGAAGGTCGTGCTCTTGATCCCGGCCTCTTCGCCGGCCAGAAGATCCACGGTCGAAGTCGGATAGCCGTGCTGCTCACACCACCTCAGATACATTCTCAAAAGCATCTGCGCCCAATCGCAGGACTCGGTCCCCCCCGCTCCGGCGTTGATGCTGACGATGGCGCTGTGGCTGTCGAGGGGATCGGCGAGCAGACGTTGAAATTCGAGGTTCTCGACCGCAGCGGCGAGTTGGTCCGCCTCGCGCACCATATCCGCTAAAGCGTCGCCCTGGTTTTCGTCGACCAGGGTCAACAGCTCGTCCATATCACAAGTGGCCCTGAAGCACTTGGTCCAGGGTTCGACGACCCGCTTGAGGGACTTCAGCCGCTCGATGGTTTCCTGGGACTCCTTCGCGCGATCCCAAAAACCGGCAGCTGCCATTTTCTGATTGAGGGCTTCGATTTCTATTTCTTGACCGTCAAGGTCAAAGATACCCCCGAATTTCGAGAAGTTTTTCTTTGAGGGCGGTAACCTTTTCCTTCAGGGCGTTCAGCTGCTCTCTCACGGGAATCCTCCGGTCAGTTGAGGCGAAATTATAACATATCGCTTATGCGGATGCGGCAATTTGTTGCGCGGCCCTGGCAAAAACTTGGATGATTTGGGTGAGAATGTGGAGCGTGCCGTTGACGTAACCGACCGCGGAACCGAGATCGTCGGGAAGCTGCTGGCGCAGGGTCTGATCCTTCATCTCGGCATCCGGAGTTACCGCGCAGTAGCCTGCAATCCCCGGAACCAGGGCCGAGGCCAAGGCGTAGTCGGTGACGTCGCTTTGAACGACGCGCTTCGGGGAAGCTCCGCCGAGCATTCCGAGGAAATCCTGCGGCACAAAGAACAGGCTGTAATGTCCGGCGAAATCGCGCAGGACCGTGCCCGAAATCCTCCGGGCAAGCCGCTCCCGGTCAGAGGCGTGAGCGCTTAAAATTTCGGCCGTGACGGAGTTCCCGACGCCCGCCTTTCTCAAACCGGCTTCAAAAGTCCGGAAAGCCTCCTGATCCGTTTTTTCCGCCAGGAGGACAATACGGAAATCGTTCTCGCGGTCTCCAAAGGCTTCCTGCATCGCACGCACGAATTGGCTAAGACGCTTCTCAAGGCCCGGCCGGTAAAAAATCACCGGGGCCATGAGGGTCACTTCCCCTGACCGGATTTTTGCAGCTAGAGCTTCGAGCCCGGCTTCAAAATCCCTGTCGGATGCCGATTGAAGCTCGAGGAGCGCTTCGTGATTCTGCGGATCTACCCCGGCCTCTCTCAGGGCGCGTTCGGTTTCAAGATGTGCTTCCAGAGCGTCTTCAGCGGGCCCCGTCATGTCGGCAAAAGCCTGACGCTCCAATAATAATTGAAATCCAGCATCAAACGCTTCACGCAGCCGCGGACCAATTTCCGAAGCCTTGTCGCCTTTGCCGAATAAAAAGCGAATATCCGACGGACGGGCACGTTCGAGACCGATGGCCGACGCAACGATGCGTAGCTCGGTCCGCCCGAAACGTAACGCCAACCACTTCCATCTCCGGACTTTCGTCTCCTGCGCCAAATCGGAGCGCAATCGTTGGGTGACGGCATCGGCCAAAGCCTCGGGAATCACGATCCCGCGATATTCTTCCGCGCGCCGGATCAAATACCGGCGCATGGCCCTGCGCCGCGGCTGCTCGTTCGGGGTCTCCGCATACTGACGAAGATGATGAAGAAACTGGAGGAAATGCATGAAAACACCGGCATCGACCGATCGATCCTCCTCGCCGACAAAATCCGAAAAGGTTTGCTGCCAGCTTGCAAGGCCGATCCCGAGAGCTTCCACCGCCGCCGTGTGGCTGTAAACCGTCTCCGCCAGGAATAGATAATTCAGGTCCCACTGCCAAGCGCCGTTGCCGGCATCCGCCGTGATGACGTCGATCCACTCCGTCGCCCAGGCCTCGACGTCAAATTCAGCCCTTAAAATTCCACGCATTCTCCAGACAAGGTTACGCATGGACCGGTCAAAGTGGATCATCCAACCTGCCGGATGGTCAGGCAAAAAGGCTACCGAGTTAGCGGTATACGTGAAAAACAAAGCCCTCCAGGCATCGAGTCCGACCTCCTTGGCCGCCGTCTGGATTTCGGACAACTGGGGCAACGAAAGCTGCTCCCCTGCTTGTTCAAAGGAATGCACGGTGTCCAGCAGTGCCCGCACCTTCGGGCCCCCTTCATCCGAGAGCCGGTCCAGTTCGTCCATCTTCCAGTCCTGATCGAGGGCGAAGGCATAGGATTCAGCCGTGCGCATTTCCGTTCTGACTGGGGCAAGTCCGGGGCGCGCCTCGTCGAGGCGCTTGAAGCCGGAAATCAAATCATTCAGGCCGGCCGTGGCCCCTCCCTCCGCCGCGAGACCGGCAAAAGACTGGAGCAAGGCAATATAAAGCGGCATGCGGTCATGCCAGCTGTTCGCCGCCAAAGCCGCATTCTTCATGATCAAGGCCTGCTCTGTCGGATTTTGCACAAACTGAACGGCAAGATTGAAGGCCTCGACCAACGCTGCGCCGGAATAAGCCGTAAAAAGGAATCCGTTGCCCGTATCCGGATGGGTCGCCAAATCGATAATCGTCGCGGCAATCCCTCCCGTCTTTCGTCCCACCACCATGGTCCCCGCGACCAGGGCCTCGAGCTGAGTCAAGCCGCCGGGCTCGAACAAAGACGGCATCAGGAAGATGAGGCTGCCGAGCATCGCTTCGAGAGCTTTGTGATTGGGGATATTCTGGAAATAGCCGACAATCCGACCCGGATATCTCTGTTGGAGATCCGCCAGCAATTCTTCAAGCTTCATGTTTTGGATCATCGGGTCCCCTTCCGCCACCGGGCCTCCGATCAGGATCTGGACATTCGGGTCCGAAAGAAGCATCACCTCCAAAGACGAGACTTCCCGCCCATCGTCAAGCCTCTCTTTTTCGCCAAAAAGAGGAATGCCTTTCTGATCGGTCATGCGTCCGATGTAAGTGGCCATGCGAGCTTCCGGATTCACCGCAAAACCGTAGGTCCATTGCATCAGCTCCAGCGCGCGGGATTTGAGCCCGGGCAAAGCCGCCAGGTAACCTTCATCCTCGAGAGCCTCAAAATCAACCGGTTGGGGCGGAACCTCCCGGTTCCACTGCTCGATCCGGTCCAAACGCTCGCCGATCGGAAGTTTGTCCCAGCCCGCGTGCGCCTTCATTTGATTCAAAACATGCGGGGTTTTTTGGGCCAATTTCAGGAACATCTCCCGCTTGGCCGGGACGTCAATGCCGTTGGAGATCCCGAAAAGCGATTTCAGGTGTTTGAGCAGTAAAGCGGCCATGGCGCGCACGGCAGCCTTCTCGCTTTCGCTGAACTTCGGATCCACGACGGCATTCAGCAATTCTTGCGCATAATTCAGGCTCACGGTCAATTTAGCCGTAGCATCCGGAATGGCGGCCGCTGAGATGTTCATGTAGTCGCGGTCATTAGGGTCCATGATGGATTCATAATGCTCTCCGGAAAGGCCCAGCATGGGCCAGAGATCAATCCCGTTTTCGTTCGTGAAGATGCGGCACTGATAATGGAGCCCCATGTTGTGAAAGACATGAAGGCTTTTCAGGCCACGAAGCAAAGGATCGTTGGCGTATGCAGGATCCCGCTTGAGGAAGCTCGGGATCAATCCCGCCATCCAGTCGTTGCTGATGACGGTGTCGGCGTGAATGTTGAGGTTCGGATTTCGGATCACTTCCAGGGCCCCGCGAGAGATGAAGATGGTCTTGGCCAGCTTGTCTCCCGAAATCCCGGGAGTGAACCGGTACAGCCGGTCCGCATATTGCGGATGCCGCAGATAAAGCATCCGGACCCCGCTTCCCGCTTTGCCCTCGTAAAGTCTCGGCTTGATGCGGCGTCCGACTGTCAAGACATCCCCGTCGGCAACGCCCCTTGTGTGCGTTCCCGAGCGATAAGTCGGCCCTAAAGGAATGACCGTTTCAGCGCCTGCAATTTCCCGAAGAGGTACTGTTTCACCGCTTGCAAGCTGCACTCCCCTCTCAAGGATCTTCTCGGCCGCCTCATGGGTTTTCGCACCGTCCTGTTCGTATAAAAGCGAGATCATGGTCACTGAAATCCCGTACTGCGGAAGAATGTTCAGAATGTCGCTGATATAAGTCGCCATGCCGCCCGCGCGGGCATGATCGGCCTCCGGCGTCACGAAAACGAGTTCCCCGATCCCCAGCGTCATCAAAGCAAGCCCTGCCGGGAGAACCGCTTTGTCGCTTTCATCGAGCGGCCGCCCTTTTTGGATTTTTTCCAATGCCGGGGCAAATTTTGGCGCAATTTTTCCGTGAACGGCCGACAAGCGCGTGCGCAAACCGGCATCGTCCTTCACGGCATCCCAGACCACCTTGCCGATCCCGCGCACTCTGTCTTCGCGAACAAGCCGGAACATCGTTTGAACGAAAGTATCCCCCTCATCGTCGGTCCCGAGGCTGTCCCGGATCGCACGGATTGAAGGCTCGATCTTCTCATCCCTAGCTTCAGAGCCTTGGACGGCCGGCTCGCTCAATGCATCGATTTTCAGCTGCCCATCGTCCGTCTGAGGTCGCCCGTGCCAGGTTTCCTCCCCGGTCCGTAGGTTAACCGCATGAACCGCAAATCTGAAATCGCCGGAGCGCCCCGGGCGAATCCTGACAGTGAGCCGATAGGCACCGTCTTCCAGGCGAGTGATCTCGTTCTCCTTCAAAACCTCTTCATCGACCCATGTCACAAGCGGAGCGCCGGACTCCCCCCACCGGATCAAAAAATCCGTATCTTTCATTGCCAAGGGATCCATCCGGAATCGGATTGAAACCACCGCAGTATCTCCTTCACGCGTAACTTCGGGTCGTCCGAGAAACTCGACTCTCGCCTCTGAACGGGCAGGGAGAAGTGAGGCCAGGTCCGGAGGATTTTCGGCCCTGACTCTGGCCAGAACGGCCTGCTGTCGCTCAAGCCTCTCAAGATCCAGCTGATCCCCTTCAATGAAAGGAAAAATCTTCACTTGGCTTTGAGAAGCGGTCCCCGCATGCGCGTGAGCCGCGCGAACTTTCGCCGCGAGCATCCTGCGCGCTTCGAGATTCCCGTGGACCGCGACCACGTGGGACGGATTGAGATCCGCGAGCAGTTCACTCGTCCGTCCCCCGGTATCATGCGCGTAAAGCCCGAGAGGGAGCACGACGCCCGAAAAAGTAGTTTCCCGTCTTTTTTGGTGATAAATGTCCAGACGCGCGCCGTCGAACTTTCCGCCCAACCGATAGGACGCGACCGTCGTCCTTACGGGGTCTTCATAACGTTCCCTGGATTCCGGCGCAGGTACGATGTTGCCCAAATAATCTTCCGGCTTCCCGAAAGCAACAATTGCGGTATGATTCGGATTCTTCAGCATTTCCCGGATCAGATCTCTTGAACTTTTAGTCGCGGCATTGACGATGATGATGGATCGCCGCTTCCTGCCGATCGCTCTCTGGAAGTCGGCATCCAAAACCTCCTCCCTGCGGAAGCGCCTCGCCTCGGGCACGCGCAGCCGGAACAAAGTGTCCTGGCTCACCCAGTCAGGATGTTCCTCTTTCAATGTCATGATGATTTCATGTTGGGCGAGGCCGTAGGTAAAAACCGGACAATCCCGGAGCGAGGGGTCGTTTTTGATCATTTCAAGCAGAAGGGGGGAAACCGCCGATTGTGCCTGGATAATGACTGAAGATCCTTCTTCCGGATGGCTATTGGAATCCCTCAAATTGGCTTGCCCCGCTCCCTGTAAAGCAAGTCGGGTCATCTCTATAAACTTCCGTCTTCGCTTCTCCGGCGCCTCCTCGGTCGGAATGTAGGCAAGCGAAGCGTCCACAATCACGACATCGATGGGAATGGGAAGCATGCTTCCGTCCGCCATCGGCAGCTCGATCTTTCTGGGAAGAGGCGAAACTCCCGGCCGGGCGTCGAGCGAGAAATCGCCGGTGTGCAAAATCGTTCCGCGCTCTGTGATGAGCAAGATGGCTGCAGCGCCTTTCATGTGTCCCGCGGGAACCAGCACGGCAATCGAGCCATCCTTGAGTTTGACGGGGTGATAATAGTCGAGACTGACGCCGAACTTTCCCAAAGCTTCCCTGAGGGCATCATATCTCTCAGATCTTCCCGCCAAATGATCCAGCCATTTTCGGGTCATGGGCGTCATGACAATCGCGCCGCCCTTGGCCTGCTGGAGGGCCGCCGTCGATTGATAATGGTCCGCGTGAGGATGCGTGACGAAGATTCCTTCCAACTCCCACGGAATCGTTGCGTAACGCGCGGCATCCTCTTCGGACAAACCGGCATCGACGGCCACAGCCGAGTTTCCCCAGCTGAGCACCATCGACTCTTCCAAATCAGCCATCGTCACCACGGCCTGCGCTTTGTCGTCCGCGGTCGCCGGGCGGCTCCTCAAAGTTTCCTCGGGCTTGCGGTGACTGTCCAGCCATTGCCGGATGAAATAGTTCTCGGCCGGGGTCGCCTGCCGGTTCGCTCTCGCGGCATCCGAACGCAGGCCGAATTTGACGAGCATCGCGGAAGTGTTCGCCACCGGGTCTCCGCCGCCGTTGGGGATGTTCCACTCCCAGACACTGGAGGCGGGATCCGCAGATTGAACCGGGTTTTCGACGGCGCTCATGATCTTCTCCACCCTTTCTTTGACGGTACTCAGGTGATGGACCAAGTTGTCAAAATAGCGCGGCTCGGTGGCAGAGTCTCCTTCCGGACCGGCTGAAAAGTGATTATCGCCGCGCCAAGGAGGTTCCGCAGACTGCGCAGCGGGCACCAAAACATCCCGCGCTAAAACCGTAAACGCCTGCCCTGCCAAATCCGACCAGCGGTCGGGATCGAACCCAAGCTCGGGATGCGCCGCCAACGCCAAGCCGATGCCGAAAACGCCGTCGTTCTCGTACTGCCGTTGGACCCCCTTCGCCCGCGCCACTGTCCTCGGCTCTTCGGGACGAATGGAAGCCAACATCATGGCGAGATAGGCGAGATTCACGGGAGACGAAAATTGTTCGAAATCGAGCCCATCGGAAAAATTCCTCAGCGCTTCCGTCACCTGCAGCTGTTCGTCGAGTGTCATCGCTGTCGAGCCCATGGCTTTAAAAAACTCTGCCAACCGAGCCCTGGACTCCTCGGAGGGAAACGACTCCAGAACTTTCGCCTGAAGACTCTCCAGACGCTGGGCAAGACTGTTTTTTTCGGCTTCTTCCCGGTCCTCGATGGCGCCGGTTTGAAGATTAATGATTTTGACCGTTTCCTTACCGTCCTCAATATACCGGATGAAAAAGTAGGGGGTTTTATCGCTGCGATCCTCTCCAGGCCCGAGCACCATCCGGCCCGAAGCAGGATCATAGCGAATCTGATTTTTCGAAACGATGCCGATCCCGGTCGTCTTTGCGGAGTCCGAGCCGCTTTCGGAGCGCGAAAGATCGGCGAGGAACGTAATCGCGGGAACCTGCCAGCGCGAACGAAACCACAGATGAAAACTCAACTGGCTGACCGGCAACGGTTTCCCTGCCGCAAGGTCGGCGAAATAAGCCGCCGAAATCTCGCGCAGCTTCGTCCGGAAAGCTTCCCTATCCGGTAGCCCGAGCTTGGCCGCGTCTTTCGCAAATCCCGAGGCGTAGGCTGATTCGATCTGCCGGAGGACCCTCAAGCGCGCAAGCCGGTGTAAAGCCCGTTCACGCACGCTTTGATAATGTTTCCAGCTCCTTTCTTCCCACGACGTATCCCGTGTCAGTTCCACCGGAATCCCGGGCAGTTCCTCTTCGGCAAATTCCCGCCCCTCATTTTCGATCTCCGCAAGGGTCCGGTCCGCCGCCTCGACGAGATAAACCGGATCATGATCCTTGAGGTATCTGCGAAACTTCGTCTCGGCCTCGGTGACGTGTTCGAGAAAATAGGAGGACAAAACCAGCCGGTCTTCCTCAACACCGGGCTCATCCGAAGCTTGGTCCGAAGCATCGATTCGAATTCCCGCATAACCGCGGCCGGTACCCAATAGCGGCGCTAATCCGGCGGTCAGAGCAATCAGATTGGCATGGTCCGCGGTCGTTTGGGGTCGATAACCTTCCACAGGAATTTTGATTTTTTGTAAAACAGCAAAACCGCCGGAAGCCTGCGTTTTTTCGAAATAACCTTTGTCGTTGTAAATGGCCCACCCGAGAACTGCGTGCGCATCCGCGGAATAAAACCGAACGGTATCTCCTTCCCTCTGAACCAAAACCGTTTCCCCCTTTTGGGAAGGGAGACTCACCTCAAGCTCTCCTTTGGGGTGACTTATCCGCAAATATCCGTCGACGTTTCCGGGCTTTATAAAATAGTAACCATCACGGTCCAGGACCGGCGAATCCGCTACCGCGGTCAGATCCCGAATCCCGTGCTTGGCCTTCAAGGCCTCGACATTCAACACCCTGCTCCACTCGCGGCCGGCAGTGCTCTCCTTGTCGATGAAAGATTGCCTGCGGGCCCTCTCGACCGGAAGCTCGGCCAAAACTTGGGTCTCCGTGGGATCCGCCGGGTTAACCGTCTCGATTGTCATTCTCTTCTGATCAACGGTGACCCGCAGGGTTTGCCCGTCTCGAACGCCGGTTAAAAGGTATGTATACTGAGTGCCGGGAATGACAAGTCCGTTTTGATAAACTCCGTACCAGAACACTTCATGATCGGGGTTCCGGTTCCCTACCGCATTCAAAAGATTGACGGCTGGAATCGGCTCCGGATCAAAAAACGGCGTCTCCTCCGAATCCGAAGATTTGCGCATTCGCAACCAGGCCCGCTGAGGATCGTCGGACAAAGCCCGGGCGTTTACGGCCGCGGTAAAAATATCTCCGCCGGGCTCCGCCAGATCGCCTTCGTGAGCCGCCCTGAATTTCCGGGCCCAGGTGTCTCTCGCCGTTTTTCCCGCCGATTTCTGGAGGCCGCCGCGCAGATAGCTCCTGAACGCATCAAGGTTAGAAACGCTGATGCCGTCGGGATGAAGCAGGAGGAAGCTCCTCATGTCCTTGAGAAGCCGGCGGCTCCCGGAAAGAAAGCGGTCGGAGTCATCGATTTGATGCGCCGGAGACGAGAAGTGGATCACCGTCAAGGCGTCGATCAAAAGCCTCTGGGATTCGGGCGTCAACCTCGAAGAATGTTTTTCGGTCTCGAGAGCGGCGGCCAACCGGGCAAACAGGCCTTGCGGATGACCTGCGACGGTAAAATACCAAATCCGTCTCATCTCCTCGACCGAAAGCTGGCCCTCTTCACCGGCTTCCTGGCCGGAGAGCTTGGCTCTTTGCTCAAAGTAAAGGCGCAGGGCTTCCGTATCCATCGCCTCGATATCTTTCGTCCAAAGTTCGAGATCCGCACCGCCCGGAGTCAAATCCCCATCCTTCTGCCCCCCGGGAGAAACGTCTTTTCGTAGGCGAAAGAGCAGGCGCCACATCTTTCTCATCTCGTCCGTCTCATACTGCCGCCAGGCATTCTTGCGGCCCATCACGGAAAGCACCCAAAACCAGTAATTCATGCGGTACCGATAGGTCAAACGTCCGTTCCCATTGACAAGCCAGGAACTGCCGCTCTCCCGGCTCGAGATCAAGTTCAGCATGGGCCCTTGCGCCATCCGGCTCACCGGAAGCACCACCGCTTC
The DNA here is from genome assembly GCA_041666865.1 of Candidatus Omnitrophota bacterium. Lineage (GTDB taxonomy): Bacteria > Omnitrophota > Omnitrophia > Omnitrophales > Aquincolibacteriaceae > JBAYGD01. The sequence goes on along the minus strand of JBAYGD010000004.1, from coordinate 93,764 downwards.
CTTGTGCTCCCGGAGTCTGAGAAGTGCGGCCGCCTGGGCCTCATCAATGGGAACAAGGCCCGATTCGGAAACGTTCCTGGTCCCCGGACGGTGAACCGCCACGTAACCTTTCCGGGGAGTGCTGACGCCTTCATGGAAAATCGCGTCGAGAGCCGTACTGTCCATCATGCCCAACCCCGGCACGCCGAGCTTGCCGGCCAGCGATTTGTTTTCGTATTCCGCCCAGGCGATCATGGCATTCAGGATTCCCGCACGGTTCGGCATCACCAAAGCACGAATGTACAAGGAGCCTATCGCGGAGGCTTTCTCCGCAAATGCTTTCACCGAATATTCTTCCGTCAAGACAAGCAGGGGACGGGAATGCGGCGTGGTATCAAAGGAATCGGTCTGGGCGTAGGTCCTGGGCTCGAACAATAGCTGCATAAAAACCTCCCGGCCGCCGATGGCGATGTTTTCCGGGAGATTGTCTTGATCCGGCGCTAGACTCCGCCTGGACTTTTCGATCTCGTCACGAACCCGCCGTTCCAGCGCCTCAAGCAACGGCCGCGGCAAAGAAGAAGCTTGTTTATACCTTTTGAATTCCTCCTGAACCCGTTCCCGGCTCATCTCCGAGGCCAACCCCAACGCCAGTCGCCCCGCTTTTCCCCGGCCTGCCAGTTTCTTCTCCAACAAATGCCCCGGAAGCGACGCGTCGATGCCCACGATGAATTTTGCGATGTTGTTGGCCGTCGAGCCGGCGTTACTCTCGTAATCCTCGAGAACCTGGTGCATCATGACGAAAAACTGTCTGCGGTAAACGGCAAAGAAAATCAGAGGGTAGAGAATTTCGTACTGAAGTTTGAGCCGCAAGCCGGAGTCCAGGTCCCGTCCGGCCCCCTCCGGATCATACCAGCCTTTTTCATGGATCCGCTTGGCAAGCAGGGCCGCCTGTGAAAGGACCGGATGCTTGCGGCCTTGAGCTTGAGCGTCGAGCCATGATTGAAAGAAGTCAAAAGTTCGGAAGAGCGGCTTGTCGGGCTCAAACGCTGAAAAACGCTGCACAGCCGATTTCAGATACCGGTCGCCGGTGAGTTGCACGAACTCCTCATGAGTCTGCCAGAATCCCTTCTCGCTCCCAAAAAGCCACTTCAAAAGCCCACGGCGTAAAGCCTCCCTCTCCTCTTCAGGATAACGGTCCGGAAAAGCCCCAAATAAACTTTCAAGCCCCGCCCGGGCCACCATCTCGGTCCTGAACCCTTCCAACTCCAGGACACCGTTCCCCAAATCAACTTCGTCCGGAAGGATCCGGCCCACGGCATAGGAATCTTCCCATAAAAGCTCATCAAAGCTCCGGAACTTGAGACTTTCGAGATGAACGGCAACCTCCCTCGCCAGCGCTTGCCATGGCTGATTGGTCTTGCTCCTGGCGGGCTTGTCGTCGATCTGCCGCCGCAGTTCCCCGATCAGATCCGCCTTGGCAACGTCGCCCATGTCGGTAAAGTTTGCTCCGTCGCCGTCAAGCACGCGCGCAGCCTCGCCCTTGGCTAGAAATTCCGGCTGGGGCGGCTTCGACTCCCGGGAAGAAGAGAGCGCCGGGCCGAACCCGATCGCCTCAAAATAGTCGAACATCTCAGGATCGTACTTTCGCAGCCCCTCGGGATTGAGGAAGTACACAATCAAAGTTTGGGTTAAAAAGGAATTGATGTTTTCCGGCGGTTCCGTGACCATATAAGTATTCCTATGGGGAGGCCGCAAACGATAGATCTGGCGGACCGCTTCGAACGGTCTTAACGGAGCGGGCCGATCCAAAACCACTTTTTTGTCGAGGCCCGGAATCCGGTCCAAAAACGCTGCCAGTCTGGCTTCGTCAAAGGAAAAATTGAAAGGCTCGCTTATCTCCGGCCCCAAGTCATCCGTCAGTCCGATTCCTTCCGGCAGAGTAAAAGCAAGACGCCGGAGCATGATCACGATATCCATCTCCAAAAGGTTATGCGTGCTGGCGGTGGAAGGGAACCGGTAGGGCTGCTCATAATCGTAGAGCTGACCTCCCTCCCGGAGCGAAAGCGTCGCCATCACGGCACTTATTCCGTTTTCCCGGTAACGATCGATCATCACCCGCTGGCTGCCGCGCAAAGTCCCGGTGCCGTCCAAATCTAAAATAAATGCGTCCTTGGCCGCTTGCCTAAAAAGGGCGGCGGCAAGCGGATGAGCTTTGAGGAAGGCGTCGATGCGGATCAAAAGTTCAAGGGCCATCACACCATTTTCGGTTTTCGCCCTTTCGGTGCTGCCGCCGTCGATCATCTCTCCGACGGCTCCTCCCAAGACGTGCTCCAGCAAGAGCCGTATGACATCCTCGGGCCCCTTCTCTGTTTTGACCTCGGTATTAAAATAAACCCGGATCCAACCGTAAGTGTCGTAAAAATAAAGGTTGGCCATCTTCTCGGCATGCTGCATGAGGTCCGGATTCGACGCGATCGCGCGGATATCGGCCGGAGTCGGCGCGCCGGCGCGCTTCGTAAGAAGCGTCAGTTTTTCCGCGAAACTGCCCCGCGCAAGCCAGTCGTCGAGGCTGAAAGGTCCGGTTCCCGTGAGAATTCCGGAGCGGTAGTTGGAGAACTGGTCCCGCTCCTCGCTCACGTAGGGACTCGCGTTCATGGTGAAAATTTCCCGCGGTTCCCGCGTAAAATTCCGAGCTCCGCGCCAGTCGTTCCTCATTTCATGCCGAGCTGAAGATGGCTTCGTTCCTGCGGAGGAACGGGCAGCACTCCCCGCGACGGACAAGAGCACTTTGTCCTTCAAAGCGTCTCGGACGGCCTCCACTTGAGTTTTGTCCGTGATCAGATGCGCAAGAATGTGCCCCAACCCCTCCCAACCCGTTAAAAGGGCGTGGCGGGGATTGGTGGCCGCGCTTTGATCGGCGCTCCTCAACCGCATGGCCACTCTCTGCCTCAAGCGATCCCCAGGGATCACATCGTGAAGCCATTGATCAAGTGTAGGCAGAGTCGTTTTCGCCAAAGTCTTTTTGGGCATCGTCCTGGCTTCTTTTCTTTCCGACAAAGGAAGACGCAGCGAGGGAACCCCTTCAGGCGTGATCGCGCCTCCGTCAAACCATCGTGCCGGAGCGGTCCCAAAAGGCACGGCCGTCGGAGTGATCGTCGTCTGGCCATTCAAAAGCCCGAGAACCTGAGCCTCGTTGAGAGGCCCCTGCTTCTCAAGTCCTTGCAAGCCGGCGATGAACTTCTCGAGCTTGTCGGACCATTCTGCCTTGAGGGTTGCAACCCGATCGGGCGCCATCGCTTTTGCCGCCGCACGGTCGAGATACCGGGTATAACGGCCGGACGCTGCCACTTTCCCGCGCTCCGCCGTAACGCGGATCAGCACGTCGCGCCACTCTTTTAGCGGATGAAGTCGAGTGTCCCCCCGGGGACTGTCCCCTTCAGCGCCATTGGCAAAGGGGACTGTCCCCTTCACAAGTTGATCCACGATCGCACGGGCAAAGGCGTCGTAAAGATCGATCCGTCCGTTTCGCACCCGGAAATAGTCCTTCCATGAAATCCGGCCCTGCATAAAATCCAAATATTTTGATTCGCCCGAAAGCCTTGTCATCTCCGGAGCAAGGGTGACGTAAGAGATATTCTCTTTTCGAAAGGCCGCCTTCAGCCCTTCGGTATGAAAGCCTCCAGCGACGACAATGCATGAATCTTCGGCCGTCAGCATCGTCTTGATCTTCTCAATGAAAACGGCGTCGCGGCGTTCGGCGACGGTATAAAACCGGAGGAAAGAGCCGTATCGGCTGGGAATCGAAGACTCAAGCACTTCCAGTTTCCCGCGGAACTCCTCCAGCAGCTTCGCATTACCGGCAATTTCTCTACGTCCGCCTTCGGTGGACTCATCGAAGGGACGGGCTTTATTCTCATCTCTAAAGACTGACCTTATTTTTTTCCATTCTTCGATCGTCAGTTTCAGTTCCGCCATTTTCTCGAGCAAGCCCAGCTCGTCGTCGAAACGATTGAGGTTTTGACTCACGGGATCCGTCAGAAGCCGCCCCTTGACCTCGCCCGCATAGCCTGCAAACTCCTCAAAAAAAACCGTCCCTTGGAGGTCCCGCAGTTTCCGGTGATTTTCCGCAAGCTCCGCCAAATGCTTCGCCCCTTCCGTGTCATTTCGAAGCCGGTCGCCATCTGACGGCTGAAAAATCCCCGCGATTTCCTGAACGTATGCCGCCATCTCGGGGCCACTGATGCGCTCGGTCTTCCATGCCTGCAATTTTTCGCTGAAGCGCCTCCGGTCGGCGTCACTCGTAAGCTTGGGGCCAATCTCACCGGTCAATCGATTGATTGCATCCTCAAGGGCCCTCGAATTGCCGTTATTTTCCGACGCCTGCAGGGCGAGAACCGCAATGAGATGGGGATAGCGCACAGGGTCGGGCTTGACCGTAGAGGACATATGACGGAGAGCCTCCAGAAGCTTCCCGGAGTCCCGTGAAACCTCGGTGAGCCTTTGGTCCAACTCAAGCGCCGCCGAAGAATAATAACGCCTCTTCAGAGACGACATCTCTTCCCTCGCCGTTGCCAACGACTGATTCAATTCCGGCTTGGACCGTAGGGCTTCCAGGAATTTCGTCACGCCTTCCTCATAGAGCGGTTGCGATTCGATACCGCTCAAACGCAGTTCCGTCCGGTTTAAAACGCCGGCAGCTACCGCACCCGACAGCTCGCCGGTGTCGAGATAAGACTCAAAGGTTTCGCGAAGCTTCTGAGGCTGAGGGAAGGAACGAAAAAGCGTCAGATCAATCGGACCTTCGGCGCCCTCGAGCGCCACGGCGCTAATTCCGTATTTTGCGGAGAGTTCCTCGATGAGAAGGCGGATGGAATGCTGCGCGTCGGGAATCGCGTGAGCGTCCTGAATCAGGATAACCTGCTTGTCCCCTGCGCCCTGAAATTGATCTTGAATTGTCCCGCTCTTGACTTGAATCGAGTCCATCCCGGTAGGAACCACCACCCCTTGCACGTTGACCGCGGAAGAGGAAGGTTGAGCATGGGAATAGGGAATGACTTGGTTTACGGCAAAAATGAAGGCAATAAGAAACGCCGTTGTTTTTTTAACGCTTTGGATTCGCATCGATGATCTGCCTTGGCTAGGTGATTTTGAAGAAGCTTAACATGCTTTTATCAAGTATTCAAAAATGAAGCCAGAATTGATGTTATGTGCTATGGATTGCTTGAAATGACTGTAGGGTTACGCCGCTGCCTGTACAGCTTTTTGGGCGTAATGCGCCGCAAGAAGGTTAATGAGGTTCACGGCCTGCTCGACGCTTTTCCCGGTCATCCCTCCCAGGGATTTACCGGGGACCTTCTCCATAAAATTTTCAAGGAGAACCACCAAAGTGACTTTGATCATGGATGCGGCGCCGATCGTACGCAAGAGTTCCTTGAGAAGTTCTGCTTTGACCAAAACAGCCCGCTTTGCCATCATGGGATCTTTCATGGTCCCGGCAGCCGAACTCCATTCATGAAGCTGAACGCTGTGGTCAACCTCGCTGGGCGGAACGAGATAGCGAAGCTTTGAGGGACTCAGAGCTCCCCGGTGGGCGGCGGTTTTCAATCCAAGATTTTTCATCAACCCGCGAACCAATCTTTCAACCGTGGGATTGCCTGAATCGTAAGGCATGACGACCTGCCGCCCTCGGGCGGTCTCGGAAGCAATCAGACCGTTCATCTGTTCGATCTCCGCATCTTCGCGCAGAGAGCTCAAGGCATCCGCATCCAAGAGCAGGTATCCGCCCGTTTCCCGGATCATCCGCAAGAGATTAGGGTCAAGAGATTGTCCCCGATCCTGCGCATAAAGTTCCAGGGCTTTGATGAAAATGTCGGTTTTTGCCAAAAGATCGATCCCGGCATCACTTAGCTGAGGCGCGACGCCCGCAGCCACGGCCGTCACCGATTCGCCAGTCTCCCCGTTCACAAGCGCCACGGCCACAGCCGCGCGAACGGTCATTATGAGTTTTGCCTTCAATTCCGCCCTCAAAAAGTCCAGCCCCTCGAAACCCGCCGGAAGCTTGCCTGTGAAGGCCGTATCGATCGCCTCCTCCACCGCCTGATCGAGCATCGTCGAAATCACGAAGCGGTGAACGTCTTCGACGGTCTCAAGGACCGTCACCCGGCCCTCCAAATTTTGCGTTGCCGTCGAAAGCATCCTGTCAAAAACGCCGGAAGCTCTTCTCATCTCGCTGCGGATCTCGCCAAGCCCTGCCTCGCCCGGCATGACAGCTTCCTCCCGAGTGACGCCTTGCGCGGTTTCACGAAGGGCCAGCAGCTTTTCCTGTTGCCCCTGAGACAGAAAAGCCGCGGCCCAATCGCGGAACAGAACCCCTCGACCGGCCTGCTCCAACATTTCCTCGATCACAGCTTCCCACGGCAGATTTGCCGCAAAGCTTTCCGGATCGTCCATGGGGTCCAGCCAATCCGCGCTCATTTTTCGCGCGACGTAATGCTCGTCCCATTCCTGGCGGTAAGCTAAGATGTCCGCATGGGCACGGCGGTAAGCCTCCATGGCCCCCCGTATCTTCAGAACGCGTGCGAGCGCATGAAATGCCGAAAAATCTGCCGCGGCTTCGTCGTAAGTGTTGCGGGCCAGGAAATCAAGCTTGTCGAAAAAGGGATCCGAATGTTTCCCGAAAACAAGATTGTGCCCCAGCTCGTGCGCCATGACGCCGAGATCCACCCACGGGTTCTTCCCAAACTCCGAATATTCTCCCGTTCCAAAAATAAAATCCATATCCGAGCTCGAACTCCTGCCCACGTCAGCCTGGGATACGATTTTTGCGACGACGGAGCGGACCGTCTGGAGATCAACATAACCCGGCAGGGTATCGTGCCGCATCACGATCAACAGCGAAAAAAGAGCCCGCTGAAGATCCGCAAGCGCGCGTTCGCCGGCCCAGTCGAAACGAAACAACGGGTCCCGGGCCCTCAGAAGATAATCGAGGCTGGCCGGATAGTGCCGCTCGACCAAGCGGCTCATGGCCGCCTCATCCGTGGCTTCCAAAAATTCCACGGCCATCGCGCGCAAATCGAGATCGCGCATCGCGTCAAGCTTGTATTGAAAATGGGAAGGTCCGCGTTTGATCAATAAAAAGAAAGTGTCCGGATCACGCAAAAGAACAGCCGCTGCCGCTCGACGATACAGCGAGTCTTCTCTTCGAACCCCTTGAGGGATTTCCGCGGCTGTCAGCTTCCGAGCGGCGTTCAGAATCGTGTTGCGATGCTTCTCCATCTCTGGGGCGACATCAAGCCCGGGCAAGCTTTCCTTCAAAAAACTCTCGACAACAGATTGAGCTGAAATCGAGCCTTGCACGACTCCCCCCGATTCGCTCCGTGCCGCAACATTTTCTTTGGAAGCCTCGCGCATTTCCTCCCGGGCCCGCGTTTTTTCTTCAAGCTGTGCTTGGAGATGATTCGCAAGCATCCGGCCGGAGGCGACAGCGGCCTTTTTGAGGGCGGGCACGCTTTGGGCATCCTTCAGGACTTTTTCAAGCGCGCCGTAAAAAATCCGCCGGTCCTTGACGGGCATCTGATCGACAAATTCGAGCAAGCCGGTTTCGGTTTTCGTCTTCTCTTCAGCCGGACGGGCAAAAATCTCGTCCAAATACTCTTGGAAGCCTTCGGCCGCCGCTTGGACGGCGGCCGCATGCTGTCCGGGAAAGATCGCCTTGGAAAACGAAGCCGCGCGCGCAAGGATCTCGGCAATCTTTAAACGTTGGATCTGCCGGATGAAGGCCGATTCCCGTTTGGGATCAAGAGGAAAGCGCCGCAGCCGCATGTCATGCGCCGGATCCGAAAGACGGCGATAAGATTCCTCTAGACGGAATTTGCGCTCATACCGGACATCCATTCCGCCCCTTTCATCGGACAAATCCCGGCTGGTCACTTCCGACAGCATGAGGATGCCGCGCTTAATCGCCTCCAGATCGAACTGGCTGACCGGGCCCGACGCATCTTTCTGAGCTTGCTCTAAAATCCCGGAAAGAAAATCCCATATCCGTTGATTCTCGAGAATACCGTCTTCTCCATACCGGTCCTTCAAGCCGCTCAGAAACGCAATCACGGCCAGTGCGGGGTCTTCCAGATTGAAATCCCGGCGCGCAATCTCAACGGTGTCAAAAAGGTTGTTCATATAGATTTCGCCGCCCTGCCGGATGCTGCTGATCACCCATCCCGAGACCGTGGCCATCACCTGTCTCAGGACTGCCCGTACATCCGGAGGGGCATTAAAATCCCGAAGAAAAAATTCCCGCCTCTTTTGAAGATATTCGAGCCACGGAATTTCCAGCCCGGGCACAAAAGCACGGTAATCAAAAAAATCATCGCGGAAATCAGATTTCCCGGGATCCGCTTCCACCCGTTCGACCGCAGAGGGAATCCCCCAATATTCTCCTTTGCCGTCAAAGGTGCGCTTCCAGTCGTCGGGTATCCGGAGCTTCTCCTCCTCCGTGGTCTCACCGTTGTCCCAAACCGGCTGTAAGGCCGCGCTGATGCGGGGCCTTGCGTCCGAATTCCGGACGATTCCGCGTTGTTTCGCGCGCTTCTCGACCAATCCTTGGAATTCCCGGACCCCCTCCAAAATATCTTCGGATTCGCACAGAAAAACCAGGCGGGGGCTGTGCTTTTTCATAATCGCTTCAAAGGCCGGTGTCCCGAGAAGACTGCGCGGGAAAATAATGACTCCGAGATTGTCGTATCGAAATTGATGGCTCGGATGGGCATAATCCCCGGACGACCCGCTGACGATCAGTTCCTTCCATTCCGAAAAGGGCTTCTGCATCATGTAGTCTTTGAGCAAAATCGTCTTGCCGCTTTCAAAAAAAGCTTCGGGAGCCGCCACAAACGCCATGGCCGGCCGTGAATCGCCCTGCCGCATACCCGGGGGGAAATAGCGCCCTTTGCCGGACGGATCCACAATGTCAAAATGCAAAGCGTAAGAGGGCTGCCATGACCCTATAGGCTGGCTGGTATCGGATTCTTGCCCATAGAGGTGATTAGACACTTCCGTCGCAAGAAAATAGCCGCGCGCAAGCGTCGAGGGAACATATTCCGCATGGCGTAAAACATGAACCGCCAGTACGCCCGAACTGTCCAGCACCCGGTCGATATACTCTTCGAGGCTGAGCGAGGGCACTTTTTGAGGATCCCAAAGGAGCGCCATGCGCGGATCCACTTCGAAATGATCGTTAACCTGCTTTGCCGTTTTCCCGGCCGATGCGCGCATTTCGGCTCGCCCACCGGGAGGGACAACAATGCCCCGTACAAGCAAATCAGTTCCTGTCGGATTCGAAACAGCCCAGTAGGGAATGTCTTTGAGGGTCCTCTGGCGGAGCTCGAGACTTCCGATGCCACGGATGGGAATCCGGTAAGGTCCCGTTTCCGCAGAAACAACAGACCCTGTTGCATCCTCGAGATCCGGGGTCACTTGTTCGTGCAGGACACCGTTTTCGGATATGAGCAGCGGCGATCTTGCCAGGGGGGCGTCTCTGCCCGGCACCTGTCCGGTCCGGTAAATTTCAACGACAAAGCGTCGCGGCAAAAGGAAGGCTTTTTCTTGACCCGCGGCGATCGGTTCGAACAGGTCCAAACCCATGTGAAGGCTCCCCATTTCCTCCGTCCGCTTCCCGACAAACACCAGCGGATTGACCATTTCGGTGGTCATGAGTTCGATCAAGGTCGATCGCCGGGACCGGATATCCCTGAACACATAGCGATCTCCCAGGCGCTTCACGGCCAGATGCAAAACGGAAACGCCCCGATCCGTCACTCCGTCTCCCAGTCTGTAATGGCGGGCCTCGGACGGCATTCTCAGATAGGTCCCAAGTTCGACAAGGCTGACTTCATCATCCATTTCGCGGGAAACGATGTACCACAGGCCCTCGGCCATCTCGACCGGCTGAAGCAAATCATTGACGACCGGCAGCCACTCTTGCAGGCCCGCGTCCCAAAACTGAATCTGGACCTCGCGGTCCGTCCTGCGAAACCTGAAATATTGTCCTCCCACGCGAATGCGATCAAACTCGTCCTCCGACAGAATCACCGCGTCGGTTCCATTCCGCCGGGCGCTACCGCCGAAGACCCAGGTTTCCGTCCCCGGCAAAAGCCCGAAATTCGATTCCGGATCATCCGTCATTCGCTCTTGGGAAGAATCCCCCGCCCTCCCGGTCGGAACAAGATCGGCCCCTTTGTAGAGGAGTGTCTCATTGCGGGACCGTCGGTCCACGAGGAGGAACTCGCCGCGGCCCAAGGGATAGACATCCGCATGTTTGCGTGAAACCGTTCCTCCTTCGAGCCGAAGGTCGCGGTCCTTGTCACGTCCGATGGTCACTCTCTTTTGGTTGATAAAAACCGCCGTCCTCGCGTCTTCCTGAAGCCATTGACGGCCGCGTTGAGGCAAGGCCAGTAATCGGGTCGTATCCGCCGGATCGTCCCGCTTTGCGGGTAAAATCACCAGCGCATTGTCCGTCAACTGGATGACATCGCCCGCATGCGCCAGCGCCGTCCGTATCCCGGTTTCTTTCGATAATTGGAGCGAGGGCTCCGAGTTCCGCATCGCCAAAAGCCGCGCAGACGCATAGCTCCATTCCTCCGCCGAAGGCGCTTGGGCGCGCATTTCCTGCCGTGCTCTCGGCTCTGCAAGGCGGGCGAACCCCTCACTTTCGGATAGGGCCGTCTGTGCGATGGCCTCCACAAAGGAAGAGAGCGCCCGATTTTCGCTTTCGAGTCGCTGATAAATGCCGGGGTCCGTGACCTGGTAGATACCGCTCCCGATAGCCCCTCGATCGTAGGCCTTGAGTTCTTTTCCGCGGAAGCCTTTCCCCCATGGGTTATGATCTTTCCAATCCGGCCGAAGCTCGAGCGCGTTGACGTTTTCCAGACCGGGCGCGCCAAACACCTCGCGAAACATTCGGTCGGAGGACCCCGGATCTCCGAGTTCATGAACCGGCTCGATGACATAGTAAGCACCTTTGGAGGCGGCACTCGTCAAAATATTCCGCGTCCCGAGATAAAGATCGATCATACGCTCGGCCACGGGATGCCCGTTGGGGTCGAAACAACTCGACAGCTCCTTGTTCGCGTAAAGCATATTCCTCTGCAGAATCACGTCGGCCGTGCGCCCCTCAAGTCCCTTATCCTTCAAGACCACGGAAATAGCGCTTTGCAGCTGCCGCCGATTGAAAATATTGGCCTCGACCGCAGCAACCATCAGATGGCCCTGCGGAATTTCACCGGGCTGAATTCCGAGGAGCTTTGTAAGGGTGCCTTCGTTCATGGGATCATAATAGATGTTCCGGGCATTTTGAACGACACTTGGCGTCCCATCAACGGAAATGAACCGGATTTTCCACTGTCCAAGCGGCATCGCCCCCCCTCGCAAACCGGATTCTTCACGAATCGTCTGAAAGAGCATTTTCAAAGTTTCCCATGTTTCAGCGGGAAGCCCGCCGATCCCGAACTGAATGATCAGGACCTCGGGGGCTTTGGTCTCCATTTTATCGCGGACGACCCGCCCAAGCACTTGCCGGACGAGAATCGCTTGGTGTTGATCCTCATAATCGTCATGAAATCCGATGGTCCTGGTGAAATCTGTGGAGTTTGTCAAAATGGCATGCGCAAGTGTGCGAATATAAGCCTCGGCATTGGGAAAACCCAAGCGCTTTAGTTCGGGAGCAAGAGGGGCTATGGAAGCCTCCAACAGATCCCCCTCTATCCTCGAAAAACTGCGTTCTTCCGGGTCGGAGAAAAACGCCTGCCCAAACCGAACGACACGCCGATCAACATCCAAAGGTCTTGAGGCATCGTATTGAACGTTTGGCGCTGAAACGCTCCGCATCTCCTTCCTCGTTTCATACAACCGGGGAGGCAAGACTACTTGAGGAGCGGAGGTTTCCAACCGTTTTGCAACGATCCCGATGCTTATGCTTCTTTTTCCTTTAGATGCCGAATAGGAAGAATCGACCGTCGCAACATATTCGAGGCCGGCTTGTTCTAAAAACCGACGGATCGTGTCCGAATCGAAATGATTAATATGTTCCAAAATCGACTCCGCAGGCGGTCCTTCTTTCGGCGTTTCGGGAATCCTCAAAAACAGCATCCCCCCCGGCTTGGTGATGGCCGCCAATCGCACGAGAAAATCAACGGGGTCGAGGACATGCTCCAGCACCGTCAGGGCCGTTACCAACTCGAATTGCCGGCCCTCCCGGAGGATCGCGTCGAGCCCTGTGTAGTGATCCACACCCTGGCCCTTCAACTCCTCGAGACCGCGTATGAAATCCTCACGGCTCAAGTAGGGCTCTACGACGGCAACTTTCTTCCAACCCGCACCCTTGAAAGCCCTCGCAATCGCCAGAATATTCGTCCCAGAGCTAACGTCGACGGCCGATTCGGTGGGAAGATCCGGAAAAAACTCCCGGAAAGCCCTCATGATTTCATGATCAACCCGATATTTTGAACTTGCCAGGCGCTTATCAAGGGGCCAGCTGAGATCATCGGGGAATCCAAAAAACTTCGGTAGGGGTGTTTTGAGATACCAAGCATTCGAATAAATTAGATTAAAAAACGCCTCCCCCGGCCGTCCCTCGTTATACATATAGCCGGTTTCCGGATCCCTTGCGACATAGAAAGGGATCCCGAGAACATGAAACCGGGCCACCCGGGGATGCCCGGCATCGACGAAAGAAAAAGAGGCAAGGACCGGCAAAAGGCCTTCAAAAAACTGCCGGACTTCTCCCGGAGTTCTCTTGGTCGGGTTCTCCGCCATCCTCTGCCCCATGTCGGCAATAAGAGGGACCGAAGAATCCACCATCCTTCTGAGGACGAAAAGAGCCGGCGCGCGCGTCAAGGGATTTGCGAGCATCTTGAACAAGAACGGCCTGATTCGATCGCTGAACCGGACGGTCATGCGCAGTTCCTGGCGGGCCGCCGTCTTGGGAGCCCCCGCCGGACTTATCCCTATGAGGGTTTTCAAGTCACGCCCGAAATCTTCCCTCGCGCGCGCGTCACTCAAAAGCCGGCCAAAATCGTAGGTGCGTTCTCCTCCCCCCGGCATTCCGATCTTGATCGACGTCTCACCCGGCCTGGCATCGAGAGACCCCTTGGGATTGAGCTGATATTTGACGGAATCGCCGACAGCCTGCTTGACGGACGCTGCCAAGGAGCTGGCATCAACCGCCTGCACCGAGGCGATTCGTTCATACCGGCTAATCCAGACGACCAACCCGGGAGGAGTTCCCGCGCGAACCTCGGCTTGAATGTCGACCCCAAAAATACTTTCTTCGACGGCCCGGGTCCGCTCGAGTCTTTCCGAGACTTCTTTTGCGGTTTTGTCGAGGGCTCCAGTCACGGACGGATGCCCCTGTTCCGGCAGAGAATCGTAAAGCAAACGGAACCGCTGAAGTTCCTGCAAAGCCTCACGGCTTCCGATCAGACGAAGCAAAGCGATCGATTGAACCTGTACGGGCGGTTCGGTCTCAAGCTGATTCATCCCGAAAGATTCGTTCAGCGCTCGGACCGCAAGAGGGATCATGGACGCATCAGGATGCGTCGCAAGTGTCCGCAATACAGCCTGGCGGATATTTGCCGGCTGTTCGCGATTTAACAGGACCTTGTCAACCGCTTGCCTGACCCCCGGCTGATAAAATTGTGCCCCGAGTTTTCCGCTGCCACTCAAACGTTCCTTCACCTCCGGACTTGCCTCTCCAAGCTCCTGCAATGCCTCTTCCCGGGCGGACGCTTCAGACGCCGTTAATCCTCGAAGCAAACGCTGCACAGCCCTGTCCAACGTTTCCTCGGACTGGGCAACTCGCCTTTCTTCTTCCGAACGCTGAGTCACTTCGGACGCAATCCACTCCCCCCCCATCCCGGCAAAACGCTCAAGCAAATAGCCCCCACCCTCCTTTGCAAGGCCCACGGCCGCGAGAAAGGCCAAGCCGATCAGAACGCCGCTGACAGTCCTTCGTTGATGCAAGCGTTCGCCATGCTGGCGGGCGGACTGGTGTAGCGCTGTCGCAACCGCCCATACAAATTCCCGAACCTCACCGGGTTCGCCTTCGATTCCCGCCGATTGAAAAAAATGTTCCCGGTCCCGGTCCGGAGCATGCGGATGTTGGACCATTTCTTTCAGATAGAACCTCAATGTCCCGTCCCATCGCTTCACCTCTTGCCCGGAGAGGTTACGGGCGGCATCGAGGAACTCTACCCTCTCACGGTCCGTCATCTCCCGCGCCGCACGCGCCAATCCCTGCATGATTTGCGCAAGATCTTTTTCGTTGCTCACGCCGCCCACGGCTTTCATGAGGCCGATCTTGTCTTGAATAGGACCCCCTTCCGTTCTCGATTCAAAGCGTGGCGTGACAATCACCGGGCTCACGAGTCCTCGCGCGGCAGGATCAGCGCCCCTTTCCAAGCGAGCTTCAAGGATTTCGGGTTTCTGAATGGCTTGAAGGATTCGGTTTTCACCGCGGGCGCTAACGCCCCGGCACAGAGGCGCGACGTTGAGCGGAGCCAATAAGCTGGGGGCCATTTGGCGCCGCAGAACCCCGAAGCGCCCGGCCAGCATTTTTTTAACCCTCAGAGACCAGTCCTCACGGAAGCCCTGCAAGGCTGAGTCGATGGCCTTTAAAAGATTTTCCTTCGTCACCGGCGAACCCATGGCGCCGTATTTTTCATAGTAAATTTGGTAGAGGAGGTCGATGTAGCGCGTATACTGGCTTGCCTGCGCGGGGCGGCCTTCGCTTGAGAGTTTGCGCAGCACTTCGTCACGCCAAAATTTAAGTGTTTTTCCGAAATCCGGCTGGCTCAGCTCACCGGCAAGCTCACGGGTCACGTGTTTCATGAAGCCGTCGTAAAAGGTGGTTTCAATCTCGTCTTTGTAGGAGAGCTTCCCCGCCATGACGTCTGCGTAGAGTTCTTCGCCTTGGAGGTCATTGATCTTGGGCATCACGGAAGCGTAAGAGTAGCCGGAAGCCTTCACCATCTGCTCGAATCCGCGCGCGTGAAAGCCGCCGGTAATGACAAGAACGGCCTGCGGCTTTTGGGTTTTAAAAAATCCGGCAAGCTTCTCGTGAAAAACCGCGTCGCGGCGGAGCGCCAAGCGGTAGAAGTCGAGGGCCGGATGAAGGAGATTCCAGAAGGCAGCGTCCGGCGCAGGGCTCGCAATGACGGGACTGATTTTAGCCCATTCATCTCTTGTGAGCTCCATGCACGCAAGGCCTTTCAAGAGCCGGAGCTCGCGAAACTGTCCGGCCAGCGCCCTTTGAGCCTCATTGCCCAGAAGCCCTTCCTCCGTCTCGCCGAGAAAGGCTTCGAGCTCTTCGAAGAGCTTGGTGCCCTTGATCGAGGAGAGCGTCTCGGCCTGCCCCATCATTTTTTTCATGCCGGCCGTCATCCGTAGTTTTACCCCGGACTGTCCCGCCTGTTCCTTCATCCAGCTCAGGAGGGCCGCCGCTTCGAGGCGGCTTGTCTCAAACTCCTGTTCGAGCCGGTTGAATTCTTTCTGTTGAGGCACCCCCAGACGCGGAAAGATTTTTTTCCTGAAGCTGGCGGCGACCTGCCCGACGACCGGTTCGAGCGCCTTTTCGTTCCCTTCCCGGTCCTCCGCCATGGCATCCGAAAGGGCCTTGAGCGCCGGGTATTTATCCCCCTTCACCTCAAGCCTCCGGATCAATCCGGCAAGGTCCAGTCTTTCATCGTAAAACGCATCGACCTTATCATGAAAGGCATTCAGCTTGGGCGTATAAACCGTCTCCCTTTTCGTGTCCAGTTCCCCCCTCATCGTTTCCAACCGTTCGAGAATTTTCTCCCGGTTCCCGGCAGCCCGAAGGTAGGCCAGGTAGTGCTCCTCATAAAGTGTCCAGTCCTCGATGCCGTAGAACCGGGTGCCGCCGGCATCCAGCGCCGCAGAAAGAGTCGCGCCTGTCATCTCCGCGCGGTCGAGATACCGGCCCAGGACCTTCTCTTTGATGAACGTGTTGGGGAACGTCGAAAGCAAAGTGGGGTCCAGCGCCCCCTCGCCTCCTTCCAGCAGGACGAGCCGGACGCCGTATCGCTCTCCGAAATATCGGACGAGTTTTCGGATATGGTCTTGTGCGTCACGAATGGCGTGAGCATCCTGAATATGGATCACCCAGGGAGCGCCGGGTGACGAGCGGTGGGAGGATTCTATCTTGCCAAGATCTTCCGGGATTTCGATTTTATCCGGGAACGCCGCAATCGCGGAAACTTTGGGTTCAGCCGCAGGAACCCCGGAAACTTGAGACCATGCCGCATTCTCCGACGCGAATACGAGCGCGACCCAGAATGCAAACAACCTAAATAATCTTACTTTCCGAAAAATCATCAAAAGAATTTATTCTCCCTTGGACACAGACTCCCCTGCCCTATGATGTCTTGCCTTTTTCTTTCTCATTTTTTATTTTCGTGCAAGCTGCTGGATCGTTCATAACACAAGACACTGCCCTTAGTTAAAGAGTACATGACAAAATCTAAAACTTGAAGAGTCTGGAAAGGTTCATGTGATCTTTATTGATAGCTTTTGAGTGTTAAAGATTCTATATGATTGAATCGATTTAAAGGATGCTTTGGAAGGTTAAACGCGGATTTAAAACTTCGAGCGTAGGAACTGCCAGACTTTTTCGGCCGAAGGACGGTCCATTCCCGGAAGGCCTGCAAGTTGGTCCACACCGGCCCTCGCCATTTCGCGAATGGAATCGAATTGCTCGAGCAGGACACGCTTACGCTTCGCCCCAATGGCAGGTATTTCGTCCAGGATGGATTGCGTAAGGGACTTTTCCTTGAGGAGGCGGTGGTAGGAAATGGCGAACCGGTGAGCCTCGTCCCGGATCTTTTGGAGAAGATGGAGGGCGGGAGAACCTCGGGGGACCGGTAGGGGCTTCCCGTTTTCAGAACCGTAAACGGTTTCGAATTTTTTCGCAAGCGCGATGAGGTCAAGGCCTTCAAAAGACTCTTGCTTCAAAACTGCAGCCGCCGCGCTCCAGTGCCCCTTACCGCCGTCGATCATAATCAAATCGGGGATAAAATCCTCCCGGCCCTCCCGGATGCCGGTCAGCATGCGCGAAAGGGCTTCGCGAATCATCGCGTAGTCGTCAATCCCGAAAACGGTCTTGATTTTATAACGTCGATAGGCCATTTTGTCGGGCAGTTCGCGGTAGAAGCCGACGCGGGAGGCCACGGCTTCGTCCCCCTGGGCGTGGGAGACGTCGAAGCACACGATTTTCTCCGGAAGCTTCTTCATCCCGAGGATTTTCTTCAGCGCGGCGGTGGCCGAAAGGAGGACGCCGGACTCGGGCCTTCGGAAATCGAATCGCTTGCGCCGAAGCCGGCTCAGCGCCTCGATCTGGCCTTTAAAGTAAGCCGCATCCTCGAACCGGAGCTGACTTGACGCTTCCTGCATCCGCTCGGCAAGATATTCGGTGAAACTGCGCTTGCCGGAGCCGATGAAGCTTTTGATCTCCTCCACCACCCGGTCGTAGTGCGGCTTAACTTCGGGCTTGATGCACGGCGCAAGGCATTGGCCGATGTGATAATAAAGGCACGCCGTCTTGGGAAGCCTGCGGCATTTTCGGATCGGAAAAAGGCTGTGAATCAGCGCGATCGCCTCGCGCAACAGCTTCGCATCAGTGAAGGGGCCGTACGTGAGGCCGCCCCCCTGCTGGGTCCGGGTGCGGGTGAGGTGAATCCTCGGAAACTTCTCGCGGGTAATCTTCAAAAGCGGATAGCTTTTGTCGTCTTTCAGCTCCTTATTATAGGGCGGCTGATGTTCGCGGATCAACCGCGCCTCCAAAAGCAAAGCATCGACTTCGGTCGAAGTCTCGAGGTAGTCGATTTGGGAGACCTTCGACATGAGAATACGGAGCTTTGGAAATTCGGGACGCGGGGTGAAGTAGGAAAGGACACGCTTTCTGAGGGACCGGGCTTTGCCGATATAGAGGATGCCGCCGGCCTCGTCCCTCATGAGATAAACTCCGGGAGCAAAAGGAAACTCGCCGACTTTCAGGCGAAGCTGCGCCGTTACGCCGGTTTTTGCCTGCGCCGGGCGATGATCCATGCGGCGGCCTCCCGAAGCTCCTGAACACGGAAAAAGTAACAAAAGAGAACGTACGCGGCAGCCGAAACCGCCATCGCAGCGCCCACCTGAACCAGAAGGGCCGCGGTCGTTTGCCCCGGGCACAGGCGCTCCATCGCGCCGAACGCCGCCAGGCAAACGCCTCCCATGGCAAGCGATGCGACCAGAATTTTCCCGAAAGAATAAAAGATCTCGCCGAACGGAAAATCCGGCATTCTTTTCCGGAAGAATAGGAACAGAAGCGCCAGCTGAAGGATGCCGGCAATGGACGTGGCCAGGGCCAGGCCCGCCTCTTTCATGGGCCACATCAGGATCAAATTCAGGACCGCGTTCGTCGCAAGCGCTACGGCGCCGATCTTGACGGGGGTTCGGGTTTCCTGAAACGCATAAAAGCCGTTGGCCATGATTTTCTGGCCGGAATAGGCAAAAAGGCCGATGCTGTAGCAGACCACGACGGCCGCCGTGCGCACCGTGGAGGCCGCGTCAAACTCTCCCCGCTCAAAAAGCATCCGGGTAATGGGCAAAGCCAGGGCAATCAGGCCGACCGTCGAAGGCAGAATGATGAAAAAAACGCTCCGCATGGCAAACGAAATCGATTTTTTGACGGCCGCCAAGTCCTTTTGCGCGGCCTGTGAGGAAATCGTCGGCAGAAGCGCCGTCCCCATGGTGATGGCAAACATCCCGAGGGGAAATTGCATCAGCCGGTTTCCGTACCAGAGCGCCGAATTCGCACCGGGGCCCACGAGAAAGGCCAGCGTCGTGTCGAGCAGCAAATTCATTTGGACAATGGCGAAATTAAAAATCGAAGGCAGGAGCAAATGGAAGGTCTTGCGCAAAGCCTTGTCCCCGGTGTCCCAAATCCAGCGAAAGCGCATTCCAAGCCGCAGCACCTCGGGGATCTGGACAGCGACCTGGACAAAGCCGGAGAAAAGAATAATCAGGCAAAGCCACTGAAGCTGGGTCCTGATCACGGGGCTCATCGCGGGAACGATAAAAATCCCGCCGATCCAGATCACGTCGAGGATGATGGGCGCAAGCGCGGGCGAAAAAAAGTTCTTATGACAATTCAAGATCCCCATCGTCAGGGCATAGAGGGACATGAACCAAAGATAGGGAAACATGAATCGTAGGAGTTCGACGGTCAGCCGGACCCTGGGATTCAGGGACCAGGCGGCCAGAAGCCAGTGGAAGACGATTTCGGCAATCAGGATAAAACCCGCCAGTCCGACCGCAAGGACGCAGGCCGTGACGTTCGCAAAGCGGAAGGCCTGTTCGCGGCCGCCGCGGGAGGATTCCTCGCTGTAGACCGGGATAAACGCGCTCGAGAGGGCGCCTTCGCCAATAATGCGGCGGAAGAAATTCGGCAGCATAAAAGCGTAGACGAAGGCGTCCCATTGCCAGCTGGTTCCGTACTGTTTGGCGCTCACGACGTCCCGGACCATGCCGAGCGCGCGGCTTGTAAGCGTCATGACTCCGAGCAAGCCGGCAGCCCGGACCAGATGCCTCTTCGTCTCTCCCGAACTTTCGGGTTTTTCATCCTTCATGGCTGCTTGCCTCCGTTTGCGAAAATTGACAGATAAAGGCCCGTATGTTAGAGTACCGCAGATTTTTCAACCATTTGCAAGAGAGGTTTTATCCTATGCCGAATATCAAATCCGCTATGAAAAGGGTTCGCAGCGACCGAAAAAAGCGCGCCAAAAACCAAATGGCGCTGTCCGAGCTGCACACGCTCGATCAAAAAATGCGCAAGCTGACCGCTGATCCGGCGGGCGCTGAAAAAGCAGGCCGGCTTCTTATCGCCCGGTTCGATCGTGCCGTTTCCCGCGGCATCATTCCGCGGGGCCGCGCCGACCGGAAAAAATCCCGCATCGAAGCTTTACTCGCAAAACTCAAGGCCCCTAAAAAGGTCTAGTGCCTTAACATCCGTCTCCTGGCGTAGGGCACACTCAAGTGTGCCCTACGCTGTCGATCGTATCAGCCAATCCTCAAAGGGCGCCACGCCTTCGGCACGTCCGGTCTTGCTCTTCCAGTCGAGCTCAAACAGTGATTCCAGGGTTTTTTCCAGTTTTGCGCGAGAAAGCGAACCCATCCGCCTCATGAAAAAAGGGGCCTGCCGGCCCGACGCTTTGCACTCTCTGAGGATCCTTTCCTGAGGAGCCCCCTGCTCCAAAAGAAGACGTCCCTTCCAGTACCGGCGAAGCTGTGAATGTAAAAAACCGATCATCATATAGGTTTCCTGGCCCTCGCTCTCCCGCCATTGGTTCCAAAGCATGAGGGCTCGCTGCATTCGGCCGTCTAAGATCGCGTCCAGGAGCTTGAAAAGATCCGCCTCCTCCCAATGCTCTTCGAAGCGCTCGACCATTTCTTCGGTGATGACTTTTTCGTCTCCCGCATAGGTCCCCAGCTGTTCGAGGATCGAATCGAGCAGGGCCGGCACGTCGCCCGCCTGTTCCTTCAGACGTTCTGACGCCCCCGGCGTCATGGTCTTCTGGAACCGAGCCAATTTCTCCCGGATCAGACGCTCCCCGGCCGAGCGCCGCTCCCGGTCTTGCAGAATGTGGACCTCCCCGTGCGCGGCGATGAGGACGGCCAGCTCGCCGCGGGAATCGGCCGCCTCGGCCTCGAAAATAATCGACGTCTCCGGGGCCGGGTGTTCGAGGTACTTTGCGAGAAGCGCAAGATCCGCTTTTTTCAAGGTCTCGGCTTCCGCAGCCCGGAAAATCTGGGCACAAACCCCGAAGGGCAGCGTCCGGGCCTCGGAAAGGATCTCTTCAAGGGGGGTTTCACGGAGCCTGCAGGCGCGCTGGAATACTTCTCCGGAGGCCTTTTGGGTAAGATGCTCGACGAGCTGCTTTCTTTTTTCTTCGACCAGGAAGGAGTCTCCTGCCACCAGATAAACCCGGGCAAAAGGCTGTGTCTTCACCAATCTTCCACAATGCGGTCGACAACATTGCGGGCCAAACGTTCGATGGCGCGCTTCGACGCTTCATCACGGGCAATTTCGGGAACGCCTTTTTCATCGACTTCGTATTCGGAATCCCCCGTCATCTGATCTTCTTCCCAAATCACGGTTCCCGTCTTGGCATCCGTAAGGCGCATCCGGATTGTCACGTAGAGCCGGTACTCCCCGACCCTCTCCAGGCGGGTAAAACGGACTCCGCCCTGGCTGTATTCGATCAGAGAGCACTCGAGAATAGCGTCAGCGCCGGCCCGGTCGGTGACCTTCAGGTTACCGTCGATGTTGAGCCGGTGAACGATCGCGTTCGTGATATCGATCTCGAGGCCGGCTTGATAAGCATAAACGCTTTGAACGGGAATTTCATTCTTGACCGTGTCCACATAAATCGTCCGAATGTGATTGGGCAATACGACCTTGTTCGTATACCCACAACCGCTCAGGACCAGAACCGCTCCAAGCCATCCTGCAGCCCCCTTCAACAGCAACGTTCGCGTCTTCACGGTCCGTTCTCCTCGTATTAAAACCTTTTGAGTTCTTCGGCAAGGAAACCGCGCCTTGCCTGTAGTTGGGAAAGGCGCTCTTCCATCCGCTGTTTTTCGGTCAGAAGGTCCTGTTGCGCGGCACGGGAGGATATTTTGGCGACGGCGCGGTCGACCGCCTCCACCCGCTTCTCGATAATCGATTGCTCCTCGCCCTCAAGTCCCTGTTCCCTCCCGATCAATTCCCGGACGTCCTCGCGCAGGCCTTCGAGTTTCTTCATCTGCTTCTTGGAGCCGCGCTCATCGGAAGGCGCCGGCATCACCGGGGCCTTTTCGGAAACTGCCGGCTTCACGGCCTGTTCGGTTTTCTGCTCCCCATCCCGCTCCTGGATTTTCCCGCTCAGAAGAGTCTTCTCGCGTTCATAAATTTTCCGACTCACTTCCAGCTGGTTTGCAAGCGCCTGAATTTCCTCCTTCAGGACCGCTGGCGCGGCCACCTTCGAGCCTTCAGAGGCCCGGGGGGAAGGCTCCGCAGATTCTTCCTCGCCGGACGCGGCCTTGGCGGGTTGCGGGGCCTGGACCCCCTTTTGGGACATCACGTCCTCGACCTTCTTCAGCTCGCCCTTGATCCTTTCCAACTTTGCGGTTTCGTCGTTGAGGCGCTCGATCAGAATCTCCTCACGGTCTTTTTTCGGCACGATGCGCTTTGCGCTGGCCACCGCCTCGCCGAGAAATCCGTAGGGAACCCTGACGAACGAGGAGCGGAACTTGAAGCCGCCGGCAAGAGAGGCCTTGGCCCGGAGAATCTCCAGCTCTTTTCTGAGTTTCGTTATCTCCTGGCTCTTGGCTTCGATCACGATGCTTTCGAGCTCGATCTGGTCCTTGAGAACCTTGACTTGACTTTCATCGCCCTCACCGCCGGACATGCGCCGTGCGGCATTCGTAATCTGTTCGTCCTCATGCTTCATGCCGAAAAGAAAAGCGCGGCCGAGGCGGAAGGCTGCAACCGCCGGGGCTGCGATCACCCGGCCCGTCTTCGCCATCTGGGTACGTTCGGACTCCCGGGCACCGATCGCGATATCGAGCTCCTTGAGAAGCTCCCTTTTGCGCTCATGACGATCGCTGATTTCCTCGTATCTTTGCCGGATGTCCCGTTCAAGGCCCTTGATCGACTTGCGCAATTCGGCCGGGTCGATTTTTTCCTTACTTTCCAGGGTCGCCATAATACGTTTCTGCTCCTGCAGTGCAAGCTCGGTATCGAACGCCTGCGACAAACTGTCGATCATGTTCTGCTCGACAGACGCCTGCTCCTTCAAATGCTGCCGGAGTTCCACGAGTTCCTGGGGTTTCAACTCCTCGAGCTTGCGGTCCTCACCGCCAAAGGGATTGAGGAAATCGAGAGGCTTGAGAAGATATCCGGCGGGTCCGCCGAGCGCGCGTGCGGGCGCGGCCAAAGCGGTAAGCCAACCGGGCCTGCCGTAGTTTTCCTCATAAAGGCCGCTCTTGGCGTTGAGTTCCTTTTCAAGACGCTCGATTTCTGAACGGGACTGCAGCAGTTTCTCGCGGTCGGCCTTGAAATCCTCGCCGGCACGGTCGAGCAGCGGCTTCAAATCATCTTCGGCCGCAGGCTCGGCCTGCAGAGGCAGCGCGGAAGGCGCGGGAGTCCCGGAGGCCTTCGGCACGGGAACAATTCCCGCCTCACGGGCCAGCTGCTCGTAATCCCGGTAGGCTTTTTCCTTCTTTTCGAGAACTTCCGCTTTTTCCTTGGAAATTTTGTATAACTTTTTTGCGTCGATCCTGCGGATCTTTTCAAGCTCGGTCGGAGGCTCTCCGACAAAGGGAAGGAAATCCCGAAAGGCCTTCGGCCCCATGCCCGCAGCTTCCTCCCACTCGCCCATCTGGGTCTTCTCGAATTCCAGGGCCTCGCGTTCCTCCACGAGGGAAGCGTGCCAGCGCTCCATCGCTTTCTGAAAATCCTCGGACGTGTTGCTTTTGAACAGTTTTCTTTTCTGCTCGAGCTTTTTGAACTTCTCCTTGAGCTCGCCTTCCCGCCGCTTCAAGTCTTGAGCTTTGCTCTTGAGGCCTTCGCGCTCTTTGCCCGCCAGGTCCTTTTGCTGCTGCCCCAACCGGTCGAGCTCGCCCTGAAGCCTCGCTCGCTCTTGGGTCTCGGTCTCGGGAAGCGCCTTGAGCTGCTGTTCGACGGCTTGCACTTCCTTGAGGATCGCCTGTTCCTTTTCGCTCCGGTACTCCGTAGGGCTCTTGAGGACCTTCATTTTTTCTGCGGCCTTTTGCCCCCAGGAGGTCTGAGGGTAGCGGTTCGCCGCGTCCGAGTAGTAAATGATGGCGCTTTGGAGGTACTTTTCCTTTTCGTAATACACCCCGATCCGGTAATTCTTTTCGGCGTTCTTTTCGTCGATGGCCTGGCGGAGCTTGGCGGCCTTTTCGGACGAGCCGGTATCGGGATACCGGTCTAGAAAACGATCGACCTGCTTCGAGGCTTCGTCCAGAGCCCGCTGGTCGCGGAACTCCTTGGAAGAACGGTCGTACGCGGTCTCGGCCACCTGGTATCGGGCCTGGGTCACGAGCTCGCTTTGCGGGTATTTGTCGATCACGGCCTGAAACGCCTCGACCGCCTCTTCGTATTTGCCCGACTGCTTGTAGGCGAGGCCCAAATGGAACTGGGCCTTGTCGCCGAATTCGCTGTAAGGTGCGTTCTTGACGATGCTTTCGAAAACTTCGGCGGCCTTGGGCAGAGACGGGAGGATCTCGAGCCCCATGATCTTGGCCTTCCTGCCGGAGAGAAAAATATTGCCGATCCTGAATTCGCGCTCGACCACTTCGGTAAAACGCTCGCTGTTGGGATAGCTTTCGACGATTTTTTGATAATAGCGGAAGGCCTTCAGGTAATCGGCCTTTTCTTCGTAAATCGTCCCGAGCCGGTAAAGCGCTTCTCCGGCGAGAGGGAGCTGGGGATATTTCTTGACGATATCTTCGAACTGCTTGCCCGACTCGTCGAGGTTCTTCTCGTTGTAAAACTTCATTGCGTAGTCGAACTGCTCCTGGGCAGCGCCCTGCCCGGCCCCTCCCTCGGGATTGACGAATTCACCCTTCTCGGGAGACCAGACCCAATAGGCAAACGCCGGCGTTGACGCGGCAAGCAAAAACAGGGTGAAGGCCCAAACCTTCCGAAGTTTCATAAGTTCTGAAGATGCCTCTAGTTATGCGGGATTTCAGATTGCCGAGAATATAACATTGATCCCGTAACGTGTCAATCCTGTAAAATGCGCTTTAAACGGTTTCCCGGATCCATTTCAGATAGGCGGGATGGCCGCCCAGGATGGGCAGGCTGATAATTTCGGGCACGGTGTAGCTGTGGTGGGCTTTGAGGCAAACGATCGCTTTTGCGAGCTTCGACTGCTTCGTTTTGATGAGCATCACGACTTCGCGCGATTTCTCCCTTTTGCCGTTCCACCAGTACAGCGATTCGGCGCGGGGAAGCAAGGTCACGCAAGCCGCAAGTTTCAGATCGAGGAGGCAATCGGCCAAATGACGGGCTTCGCGAACTGAAGAAGCCGTGGATATAATCAAACGGATAGACACGCGGGAAGGCCCGGGATTACCGCTTGACGAGGGAAATCGGATACCCCTGGTCCGGAGGCCCGAGCAGCACATGTCCCTCGCGCGCCAGCCAGCCGACGCTCATATGGACCAACTCCGCAGGCTTTTTCAGTTCCTTGATCAGCTGGTTCAGCGTTGCGTTCCCTTTCTCGTCGAGGTAGTGCCAAATCTCTCCGGCCACGATACCAATAACTGTGATCATAGAGGGCTCCTTAGAGTAACCAGCGATCAACTTCTACCGATAACCAAAAAAACTATAGCAGATTATTCCATGGCTTTCAAACGCTTTTTGGTGTTTTATCGCGTTTTTTTGTCCCGTCAAGGATTTTGCGCAGATACTTGCCCGTATAAGACCGGGGATGAGCGGCCAATTCTTCTGGCGTTCCCGAGGCCACAACGCGCCCCCCCTGGGCACCTCCTTCGGGCCCCAAATCAATCAAGTAATCGGCCATCTTGACGACGTCCAGGTTGTGTTCGATGACCACAATCGTATTCCCCTGGTCCCGCAGCTGGAACAGGGCCTTTAGGAGGTTTTCGATATCCCCAAAATGAAGGCCGGTCGTCGGCTCGTCGAGAAGATATAGGGTTTTTCCGGTCGCTTTCTTGCTCAATTCGCTCGCGAGCTTGATCCTCTGAGCCTCGCCTCCCGAAAGAGTCGTCGAAGACTGCCCGAGCGGAAGGTACCCAAGGCCGATCGTTTTGAGCAACACAAGTTTTTCCCGGAGGAAGCTGAAATTTGAAAAGAAACCGATCGCATCCTCCACCTCGAGGTCGAGGATCTCCGCGATGTTTTTTCCCCGGTACCGGACCTCGAGGGTGGAATCGTTGTAGCGCCGCCCCTTGCAGTCGTCGCACAAGACATAAAGGTCCGGCATGAAGCTCATCTGCAGCTTTTCGTAGCCCTCGCCCCGGCAGTTTTCACAGCGCCCGCCCTTGAGGTTAAAACTGAAACGGGAAGGCTGATAATTCCTCAAGCGCGATTCGGGGAGCTGGCTGAAAATCTTCCGGATGAAACCGAAAAGGTCCGTATAGGTCGCCGGGTTAGAACGCGGCGTGCGTCCGATCGGCGCCTGGTCGATTTCGATTACTTTGTCGATGAGCTGCGCGCCGCGGATCGACGAAAAAGCGCCCACGCGGTAATCCGTCTTCCAGACGCGATTGTGCAGTTCTCGGTAGAGGATGTCGTGAACCAGGGTGCTCTTCCCCGAGCCGGACACGCCTGTGACGCAGATAAAAAGGCCGACCGGAAACCGGACGTCAATGCCTTTGAGATTGTGTTCCCTGCACCCCTTGAGTTCGACCGCCGCCGCCTTGCGGTAATCCTTGCGCGCTTCGGGGACCGGGATCCGGCACCGCCCCGAGAGGTAGCTGGCCGTCAGGGACTCCTTCTGGGACCCAAATTCCCCCGGCACACCCTGCGCCACGATCCGCCCGCCCGCATGGCCCGCGCCGGGCCCCAGATCGATCAGGTGGTCGGCACGGCGCATGGTCTCTTCGTCGTGCTCGACGACCAGCACCGTATTGTTCAGGTCCCTCAGAGATTCCAGCGTGTCGAGCAGCTTCCCGTTGTCTCGCGGGTGCAGGCCAATGCTCGGTTCGTCGAGCACATAAAGGACGCCCGTCAGCCCCACGCCGATCTGCGCCGCAAGACGAATGCGCTGAAGTTCGCCGCCTGCCAGCGTCGACACCGTGCGGTCGAGCGTCAGATAATCGAGCCCGACGTCGCTCAAGAATTTCAAGCGGGGCCGGATCTCCTTGAGAACGGGATCCGTAACTGCGCGCATAGCGCCCGGAAATTGCAGCCGGTCAAAAAACCGGACCGCGTTGGCGACGTCCATCGCCGTCATTTCAACGATCGATTTTCCGTCGACCGTCACTGACAGACTTTCTTTGCAAAGCCGTTTGCCGCCGCACAGGTCGCAGGTGTCTTCCCGTAAAAATTTCCGGACCTTCCTGCGCACGTCCTCGGAGCGCGTTTCATGGAAAAGCCGTTCGAGCTCCCCAATCAAGCCCTCGTGGTCGCTGTCGCCCCAAAAAAAGGCCTCTTTCGCTTCCGGGGACCATGCGTCGAAGGGCGCGCGCCGGTCGAACCCGTATTTTTTCGAAAGGTCGTAGATCAGGTCTTCGATGAAATACCGGTTGAAGGAAAAAAAAATCTCGCGGTCGAGTCCCCCGCTCATCAGCGGCCGGGAAGGATCGCGGATCACTCCCCCGGAAACGACCCGGGAAAATTTCCCGAGCCCCTTACAGCGAGGGCAGGCCCCATAGGGGCTGTTGAAAGAAAACAGGTTGGGGGTCAGATCCGGACTGCTCGTTGCACAGGCGGAACAGGAACGCAGGACGGAAAAAACTTCGAGCCGGGCGGTTTTGCCTTTCGCGCGAGCGACCGCAGCCGAACCTCCCGATAGGTCGACCGCAAGGGCGATGGCATCCTCGAGAGGCTTCGGGCGAGCGGCTTCCAAACGCAAATGATCCATCAGGATCTCAATGTCGTGGCGAATATTTTTCCGCAGCTTCGTCAACGGATCGAGCCGGCACAGCCGGCCGTCGATGCGTGCCCGGGTGAACCCTCTTTTCAGGACGTCCTGGAAAAGTTTCCCGAACTCGCCCTTGCGGCCCCGGACCATCGGCGCGAACACCTGGATCTCGCCCGGCGCGTACTTTTTGAGAACAGCGCGGACGATTTCTTCGCGGGTCTGAGCGCGAAGCGGCTTGCCGCACTCGTGACAATGCGGCGTTCCCGCCTTGGCATAGAGAAGCCTGAGATAATCGTAGATTTCAGTCACCGTCGCCAGCGTCGACCGGGGGTTATGGCTGACTGAGCGCTGCTCGATGGCAATGCTGGGAGAAAGCCCCGAAATGTAATCGACGTCGGGCTTCTTGAGCTTTTCGAGGAACTGCCGGGCGTAGGACGAGAGGCTTTCCAGATACCGCCGCTGCCCTTCGGCGTAAATCGTATCGAAGGCCAGCGAGGATTTTCCGGAACCCGACAGGCCGGTGATGACGACGAGCTTGTTGCGGGGGATTCGGACGTCGATATTTTTGAGATTGTGTTCCCGCGCTCCGCGGATCTCAATATCAGAGGGCATCAGGTTCCGATTTGAAGGGATGAAACCATTTCCTTCAGCGATGCGATGGCCGAGAGAACGGCCAGGTAGCTGGTCTTCGGATTCTTGGGGGACGGGATGTTGGTCGTCACCGTTTGCATCTTTCCGAAATCCCCTTCGACACTGACTTCATGGCGGTTGCTCCGGTAGGCCCGGGAGGTCCAGATCTCCACCATGGTCTTTTTCGGGCCAATGCCTGCCAGGCTCAGGACTGCGGCCACGTTGATGTTCTGGGGAAAGGCTTTCGCCGCCGCCAGGGCCGTCCCCCGGAAAACCCGCTTCTCTTCCACGCCCTTCAAAACGGGAAAACGGTGCTTCAGAAAATACGGAGCCCCCTGCAGGCCTTGGGGCGGCTTGCGGGTCACCAGCTGTACCTTCCGGACTCGGGCCTGACTTGCCGCAATCAGCCCGTCCACTCCCGTGATCGCGCCGGAGGGGATCCAGACCCGTCCGCGGCTCTTTTTAATCAGCTCGGACCAGTTCTTGATTTCAAGCAAGCCTCCGACGCTCATAATCAGAATCCGTTTTCCGAGCTGCAGGGCCTGGCGGGCGACCGAGGCAGAAATCGAACCCGAGGCCGCCTCGACCACGACATCCGAAAGGCGGATCAGCTGCACAGCCGTCAGGATCTTGACGTTGCGGCCCAGAACGCTCCTCAGCCAGAGGGCCCTCTCCTTGTTGTGATCGCAGAGGTAGGTCACCCGGATGCTGCGGGGAAAGCGCTCACCGACAGCCTGGGCCACCGCGGATCCGATCACGCCGCAACCGATGATGCCGACTTTGATCGTCTTCATTTCAGATGCTCTGGTTGAGTCCGTTCACGTGAACGATTTTAGGATGGTGTTTGCAAACTTCCTCGTCATTCAGGACGACAAACGTCATGATGATGACGAGATCCCCCTTTTTACCGTACTTGGCGGCGCCGCCGTTCAGGCAAATTTCACCCGATCCCGGGGTGCCTGCCAGGGCATAGCTCTCGAGGCGCGCCCCGTTCGTCAAATTGACGATGAGGACCTTTTCCCCCGAAAGGATGCCGGCCCCATCAAGCAGCCTTGAGTCGATCGTGATACTTCCTTCGTAATCAATGCACGCATCCGTGACCGTCGCACGGTGGATTTTTCCGCCCAAGAATTGCCGCTGCATACCCCTCCCCTTCCTTTATCCTGCCTTGACTGAAATTCGCGCTGTCGGGCGCAAATTGATTCTAACATTATCAATCAATCTTGTCTTGCCCATAAAACAAGCGGTGAGGACCTGCATTTGCGCACCGGCCTTCTTCAGGGGCTCCAGGGTTTCCGGATCCGCGATCTCGAAGTAATCGACGGCGCTCACTTGGGCCCTCAGCCTCGCGACAGCCTCGCGGCGGATCCGCCCCAAATCCCTTTTCCCGCGCGCGAATTCGCCGTGCACCCAAAGCAGAGTCCCGGGAATCACGGCAGCTCTCCTCCGCTCGCCGGGGTCAAGGTACCTGTTGCGCGAACTCATTGCCAGTCCGTCGGCCTCGCGCACGACGGGCATCACCCGGCATTCAAGATCGAAATCAAGATCTTTGACAAGACGCCGGATCACAAGCGCTTGCTGATAATCCTTGGCGCCGAAATAGGCGCGGTGGGGCTTGGCCAGATGGAAAAGCTTGGCGACCACTGTCGCCACTGCGCGGAAATGTCCCGGGCGGGAGCGCCCGCAAAGCACTTTCGCAAGGCTCCCCGCATCCACCGTCGTGGCAGAGCCTTCCGGATACATCCCTCTCGGATCCGGAGCAAAGAGGTAATCTGTTCTTGCCCCGCGTAGTTTGCGGCGGTCGGAGCGGGCGGGTCGCGGATATTTTTTAAAATCCTCGGTGGGCCCAAACTGGAGCGGATTCACGAAGAGACTGACCGCAACGACGTCGTTTTCTTTTCTGGCCGCCCGGACAAGCGACAGGTGCCCCTCGTGCAAAGCGCCCATCGTCGGGACAAAACCGATCGCTTTGCCCCGAAGGCGAAGGCGCTCCATTTCGCGCTGAAACGCTTTGGGATCGCGGATGCATTTCACGGAAGTTCCTCCAATAAAGTTTGAACGGTCCGGCCCATCTCAGGATGGCGCCAATCAGGCGCCAGGGCCGCCATCGGCTCGAGGACGAACCGCCGTTCATGCAATCTCGGGTGAGGCACCTTCAGGTCAGGTTCTTCGATCACCCGGTCGCCGTAAAACAAAAGGTCGAGGTCGATCGTTCGCGGGGCATTGGCCTCGCGTCGCTCGCGTCCGAGGATTTTCTCGATCGTCCGTAAGTGTTCCAGGAGAGCGGCCGGGGCTAAAACGGTGCGGATTTCCCAAACGGCGTTGAGGTATTTGCCCTGCGGCGGCCCCCCCACAGGCTCGGTTTCAATCACAGGAGACTGTCTGATGAACTCTATCCCCTGAACATCGTTCAAGAGCCGGCCGGCACGTTCGATCCACCCGGCGCGTTCTCCCAAGTTGGACCCGACTCCGATGAAAGCCCGGGTCACTTTCGGGAGTGCTGATGATTTTCGGCGATGCGGCGCAGGGCCTCTTCGAGGCGCGCTTCCGACTTGGTCAGCGAGACCCGGAAATATCCCTCTCCGTACCTTCCGAATCCGTTTCCGGGAGTGACAACGATGCTCATCTTGTCAAGAAACATGACCGCCAGTTCCGCCGAGGTGTAGCCGGGGGGAACGGGGATCCAGCAGTAGAAAGTCGCGCGGGGGGATTTGAAATCCCATCCCAATCCCTTGAGGCCCGTGACGAAAAGATCTCTTCGCCGCTGATAAATGGCAATATTCTGCCGAAGAGCGTCGTCGCCCTTTTCCAGAGCGGCCTTCCCGGCCAGCTGAATGGCCTGAAAGATCCCTGAATCGACGTTCGACTTCACCTTGCCGAGGAGCGCGAGCGCCTCCGGGTGCCCGACCGCAAAGCCCACGCGCCATCCCGTCATGTTATAGGTCTTGGAAAGCGAGTGAAATTCGACGGCCACGCGCTTGGCGCCGTCCACCTGCAGAATACTCGGGGCCTTGTAATCATCGTAGGCAATCTCGGTATAGGCGGCGTCCTGAGCAATCAGAAGATTGTGCCGGGAGGCGAACTCCACGGCCTCCTTGAAAAAGTCGAGCGTCGCGGTCGCCGCCGTCGGATTGTTCGGATAATTCAGAAAAAGCAGTTTGGCTTTTTTGAGGACGTCTTTGTCGACGGCGTCGAGATCCGGGAGAAATCCGTTGGACTCGAGCAGCGGAAGCGTGTACGGGACTCCTCCCGCAAAAAGAGTGGAAGAGTTATAGACCGGGTAGCCCGGGTCCGGGACAAGACTCACGTCGCCGGGATTCAGGACCGCAAGCGGCAGGTGGGCGATCCCTTCTTTCGATCCGATCAGGGGAAGGATCTCCTTGTCGGGATCCAGCCTGACCTTGAAGCGTTTTTCGAACCAGTCACGGATGGCCTGCCGGAAAACCGGCATGCCGGCATCGAGCGCGTACCGGTGATTGGCCGGATCCTTGGCCGCCTCCGCCAGGACGTCCACAATCCAGGCCGGCGTCGGGATGTCCGGATCCCCGACCCCGAGATCCACCACGTCCTTGCCTGCGGCCATGAGCTGGCGCTTGCGCCGGTCCACCTCGGCAAAGAGGTAGGGCGGCAATTTTTTGAGGCGCTCAGGCGCTTCGATCACCAAAGATTTCTTGAGAGGCATAAGGGAGCTATTCTACCAGAGACTGCGGGAAAATCAAATTTGAAAGCAGAAGTTCGGATCGAGGATCCTCAGCTCGTAGGCCTTCAAGCGAACTTCGTCCCTGACCCAGACAAGGCGCGTCTGGATATAGAAAGAATAAACGTCGAGAAACTCATCGCGTTTGCGCGAAATTTCCTCGCGGATCTCTTCCTCGTCCTGGATGCGCAGGATCAAATACGGGGTATTCATGGCTTAAGCCTCAAAACGCTTTTTGGAATTCCCGGCGAATGCTGAAGTTCGGATCCTGGACCAGGATCTCGCTTAGGAGCACCAGGCATTTGCGCTGGAACTCTTCGCGATGAGTTTCATGCCACAGGGAATACAGCCTCAAAAGTTTGTCGGCCTTTTCACGAAATTTACGCGCATTTCCGATCATCGCTCCAGCCCTCCTCACCGTACAGTTGGCGCCCGGCGTCAAAGCGGAAGCCGGGGTCCTTTTGCTTGATTTCGCCCGCAAGGCGCACGATCCGGTCCCTTAAGGCAGGGTCCCGGCCCTCGAGCCACTGAGCGTAAAGATCCAGAAACAGATCCATTTGACTGTGATGACCTATTTTCAACTCGTAGTCCTTGACCTCCCCCATGAATTGCCGGAACGCCTGATCCCGGAAGCTGTTGACGAAATCGAAATATTCGCGGCGGACCTGCTTGAGCAGGTTCTGATACGCGTCGAAATAGTTCGCAATCTTCTGGAGCACCTCGACAACGCCGGTCTTGTTCCGGTAGATCCGCTTGTGATAGGCGGCGGCCTGGTCGTAGTAAAGTTTTGCAAGCTCCCGGAAATGCTTGGGCGATTTCTTCATCAACGTGTTGGCCCTGCCCTCGAGGAGATCGTTGAAAACCGCCGTATGGATCAGGATATGGTCGGCATTCACTTTGAAGATAAAATACCGCAAAATCCGATCCTCGGTCGATCGCACCCAGTTGAGAATGTCGCTCGAGTCAAGCGACAGATACGGCTCGGCCATGTCGTGGTACTCAGGCAGCGAAATTGCAAACAGCAGATGCGCGAGATAGACGTTCACGTCTTCGTCAAACGTATAGTAGTTGGAGGGAAAGTTGCTTTCGGTACGGCACTTGATGATGATCCCCAGAAGATAACGGATCGCGGAGTCCCTCTCCTGTTTGCTGATGTCGAAATACAGGCAACTCTCTCGTTTCTCTTGATTCTCATTCATATCGTTTGCCCCGATTTGCTTTCGCCCGTTGAAGTAAATACTTTTATTGCTAATTTACATATGCCTTTTCTCTATTACAATCAAACCATAACATGACATAACTGCTTTGTCAAATTGGGCAAAAAAATCTTAACTTGTTACTATAAAAAGAGATGCGATAAAACCTAGTTGGTTTTTTTGGAAATCTTTAGGTGTTAGAAGGCGGGTTTGAGTTTTTCGAGGAATTGAAGCGATTTGAGGGGGCGGTGCAGGCGGTGCGTCAGAAAGCGCCCAAGAAGGTCTTCAAGGGCCTCTTCGGTCTGACGGCTCATCCCCTGGCGAAGGGAGTCTTCGAAATCATGGCGGCTGTAATAGCGCATCAACGCAAGCGGTTCGGCCGCAACCGGCCGCGCATCCGGAGCCCCTTGCGCGC
Source organism: Candidatus Omnitrophota bacterium (assembly GCA_041666865.1). Taxonomy (GTDB): domain Bacteria; phylum Omnitrophota; class Omnitrophia; order Omnitrophales; family Aquincolibacteriaceae; genus JBAYGD01. The sequence continues at coordinate 60,188 of JBAYGD010000004.1, read as the reverse complement.
AATGCGGGCAAACAAGCGCCCCTTGGACCGGCGAAAAAAATCCTTTCTCAATTTTTTTTTCGCCGCAAAGCAGGCAGGACTCCAGGAACGGCAGCCACCCAATCTCGCTCAGAAGCTTGACCTCGAATAGCCGGGCCAACCGCGGACCCGGAAGCGAGGCAAGATACCGGTAGCTCGAGTCCAGCAGCTCGAAGACTTTTTCATGGGGATCGTAGACCTCCGACAGTTCGTCGGCGAGCTCCGCAAAATAGCTGGCGTAGCAAATCGACTCCAAGCGTGAGCGCATCGGCTCATAGCTGTCGACGATCGCGGCCTCGCTCACAAGATGCAGGTCTGAACGGGTCTTTTCGTAGTAAACGATCTCGAGCTTCGTAAACAGTTCGTACAGCGCTCCGCGCAGTTCGCGGTCGAGCCGCACGCCTTTGGCGATCGCGCGAACCTTGCCGAACCCGCGCGTGAAAAAGGTAATCACGAGAGAACTCGTCCTAAGCGGCTGAGTCTTCAAGACAATCGCTTCGGTTTTTTGGATGGCCACAGGGGTTACACCCCTTTTTTATTCTTGTTGTTTTTAAAAAAAAGGGGCGTGACCCCAATGCTTTTCAGGATTGCCGTCTGACGCCGATCCATCCCCCGTTTTCCCCGCACGGTACGGTCTTCCATACCGCTCAGATGCAGGATCCCGTGGCAAAGGCAGAAAACCAGTTCGTAAAAAAAAGAATGGCCGTAGCGGACGGCCTGCCGGCGCACGGTTTCAGCCGAAATAGCAATGTCCCCCAAAACGCCAAAGGGGTCACACCCCGCATATCCAAACGCCATCACATCCGTCGCACGGTCATGTTTCAGGTAGCGCCGGTTCATCGGGCGGATCCCGGCATCATCGAGAATGGCAACGCTGAGGATCCCTTTGCGGAATCCGAGGTGTTTTAGAATTTGTGCAACGAGCTTGCGCAGCCGGGTCATGGGCAGACGAGCCTGCGAAGACTGGTTTACGATTTGAATCCGGATCGGAGCGCCAAGAGTCTTCACGATTTGCTCTCAGCGTGGAACTGGCGGCCTTCAGCTTCCATGCGGGCGGCGGACGCCGGATCCCGGACCGGAGAGCATCTGCTCCTCCCACTCTTCCACCCTATCCCCGGAATCCTCGTCAGGAAAAGACGGATAGCTCATGCGGGTGTGCATGATGGCCGTCAGGTTGGTCACGAAATTATCCTCGATCCTGCGCACGTCCTTGAGGGTCAAATCGCATTCGTCGAGCTGGCCGTCGGAAAGCTTGTCATGGACGATCCGGCGCACAAGACGGCAAACCGTTTCAGGGCTCGGCTCCTCGAGAGCGCGGGAGGCCGCTTCGAGCGAATCGGCCAAAAGGACCACGGCCGTCTCCCGGCTTTGCGGCTTTGGGCCCGGATAGCGGTAATCGTCCGCCGAAACCGTCTCGCCGGGCGGAGCCGATTCGACCGCCTTGCGGTAAAAATAGTAGATCATCCCGGTGCCCTGATGCTCCGCGATAAATTGAAGGATCCGGTCCTTGAGCTTATAGCGGCGCCCGAGGTCCAGGCCGTCCCGGACGTGGTTACGGATCAGGCGGCAGCTCATCTCCGGCGGCATGCTCTCGTGCTTGTTCAGGATTTTGCTCGACTGATTTTCGACAAACATCTGCCCCCGGGCGATTTTACCGATATCGTGGAAATAGGCCCCTACTCGGGCCAAAAGACCGTTGGCGCCGATGGCTTCACAGGCTGCCTCCGCCAGAGAGCTGACCACAAGGCTGTGATGGTAGGTTCCGGGCGCCTCCACGATCATACGTTTCATGAGCGGGTGGTTCAGATCCGAAAGCTCCAGCAAAGAAATATCGGTGACCAGGTTGAACATCCATTCCAGGATCGGCAAAAGCAAAAAACAGGCCGGCATCGCAATCACCAGGCCGTTCGCCAGTCCCGGCGCCGCAATTCCAAGGGAATCGAGAACGGAATATTCCCGAAACACGTGGTAGGCAAAAAGAGGCACGGCATGCGCCAGGCCAACGACAACCCCGAGCCTGAGGAACTGGGTCCGGCGGCGCACATGCGTGGCCACCAACGATCCGCTTACACCCGAAAGCAGAACGGCAAGCAGGACCTCTGGGGCAAAACCCGAAAGAGGCGCGGTCAACACGGTAATCATGGCGGAAGCAAGGAGTCCCAGACGGGGATGCACCAGCAGTACGAGGAGAATGGGTGCCACCGCCGTAGGCATCCAATACGCCGAGGCCCCCGGCCACCAGCAGGCCAATTTACTCAGCCCGAGGGTCAGTAAAATAATCGCGTGCATGAGGAAAACCGTCCGCCACGTCGGAATGATTTTCCTTCCGTAAAAGAAAAAATACATGAAAAAGAGAAAGTAGATCGCAAAGACGAGGAGGGCGACGGCAAGGGCCTTGTTGACGATCTGACGCTCCACCTGTTTCTTTTGGATGGCGTCGATTTTCCACTGCTGCTCCGGCGTAACCAGCATGCCCCGCTGGACGATCAGCTCTTCTTTTTTGATGCTGACCTCGACCGGCCCCGCCTGCTCGGCCGCCCGCTTCTTTCGCGCACTGGTTTCTTCTTCATTCAAAACGGTATTCGGTACGGCCACGGCGCGGAAAATTTCAAGAATGGCGCTCTTGAGGTCGGCGTTCCGGGCCACTTCCGGCGGAAGGATCTGCTCGGCCGACGACTGGACCACGGAAAGGCTTTGGAGCGCGGTCACTTTCTCCAAATGTTCCTTACGGATCTCCGGAGAGACGACCGTGATTTCTGGAACCCCAGAGGCCTCCAGGCGGTCCTTTTCGCCCGAATCAAAAATCCCCTTCCCGAAATAATGCATGAGCAGATGATCGCACTGCTTGCTGACCTCCTCCTGGGACAGCCGGTAAACGAGGTCGCGAAGCGTCGACTCTCCGATCCGAAGGGGCTGGGCCTCGAACCTGGAAATATCCTCCTCCGCAGCCTTCACCCTTGCGGCCAGATCGAGAAAATGGTCCAGTTTCCGGAACGCATCCTTCGCCGCCTGCGAGTTGATCGAATAGACCGGCGGAACGAGTTCGCTGCTTTTTCGGCGCAAGGCCTCGGTGGCCTTCTCGTCGACGATCGTCATCCCAAAGGGGGCAAAAAGCGTCTTAGGGGCGGGATCCCCCACGTTGAATTCCCCCGACACAAAGCCCGTCTTGTGGTCGGCCGTCACCAAAACTGTGGCCGCCACAAACGCGGCGAAGAAAACCCCCGCCTGCTTGGCCCAGAACTTCCACCCGTCCGAAGCCGCCGGACGCGGTCCTGCCGTCGTTTTAATGGTCGTATTTTTCATAAGCCCTGATGATGTCTATCACGAGCGGATGGCGAACAACATCGGTCTCGTCAAACGGCACGAACTGGACTCCCTTGACATTCGCGAGCACCATCTGCGCTTCCACCAGCCCTGACTTCTTTCCTCCGGGCAGGTCGATCTGCGTCACATCGCCCGTAACGACGACCTTTGAGGCGACCCCGAGGCGCGTAAGAAACATCTTCATCTGCGCATGCGTGCAGTTCTGGCCCTCGTCTAAAATAATGAAGGCGCCGCTCAGGGTCCTGCCGCGCATATAGGCCAGCGGCGCCACTTCGATCACGCCCCGTTCGAGACAACGGGCCGCCTCGTCGGGATCCATCATGTCATGCAGCGCGTCGTAGAGGGGGCGCAGGTACGGATTGACCTTTTCATAGAGGTCCCCGGGCAAAAATCCGAGGTTCTCCCCGGCTTCCACCGCCGGCCGGGTCAGGATGATCCGGGCAACATGCTTCTTTCTCAGGGAATCGATGGCCGCCGCGACCGCCAGATACGTCTTGCCCGTTCCCGCCGGGCCGATGCCGATGACAATGTCGTAATCGCGGATGGCCTGGAGGTAACGGTTCTGGTTACCGCTGCGACCGGCAATGATTTTGCCGCGATGAAAATACTGGACCCCCGGGGCCGTCGCCTTGGGTCCCACCTCGGCTTTCGTGACAGGCTCCGGCCTTCGGGCTTCTGCCGGAGTCGGGCCCGGCCCGCCGCGGCGCAGAGCCTGCAGTTTTTCCTGAAAAAAGTGGTTCGCCGAATCAACGTTCTTTTTGTCACCCGAGATTTTCAGCCGGTGGTTTCTCGCCGAAATCCGGACGCGGAATTCCTTTTCCGCAAACCGCAGGTTTTCGTCCAAACTGCCGTAGAGGGCGACGGCCTCCGCGTTGCTGTTCACCTTGATGATTTTTTCCAAGAAAGCTCTCCTTATTTCTTCGTCTGAAGATTGAGATGCAGTTCCTTGAGCTGTGCGGGACTGACATCCGAAGGGGCTTCCGTCATCGGGCAAACGCCCTTCTGGTTTTTGGGGAACGCGATCACCTCGCGGATCGAATCGCGCCCGAGAAGCAGCGTGACCAGGCGGTCCAGGCCGATGGCCAGGCCCCCGTGCGGAGGCGCCCCGTAAGAGAGCGCTTTGAGGAGAAACCCAAATTTCTGTTCTGCTTCCTCCGGCCCGATTCCGAGGATCTTGAAGACCTTCTGCTGGATGTCCTGACGGTGGATACGGATACTGCCCCCGCCGATTTCCGTTCCGTTCAGCACCAAATCATAGGCACGTGCCAGCACGCGCGAGGGGTCCTGGTCCAGCAGTGGGATGTCCTCGGGCCTCGGGGAAGTAAACGGGTGGTGGCAGGCCTGAAACCTCTTCTCGTCCGGGTTCCACTCAAAGGATGGAAAATCCTTCACCCAGAGAATCTCGGTTTTGTCTTTGGCGATCAGCCCGTGCTGAGCGGCCAGGGAAACCCGCAGGGCCCCAAGCGCGACCGCCGACGTTTGGGGGTCGCTCGCCACCATGAAAAGGATATCGCCCGGACGCGCCTTCGCTTTTGAGAGGGCTTGACGAAGCGTTTCCGGCTTGAAAAATTTTGCGATCGGAGAGTCCACGCTGTCGGGTCCGGTCACCTTCATCCAGGCCAGGCCCTTCGCCCCGAAATCCCGGATCCAGAGGGTCAGGTCGTCGAAAGTCTTGCGCGAGAACTCGACTCCCGCGGGAGGCGTGAAACACAGGCCCCGGACCCGTCCCTGGCTCGCAATCGTTTCATCGAAAATCTTGAAGCCGCTTCCCGTAAAGCTCTCGGTCAAATCAACAAGCTCCATTTGAAAACGCAGATCCGGTTTGTCGGATCCGTAGCGCGAGATCGCCTCCTGATAAGTCATTTTCCGGAAAGGCCGCGGAAGCTTCACGCCGAGGGCTTTTTCGAAGATCTCCGCAACGAGCCCCTCCACGACTCCCATGACGTCTTCTTCGTCCACGAACGACATCTCGATATCGATTTGGGTGTGCTCGGGCTGGCGGTCCGAGCGCAGATCCTCATCGCGGAAGCACCGGGCCAGCTGATAGTAGCGGTCGTAACCGGCCACCATCAGGAGCTGTTTGAAAAGCTGGGGAGACTGCGGGAGCGCGTAAAAATGTCCCGGAAAGAGCCTCGCCGGCACCAGATAATCGCGCGCGCCCTCGGGAGTGCTGCGTGTCAGGCACGGCGTTTCGATCTCAAGGAACTCAAGCCGGTCGAAATAAGCGCGGGCAATCGTCGTCACCCGGTGGCGAAAGCTCAGACTCTCGACCATCTCCTTGCGGCGAAGATCGATGAAGCGATACTTGAGGCGAAGCTCCTCGTTGACGGATTCTTCCCCGAGTGTAAAAGGCGGCGTCGGAGACGCATTCAAGACCTCGAAGCTTTCGACCGAGACTTCGATCTCGCCGGTCGGAATTTTTTTATTGATCGTCCCTTCCGGGCGCTTACGGACCATGCCACGGACCTGCAGGACATATTCACAGCGGACCGCTTTCACTGCCTCGTGGACTTCCGGTTTTTGATTCTTGTTGAAAACGATCTGCGTGACGCCCCACCGGTCCCGAAGGTCCATGAAAATGAGGTCTCCGTGGTCGCGATACGTATCGACCCATCCGGCCAGAGTCACCTCCCGGTCGATGGATTTTAAATTCAGATGTCCGCAGTTAGCCGTCCTCATCATCGCAGGGTGACTCCTTCCAGATAGTCGGCGATCTTTCCCGCCTCGACTTCGGTTTGGGTTTTTGCGGTCATGTCTTTGACCGTCAGTTTGTTTTTATTCACTTCGTCCGGGCCGATCATGACGACAAATCTCAAGCCCAGTTGGTTCGCCTTTTTGAGATGCTTACTCAACGACGTCTCGCGCGCAAGCATTTCCACCTTGAAATTCCGGTTGCACAAATCCAGGCCGGCCCGGTTGCGCAGCGCGACGGCTGAATCTTGCGGATCGAGGAGAGCGAGATAAACCGTTTTCTCCCTGATTTCGCGCTCCCAAAAGCCCTCGCCCTCCTGCTTCTCGAGGACCGATAAAAGTCTCTCCATGCCGATACTGAAACCGATGCAGGGAACCTGGGCCCCTCCCAAGTCCCGGTATAACCGGTCGTAACGGCCGCCGCCCGCTACGGCATCCTGTGCCCCCAAGGCATCCGAAGCGGCTTCAAACACGAGGCCGTTGTAATAATCGAGGCCCCGGACAAGACGCCGTGAAATTTCGTACCGGATCCCGCGCCGCGTCATGGCCTCGGCCACCGTCTGGAACTCCCCGCCAAGCGGCGCGATCTCGTCCCACGGAGCGGCATCGATCACCGGCTGGCAGGATCCGTTCTTGCAATCAAAGATTCTCAACACGTTCTTTTCAAGCCGCCATTGGCAATCCTGACAAAGCCGGTCTTTGGACTGCCCAAAATAATTCCGCAACCCCTCCGCCGTTTTTGTCTGGTCGGATTCGGAGCCGAGGTCGTTAACTCTCAGCCGTAGACCTTTCACCCCGATAAAAGTCATGAAATCGCAGATCGCAGCAACGGCTTCCATGTCCGCCTCTGGCCCGCTTTCGTTCAGGAGTTCGATGCCAATCTGATGAAACTGACGCTTCCTTCCGGCCTGGGGCCTTTCGGCGCGGAACATTGGCCCGACATAATAAAACCTCAGCGATTTCGCCTGGGTCAAAAGCCCCTTCTCGATCACCGAACGCGCCACGGAAGCCGTCATCTCGGGCCTCATCGTCACATGGCGTCCGCCCCGGTCTTCAAAGCTGAACATCTCCTTGTGGACGATATCACTGGACTCTCCTACGGAACGGACAAAGAGGTCGGTATATTCAAGGATGGGGGTGCGAATTTCCTTATACCCGCGGGACTCAAAGAAGGTCCTGGCTTTTCTTTCAAGCCACTGCCACTTTTCCACGGCTCCCGGGATAAGATCTTCCATTCCCCGTAGAGCCTCGATTTTATTGGACATAGATAGGACAAAGACCTCGCTAAGTGGGGCATCATACCATAGAGACGGGGGGCCCGCAATGGGGTGTAAATGCCCACGGTAAGGTTTAATGATGAGTCAACTGGCTAATTACGATCAGGAGATCACAGGATGTAGCAGATACAAACAGCCAAACCTCGGCAATGCACACCACAGCGGCCAAGGATAGGTTCCGGAAAAACAATCAGCACCGCTTGCCGAGACGAGGCCGAAGTCCAATGACTTCGGCACGCTCCCTGGAGCTTGACGCTCCAGTGTTCGCAGGAGATCATCGCACATGTTCAGGTGACTGTCACTTTTAGTGGCGTAGTGGCAAAAGTGACTGTCACCTCGGACGCTTGGCGCCTGTGTCCGGCTCGGGCAGGATTAAGCTTCGGAGAATTTTTCGACTTCGTAGCGGAAAAGCTCGGCCGAAATCAGGTCCTTGGGCCCGAGCCCCGCCTTTTCGCGCGCGCAAACCATCACAAACTGCTCACGGGACATCTTGTGCTCGATCGCCACATCCGGCAGAAACGTACCGCTTCGCATCCCTGAACGCACGAGGATCCCATGTTTCCCAAGTTCGATTTCTTCCATCGAAGCAATTTTTTCGAGAGGTCCGAGGACGGAGATTTCGATGCGGATGAATTCGAGTTCCGGCTTCGTCACCGGCGTAAAACGCGTATCTTGAAACGCCGCGGCCGCCGCCATCCGGGGAATGTTTTCGCACAGGGGCTTGCCCGCGTCGAACGTGCCGATGCAGCCGCGCAGCGCTCCGGCCTTTCGCAGGGTGACGAAACACCCGCGATTCAGACGAAGTTCGGACTCCAGGGGCTTGAACTCATAATGATCGCCGGTCTCGAGGTGGATTCGTATGGCCTCGCGGGCCGCCCCGAGCAATTTCTCCCGGCTATTCGAGGATAAATCCGGCATAGCCCACCACCCGTTCGTAGTCGCCGCTCGCGTCCGCGCTCGTCCGGTAATCCACCAGCGTCGCTTTTTCGAAGTGAAGGATCTCATGCATCGCCAAAAGCATGTAGACGGGCACAAAGCCGCACATGGTGATCCTGTGGTCTTTGACCGCGCAGGCCAGGGCCTCGGCGTCCAGGTTTTCAATGGCGCGCAAAGCGAAGGGGTCTTTGTGGCGCGTCGCCTCGTCACTTTCGTAATGGCTCATGTCAGTGGATACCGCCAAAAGGATGTCCCCGCCGCTTTCAGCAATCACCCGGGCGCATTCGAGGGCCGTACGGCGCACGCGAGCGAGGTTGAGCGTGTTGAGAAGCAGCGGCACGATTTGGACGGAGGGATTACGTTTCTGCAAAAAAGGGACGATGACTTCCAGCGAATGTTCGAAGGCGTGGGCCGGAGAATCAGCGGTAAGCGACGACGAATGGGCAAGAAGCTGTTTCGCCAATGGGGCCGCAATCTCGACCCGTCCGAGGGGCGTTTCCCAGATCCCGTCGGGATCCACGGCAAACTCCGCCCCCATGCCATGGTGATTGGGTCCTATCAGAACGACCTGAGCGGGAACCTCGACACGAGAGAACACGTTTGCAGCCGTTTGGCCGGAATAGACATACCCGGCGTGCGGCACGATGACTGCTTTGGCACGGACCGGATTTGGAGCGGAGTGAAAACTCGTGTCGAAGAACTCTCGCAGCTCCGAAGGATCGGCGGGATAAAAACTTCCGGCAACGTGGGGCTTTCGGATCTGCGTCATGCGGATCCCGAAAAGGTTATTTTAATAGCGCCTGCGCATTTTGGACTTGGCGGCGCGCATCTGCCGGCGCTTCTTCTCGCTCGGCTTCTCGTAGTGCTTGCGCATCTTGAGGATCTTCAAGATGCCCTCGCGCTCGATCTTTTTCTTCAGGCGCCTTAAGGCCTTGTCCAGCGGCTCATTCTCACCAACATCGACTTTTGGCACGCTCGCGTTTCCCTTCTTTGCTTAAATAGATGATTGCCATTGAGTTACGATCGCCTATTATACCGTTTTACCGGAGCGGGTCAAATCGAATTTCATGGTTTTCGATGACTTCGGATTTTGTGTTCGACCATATCCACCACCGCGGAAGCCATGATCTCCATCGGAACGCGCGCCGTATTCCAGGTCGCGTCGAAAAGCAGGGGGTCTTCGATCGACTTATTGAAGTGGGCTTTGATGAGTTTGAGGCGGTGGTGGTCCCACTCTTCGACGATTTTCCGGGCTTCCGGTTCGCCGGTATTGAGAAGCCCCATGGTGTGCTTGATTCGGAAGTCGAGCGGCGCCACCAAACGGATGTGGACGCCCATGGGAAGGTCGCGCGTCAGGCACACGCCCCCGCGGCCGACGATGATCGCCTTTCCGACGGTCGCGAGCGTGCGAATGCAGTGAAACATTTTTTTTGCCACCGTGAACTGCGGGCTGTCGCCGCCGAGGAGCTCGCGGATCATGTCTTCGATCTCCGAGAGATACTCCTCTTTTAAAAGGGATTCGAGCGAAACTTTCAGATGCGGATCCTCGAGGAGCATCTGGCACAGCTCGTTGTCGAAGATCTGCCAGCCGTGCAAAATCCCGCCGTGCCCCCCGGCCTCGTGCCTTTTCTCCATTTCCCGTCCGATCGCCTCGGCAAGGGTGTGGGCGCCCGCGCCGCCTTGTCTGGAAATCGTAATGAAGGGATGGATGCCGTTTCTAACGTTGACAGGCCCTGCGGACACATTTTCAAGCCACATGTGCTTGAGGGAATAAACGTGTTTGAGCGAGTGGTGGAGATATTCCGGGTTGGTATTGGCCATGGCGCCCCCTTTCAAGCGATGAGGGTATACTAGCGTAAAACCCGGATGGGGCCCATACCTTTTCCGTACTAGTACCGCCCAGCATTTAATTTTAGGGGAAGGCGGTACAAGTACCAATTGAAATTGCAAAAAAACCAATTTCAATTGTCACAGCGTACTAGAGCAGTCCTTCCTCGCTGAAGCTGAAATACCGGCGATCGCCCACGATGATATGGTCGAGAACCTTGACCGAAACGGCGGCGCAGGCGTCCTGGATTTTCCGCGTGACTTGCCGGTCCTCGGGACTCGGCTCCGTCCGCCCCGACGGATGATTGTGGGCAAGCACAACTCCCGTAGCATAGCAGTCGAGTGCGGCCTTCACAATCTCGCGGGGATGAACGGCGGTTTCATCCACCGTCCCCTCGAATAAGTCGCGCACGCCCAGCACGCGGTTGGCCTTGTTCAAAAAAAGGACTGTGAAGATTTCCCTTTTACGGTCGGCCAGCGTACCGGCCAGATAGCGGAGAACGGCCTCGGGGTCGCGCATGACAGGCCGGCCGAGGATCTCTTCTTTGAGCCGGCGGCGTGCAATCTCGGCAGCCGCCTCAAGAGCGCACGCGCGGGCGGCTCCGAGTCCTCGAACCTTTCGCAGGTCTTCAAAGCCCGAGCCGAAGAGCCCCCGGAGGCTTCCGAAGAACGCCAGAAGATCGCGGGCGAGTTGGACGGCATCTTTTCCTGGAATCCCGGTTCGAAGAAGAATGGCCACAAGTTCGGCGTCCGAAAGAGCGGCGGCCCCGTGACGCGCAAGCCGCTCCCTCGGCCGCTCAGAGAGAGGCCATTCCTTAACTGAAGTGGATTTCATAATATGAAATTATATCATATTATATATTACTTAAAACATAAAACTGGGGGGGGTCTTTAGGCGAAGCGGCTCCAGCCTCCGCGGGACTGGGTCTGGCGTTCGTTGTGGGTCAGATAGCGCTTGCGCAGCCGGATATTTTTGGGGGTAATTTCGACCAGCTCGTCGTTCTCGATGAATTCCAGCGCAAACTCGAGGGTCATTTCGCGCGGAGGAATGAGGTGGATCGCCTCGTCGGAGCCGGCCGCGCGCATGTTGGTCAGCTTCTTCTCGCGGATCGCGTTCACGACCAAATCGGGCCCTTTGTTGTTGACCCCCACGATCATGCCTTCATAAAGGTCGTCTCCGGGCTTGATGAAAATTTCGCCGCGCTCCTGAAGGCCCCAGAGGGCATACGAGACGGCCTTGCCCGGAAGCTGGGCAATTTGCACCCCTTCTTGGCGCTCGGGGATCTCGCCCTTAAATTTCTGATAATCGTAAAAATTCTGATACATGATGCCGGTTCCGCGCGTCATCATCAGCAGCTCGCCCCTGAAACCCAGCAACCCCCGCGAAGGGATCAAAAATTCCATCCGGATGGTCCCGACCGCGCTCGTGATCATTTTCCTCATCTCCGCCTTGCGCGTGCCGAGGGCCTCGATCACCACCCCCTGATAGCCCGGGTCGACCTCGATCACCACTTCCTCGACCGGCTCCAGTTTCTCGCCGCCCTCTTCCTTCAAAATCACCTGCGGCCGGGAGACCTCGAGCTCGTAGCCCTCGCGGCGCATAGTTTCGATCAGAATGGAAAGATGAAGCTCTCCCCTTCCCGAGACTTTGAAACGGTCTTCCCCTTCGGCCTCCTCGACGCGGATCCCAACGTTCATCATGGCCTCATGCATCAGCCGCTCGCGGATGTGCCGCGACGTGAGAAATCGCCCGCCGTCGCGCCCGGCCAGAGGGCTGGTATTGTGGGCAAAATTCATCGAGATGGTCGGTTCGTCGATTTTGACCGCAGGGATAGCCTCCGGTTTTTCCGGGCTGGCAAGGGTATCGGCCACGTGGACTTCCGAAAATCCCGTGATCGAGGCGATGTCGCCGGCCTCGGCGATATCGGCTTCGATCCTCTTGAGTCCGCGGTACTTGAGAATCTTCGTCACCTTTCCGCGCTCGAGGGTCCCGTCCCGCTTGATGGCCACCAGGGGGTCCCCGACATGGACCTTGCCGTGAAAAATCCGTCCGATGGCCATGCGGCCGACGTACGAATCGTAATCCAGCATGGTCACGAGCATCTGAAACGGCTGGTCCGAGTCCGCCACGGGCGGAAGTACCCGGTGCAAGATGGTATCGAGCAAAGGCTTCATGTCCTGCCGGGCATCGTCGGGATCGAGGGCCGCCCATCCCTCCTTGGCCGAGGCGTAGACGATCGGAAAATCGAGCTGCTCGTCGGTGGCGTTGAGCTCGCAGAAAAGATCGAAAGTCATGTCGACGACCTCATGGGGGCGGGCCCCCTGACGGTCGACTTTGTTGACCACAAGGATAGGCTTCAGATGCAGCTCGAGCGACTTGCGCAGCACGAACTTGGTCTGGGGCATCGGCCCGTCAAAGGCATCGACGAGGAGGAGAACCCCGTCGACCATCTTCAGGATCCGCTCCACCTCGCTTCCGAAGTCGGCGTGCCCGGGCGTATCGACGATATTGAAAAGCGTGTTCTTATAAAGAAAGGAGGCGTTCTTTGAAAAAATGGTGATGCCCCGCTCCCGCTCGATCGGGTTGGAGTCCATCACGGTCTCTTCGCCCTCTTTGAATTCATAGGCCCCGCTTTGGCGCAGAAGGGCGTCGACCAAGGTCGTTTTGCCGTGGTCGACGTGGGCGACAATGGCAATATTACGGACATCTTTGCGACGTTTTGGAGCGTTCATACGGATTATCTCGCTTTCGGACGGGTGAGATTCTCGGGAGCGAGAATCCCGGAGAGCGCAGCCGCACTTAAAAGTTTTTTTGCGAGGACGACGCGGCGCAAAGGCTGTCCGGACCGGACAGATTCCTTGACGCATTCGGCGGCCTTCGTATAGCCAATATGGGGATTGAGCGCCGCCGCAATGCCGTAACTTTCTTCTGCATATTGACGGCATCGATGCGCGTTGGCCGTAATGCCCTCGATGCAATGGGTCCGGAGGACCCGGGTAAGATTGGTAAGGATTTCGATCGACTCAAGCAGATTGTGGGCAATGACGGGCCGCATCACGTTGAGCTCCAGCTGTCCGGCCTGGACCGCATAGGCCACCGCGGCATCGTTTCCGAGGACCTGAAAGCCGGTCTGAGCGGCGGCCTCAGGCATCACCGGATTGATTTTCCCGGGCATAATCGACGAACCGGGCTGGCGCGCAGGCAACACGATTTCGGCGAGTCCGGTGTTGGGGCCGGAACTCAAAAGCCTTAGGTCGTTTGAAATCTGGATCACCGAAAGGGCATAATCCCTCAAGCCTCCCGAGACGGCGGCAAAATCGGCGTCGGACTGCATGACTTCAAAAAGATTCTTCGCGCTCCGGACCGGAAATCCGGTTTCGGCGCGCAGCGCCGCAATCACTTTTTTTCGGTAGGACAGGGTCGTATTCAGGCCGGTCCCGACGGCCGAGCCGCCGATCCCGAGTTCGAGGAGGCTCTCAGCGAGCTTGCCGATGCGTTGGCGGCCCTTCTCGAGCTGACGCGCCCACCCGCCAAACTCCTGGCCCAGCGTCACGGGAGCTGCGTCCTGGAGGTGCGTTCGCCCCGCCTTGATCACGGACTTGAACCGGATCGATTTTTGACGCAAAGCCTTTTCGAGCGCGACGGACGAAGCCATAAAAAGGCCGAGGGCCTTGAGGGCCGCAAGCCGTATCGCCGTCGGCACGACGTCGTTGGTGGACTGCCCCATATTCACATGGTCATGGGAATGAAGCGCCTCGTAATCCCCGCGCTTTTTCCCGAGGATCTCGAGGGCCCGGTTGGCAATGACCTCGTTGGCGTTCATGTGGGCGGAAACGCCCGCCCCCGACTGCAAAACGTCGGTCACAAAATGAGAACCCCATTGGCCGGTCGCAACTTCCCCGGCCGAGCGCATAATCGCTCGGGCCCTGCGGCCGTCGAGGCGCCCGAGTGCATGATTGGCGCGGGCGGCAGACTTTTTAATGACCGCGAGCGCCCAGACAAAAGAAGAATGAAAACGAATCCCCGAGATGGGAAAATTCTCGACTGCCCGCAGGGTCTCGATGCCGTAATAGGCATTGGCCGGAACGGCTTTGGTCCCAAGCGAATCTTTTTCGACGCGAACTTTCATGACAGCTCCCTTAAGAAAACGGTGGAAAGGACAGGCAGTCTCGAAAGACTGCCTGTCCCCTCCCCGGTCAAGCTTACTTCACCAAGCTCTTCTTCAGCTCAGAACCGGCCGAAAAAGCAGGAACCTTGCGCGCCTTAATCTGGATGGTTTCTCCAGTTTTCGGGTTGCGTCCCATGCGGGCCTTGCGCTGACGGACCATGAAACTCCCAAAACCGATCAAGGAAACCTTCTGACCCTTTTTCAGGGCACCCTTGATGGAATCAAAAGTCGCATTCAAAGTCTCCCACGATTTTGCTTTGGAAAGCTTTGTCCTCTTCGCGATTTCATTTGCCAAATCCGATTTATTCATTTTGTCACCCCCTTTCTTTTGTGGACTCTGATCAAAACTAAAAATGCCTGAGCTCCTGATGCGCGTGCCTTTCAAGGAGGTCCGAAACAGCCTGACGGACCGGCTTGTCGAAAACAAGAATCTGATAGACTTCGTTCATGATCGGGATCGAAACGTTGAATTTTTGGGCCAGCTCGTGGACGCTCACCGCGGTGTCCACGCCTTCAGCGACCATCTCCATCGCCCGGGTAATTTCCGCGATCTTGCGGCCCTGCCCCAGCTCCCGCCCGACCTTCAGGTTCCTCCCATAAGGGGAAAAGCAGGTCGTCACGAGATCCCCGAGGCCCGAAAGCCCGAAAAACGTATTCGGATTCGCCCCGAGATGAATCCCGAACCGCGTCATTTCGACGAGGGCTCGTGAGATCAGGCCCGCCTTGGCGTTGTCTCCGAGTTTCATGCCCTCGCATATCCCAACGGCGATGGCGAGAACGTTTTTCAAAGCGCCCCCAAGTTCTACTCCCACGGGGTCATTCTGGATGTAAATGCGAAAGTGAGGATCCGAAAAGGCCTCCTGGACCTTGGCGGCGTCACGCTCGTCTTGGGCCGCAGCGACCATCAGCGTCGGAAGATTTCTCGCGACTTCAGCGGCGTGCGAGGGACCCGAAAGCACCACCACCGGAGGAGCGTCCGGTAAAACCGCCCGGATGATTTCCGAGGGCCTCAGGAGCGTTTTCTTTTCGATGCCCTTGGCCACCGTAACAATCCGCTGGCGCACGGGCCCGCTCTCCCGGATCTTGTGGAGGATGTTGCGAAGGTACTGCGAAGGGATCGCGAAGACGAGGAAATCGCCGAAACCAAGAGCCTCCGTGAGGTCGGAAGTCACCGCGATCTCTTTTTCCGGCAGAGGAACTCCGGGAAGGAACTTCGGGTTCTCCCGGGTCGCCCGGAGAACCTTCGCGTATTCGGGGAAGGCCGACCAGAGCATGACCTCGTTTTGCTTGCGCGCCTGGACGACCGCCAGCGCCGTGCCGAACCCTCCGTCGCCCAAAATCGAAACCCGGATTTTCTTTTGCGTCATTTTGAGATTATGTGTCCAGAAAGTAAGAAAAGCGGTTCACGCTGCAGCCCTTATCCGGCAAGGCTTTCACAGGAGTTTACTGTAACACGGAAAAGTAGGGGGGTCAAAAGAAATATGGAAGAAAATCGGCTCCAAAAACTATTTTTCGAGGAGCTTGTGGCACTTGACCGCCTTTTCGATTTCTTCGGGGACATACGTCAGCTGAAAGCTCTTATCGACGAAAGCCAGGACGGTGTATCCGGTCACCAACTGACGGTGCGTGGCCTTGTTGATGACCTGGTACTCGAAACGAATCGAGCTTTTTCGCAGCTGCGCCACACTCGTGCGCACAATCAGGAGGTCGTCATAGGTCGACGGAGCGTGGTATTTGACGTGGGCCTCGATCACGGGCAGGAAGAGTCCCCTCTTTTCGCACTCAACGTAAGGGAAGCCGAGGGCCCTAAAATACTCGGTCCTCGCGGATTCAAACCACTTAAGGTAGTTGGCATAATAGCTGATCCCCATCCGGTCGGTATCCCCGTAGGTCACCCGGCAAATGAAATCGAAATGCGTCATGTTTTTCCTTTCTTCCTGGTCAACTTTCCGGACGCTAGGCTCCACAGAAACCACCCGAGCGCCGTCCCGGCCAGATCGGCCGTCCAATCGTCGAAGGCGCAGGCGCGGCCCGGCACGATCCACTGGAGGTTTTCGGTCAGAGTCGCAAGAAACAGGCCGTAGACCAAGGCCGCGTGATGCTCACGAAGCCGCCAGGTCCTTACGGCGGGTCCATGAAAAGCCCAGGCGGCCGCCAGAAACATCACGGTAAACGGGCCAAAGTGCAGGACAAAATCACCCAAACGGACCACATTCGAATTCACCGTGTAGTCCGGAAGAACGTATCCGGTGATGAGCATCCCGGAAACCGCCCAAAAAAGTGCCCAGGCCCCGAAAGAGCCCCGGGTCCGTTTATATAGATTCTTTAATTCGATCGAAAAATCCTTTCTTTTTGACCTGAATTTTTTCGCCCCTCAGCTTGGCGAAAGCCTCGAGGAGACTTCGCTGCTCCTTGTCGAGCTTCGTCGGCACATCAATATCAATTTGGACCCATAAATCTCCGCGCTCCCGGCTGTTCCGGGTAATGGTAGGGACCCCTTCGCCCGCGATCTTCATCACCTGGCCGCCCGGGGTTCCCGGGGGAATTTTCAAATCCGTCTGTCCTCCCAGGGTCGGAACCGAAATGCCGCCGCCGAGCGCCGCAAGCGTAAACGGAATCTGGACCGCGCAGGACAGGTCGGCTCCGCGCCGCTCAAACACGGCGTGTTCCTTGATGAGCACGTGCACGTAGAGGTCTCCCCGGGGCCCTCCCTGCTCGCCCGCTTCGCCTTCGCCGGTCAGCCGGAGGCTGGCCTCGTGTTCCATGCCCGGCGGAATCTTCACGTTGATTTTCCGGATTTTACGGACGCGCCCCTCGCCACGGCAATGGTGACAGGGTTTTTCGATCCTTTCGCCTTCCCCGCGGCAGGAAGGACAAGTCCGTCGCATCGTAAAAAAACCCTGAGACACCCGGACCTCGCCGTGCCCGCCGCAATCACGGCATGAAATTTTTTTGGAGCCCGGTTCGGCCCGCGATCCCCCGCATTCGCCGCAAAGCTCCCGGCGCTCGATCTCAACGGGGACCTCGATTCCTTTGAGCACGTCTTCCAGAGTGATCTCGGCCGTCGTTTCCAGATGAGAGCCCTGGCGCGCGCGCGAGCGGCCGCCCCTGCGGCCGGAGCCGCCGAAAAAATCTTCGAAGAGGTCCCCGAAGATATCTCCGAACGCGCTGAAACTGTCTTCAAATCCCTGAAAGCCCTGGAACCCCCTGCCCCCGAGCGAGTGGCCAAACTGGTCGTACTGGGCACGCTTTTCGCTATCGCTCAAGATGGCATACGCCTCAGCCGCTTCCTTGAATTTCTCTTCGGCCGCTTTGTCGTCGGGGTTCCGGTCGGGGTGGTGCTGAAGGGCAAGTTTCCGGTAGGCCTTCTTGACCTCTTCCGCTCCCGCGTTGCGGGCCACGCCCAACACTTCATAGTAATCGCGCTTCTGCCGTGTCATCGGTGGTTCCTTATGTGCGGACTCTTTCGTTGGAGCCTGTCCGGTTAGGTGATTTCGTCCTGTTTCTCGCCGCTCTGCGCGCCGGACGGCCCGTCACTGGGAGGATGCATTCGGACACGAACCTTCGCGGGGCGCAAGAGGCGCCCGTGGAGTTCGTAGCCGGCTTCGAGCTCGTCGACCACGACGTCTTCTTCCCCTTCCTCGTGGACATAGCCGACCGCCTCGTGGCGGTGGGGATCGAACTTTTGGCCGGCCGCATCGATTTTCCGGAGGCCCTGGGACTGCAAGCCGTCCTGCATTTGCTTGAAAATCCTTTGAACGCCCGTCACAAGACTCTTGAGATTCTTTTCCCCCGAATCCTCGCCGGCATGGTCAAGCACGCGGTGAAAATTGTCGAGGACCGGCAGCATCCCCCGGATAAGGTTTTCCTGGCCGAACTTCACGAATTCTTCGCGCTCTTTGGAAAGCCGCTTCTTGGCATTGTCGAAGTCTGCAGCGGACCTCAAGAGCTGCTCCTTGAGCGCTTCGGCCTCCGCCACTTTGTCGCGCAGGGACTCGTAATCCCCGGCGCTCAGCGTCACCTGCTCCGCGGCCGCCTCAGAAGGCTCCGCCTTGCAATCGCCCTCCGGGCACTCTTCTTTTTCGCCTGGACCGTCCCTTTTGGCGCCATGGGCATGATCTTTTTTGGTCATGTCTTCTCTCCGTCTTCAAGCAGCACGTCTTCGATGACGTCCCGGGTGCTCTCCACCACGGGAATTGTGCGAGCGTAACGCATCCGCCGGGACCCAATGACCGCGACCACGCCCGACCCCTCGGACCCGAGCGAATACCGGGCCGAAACGACCGCGCAATCACCGAAGGCCTGGGGCTTGTTTTCTTGTCCGATCGTCACGGCGGCCTTTCGAGAATGGGTCTCGGGCCGTGTCAGCCAATCGATCATCGCAGATTTTTCCTCAAAAGTTCTGAAAAGCTCCCGGACTTTTTCGACGCGGCTGAATTCGGGCTTGTCCATCATCCGGCTCGCCCCGCTCACCACCAGGCGCAGGGCGCTGTGCGCGCCACGGCCGCCTCTGCCCCGCGAAGATGCCGGCATGACAAGCACGCAGGTCTCCTGGGCGTAGTCGGACAGCGCTTGAGAGGCCTGCTCGGCGACAGATTCCCTTTCCCTTGCCACGCGCCGCAGCGTCTCCGACAATTTTTTCGGAAAATCACCAGGCAAATCCTCGCGCCTCAGGCCGTGTTCGACATAGTAGCGGTAGCCTAAATCGGTCGGGACCCTTCCGGCAGAGGTATGGGGATGAGTCAGATACCCCTGCTCTTCCAGACAGCCCATTGCGTTGCGGACCGTCGCGGAACAATAAGAATCCCGGTAGAGCTCCTGAAAAAGGACGGTAATCGCCTGGGATCCGACCGGCTGGCCGTTTTCGATATAGAGATCGACCACGCGGTTTAGAATGGTTTGTTGACGGCTCGATAAGGGCTGCATTGCGGTATGATAGCAGAAAACCCGGGAAGCCTCAAGCAGAGGGGGCTTGAGCCAAAAGTTTGCCGAGCGTGCTTTTTTTTGTCCGGAAAAGTTCCAGGCTGTCCCGGTCAAACGTCCACGCACCGGAGTCGTCCCCAAAGTTCAGGACAAGCGACACATAGTCTTCGAATCCGTAGCTGCGGATCACCTGGGTAAATTCTCGAAGAGCAATGTCCACCCCATAAAGCAGGTCCTCGTCGTTCTCGAGGGCCGGCGGTTCGCCCTCCTTGCGCTGCTTCGCCAGAATCTGCGCCTCCACGGAAAAAAACGGGGGGCCGTCTTCACGAACGTATCGGAAAAGAAGCTTGAGCTCGTCGAAGGTATTGCGGATCCGCTCGTCGTCGGCCAGGAGATTTTGCACCCGCCGGGTCAGCTGCTCGGCAAGAAACTCTCCGTATTGGATCTCCTGAACCTTGAATTCCTGCTCCCACTGG
Organism: Candidatus Omnitrophota bacterium; assembly: GCA_041666865.1. Lineage (GTDB taxonomy): Bacteria > Omnitrophota > Omnitrophia > Omnitrophales > Aquincolibacteriaceae > JBAYGD01. Next base: position 40,547 of record JBAYGD010000004.1, on the reverse strand, counting down.
ATGTTTTTGTCGTCGAAACGCAGCTCCGAAGGCAGCTTCACATCCCGGATCTGGCCGTTCTCGTCAAGATACTGGAAAGGAACCACGCGCACAAGCCGGGGCTTGCGGTCCTGAACCGCCACCAGGAGGAGGTACCGCAGTTCCGGGGCCTCTTCTTGTGCCTTCATTTTTTGATCTCCCCGGAGTCCGGCGGGGACGGGCCGGACTTTGGCCGTCACGACGATTTCATTTTTATAGAGCGGAAGGCTTTTGAGCTCCGTAAACTGCCAAAGGGTTTTCCCCGCAGCCTCCCCCTTCGTCAGCAGCCGCTTCAGAAAGAGGTTTTGGATCACTTCATCGGAAACTTCCGTCTCGAAATATTTTTTACGGATGTCCTCGACCGCCAGCACCTCCAGGTCGCGGAAAAACTTCCGGACCGGACGGTGCCAGACCGAGGGGCGGTTGTAGCTCCATTCGCTCACGACACGGCGGCGGTATTCCCCGCGCGAGATATCCCATATTCGGACGCGGCGGATGTCGTCGACATTGCCCTTGATCACAAGCTGCTGGCCCGTTTTTTCGATATCGGTGGCCTGCATCATGTAGAACCGGATTTTCCGGTCAGTGCTCAGCAGGACCCGGGAAATGGAAAACAGGACGTTTTCGATTTTGTCGAACGCTTCGGGAGAAGGCTCAAAGAGTTTGTCGAGGCTCGAGATCTGGCCTTTCGCCAGGATATCCTTGAAGTCGAGATTGAACAGCTTCTCCATCGGGAGGTAAACGCCGATCGTCTGGCCGGCGACCTCGATCTCGATGTCATGGACGCCGTACTCTTTTTCGCAAATGGCCTGGATGGATTCCTTGAGCTTGTCGCCGGGATAACTTTCGCCGCATCCGGCCGCAAAAATCAGAAGGCACGCCCACGCAAGCCGGCGGCCCCACACTTGCGAAAGCTTCATTTCGGACCGGCGGGAAGGTCTCCGGATGCGGATGCCGCGGGCCCGTCCTTGGGTTGGTAGGCCTGAAAGCGCCGGGGATTGGCCTTGCCGAACTCCGTAAAGATCGCCTCGATCTCGTCGTAATCCAGCTCGTTTTTCGCCAAAAGCTCCTTGGCAAAACGCTCGAACAGCGGGTTCTCTTTACGCAAAAGTTCATCCACTTCGCGAGTACATTGCTTGATGATCTTGTCGACATCCTGATTGAGCTTCAGCTTGATGTCTTCGGAAAGCAATCCGGCGAGCTCTCCCTGATACATCATATAGTCGCCCATATAACCGGACTCCCCCATCCCCAGCACCCAAACCATCATGTGCGCATAATGCATGGCTTTTTTAAAGTCAGAGGTCACGCCGGTGGTCGTGGTCTTGAATTTGAGCTTCTCGGCCACATAACCGGCCAGGCTTTCCTTGATTTCCGCCAGGAGAGATTCCTTATCCTGGCTGTGCCATTCTTCGATCGAAGTCGGATGGACCACCCCGAGCGAAGACTTTCGGGGAATGATCGAAGCCTTGAAGACGTCGTCTCTCGGGTGGAGGAGATAAGTCACCATCAGGTGCCCCGTTTCGTGATAGGCCGTCATTTCGCGCTCACGGACATTGATGGTCATCTTCTGCTTCATGCCGAGCTCGATGCGCTCGATGGCTTCCGAAATGTCTTTAAGCGTGATCGCCTCTTTCTTGTTACGGGTCGCGATCAGCGCGGATTCCTTGACGATATTTTCGATTTCTGCCGGCGTCTTGTCGACCGCCTTGCGCGCAAGCCGCGCGCAATCGACCGCGGCCTCGTGCTTCACCTTGCCCAGATAGTATTTGAAAAGCGCTTCCCTGCCCTCGAGCCCCGGCTTGTTGATATAAACTTTGCGGTCAAACCGGCCCGGGCGAAGGAGCGCCGGATCGAGGACTTCCTCACCCGCGTTCGTGGCACCGATGATGATGATATTATGCGCGGCACTCGAGACTCCGTCCATTTCGACGAGGAGCTGGTTTTGCGTGTTATTCGTTTCGGCGCCGCCGAACTGATTAAAGACCCGGCGGTGTCCGAGCGCGTCGAGCTCGTCGATGAAGATGATGCATCCGCCGAAGCCGTACGCCAGGCTTTGGGCTTTCTTGAAAAGGGCGCGTACGCGGCTCGAGCCGACGCCGACGAACACTTCGTTGAATTCACTGGCCGCCATGGACAAAAAGGGCATACCGGCTTCCGTCGCGATCGCCTTGGCCAGGTATGTCTTGCCGCATCCCGGGGGCCCGACCATGAGGATTCCTCTCAGGATTTTCCCGCCGATCCTTTTCAAGCGGGCATGGTCCCTGATCAGATTGACGACCTCCCAGCATTCTTCCTTGGCCTCGTCGATGCCGACGACGTCGGAAAACCGGACGTTGACCTCATTGGCATTGACGGCCTTCTTGTCGATTTTCGTGAAGCCGCTCTTCAGGACCATGGCGTACATGTAGACAAAAACAAGGCTGTTGACGATCACGAGCAGGATCGAAATCGGCATCTGGGCCAGGGTGATGTTCCGGTAGTAGCTTTCAAGGGACATCAGGCCGTAAACCGAAAGAATAATCAGGATCAAGAACCCGAGGGTGATAAGGATCTTGGTGCGGTGATTCAAAAACATCATCTTGAGACGCCGGTAATAATTCATAAAGTTCTCCCCTTCTGGGTTGATAACGAATCTTTACTATACATCGAAATCAAAATGGCTGTCAATAGACCCGCGGAAGGTCAGTTTTGTTGATCGTCCAAGGGGGGGGATTCCTTAACCTCTTCTTGTTCCTTTTGTTCCTTGCCGTCCTCTTCAACCCACCAGTACTCGTCGCCGGCCCCCTCTTCGGCAGCAGGGCCGAGATCCTCGGGAAGGCCTTCTTCCAACGGCGCTTCTTCTCCTTCGGGCGCTGACGGCGCTTGCCCGGCTTCATCACGGACGGGCGATTTGGTCAGAAAATCGCTTTTGGCATAAAGGGTCATCACCGGCATGGACGGACCCTTTTCGCCGTCTTTGAGCTCTTCCATCTTTTTCTCATATAAAATGGGGTCGGTCTGGGCAAACGCAACATGGTCGTCCTTTTTGCGGATGACGCCCATATTGAGAAATCCCACGGCGACAACACCGACCACCATCAAAAAGAAGCTTTTCTGCACCGCTTTCTCCTCCTGCCGTATGGCGAGTAAGACGCAGGATACCGCCTCGGCATTCACGCCTTCAGGCTATGTAAAGCATACACGTCTCATCAAAATAAATCAAAAAATGCGCGTACTCATAATCACATCAGCGGCCTTGCAGCCGCTATGTAAGCGACCAACGCCGTAACAGAAATTGCCCGGTATACGATTCTTTCACCTTCGTGATCCCCTCGATCGGCCCCTGATACACCACGCGCCCTCCCCCTTCCCCTCCTTCAGGGCCCAGATCAATCACATAATCGGCCGAGCGGATCACCTCCATGTTGTGCTCGATGACCGCCGCCGAATGCCCCTGGGCCAAAAGCTCGTCGAGGGCCCTCATCAGATAGCCGATCTCATGCTGGTGCAGGCCCGTCGTCGGCTCATCAAAGAGGTAAAGGACGCTCCGCCCCCTTTTTTCCGCCATTTCGCAAGCGAGTTTGAGCCGCTGGGCCTCCCCTCCCGAGAAGGTCGTCGCAGACTGCCCGAGGCACAAGTAGCCGAGTCCGACTTTCCGGAGCCATTCGAGCTTGGAGCGCAGCTTGGGAGACTCTTCGAAAAATTCCCAAGCCTCGTCAGCCGTCAGGGCAAGGACGTCGTCGATATTTTTGCCCCGGTATTTGACTTCCAGGATTTCCGGTTTGAACCGGCGCCCCCGGCAGGCCTCGCAGGGAACGAAGACATCGGCAAGAAAATGCATCTCGACCTTCAAGCGCCCGTCGCCCTTGCAAACCTCGCATCGCCCCCCGTCCACGTTAAAGGAAAAATGCCCCGCCGTCAGCCCCTCGCGCTTCGCGCTCGCCGTCGCGGCAAAAAGGCTCCGGATATCCTCAAAGGCCTTGAGGTACGTGACCGCATTGGATCTGGGCGTACGAGCGATCGCCGATTGGTCGACCAGGACCATTTCGTCCACCGCCTCGAGCCCTTCGACGGCGCGCACCGCGCCGGGATCCTGAACCGGCCGGCCGGAAAATTTCAGGTAGCGGCTGTACAGGATATCGTAGAGCAGCGTGCTTTTCCCGGACCCCGAAACGCCGGTAATGACCGCGAGCCGCCCGAGAGGAAGATCGACGTCGATGTTTTTGAGATTATTTGCGCAGGCGCCGCGGATCCGGATCCACCGCTCCGGGGCTTCCTGAATATGCCCGGCCTCCCGCCTTCGCTCGATCTGCAGCTTCCCGGAGAGGTATTGACCGGTCAGAGAGCGGCCGCATTTTTTCAGGGCCGCCACCTCCCCCTGGAAGAGAATTTCTCCGCCCCCTCGGCCGCCTCCGGGCCCGAGATCGATCACCTCGTCGGCCGCCTCGATCAGTGTGCGGTCATGCTCCACGACCACGACCGTGTTTCCCAAATCCCTGAGCTCCCGGAGCAACCGGATGAGCAGGCGGTTGTCCCGCTCATGGAGACCGACGCTCGGTTCGTCCAGGACGTAGAGCGTATCGACGAGCGCCGAACCGAGCGAAGTCGCCAGGTGAATTCTCTGCACCTCGCCCCCGGAGAGCGTCCTCGAAAGCCGCGAAAGGCTCAGATACCCGAGCCCGACTTCGTTTAAGAAACGCACACGCCGCTTGATCTCCAAATACACCGGCTCGCACCGCGCCCTCTCAGGCGCCGAAAGCTCCGCTCCGTCGAGGAGCGCGGCCAATTCGGTGAGGCTCGCCTTTTGGTAATCGTGAATGGTCTTCCCCGCCCAGCGGACGTAAAGGGCCTCCGGCTTCAAACGGGTCTCATGACAAGCATGGCAGGGAACGAATTTCCGGTATTTGCTCAAAAAAATACGCACGTGCATTTTGTAAGTCTTTTTTTCGAGGTACTCGAAAAAATCGCGGACGCTGAAGTAATCCCCGTCCGGATCCCGGGGCCCTTCCAGAATCATGCGCCGTTCCTCCTCGCTCAAGTCCCGCCACGGCGTTTCCATGGAGATCTTCCGGCGGCGGCAAAAAGAGGTGAGCTTGCGCGCTTCCCATGCCGCGCTCGGCTTGGTCCACGGTTCGATGGCCCCGCCGGCAAGGCTTCTCTTGGGATCCGGCACCACGAGATCCCAATCCAAGGTAATGATGCGCCCGAAGCCCTGGCATTCGGGGCAGGCCCCGAGCGGGCTGTTGAAAGAAAAAAGGTTCGGGACGGGATCGCGGAAGGTCCTGGCGCAGGAAGCGCAGCGGAGGTGCTCCGAAAAGCGCGGCCCCTTGCCGCCGGAGGATGACTCGAAAGCCGTGACGGCCTCGCCCCGGCCGTAGCGAAAAGCCGTCTCCAGGGAATCGGTGAGCCGCTTGCGGTTTCGTCCGTCCAGCTTGAGCCGGTCGACGCAAACCATGAGAGGACTCCGAACGCCACGCTTTCGGGCAACGTCACCGGCCCCCAGGAACACCCCTCCGCAAAAGAATTCCGAAAATCCTTGCTTCTCGAGGAGCTCCGCCACGTCGGCCGCGCGTGTCTTGGCCTTGTCTTCAAAGGCCGCCTCGAAACCCACGACCGCCTGGCGGCCCGGATAGTCCTTCAGTAGGCGCTCGGCCGCCGTATCGGGCGCATAATGGACCACCTCGCGGCCGCAATCCGGGCAAAAAGTCTTGGCAACCCGGCTGAAAAGCACGCGCAGATAGTCGTTGATTTCAGTCTGGGTGCCAACGGTGGAGCGGGCATTCGAGATGACGTTTTTGGCCTCAATCGCGATCGCCGGGGGGAGGCCGGAGGCCGATTCGATATCGGGTTTCTCCATACGCTCGAGAAATTGGCGGGCATAAGCGGAAAGCGACTCCACGAACCGCCGCTGGCCCTCGGCGTAGAGGGTGTCAAAGGCAAGCGACGATTTGCCGGAGCCCGAGACGCCGGTGACAGCGTAAAGCTTCCGGTGTTTGAGCACCAGTTCGAGATTTTTCAGGTTGTGGGTCTTGACGCCCCGCAGGTGAATCGCATCCATGCATGAGCTCCTCCGGCGCAGGAATGAGTCCGGTCAAAAAAAGGGGGGGGAGGTTATGAAGACTATGAGTTCCGGCGAACGACTTCCTGGCTGAGCGACCGGTCGATCGCGGCCAGCAAAATGTCTCCGCCGACGACGCGCTGGGACTCCGGAGCAAGGCGCACGGAAGTCTTGTTGCGATCAATCCGGGTCAGCTGAATCATGACCACCCTCTGGTCCGAATCGTCAAAACGGCTGTAATTGGTGTTGCGCGCTCGCATCTGCCCTTTTTCCTTGTCGGTCATATCGGGCACCCAGTCGGGGACCTGTTCGATCGCCTCGATCGCCCTCAGATACGTAAGGTCCATCGCCAGGTCATAGGTCAGGACCTGATCATGGACCGGGACCACCTGGCGGGAGGCGCATCCGGAAAAGGGCAGAAAGGTAAGACTGCAAACGGCCAAAAAAGTCGCGAGAGTTTTCATCGTGTTCCTTTCCTGCTTTAAAACTTCCCCGTCATACGGACATACGGGCCGTGGGCATCATAGCTCGCGCTTTTGCGCAAGTCGTCGTCGAAGTGAGTAAAATTATACCCCAGTCCGAGCCTTACGTAATCAAAAAATTCGCGGTCCACTTCGACCAAGGGGCCGGTCTTGAAGTTGTCGGCCGCGGAGTTCTGAAACAATGCGCGGTACTCGAGAATCATGTCCCATTTCCGGGTCACGTGGAAATTGAAGCGGTGGCCGACGAGGATCGTGTGCAAAACCGCTTCATCCATCCAGCTTGTCTCGAGAGAAGCGATTTTATATCCGAATTTTTCCACGGTCCCGAAATAACGGTTCCAGTCATAGGCGATGTCGGTTGCGAAAATATGGGCCGACTCGCGGGGGCTGAAACTATTCGTGACATCGGTGTAGTAATACTGAAGATCGTTGCCGAGATTCCGGGTATAGGTGTAACGGGCCAAGCCGTTCAACTTGTCGCAATCGACGGGGCGGTAGGCAAAGCCATTGCTGAACTCCATGAAATCCGCGGGAGTGCCCTCGGAGTAGTTATAGCTTCCGGTGCTGTTGCCGAACGCAAAATCCCCGTTGAAACGGGAAATACCATAGTCGAGCTTGGCCAGATAGCTGAGGTCCTGATTGAATTTATAATCGAGATACTCGCGGGTCACGATCTGCCACAGGCTGGGGCCGTCATAATCCCGGCGAAGTTCGAGCATCGTGCGGGCGCGAAGTTTGTCGCCGTCAGCATACGCAAGAGCCCCGGAATAGGTGTTGAACGTTCTCGCCCGCGCGTAGTTCAACTTGGCGGTTTCGGCATACCAGCGCGTCGTCGAAGCTTTCAGCTGACGCCTTTCGAGCTTAAAGTCGTAATCCCAGTGGTCGTTCATCCTGCCCTGATAGCCGAGGATGTCCGCATAGCCGTCTTCGCTGTTATAGGACGAGTGCTCCTTTTCCGAATAAAGGCGCGACTTGTCCGTAAAAGGGATCGAGCCGCCGATCGTCGTCGTCAGGGCCTTGGGGCCGATGCCGCCGTCGTTCATCTTGAGATTGGCGTAACTGCGCGAGCCGTCGCGGCCGACGCGTTCGAGGCCGAACAGGGTCGCGTCGCCGAGATTGCCGAACAACTCCTCAACATAGGCGAACAGATTGTTGAGCAGCCGGTACTCGAGACCCCCGCCCGCGTAGTAGCTCTTGCGGTCGATCGTCGCCTGAGCCCGCACATACGGAAGCAGGCGGTCGTTGAGGCGATAGCCGAGCTTTCCGGCAACAATGTCGCCCGTTTCGTATTCGGTATCCAGCGTCGGGAGATACGCCTCGGGCATGGGATATTTCGGCTTGCGATGCTGGTATTCGAGCTGACCGAGATAGGTTTTGTCGTCATAGATTAGCTGGGCCGTGTGGGTTTGGTCCACGATATAGGGCGTATAAACGCCGTTGCTCTCGGGCGGCCTCAAGTCATGGGCCAAATCGTATTTGTCAAAGCGGTAACGGGCGTAAAAGGAATCGGTGAATTTATAACGGGCCGCAAGGCCGTACTTGTTCGTTCCTTCCTGGCTCCGGATATGGTCATTGGAGAACCCCCCGTTGACTTTCTGAAGGTATCCGGAAGTTTCAAGGTTCTTCAAGGGCTTGCTCTCCCCCTTGATCAGATAGGCCCTCTCATGAGGCTCGGTATGCTGGCCGCGGATCGGCTGAACATCCGCAAAACTCAACCCCCCGTTGTAGGATAGATTCTGGTTCATCTGCTTGTTGGCCGCCTCCGCGTATTCAAGCGACACTTTCGTATTGCGCCCCCACTTCGAAGTCAAATCCACGCCCCTCAGCTCGTAATCCCCCTCCGGGCGGGTTTCCTCGACGGCCGTGGCGCCCATCCGGACGTGGTCGCCCATGTGAGCGTACCCCCGGACTCCCCGGTTTTTATTTTCAATCACGCCGTAGCCCGCGTCATACTCGTAGTCGACCACCAGGTAGACCGCGTTGCCGCCAAGAGGGCTGATCGAGGAAAGAGTGTCGGAGGAGGTCACTGACGAAAGCGGTCGCGACAGCATGATCCGGCCCTGCTCGTAATTGATCGAGTAATCCTGGCCTTCGACGAGGTCCGTGCTCTGAACGGCCATGTTCTGGACCTGGTCACGCACCTCCACCCGGATCTTTTCGCTCCCCTCGATGAGGAGCCGGTTGCGCAGATAATAAAGCGATCCGCCCGTCGCAAGAAACTCGTTATGGGCCGCGCGCTGCCGGGCCTTTGTATAAAAAAGTTTGAAGCCTCGCTTCGGATCGCCGTACGCGGTTGATCCGACCGTGCTATAGTCGATTTTGAGACCCGAAAGCGTGCGGTTGTAGCTGGCGAGCTCCGTGTCGTTGAACTCCGTCTTGAAGCTGCCCCATTTGGCGAACGATTTATCCATCTCCACGAGAACGAACATTTTGTCCTGGGTGTCCTGGCCTTCATAGCTGATGGTCGATGCGTCGCCGTAGACCGGATAATACCGTTCGGGGTCCAGGTTCGTAAAAAGCGCGTCCCGGGTATCGGTGCCGCTCGTGTCATACCGGGACTTGACGAGGAACTTACCCTTGAGCTTGCCGCGAAAATAATAAGAAAGCCGGCCGTTTTCGTAAAAGGCCTTCTTGAGCGTGTCCTCGCCGCCGACGGTTTCCCCGTTGCCCTTGAAGTTGTAGCCCAGCTGTTCTTCGCCCAGGCCGACCATAAAAAAGGTGCTGTCCTTGACGGTGATCGTTTTCCGGTAGGTGAGCGTTTCGCCCTCGGGGTTCGTCGATTCGACGAGAAATTCCTTGTCTCCCGGCTGAACGTACATTTCGGTTTTAAAGTCGCCCGTCTCGGGATGGACTTCCACCGGGTAGCCGTTCACGGTGAGCTTGTTTTGCGGCTTGGTCTTTCCCTGGACGCGCACCGTCGGCTTCGCCACCAGAGGGATACTCCTTTTTCCGTCCTTGAAAAGGTTGAAATCGCCGACCTCGGGAAACGCGATGTCGGAGAGCTCCTGGGATCCGGATTTCAGCTTCGAAATCACTTTAAAAAAATGGAGCGGGCCCCAGTCTTCCCGGCCCTTGTTATCCTGGACCTTAAACTGGTAGGAATAAACACCGGGTTTGATGATAAAACCGCTGTCGGTTTTCCCGTTCCACATGACCTCGGCCGGCGGCGCGCCGACTCCGAACCCCGCCCACACGAGTTGGCCCAAGTCGTCGCGGACTTCGATAAACCAGTTTTTGAGCATGTCCGGATAATTGATCTGAAAATGAAATACCGGCTGCTTCTCGAGCATCTCGAGGCCGGTCCTTAAGACCTCCTGATCCATCTTGACGTCAAGGTTCGGGCGCGAAGTATCCATCCCCTGTGAGACGTTGACGACCAGATCGTCTTTAAAAGCCTCAGGCATGGTATCGGGCGGAAGAAGAATGGCAAAATTCGCCTTATTCAACATCCCGGGAGTGGTTTTGACCAGATAGGCCTCTTCGGTGACAAACTGGGTTCCCGGCGGAAGTCCGTGCCCGTCGATTTTGACGACGTGGCGCCCGGGAGGCACTGCGGGAATATGATATTTACCGTCTTTGTCGGTCACCACCGTCACGCCGTACTCGGTCGCAAGCATCGCGTAGGGCACGCCCTTCTCGCACTCGTCCTGCACACCGTTTTGGTTGGTGTCGTTGAACACTTTCCCGAGGATAGTCCCCTCGTCGAAGACCGCGTCGGCGATCACCCTGACTTGAAAATTACTCGTGGCGGAAATCGTCGTGCCGGTTCCATCGCGAACGAAGAAACTGAAGTCGTAGTATTTCCCGGGCGTCACTCCGGACGTGGGAATCAGCATAAAATCCACGGGGACGACTGCCCCCGGAGCGATCGTGCCCATGCTGAGGATGAGCGAGCCGTCCCGGTATTCTTTTTTCTCGCCGTTGACCCGGATCGAATTGCGGACGTAACTGAATCCCTTTGGAATGCCCGCAACAAGTTCCGTGCCGGTGAAAGGCGTGGCCGCTCCGTTTTGAAAAACTGCGTGAACGGCGATCGGCTCGCCGATGCGAACCTGATTGCGCGAGGCCGTCACGGTAAAATCCTTGACCGGGTTGACTTCGCCGTTGGCAAGATCGATTAAAGCGATGGTGCCGGCGGCGCCGCCTGCAGTCACCGTATCGACCGTAAACACGACCCGACTCGTGCCAGGAGGCGCGACGCCCTCGACGGTGAACCGCTGGAACGAAGCGCCGAACCAAGGCGCGCTGGCCTGAGTGATATTGGCGCTGATCAGCTGAGAAATCGCCGCATCCGATCCGTCTTCTAATTTCTTTTTGAATTCGACCTTCAACCGGGCGGCGGTTCCCGCGGCGACGAACGAGGACTTGGCCAGCGCGGAAAACGTGACAAAGTCCCCCTCCTTGATGCTGTCGTTGTCATAAATTTGAAAGGTATATTGCCCGGGCCCAAGCTGTAAGGTGTTCTTTCCGTCGGGAGGCGCGCCGAAAGCCGGCTGGCTGGCCTGTGTGGCGAGGGTCGCTCCGTTGGTACTATCCCAAGTCTTGTCGAGCGAGCTGCCAAGCTCGCTTTCGAAGCTCGGATTCCCGAGGACATTGGCGAAGGCACGCGGAGTCAAGGCGAGGGCAAACAGAATAGCAACCCCGGCGGCGAAAACTAATTTTGCAAAACGGACTTGTTTCATATCACCCCAAAACCACGCAGTCCATTAATACCGCCGGCTCGAGAAGTTGAGACCGACCCGAAGATCGTGCTGAATCGGGCCGGTGTAGGAACTGTCTCCGTTTTGTTTGGCGTTGAAGACCCCGCCGACGCCGACCCACTCGACGAAAATTTTCGTTTTGGCGAGCCACTCGTTTTCCTTGAAGGCGTACGTCCGGAAAGGCATCCAGCGCACGCCGGTCGCGACGAAGTAGCGGTTCTGGTAGTCGAACGAAAATTCAGAGTTGTTGACGTGTTCGAAACGCATGTACGGCATGAGAACGAATTCGTTGTTGATCGGATTTTGCGGAAGCGGAAGCCCGGGGAGCCGGATCCCCAGCGTCACGGAAGAATTGGCGATGAAGGCGTTGAAGCATTTCTCGGAGCTGAAGTTGGTCGTTTCCCAGTGATAGTCGCCGTAATATTCGCCCCAGGTGAAATCCCGGAGGTAGTCGGGAAAACTGTCGGGGCCGCCTTCTCCCGCCCCCGGAAGATCGATCCCCCATTCGTAGAAAACCTGGGCGCCCCAGACCATGTTGTGGTCAGGGCTTCCTTCGATCTCCCCTTTGGCAGCCTTGCGGTTGCCGTACATGACGAACAGCCGGATGTTCTTGGCCCAGTCGAGAAGCGGCATGCTCCACGGACGAAAATTATTCAGAAAGGGGCTTCGCGCCAGAGGACGCCATTCCAAGCCTCCGTAAAATTTGAGATAGCTTTTGTAGTCGGGGCCGACCGATTCGAGGGTCGTCGTCTCTTCGACAAACGCGTCAATCGTGTTGAGCGGCGCACGGATGCCTTTGAAGACGAGCCGGTTGGTCCAATAAAACACCTGGGCGTTGTAGTCCTTTTTGGTCAGGTTGGATTCGCGCCAAGAAGTCTCACCGAAGGACTGCCAGGTGATCGGCTCGCCGGAAGGAACTCCCTGGAGGGGCCCGAAAAGATCCGTGCCGATATGAAGCTGATCGAGCATCTTGAGAGCAATCTGCTCTTCGCGTTCATATTGGGCCTGTGTCTTGATCTCGACCGGCACACCGCCCTCGGCCGTCTCGACATAGGTCTGGGCCTGCTCCACCATTTGCTCGAACCCGCCGCCCTGGGCCACGGCCTGGGCTTTGACCGAGTCAATGGCCGCCTTGGCGGCCTCGACCGAGGGAAAGGTTTTGTGTCCGACCCAGTAAATATTTTTGGCTTGGCCCATCCTATCCGCCACCGAAAGGCGCTTGATCTCGACCCCCTGATAGCGCGCCGTCTTGAGGTTCTCGTCGATCCAAGTGCGCATCGCATCGGCGGTCTTGATCTTTGGAATGCCGCGGCTGCGGAGCGCGCCGTTCGAAAAATCCGTCACAACGGCCAGGTTCGTTTGAGTTGCAAGATCGACCTTCTCGATGAAAGCGAGGCCCCGGATGTCCATGATGCCGTTTTTCAGGCGTTCTTCGGGAGGAATATAAAATTGCTTTGCAAAAAAATTCTCAGGCGGGGTTTTGGAAAGCGTTGCGGGGGCTTCCACAGCGATGGGAGCGGTCGACCTCACTGAAATTTCATCCTGGCAAAAAGCAGGCCTCAGGCAAGACACGGCGGCAAGAACTGCCAATACGCTTATCTTGAGTCGCACCATGGATCCCCGCGAACAGTTCCTAAACCTATGAAATAAGCGGTCAAGAAAAAACCTTAGGTCATTCAATTCCAAGGACTTGCGCCATATTATAGAGACCGCTTTTTCTTTTCGCAACAAATTTCGCCGCAACAAGCGCCCCTTGTGCAAAGGCGTTGCGCGACGACGCTCGATGGGAAAGCTCGATCCTCTCGGCGTCCCCCAAAAAATAAACGGTGTGATCCCCCACGACGTCGCCGCCGCGAAGGGCGAGGACCCCCAGCTGTCCCTTGGGCCTTGCGCCCGTCTCGCCTTCACGCCCGTAAACGGCGTCTTTGCGAAGATTCTTCTTCCGGGCCTCGGCCATGATTTCGAGCAGCTTCATGGCGGTCCCGCTTGGCGCGTCTTTTTTCATGCGATGATGAATTTCGGCGATTTCGATATCGTAATCCTCCCCCAGCGTCCGGCTCGTCATTTCGGCAAGCTTGAAAAGAAGGTTCACACCGACGCTCATATTCGGAGACTGGACGATCGAAATTTTCCGGGCGGCCGCCTTGAGAAGGCGCATCTCGACAGCCCCAAGACCCGTCGTCCCGAGAACATAGCCAACCTTCGCCGCGACGGCGGCCTTCAGATGGGCCGGAAGCGTCGAAGGATGCGTGAAATCGATGAGAACATCCGCATCCTCCAAAACGGTTTCCGGATCGCGGCCAATCGACGCTCCGAGGGGTTCTCCGCCGATCAAAAAACCGATGTCTGTTCCCAGGGCGGAATGCCCGTCCTGTTCCAATCCTCCGGCAATCCGAAAGGCCGGGTCCTTTTTGGCAAGTCCCAAAATCGCCCGGCCCATGCGTCCGGCCGCCCCGGCCACCGCGAGACGGATCATGGGATCACCTCCAGAGCTTTGAGCGCCTGCGCGAGTTTCTTCCGGTTTTCCGGGCTCATCGCGCAAAGAGGCAGGCGAAGCTCAGGGCTGATTCTTCCCATCAGCCCGAGCGCCGTTTTGACGGGAATAGGATTGGTCTCGATGAAAAGAACTTTCGAGATCGTGTGGAGTTTACGGTGGACCACTCGGGCCCGGTCCCAATGCCCGTCGAGAGCCAGATGAACCATCTCACGAACCAGCCCGGGCACGATATTTGCCGTCACGGAAATCACCCCGCGAGCCCCCAGGCTCATCATCGGCAGAGTCAAGGCGTCATCCCCCGAAAGGACGGTCAGGTCGCAAAGATTCAGGATCTGGTCCACCTGCTCGAGGCTCCCGCTCGCCTCCTTGATCGCGACAATCTCCGGGATCTTGGCCAGGCGCGCTACCGTCGGCGGCTGGAGCCACACGCCTGTCCGTCCCGGAACGTTGTAGAGGATGATGGGCATGCCGGATTTCGACGCTAAAAATTCATAATGGCGGTAGAGGCCTTCCTGCGTCGGCTTGTTGTAGTAGGGCGTCACAACCAGGACTCCGTCCGCCTTGATTTTCTTCGCGTGCATGACAAGGCCAACCGCCTCGGCGGTGTTGTTGGAACCGGCGCCGCAGACGACCGGCACGCGGCCGCCGACGTACTCCACCACCAGGGACATGACACGGCGATGCTCTTCGTGGGACATTGTCGCCGATTCCCCGGTCGTTCCGCAGGGCACGAGAACGTCGGTACCGGCTTTCAGATGCATGTCGATGAGTTTGAGGAGCGCCTTTTCGTCGACCTTGCCGTTGCGAAAAGGCGTGACCAACGCCACCATGGAACCTTCAAAACGGATTTTATTGGATTTCATCGCTCAAGACCCCTTCGTAGACAAACCGTGCCTTCCCTTCCAGCGTAACGCCTGAAATCTTCCGGCCCCGGATTTTGAAATCGATCGTTAGAATTTCCCCGCCGCGAGTTTTGACTTCGACCGGCGGCCGGGCATAGCCCGACAACGCGCTCACGACCGCGGATGCGGTCGATCCCGTTCCGCACGCGAGCGTCTCCGCCTCGACGCCGCGCTCATAGGTCCGGACCTCGATGCGGCTGCGGCCCTTGACCTCGACAAAATTGACGTTCGTCCCCTTCGGCTGAAAAGACTCATGGCGGCGGATGGCCCGCCCCAAATGATCCACGTCGATCTTTTCGAGACCCGCGACAAAAATCACCGCGTGGGGAACTCCGGTGTTGATAAAAGAGTAATGGAGCCGGTGTCCAAACACCACCAGTTCCCTTCGGACCCGGTAATCGGAAGGCTCCACGAGTTGGACGCGCACCGTCGAGCCGGTCACGTTCGCCTCGATGGTGCCGCTCAAAGACTCAAAACGAAACCGCGCCGGCAACCCCAAGATTTCTTTTCCATAACGGGCAATACACCGAAAACCGTTTCCGCAGGCTTCGGCCTGAGAGCCGTCGGAATTGTAGATCCTCATTTTGAAGGCGGTCTTACGGGACGGCTCGACCAGGAGAACACCATCGGCGGCAGCACCGGTGTGAGCGGCACAAACAGCGCGGGTAAAAGCCACGGGGTTCCGGACGATCCGCCGGCGATTATCGACCACCACGAAGTCGTTTCCGGACGCCACCATCTTGTGAAACCGGATGCCCTTCATGTTTATCTCCTATCCCAGGAATGACTTGAGTCATTTTATCAAATTTGGGGCAAAAATGGCTAGATACTTTATCGGCAACTCTTGCCGTCTAGGCTATCTTCTATTTGTCGTCGACATCGGTCAAGCAGGCTCTCAGATAATCCTCAAGGAGGAACGTCGGTGAGAGTCGTACAGCCCTGGAGGAGTAGAAAAAAGAACCGCCGCCGGGTGTCTAACTGCCCCGCAGAGGAGTTTTCCGGATCTCCGATTCAAGCTTCGCAGGATCCAGAGAGCGCGTGAGGACGAGACCGCTCAAATGATCAAAGGAATTCAGATCGATATCGGTCAACTCGACCCCGAATCCGCCCCGGCGGGCACGGATGATTTTTCCGGTCACGTGAATGACGGGGCGCATCGCGGGATTCCCGAGAAGAAGCCGGAACGCGCATGGGGTTCCCAGGCGCAGTTTCCTGTTTGTCCGGAGAAAAAAACCGCGCATGCTCAACTCCGTGGCCGCCGCCCTGATTCTCAAGGTCTTCCCCCCGAGAACTTCCGCCTCCACGGTCACCTGAACCCGCGTAAACCGCCGCCGCTCTTGGACATCTCGTTTTTTGTTCATGGATGGGTCACTCAATTCATTTTTCGGAGTTCGTATTCCCACTGTTCATAGCGCGGAAAATAAAGAGTGTAAGCGACGACGGCAATCGAGGCAAAAAGAAAATAATCTCCCAACTGTCGCGTCAATAGATACAAAAATAATCCGAAGACTACCGGCATCTCGCAAATCGCGTAAGTGAGGATAGACGTCCGGAAAAGAGACCGGTTGTAGCCGGGCCAAAGATGATCGTGGTGATAGACCGCCCCCTTGATCTGCGCGGGCTTTAGAAACATCCGTTGAATCATGGGAACGGCGATGAGTTCGCCCAACGAAAAGATCATGAGAACGACCCGGGCGGCGCCCGTAAACGCCCCGCCGGCGGGTTCTGCGCAGTAGGCCTTGTGGAGCCAAAGCGCGGCGACAGACAGCAGCGGAACGGTTCCTACCGAGGCACAGCCGATCAAAAAGGACTTCCGGTAAAGCCTTTTGAGTTCCTCGAACGGCCGGAGATTACTCAAGAAACTCCTCCGGCAGTTTCGCGAAAAGGATATTTTTCGACGATTTCCAAGATGTCGCAAAGAGCGGCTTTCCCGAGAAAACGGTGCACCAACCGGATCTTCATCCCGTCCAGGGAATAAAGGTCGCGGTAGCCGATCAGTTTCTGCTTGCGGGTCCTCAGCAGGATCTTCCGGTGATCCATCTTCCTCAAGGGGAAAGAGATCCGGCGCCCCGACGGCGAAGGGCCGGTAATTTTCCCGTCCGAAATCACGACCTTGTAAACCGGCCGGATCCAGGCGAACCAGAAAACGGAAAACAGGACCGATGCAATGCCTCCAAAAAGAAGAATCCGCTCGACTGGAAAAAAACTGAACATGGAGGCAAACAAAAGCACCACGGCCAGACACAAAATCAGATCGACCATGACACGCGTTCGCGGCCAAAAAACGTACGTTTCACTCATCGGACGAGCCTCCCCTTCGCAGAGATGAACGGACCCTCGCGGGAAAATTCCCCGCCAGGGTTAAAGCATCATATTGCCGTTTTTGGGGCGCGTTTTCAAGCAAGTTATATTTTGATTATATTTTAGCGGAAGGAGGAAGCGCTGCCGTGCCCGGAGGGCGCAAGGGAACCAGAAAACAAAAATAGCTTCCCTTTCCCAATTGGCTTTCGACCACCATGACGCCGTGATGCAACTCGACGATCTCCTTGGCCAGCGTAAGGCCGAGACCCGGACTTTTTTCGCCGACGGCCGCGGAGGCGCTTGTCCGGCTGAACTTCCCGGAAAGTTTTTTTCTGTCGTCCTCCGAGAGCCCCGGCCCCGTGTCCCTGACGCCGATTTCGACCCTCCCCGCATGGCCCGGTTCACGCGCCGTTTTTTCATCGTTCATCCGGACTTCGATCGACACCCTGCCTCCGGACTCCGTCCATTTGATGGCGTTCGAGATGAGGTGGGCAAGGGCCTGGGCCAGCCGTTCCTGATCAGCCTCCACAGCAAGAGTTTCCGACGGCAGGGCCTCGATCAGCTCGATGTGTTTGTCACGCGCCCAGGCCGAAAAGGTATTGCAGACCCCGCGCACCATCGATTGGACCGAAAAGATCTCCGGCCGGAGCGTCATCCTTCCGGACGCGATGTTCGAGACGTCCAAAAGGTCATTGACCATTTTCTCGAGCCGCTTCGCATTTCGCAGGGCAACCTCGAAGTTGCCCTGCTGCGCCTCCGTCAAATGCTGCGTATCCTCCCTGACGGCCATCAGCGCTTTCTGGATACAAATCAACGGAGTGCGAAATTCATGAGAAACGTTGGCGACAAACTCGGTCTTGTCTTCGTCGGCCTGTCGCACCTGGGTCGAGCCCATCATGACGGAAACCATCCCCCGGATCTCGCCGGAATTGCTTTCAATCACGGCGGAGCTGTCCTTGAGGAGCTCGCCCGCTTTAGGGTCGTGCCCACTCCCTGCCGGGCAGCACTCCTCGTCTCCGTTTTCGTCCACCAGGGTCACCCCATGCGCGCCCCTGATGTGACGAATGGATTTTCCGACGAGTTGTTTGGCCTTGCCCCCCAGGATCTTTTCAGCGGCGGGGTTGAGGAAAAGGATCTCGCCGGAGTCATTGACGACGATCAGCCCTTTGGCGATGTTTCGCACAACGCCCTCGGCCTTCTTGATCTGCCGCTCGAGCTTCCGGCATCTCGTCCTTAACCGCTCGATCTCCTTGGTCATGTCCACAGCACACACCCTCCCTGTTCGAGACCCCGTCACCCCCCGGAGCCCACCACGAACCCTTTCTATTAACGTAATGTCTCCCGCGAATCTTAACCGCCAATTTCCCCGGCAAGCTTCAAAGAACCAAGGTGACGGTCGTCCTATCCTATGTTAGAATCAAGCTTCGGTTCTCGGACTCATTCCCCCGCAAGGAGCTCAAAAAATGGGTAAAACACTGTTCCAAAAAATTTGGGATAAGCATCTCGTCACCGAACTCGAGGACGGCGTCGCGCTTCTTTACATCGACCGTCACCTCGTCCATGAAGTGACAAGCGCCCAGGCATTCGAAGGCCTGCGTTTGAGCGGACGGCGCATCCGCCAGCCCGGTCTGACTTTTGCGACGATGGACCACAACATCCCGACCGACAACCGGTTCGACATCAAGGATCCGGTCTCAAAGGCCCAAATAGACGCCCTGACAAAGAATTGCCGGGATTTCGGCGTGACGCTCTTTGATTTGCAAAGCGAAGACCAGGGAGTCGTCCACATTATCGGGCCCGAGCTCGGGCTGACCCTGCCGGGCACCACCATCGTCTGCGGAGATTCCCATACCGCCACTCACGGCGCTTTCGGAGCACTGGCCTTCGGCATCGGGACCTCTGAAGTCGAGCACGTGATGGCCACCCAATGCCTGAGCCAGAGTAAACCCAAGACTTTCAGGGTGGAGTTCCGGGGTATCCCCAAAGCTCCGGTCAGCGCGAAGGATTTGATCCTCAAGCTGATCGGCACGATCGGAACCGGCGGCGGAACCGGCTATGTCCTCGAATACTGCGGAAGCGCCGTCCGGGCGCTGTCCATGGAAGCGCGCATGACCGTCTGCAACATGACCATCGAGGCGGGCGCGCGCGCAGGATTGATCGCTCCCGACGAAACGACTTTTGAATTCCTTGCCGGAGACAACCGTCCTTACGCTCCGCGGGGCGCGGAGTTTGAAAAGGCCGTGGCCTATTGGAAAACGCTGCCTTCCGACCCGGACGCCTCCTTCGACCGTGAAATCGTCATCGATGCGGCATCGATCGCCCCCCAGGTCACTTGGGGAACAAGCCCCGGAATGGTCACCGACGTCTCGGGAAGGGTCCCCCAGCCCGATGAAGTCCCCGGCTACAGCCGCAAAGACGTCGAGCAGGCGCTCGCTTACATGGGCCTTCGGCCCGGCACTTTGATCACCGACATCAAAATCGATATTGTCTTTATCGGCAGCTGCACGAATGGAAGAATCGAGGACCTCCGGCAGTCCGCCGCGATTCTCAAGGGCCGAAAAATCGCGCCCGGCGTACGGGTTCTTGTCGTCCCGGGGTCCCAGAGGGTCAAAAAAATCGCCGAGACCGAGGGCCTGGACCGGATCTTCCGCGCGGCAGGCTGCGAGTGGCGGGAATCAGGATGCAGCATGTGCCTGGCGATGAACCCGGACCAGCTCGCACCGGGAGAGCGCTGCGCCTCCACCTCGAACCGGAATTTCGAGGGGCGCCAGGGCAAAGGCGGCAGGACCCACCTGGTGAGTCCCGAAATGGCCGCGGCGGCCGCCGTGACGGGCCGCTTCACCGATATCCGAAAACCTTTTTAGAGGAGCCGCTTCACGATGGAACCTTTTACCACTCACACGGGGATCGTGGCAACGCTCGACACCGCGAACGTCGATACCGATCAGATCATCGCCAAACAGTTTTTGAAGCTGATCGGGCGCACGGGATTCGGACAGTATCTCTTTTATGACTGGCGGTATCTGGCGGACGGCCGGGAGAATCCTGACTTTCCGCTCAACCGGCCCCAAGTCCGCGGGGCGAGCATTCTCGTAACCCGCGATAATTTTGGCTGCGGTTCGAGCCGCGAACACGCGGTCTGGGCCGTCCAGCAGTACGGC
Source organism: Candidatus Omnitrophota bacterium (assembly GCA_041666865.1). Lineage (GTDB taxonomy): Bacteria > Omnitrophota > Omnitrophia > Omnitrophales > Aquincolibacteriaceae > JBAYGD01. The sequence continues at coordinate 20,446 of JBAYGD010000004.1, read as the reverse complement.
TTTCGGGCCATCGTCGCCCCCTGGCGAGAGCATGGGGCGCACCGGCTCCCGGGGTTTGCGGATATTTTCCGCAACAACTGCGGGAAAAACGGCCTTTTGACGATCGAGCTGCCGGAGCCGGAAGTCGAAAAGATCTTCGCAGCCTGCGGCCGCACGCCCGGACTGCGCGCGACAGTCGATCTTCCGCTTCAGACCCTGACCTTCCTTGGGGCGGAGCCTCTTCGCTTTTCCTTCGACGTCCATCCCGCCCTCAAGAACCGGCTCGTCAACGGACTTGATGATATCAGTCTGACTTTGCGGGAAGCCGATGCGATTGACCGCTTCGAAAAGCAGAACAGGCAATGGGGCCATTTCCCACAGGTACAGGCCTAATACTGAAGACAATTAAAAGGCCTGTACCTGTGGGAAATGGCCCCTGCTTCTGCGGTTAAGCGAGGATGATCTTGGCGGGAGGAAACCCGTTGAAGTTCGGCACGGCGCTCGCGCAGGAGTAGGCCCCGATGTTCTTCACATAAACCACGTCGTTGACATAGAGCTCCGGGATTTCGGCGTCTAACGCGAGCGTGTCGAGCGAGTCGCAGGTCGGCCCGGCAAGCGCGCTCAGGAATTTGTGCCCGCGCCGAAGAGTCTTGAATTCGTATTTGCAGTGGTCGAAAATCATGCCTGAAAAATCCTGATAGACCCCGTCATTGACGTAGTAATAATTCTTGTTGTTCCGGAACGTCCTCCCGATGACCTGCGTCACCAAAACACCCGCGGGACCGACGAGAAAGCGTCCGGGCTCGGCGATAAACTGGACGTTCCGGCGGAAGAGGGTTTTGAGCTGCTTGCGGATCTGGACGGCCATGCGCTCGAAATTGATCCCGATTTCATCGTCGAAGTGCTCGATCGGAAAGCCGCCGCCGATATCAAGGATCTTGAGGTCGAGGCCGTTCTCTTCGGCTTCCCGGAAAAGGTTGGCCGAAATCTCGACCGCCTGAAGATAATTTTCGACGTTCTTGGACTGCGACCCCACGTGAAAGCTCAGGCCCGCCGGCACGAGCCCGAGGGCCTTTGCCTTGCGGAGCATCGGAACCGCATGTTCGGGATCAGCGCCGAACTTGAGCGACAGATTGACCACGCTTCCCTGATTCTCCACTTTGATCCGGAGGATCACGCGGGCCCCGGGAAAGTGCTCGGAGAGTTTGTAAAGCTCCGGCTCGTTGTCAAACGTCATGAGCCGGACGCGCCGCTTGCGGGCCGCGACGATGTCGTCCACCGACTTGATGGTGTTGGCGAAAATGATCTTCCCCGGCGAGGCCCCGAGGCGCAGGACATGCGCCATTTCCCACGCGCTGGCCACGTCGAAACTCGCCCCGAGTTCGACAAAGGTTTTGACGACCAGAGGATGAGGGTTCGCCTTGATCGCGTAATACGGAGTCACTTCCGGCAGGGCTTTACAAAAGCGCTGGTACTGGCGCTCGAGGACACTCCGGCGGATCAGCATAAATGGCGTCGCGTGCCTTTTGAGCATGGTCCGGATGAGATTTTCGACCCCGTTCGGGTCCGTTTTAGACTTCGACAGTTTTGGGCTGGTCGACGGCATAGGCTGCTTGTTTCTCCCACGAATCGGTCAGAAAAGTCACAAATTGCCAAACGTCTTCGTCTTTCGGGCGATGCAGATCGAATTTGGTAAACTGGGTGTTCAGATTCTTGAGCGGGGTCCAATCGACGGGCATCGACACAAAGGGCTCGATGAAAGGAATCGAAAGCTTCAGGACGAATTCGTGATCGATGTCGTCGGGCAAACACACCCCGCGGCGGGGGTTCTCGATCATCCAGCGGGCCGCCGACACCACGGAGACGGCAACCTGCAGGGTGGTCGCCTGCTGGTGCGGCACAAGTTCCCGCGCGTGATGGATGTCCAAGAGGCTCCCGCACCACCACGCGTTGAAATCGTGTCCCATGAGCAGGACTCCGAGCTCGTCTTTCCCGTCGATGATTTCGTCGGCGAGGATCCGCTGCTTTTCCTGCATGTGAAACTGCCGCATTTCCAGCTCGTGCAGCGAGTTGACCGCCGAGTCCGAGGGGCAGTAGGCATAATGAACAGTCGGCCGGTAAACCGCCTTCTGTCCTTCCCAGACGGTCAGCCGGTCGGAAATGCTGAACGCTTCGCCGTGGCGGATCACCATGCCCGTGATTTCTCCGCTCGGGACCCAGGAGCGGACCCAGGTCTTCATGCCGAGCGTCCCAAGACAAATCTGATTTTGGGGGCCGGTCCGGTGGAAATAGGCGCTCGCCGGGGCATAGCGCTCGTGGGTTCCCCAGCCGAGCTCGGCAGGGGCGACCCCTTCCTCAAAAAATCCCTCGATCGACCAGGTATTCACGAATTCATTCATGCGCTTAGGCTGATCGGTGATCTGCGAGTCGCGCTCGCTGACATGAATCACCTTTACTCCGGCAAGCTGGGCGAGCTTCGGAAAGTTTTTCTCGCCGAGATATTTTTGGATTTCGGGGCAGCGCGGATCGCCGGGCTTTTCGCCGAGTATCTTTCGTGCAATCTCGAGGAGCGCGTACTTGGTGAAGTGCGACACGAGACCGGGATTGGCGCCGTGATCGACCACGGCGGTCGTCCCCTGGTTGTCGCCCCATTTGGCGAACCGCTTGCGCAGCTCCATATGGCGCATATAAAGCGTGTATTTCGTCGGGTCGTTGCGCTGGGTGTCCCGGTACGGGTCCCATTCCTCGATCGACGTGTTGACGTAGAGCACCTGATGCTTCCGGCACCACTCCAGCAGGGAAATCGTCTCGATGTTCCAGGCCAAATCAATGATCATGTCCCCCGCCCCGACATACTTCGCGAGGAGGACCTCGTAGTTCTGGACCGTGATTTTCTCCTGAACGTACCGGACGCCCCGGTCGAGGGCTTCCCGGACACGGCCCCTCTGGTCGACGAAATCGAGAATCGTGATGTGGTCCGCCGGCATGTCGATCATTTTGAGCACAAGCGGCACGGCGCACTGCGCCACCGAACCGCAGCCGATCATCAGTAATCTTCCCTGAAAAATCATGATAACTTCGTTCCTCCCTGAATCTTAAATTTCCGTATGAGCCCCGCGCAAGGGCCGTATTTTAGCACAATTTCAACGGGGGTCAACGGATGATCACGGTTCCCTGGCAGCTTTTTGCAGAAAAAAACAAAGGCAAAACGCCGCAGATCGTTTCGCCGGTGATCCGGTTCGCCTTACCGGTCCGCGCTTGGCGGAAATCCGAAGGCGTCATGTCGTCTGCGAGGTCTTGCCTTTTTGAGGCCTCACCTTCTTCATCTAATTGAAATATAACCACCCCTTCCGGAAAATGCAAGGGGCAAACAGAAAAAATCGGAGAGAAAACGGCTCTCGAAACAGGCTAAGTCGATACCCCGTTTTCGGGCAGAGGAATGTCGATTTGAGGAATCGGCGCCGTCACCGTGTGGAGGACCCCTCCGACCGTATCGGCGACAAAATACACCAGCCCCTTCCCGGCGGCTGCGACAACGTTCTTCTTTTCATCCGCGGCCTGCTCAGATTCCGCGATCACGGCGGTCCAGCCCAGCATCAGATTGGTCAAACCGAACTGAAGTTTCCCCGCGACCTTGTCCGAATAGGTTTTTTCTTCCGTCCACGGGCTGGCCGCCTGCGCAAGCGCCGGCATGAGCCCAAGCATTAGAACGATCCCCCCCAGCCATTTCTTCATGTCCGCGACCTCCCCGTCCGTGTCGGTTGCCTAGTCATGATTGTTTTCTTCGTAGATTCTTTCGAATTCGGCGTTTAAGCGGCCGAAAATGCTCAAGAGGTTGGGATCAAAATGCTCGGGCTGGACCCGGTTGTCCCCTTCAAGCATAATTTTGCAGGCCCGCGCATGATCAAAAGACGGCTTATAGTACCGCTTACTGCGAAGCGCGTCATAGACATCCACGAGCGCCAGGATCCTAGCCTCGAGCGAGGCTTCCTCGCCCTTCAAACCCTGGGGATAGCCGGACCCGTCCCAGCGCTCGTGATGCGACAAGGCGATCGCGGCCCCCAGCTTCAGCACGGGAGCTTCGGAATCTTTGAGGATGTTGTAGCCGATCGTCGTATGGCTTTTCATGATCTCCCATTCGGCTTCGGTGAGCGGGTCCGTCTTGAAGAGGATGCTGTCGGGGATGCCGATCTTTCCGATATCGTGCATGGGGCTCGCGTAGAGAAGGAGCTCCGCCGCCGACTCGTTCAGCCCGGCCTCTTTGCCGAGCAAAAGGGCATAGTGGCTCAGACGCCGCACGTGGTGGGCGGTTTCGGCGTCCTTGTATTCGGTGGCCTGCGTCAGCCGGTAGATCGTTTCAATGTAGGCCTTTTTGACCTGCTCGTGCATGACGTTGATTTCCTGGATCGCACGCCGCAGCTGTTCGGTCCGGTCCTCGACTTTGTCTTCGAGGAGATTGCGCCGGCTGGCTAATTCCACGTTGAGCCTCCGGACTTCGAGGAGGTTCTGGATGCGCACCAGCGCTTCGGTGATCTTCATGGGCTTGGACAGAAAATCGGTCGCCCCCGCCGACAAGGCCCGCGTGCATACGCCCTCATCCGTTTCGGCGGTGAGAATCAGGACCGGCACAAAAGAGTCTTTGCGGACAGGCTTGAGTTGTTCGAGCACCTCGAATCCGTTCAGGTGCGGCATTTTGATGTCCAGGATCAGCAGATCCGGCTGAAATTCGCGAAAAACGTCCAGCGCCTGGCGGGAATCGGTAATGGCACGGATCATCTGATACCCGCTATCCTTGAGGATGTCCTCAATGGCCATGGCGATGCCGATCTCGTCGTCGAGGATCAGAATTTTGGAATGCTGCAGAATGTCGGCTTTGTCCATTTTCCCTTCTAGTCCGCCGTGACAATTGAAATTGGTTTTTACAATTTCAATTGGTACCAGACGCTTTCTCAATCAGATTATCGATCCTTTGCCGGATTTTATTGAGTCCCGCTTCAGGAACCTGTCCCGGAAATCCGCGGCGGCCCGCGCGGCCGCCTCCATCCCCTTATCTCCGGGCAGATAGGCGGGAAAGTTTTCCGGGATCCCCCGCTCGAGCACCCGGCGCATGGAAACATCATAATGGATATCGAAAATCCATCCGATCTGGAGCAGCAGATAGTCGGCAAGGCAGTGCGTATCGGCATAGGAAATCATCTGCCCTCGAAGAATCTGCTCCACCAATCCAGGGTCGGCCTTGCCCTGAAGGGTTTTACCGCAAAAAATCTCCCGGTAAAGCGGATCCGCAGGATCGGCCAGGGCAGCCGATAAGATCCGGAAGCCGTCGAGTTTATCGGCATCCCGGACAAGCCTGACAAACCGGGCGGCCTCCGCGGGAAGGGATCCGGGAACCGCTTTTTTATTATGCCAGCGGATTCCCTCGGCAAGGACCTCCCGGTCCTGCGCAAACAGCACCTCCATGACTTTTTCTTCCTCCAAAACCTCAAGGCCGCGCTGGGCGTGATCCACGCTGTCCCGGTCCACAAACGTTCCGTATTCGGCAAGTTGTGAAAATCGCCCCACATCATGCAGAAGCCCTAAAATCTCGGCCGTCAAAACCGCTTCGCCGCTCCAGCCCAGGTCGCGGGACAATTCTGAAGACTCCCGGGAAACGCGCAGGCAGTGTTCATGCTTGATCAAAGACCGGGAGGGAAGCCGGCCGCCGATTTGAAAGCGCGCGACATATTCCCGATACCAGGTTTGAACGGCGAGGACTTGCGAGGCATTCAAGGGAGCCGATTATTCCGAGCTGGTTTTGAACTTGGAAATTTCCAAATGAAGCTGGGTGATCATCCTCTCAGGGTCGGACTCATAGCGCCGCATGATGCGCTTGAGGAGAATCACCGAAATATCGAACGCGGCAATCGCGTTATTGACGGATTCGGCCAGCGTCTGCCCCTCGTCATTTTTTCTGAGGGCCACGCGGGTCCTCAAATCTCCCTGGATCACATGGTGAAGGTCCTTGGAGATCCGGTAAAGGGGCCCGGCAATGCGGTGAGTGAGGTAAACGGAAAGCCAGACGGCCAGAAAAACAAGGCCGAGAACTCCCGGGATAAGTTTCCGGTTCGTCTGAGCGAAAATTTCCCCGGCCACGGACTGCTTGGCCCGGCTCAACTGCTCCGAGCGCCGAAGACCGATCAGATCCGGATCCTCCCCCTCTTCGACCGCCGTCCGGTCAGGATCTTCCAGCGAGGCGGCCAAATCCGTCCGGACCTGCGCGCTCCCAAGGGCATTGTGTACTCCCTCCCGTATCCCAAAATAAAACGCGGCGCTCACCGCAGCCCCGGCAATCGCCATAGCGAGCAAGACATAGGCCATATGCCGCAGTTGAAACCCGCGGCCGACGAGAAGTTTTTTGCGTTTTATACGCTCGAAATGAGACCGTTCCATAATCCCCCGTATGGACGAAAGCAGGAAATCACCAGGGCTTCAGCTGGAAGCCTGACGACTTCTTGACGATTTCGCCGGGCTGGCGGTTGGTGATCTTGACAAATTCCTTGGCCCAATCCTTGATGATGGTATCGGCATGGCCATACCAAGTAAAATCCTGAACGTTCACAAGGCTCATTTTGGCCTTGCGCCGGTCGGCCGCCGTCACGATGATTTCGCCGGTTCCGCCGTCGACGATCCGGGCCTCGAAAGCAACGCTGTCGGAGTCCGCCGCATTGATGACCGTGAAGGCAATCCCGACCACCGGCGCGTAGGAAGCCGCCTTCAGGGAGGGGCTGTTCGGCACCAGTTCCACGAGGGCCATTTCCAGAACCAGATCGCCTTGGGACGGGGTATCCACGACCTTAAAGCGCTTGTTGGGGTCCTCCAGAAACGCCCGGACAAACGCCCTCTGCATATAATCCGCTTCCTTCTGCAGATCCCCCTGGGCCTTCCCGTAGCGTTCCACGGCTTTCCAGCTTCCGGACTTCAGGGCATGCGAGATGTCCACCGGAGCGATATAGATCCCGGTGAATTGTTTCCAGTCGACGCCTTCTTTGGCCCAGGCTCTTTGAAAAGGGAAATCGGCGCGCTGAGCCGTTTGGGTGCCGTCGATAAATCCGGCATCCGGCGCCGGCGGAGTCGAACATCCGGTCATCGGCAAAAGAGGAAGCCCCAGCAGCATAATGCGGAGAAAACGATGCTGAATCATCCGAACCTCTCATGAATTCCCAGTATAAATACTGGGGAGTAATGGATTCTTAGGATTCGATTTCCACAACTCCCCGAACGGCAACATGATGCGCGAAGTCACTTGATAAATCAAGCTTTTCTGGTTTTCGATTGTTTCGATAAAGATTTTTGGAACGGATGAAGTTTGAAGTCGTTTAGTCCCAATTTGGTCACAGGAATCATTTAGGGAAAAACCGACCTAAAATAATGTAATAAAACATGGACCGGATTATAAAGAAAACTACTAAAAGGATAACGGCTGAAAGGGTTAGCGAATATAGCAAGTAGGAAAGCCCACTTTTAATTTTGTAGCGCGGCTCGATTTCCCATAGAGCTTTCTGATCGTTATTTCGTCCAGCATGACTGGTTTCAAAAAGATCCTCTAGGAGTCTCGCAGATTCCGCATCGGAAATCTCGCATACCGCTCTCAAAGTGTTTTTTTTATCATCCGAAATAGATAAGTTCCCTTTCCCCAATTCCTCGGGGCTAAAAAACATCTTGGCTTCATTTGCAGAAAACGTTTTGTGGTTTCCATAATTGCAAATGATCGTTGTATGAGCCAAATCAACAACTTTTACATCTCCCGGATTAAGATAAAACGTACTCGCCACCGCCATGCTGACGAAAAGGAAAAAAGTTAGGCCGTATAAAACTTGAACACCGCGAAACCAAATTCGATTTTTTAATTCTTCATATGTTTTTATTGGCATATTGCCCTCTGAGTTACTTCGTATTTTATCTGGGATCGTCCTTTTTTGCGACGCTTTTCTAACCATGCGGAAACATCCTTTTCGACAAAACGAACGCATCGCCCGAGCTTATAATGTGGAATAAACTCCGTGTGCGTCCAGAGGTAGACCGTGGACAGATCCACCTGTAAAAGTTCACTCAACTGCTTGGGAGTTAAGAATCTTTCCATTTCGCGCTCAGTCGTCCGTGATCTCGGGTGTGGCATATCTGCCAATCTGATTTGGTGAAATGGGATCACATTTAGGACAGTGCGTTGTAATGATGACTCTTACATCGGGCATAAGGTCTTTACCGTACAACTCCTTAAAAAGCTCGCTCATAATTTTGAACGCGTGGTCATCGGATTTTCCCTGAAAGAAGCTCCGAAGGGTAAGCTGACCATGAATCCCGGCGACGTTTAAAAGAAATTCGTTTGCTTTGAGGATGGCGGCTTCGTTGCAGGCTTCTTTGGAAAGGGAAATAATACGTTCTATGGCTCCCAGAGCTTCGTCTCTGGCCCTGTTGAGGGCAATATCAACCGTTTCCTGCGCTCGATCTCGCTGAATTCGCGCGAAGTCGCTATAAGCTGGCGCAAGCCGCCCACCCTGCATAAAAAGATTCCGTACATAATTCTCGTTATACCCGGTAGCGTCCGCAATTTCCTGCGAAGTCTTACCCAAATACCGCATTTCAACCGCCAAACGTTCTTTCTCGTTCAAATCCTCAAGTCCCGGCGTTGTTATTCGTTGCAGTCCGTTGTTTTCTTCCATAACCTTATCTCCTAAAATCCCTCTATGGAGGATGGTAGAATCTATAAAGACTTCACTTTTTAAAGTAAGAAAATAGGCTTCTCTAAAGGATGACGCTTCATTTTTTGAAGTGCTAGGTTGGCTCCTTCGCATTCTGACGCTTCATTTTCTGAAGTGTGACGCTTCATAAATTGAACCTGCGAATTGCGTTGTCATGCTTCCCGCTCAACCTGTAATAAACAGTAAATCGATATTGACCACCTGCCTGACGCTCACGAATGATCCAATCCTTTGCTTCAAGTTCCCTAAATGCGCGGCTGATTGTTGCGGAGGCCATCAAATCCTCAAGCTCGCTGTAGTGAAGGCAAATTTCACCGTTGTTATAGCCAACGAATTTATACTTGAGGTGGATATAGAGGACTTTCGCGGAACTACTTAAGCCGGAACGCCAAGCGGGATTTTTTAACATCTCCCTTGTTAGAGCTACAAAAGGCGATAGTTTATTATTTCGTTTTCCGGGCTTCATATTTCCTCATCCTCCGCGCTTATTCAAATACCCGGTCTTTGAGCATCCGGTATGCGTCCGTCATGGCCTTTCCGCTCACCAGACCGCCGTTGTAATAGTCCCGGATAGCATCTTCGATCCCTTCGCCTTCCAGATACAGGATGGCCTTTCTCCCGGCATCCTTTTCGATGTCGTTGATCTTGAATCCGCGGGCGATCAAGAATGACGCCTCGTAAAGGTTAGGCGTAGCGTGATGTTTTGACTTGGTCATTTCAGATCACTCCTTTTTGAATTTCTGTCATCTCACCAGGCGTTTTTTCTGTTATCTCCCCCGTGCTGTCCTCGGCTTTGACCTGACCGACACCTTTCCGTGCCGGGTTGTGGCCAAAACGGTATTCGTAGAGCGCACAATCGGTAATCGGACAGAGTCGGACTTCCTTGGGCGAGAAACAACTACATTCGAGGCATTTCTTGCGGATCGCTTTGAGCGGGGTTAAGTTTTTACTCATATTTCCTCCTAGTTAAAAAAATCCACAAAGGCTTTTGCCTAAGTGGATTCAATTTTACTCAAGGAGGAAAATCTTTAGAGGACGATTAATTTCAAAATTATGCGGGCATTTCCCCTAGAACCCTTTTTCTTAGCCTCGCCGTTCGTTTCCTGTAATCCTGCCGGGGATAGTGATCTCTTTTCCCATATACCGCCATCTGAATTTCTTGCGGTTTCCAACCTAATTGCTCACATACAAAAACTTTATATAAATGGACAAAATCCTCCGTGTCCGCACTTCTAAATCTTTTTGGTTTTATGCCATGATAAGATCGAAACAATTTTAATTTATGTTTTAAATCCTTCCAAATTTCGTCATCCGTTTGACGATAGTCCACATCGATTTTGAGAAAATGTGGCTTGGGTATGGGCTTCTCAAGATAACGAGCAAATTCCTTTTTTGGGGAAGGCGACAATTTGACATTGCCAGCCTGTAAATTGAGGCTTACGCCGTCGATATTCATAAGCCTTATCGTGCCATCCGGCGCACGTCCCACGAGGTCAAGAATTGCGACTTGCATACCCACTGGCGCTATTTTTTTGACCGGATCTTCAAGCGGAAAGAAACCCCAGTTGTCGATGCTTTTAGTTTCGTACAACGCCAGAGCGTTTGTGCCAGCTTCGTGCAACATGTTTTTCATTTTTTCAAAAAAAAGAAGCTGATGTCCATAAGCATTTCGATATTCCTCTTTTTCTCTTAACCATGTCCACAGCTTAGTTGCCGCGTCGGCTAAATTGCTTATTATCCGTTTTTTATCGCCGCTTTTTCTTACATAGTTTTCAGGCATTTTTATCTACGCTCGTTTTTCCTCATTTATCTCTTATGAATTTCCGCAAGAGCCCTATGGGTTTGTTTTTGTAATTTCTCCTCATATTCCTTACGGCTCATGGTTTTAATCTCAAAAGATTTTGTTTCCAAACCTCTTTTGATTTCGATGGGTATTTTGCTTCCGGTTTTCAGCAAACCCCCTTGTCGTAGATAATCAATCCTCCTTGGCGTATCAACTCCATTTACCTTGGTGAGAACATCGCCCGCCATTAGCCCGGCTTTTTCAGCTGGAGAGTCTATCTCAACAAACGTTATTACCAGCTTTCCATCTACTGAATCGGCACGAATGCCCACCATCCCATCATTGTTGAATTCAGATAGTTTTTTATAGCCCTGTCGATGTGTCATTTTTTCAGGAAATAATTTTAAAAAATCAGGATATTTCATCTCAAACAGGGGGGCAAAGGTTTCCGTCTGGTAAGCATCAATTTTTTCTCCAATTAAATTTTCTTTTGCCATGGCTGAGCTGAGAATAGACTCATCGAGAACGATGCCGGAATTCATTCGCTTGCTCCAATAGAGATTTTGCGTTTTAATCGCTGATAAAAAATCAGGCAAATTATCAACTAAAAACTTCCTAAAATCCTCAAGCTCTTTATCTGTGCTTTTATATAAAATAATCCCCTTGGCCACATCTTCTATTAGCGCCTCTCTTTCAAAATTTACTAGGTGGTATTGTTCCCGCTTTTCTCGTATCACACCAACATAATAGGCATTATTGGCTAACGCTGCCAACCCATCAGCCTTTTCAAGCGATTGGCACACCTTCGCCAACTTCTTTACCATTTCTTCATTAGAAATCATCTGGGGTTCCACCTGAGAAATCGCCTTCAAAGAAGATTTTGTTTCTTCCTGAACGGAGTGTATCTGTTCTTCAGCTTTATGTACTTCGACCTGTTGCTGAGCTATTTGCTGTTGCTGTAGAACTGCCATTTGCTGTTGCTGTAATGCGTCTGCTTGCTGCTTATACCTCAAAGCGTCAAATAGTTTGTTCCCGGCATTGCGGGAATCTTCATTTGCACGTTGAACCATTCGATCGCTTTCCATCACATAACTCTTTTCATGCGTATCGCAAACCATACCACCATCTAAACCTTTGCGACAGTTAGTTGTGCTATCGGCTCGGCATATCGGAACCATCATTAAGAATACAAAGAAAGTTAAAAAAAGAACTGCGAGTTTAGTCATTGTGACCTCCTAAACGCTGCTAAATTGTTTTTCCCCATGAGAGAGTTTTTCCACCGCTTCGCGCAAATGATCCGTTGTCTGGTGCGAATAAATAAGCGTGGTTTCAATTTTGCTGTGCCCCATGAGTTTCTGGACCGTAGGAAGGTCAACACCTCGCATCAAAAGCTGACTGGCGAAGGTATGCCGGAGAGCATGAACCTCGGTAAGATCGTAAATAGCGGCGTTCTTTGCAATTCTGATAAGCTGTAGCCGAAGAAAATTCCCATTCATGGATTCGCCATCTTCATCTGGAAAAACAAAATGGCTTTGCCGGGGTAGAGCGTCCAAAACATCATACACCGCCTCGGCCATGGGGATTTCCCGCTCCCCGGTCTTGGGAACCCAAAAAGATTTGCGCTGAATCTTGATAACCCTCCTCTTGCAGTCCAGATCGCTCCACTCAAGATTAAGCAGTTCAGCTTTTCTCATGCCGGTATGGATGAGGGTAAAAAAGATGGGATAGTATTCCGGCTCACAAGCATGAAGCAGGCGGTCACATTCAACCTCGGTCAAAAACCGCCGCTTTTTGGAATCATCGGGCTTTAAAAATCCTACTTCTCGCACCGGATTTTCATCAAGGTATTTTTGCCGGATGGCGAGGTTAAAAATTGTCCGAAGCGTCCCAAGCTCAAAATTGACGGTATAGGACTTCGCGCCCTTCTGGATGGTCCCGTCTTTCGATTTCCCGCCCTTCTTGCCATTCTTGGAAATATCCGCCGTCTTACGGTGCTGTTTATACCGTTCGAGGATCTCCGGGGTAATATCTCTCAAATTCACTACTTGGGAGATTTTCTCTATAAATTCGCGGAAGTTTTTTATGGCGGAACGATAGCGGACCGTTGTAGAAAGGCGGTGGTTTGTCCTGGAATACTGAAGATAATCTTCGAGGAAGGTTTTAACACTAGCTTCCTTGCGATCAAGGAAGCCTAGTTGATTACGCTCGGCTTTAACTTCGAGGTCTTTTAAGGCAAGCTCGGCAAGTTGCTTGGACCTGCTCACCCTGCGGCGGTAGCGTCTCCCGGTCGGAAGGTAAAGGTCAACATACCAATATGCCCCGCGCTTGCGGATTTGCCCCATTTTTCCTCATTTCTACACCATTTTGGTCCCTATACGGTCCCAAAATCCTGATGAGATATGATAGCAAATACGCAAACGCAAGGCAATCAGTAACTTACAAACACCATCAAAAAGATGGTGGGGAGTAATGGATTCGAACCATTGAAGGCCGAAGCCAACAGATTTACAGTCTGTCCCCTTTGTCCACTTGGGTAACTCCCCGATGTTATACACGAGGCCGCAAGCCGAGTGATAACATCGTACTTTTCCGAACGGGAAAAGTACAATGCAAAAAATCACTATGACTTTTGAACGCACCAAACCCGTCCGGTTTGGTGCGTCATCATCACAATCCGTGCTCGGCTTGTGGCACAGCACCAAACCCGTCCGGTTTGGTGCGTCATCATCACAATCCGTGCTCGGCTTGTGTATGATGACGAGCTGGTGGAGGGAATCGAACCCCCGACCCGCTGTTTACAAAACAGCTGCTCTACCAGCTGAGCTACACCAGCACAGCTTCCGGCACCCGGCGAATCACTCTCTCTTCTTTCGTCTGACAGAGCAAAAGTATAGCGGAATTTATTTCAACCGTATAGAGGGAAATCGAAACCCGTCCCAGCCCACAATTTTCGATGATGTCCCGCGGCCGTTAGGAGGGGGCTCAGGCTTGGGGATCCCTCGCACGATCCATCGCCTGGGTGCGGGCAATCTCGGTCAATCGCGCATCGAGGTCGCGCTGCTTGGACCACAGCATCAGACAAAAAAAGCTGACCCCTACGAATCCCAGGTAAAATAAAAGGTCGACTCCGCGTCCGACGCCGAGCGCTTTGGCGAGAACCACTGACCATTCCGGGCGTACAACGAGAGCGGCCGTCACAAGGCAGAGGCCCAAGACCAGAAGGCGGTCGACCAAAAGCGTCCGGAAGCGGCGAAAATAAATCACCATAAAAATCAAGATGGACGGAATCAGGATCAGCTGGATCAGTTTCATTTAAAAACCCTCCTCAAAAGCAAATCGATCACGATGTTGAAGGCATTCCACAGCGACTGGCCTTTCGCGCGGGTATACCGCGAATAATGCACCCGGACCGGCCTTTCGGCAATCCTCAATTTCAGATGGCGGATCTGGATCATGATTTCGGATGCGTGGGCATAGCCGTTCTCACGCAAGTGGATTTGGGCGGCGGCCTCGCGCGAAAGCACCCGTAAGCCGTTATGCGCGTCGGAAAGCCAAAGGCCGGTCAGAAGAGCATTGACGACAATCGCCGTTTTCAGGATGATCCGGCGGCCGAGCGGCACTTCGCGCTCATCGAGACTCCTCAGGAACCTTGAGCCGAGGGCCACGTCCGCTTCCCCGTTCGCCACAGGCTCGAGCAAGGCGGCAATATCCTGGGGTCGATGCTGACCGTCGGCGTCAAAATGTGCCAGAAACCGGGCCCCCTTGCGAAGAGCAAACGTCATTCCCGTCTGAAGCGCCGCGCCCTGCCCCAAGTTCACGGGATGGCGAAGGGCATAGACGGGCATTTTGGCGAGAATCTGCCAAGTCCCGTCCTTGGACCCGTCATCGACCACCACGACGGAGTAGGATGCCTGGAGGAGAGGCTTGAGCGTAGCGGCCAGCACCTCTCCCTCGTTATGCGCCGGCACGATCACAAAAATGTCCTTGGGCGGTATCCCTGCTCCCGTCTCGGCCATGAAATGTTCCTTTCAGGAATTCCCTGTATGTATCGATATAATACGGTAAATGCTTGACCGATGCGTAGGAACCGGACGCCCATGATCAAAAAAGACCTGGTTTCATCCGTGGTGTTGAACTGGAACGGAAAAGACATCATTCTCCCCTGCCTCCGGAGTCTGCTCGCCCAAACCTACCTCGCCCACGAAATCATCCTGGTCGACAACGGCTCTTCCGACGGATCGTTCGAACTGATCGAGCAGGAGTTCAGGGGGCGCCTGGTCATCCTGCGTCACCCCAAAAACCTGGGTTTTGCCGAAGGCGTCAACACCGGCGCCGCACACAGCCGCGGGGAATTCCTGGCCCTGCTCAATAGCGACGCCGTGGCCGACAAAAACTGGCTCGAAGAGCTGGTCCGAAAAATGAAATCCGAGGATGCGATCGGCATGTGCGCGAGCAAAGTCTACCTGGCGGACCGCCAGGGCATTCTCGACAATACCGGCGAGCTCCTCGGCCGCGACGGGCTCAACCGAACCCGCGGCCGTCTCGAAGAGGACCGGGGTCAGTATGACAGCTCCCACGATGTGCTGGCCCCAAGCGGCTGCGCGGCGCTCTATCGCCGAAATATGTTTGACCAGATCGGCGGCTTCGACAAATACTTCTTTGCCTACGGGGACGACATGGATCTCGGCCTGCGTGGAAGAATGAGGGGCTACCGGGCAGCCTATGTCCCTAAAGCCATTGTTTACCACAAGCTTTCGGCCTCTGCAGGGGTCGTGTCCTCCTTCAAGGCCTATCATGTCGAGCGCAACCGGCTGTGGATCGTCCTTCGGTGCTTTCCACTTCGCCATCTCGTCTTCTCGCCCCTCTATACGGCCGTGAGGTACTTCTATTCCCTCTGCGGCCTTTTGAACAAAAAAGGTCCGGCTGCCCAATTCGCAAAAAAATCCTCACCGCTGGCGTTGATCGCGATCCTGCTCAAGGTTTACCTGTCTACTCTGCTTTTCCTGCCGTACCTGCTTCGCGAAAGAAGCAAAATCCAAAAGACATCCCGCTGGAAATACCCGGAATTCGAAGATTGCTTCCGCCGCTACGGGCTGAGCGCACGCGACGCGGCTTTGCGCGAAGTCCTTTAGACAAAAAAAAGTGCCGCGGAACCTTCGTTCCGCGGCACTCTCAATTCAACGAACTCTTGCCTCGATCCTCCGAAGCTTAATACGAAGTGGTCGCTTCCGTCTCGCCCACTCCGGTCTTCAGCTGATCGCTCTTCAGACTGACCGTGAAGATATTCTCCCCGGCCTCTTTCGGCTTGGCAACAACCTGCCACGTCGCTTTCTCCTTCGCCCCTAAGGAAGCGAGAGGAGCGAAAGTGACATCGCCGGCCGCATACTCACCCTTCGTCGCGCCGCTCGAAGAAACGAACTCGTATTTCTCTCCGAGTTTTGCCACAACGCGAACACCGGTATCCGCCGCCGATCCCTGGTTTGTGACGCTGATGATATAGGTCTCGGCATTACCGACCTCGACCGGATCTTCCACGTCAATAACTTCCAGGAGAATGGCCGCGATCCCCTTGACCTCTGCAGCACAAGCCTCCTGGGCCGCATTACAGCAGGCAGCGTTTGCGGACGCCGCCGAACTAAGGGTGCCGCCTCCGCCTTTGTATGTCACGCTGACGCTCGCGGACTGCTTGGGATTCAGGTTCCCGAGGTTCCAAACCACGTTACCGCCGGACTTGCTGCCGCCCTCGCTCGCACGCACGAACGAAGCCCCGCTCGGAATTTCACTCTTAAGTACGGTGCCCTGGGCAACGGCATCGCCGGTGTTCGTGACCGTAATTTTGAACTCAGCATTCCTTCCCGCATAAATGTCTTTCGGGCAGGACTGCTCGACCTTCAGGGCCGCCTGCTTGACCGACGTCGTCACAGAAGACGAAGACGCGGTGACGTCCCCGTCCGCACTGGCCTTCGCAGAATTACTGAAACTGCCGGTCTTTTGAGCTTTCGTGTTAACGTTATAGCTCTTGGATTCTCCGGAATTCAGCGTCCCGACCTTGAACGCCACGGAGCCCTTCCCGTCCTGCGTCACAAGGCCTTCCGGCAGAGCCTGGTTCACGACGACATTCGTGAGTGCCCCGGTCCCCGTATTCGACACGGTCACCTTCAGGGGAATCGTATCGCAAAGGCCCGCTTCCGCAGGACCTTCCAAAGCGACTTTCAGTTCCGGAGAAATCGCCTGCGGCGTCAAGCAAGCCACCTGCTTGTAGGTCACACTGGTGCAGCACTGCAAATCGCCGGCCGACAGCGGAGTCACCATCGTTTTCACGACTTTGGACTCACCGGGTGCGAAAGTACCCAAATTCCAAGTCATGACACCGCCCTCTTGACTGGAGGCCTTGGGATCGGAGCTAACAAGTTTGAGCTTATCACTGAGCTTATTGGTCAGCACCACGTCTTCAACAGCGTAGCAGGCGAGGTTCGTGACCGTGATGGCGCACTCATACGGAACCCCGACACGAACAAATTCGGGCGCCGACTTATCAATCGCGAGAATGCTCGAGGAGCGCTCACGCGTAGGCACCGTCATACTGTTGTGCAGCATTCCGTTCGATGAGGAAACCCCGCAAGATGACTTCTTGGTACCGCACGTCGCTGCACCGGGCTTTTTCCCGCACGTCGAACAAGACGCGCATCCGGAAAGAGCAAGGGCACCGACGAGGACAAATACCATCCCGAAAAGGAACATTAACCCTTTACCGGAGCGTTTCATTGTGACCTCCTTGGTGAGTACTGAAACTTGATTCGTTGGATAAGCGAATGTCGCAGATACGACTTACGATGAGGCGGTTTGTTCGCTCCTGCAACCCTATGATCGTTATTTTATACCCTTCCTTTTTTCGGTCAAGAGATTATTTATGGGGCATCTTGATGAGGCCTCGCTTCACCCTCGCAAAAAATCCGGGGCAATAGAATCATAACCATTTTAAACATAATGAGTTATGGAAATTTCAAGCTGATCTTGTGGAAGGTCCGAAGCCGTGCTATCTTTTAAACACAACCCTTGCCCATTTGAAAACGCCCATTCCTTGGATTGGCGGGCAAAGGCAGCATTGAATGGCGCTTTAGAAAGTGCAAGATTTTAAGAAAGGAGATAGGCTCGTTTCCTATCATTATGAATGACTGCAAAACAGGACCTTTAAGGTGGGGATGGTGTGGCGGAGTCGTCATTGCCATGACGGCCTTTGCGGCTGCTCAAGGGCACGCCCAGGATAGGCCGGATCCCCTGTCTTACGAGCTCCGCCGCGAAACCCTGTCCGTTTCGTTTACACTTGCCGGCGGCCAAAGGGTCGACCGCACCTTCGCGTATGAAATCGCCCAAAAATCAGAGCCTTTGCCCGACGGCACGATCCTGATCCGGTCTGAAGGCCGTCTCGAATCTCCGTCGGCCGAAGACCTGGCTGGAAGTCATTTGAGTTACGAGGGGACCTATCAGAGCATCGAAATCCGGAAAGCCGGGGAACCGGCGAGCCGGACAGGTCAAAGGACTTTGCACATCCTTCACAAGCAGTCCGGCGAAGTTCCCCCGGAGGGCCCCTCTTTTCAGCGGATTCACGATTACGAATATACAATCGACGGAGACATCGAATATCGGACGCTTCACCGGGAGCGCGAAATCAGGGCCCATTGGGATTATTTTGATCACGTCCCAAGCCAAAACGCGCAAGACGATGCGCAAAAAAAGGGGCTGAAGAAAACACACGCTTTGATCCGGGAGATATCGAGAACCTACGACCGGGAGGGCCGCCTCATAGGCCTGATCCGGGACACCCAGACCCGGGAATCCCTCTTTGAGGCGCATGGCCACATCGTTTCAGACACCGTTGAAAACACTTTTTCATCCGAAGACGCCCTCAAGCCGGACGCGAAAATCGAGACCCGGTACCGCCGGGACACCGAGTACGGAGCCACCCGCCTCCCCCAATCGGTGAAGACGACGCAAAACACCGTCACCCGGGAGCAGAGCCGGACGATGCGCTCTTCCCTGCGTTGGTCAGCCTTGGGAGACCTCGAGCTCGCCCGGGTCGAGGAATTTGACGGAAGGAAAATGATCGCCGACAAAATCTGGCAGAAAAAGCGCCCCTCAGGCGCCCCGGCAAGCGAACTCAAAAACACATTGACGGACACGGGCCTTGTGCGCCTCACAAAATTCATCCGGAACTGGGAGGAGACCTTCGTCAATGGCGGGCTCCCCGTGTCTCCTTACGCCTTCCCCTTTTTCGTCCTGTAGGTCTCGTTCTGGAAGGCCTGGGCCAACCATGGTATCATTCTCCCATGACCCCTTTTTCAAAACGCACGGACTGGCCCGTCCATCCCAATCCTCTCGCCCTCAAGGTCCAAAGCCTCCGGGGGTGCGGCGCCCGCATCCTCGACCTAACGGTGACCAACCCCACACGCTGCGGCTTCCGGTATTTGAATGCAAAAGTTCTTGAAGCGTTTGCGGCCCAAAAAAATCTGGATTATGACCCCGATCCACACGGCCTCATGGAAGCCCGGCAGGCCGTCGCAGGCTACTACGCCCAAAAAGGCGTCGAGGTCCGCGAGGACCAAATCTTCATGACCGCAAGCACCAGTGAGGCCTATTCTTTCGCTTTCCGGCTTTTGGCCGATGCGGGGGAAACGATACTCGCCCCGGCTCCGGGTTATCCTATTCTCGATTTCCTGGCCTCCCTGTGCGATGTCAACGTCCGTCGCTACAATCTGCAGTTGTCGGAGGGCGCGTCCCTTGACGGTCCCGCCCTTACCGAACAAATACGCGCGGTCAAGCCCCGCGCCGTGCTGTTCGTCCATCCCAATAACCCGACCGGCCAGTACGTAGGCCCGGACGACCGGAAGACCCTTTCGGCTGTCCTGGAAAATTTTCCGGTTCCGGTCCTGGCGGACGAAGTTTTTCTCGATTTTCCGCTCGAACCGGCGATGGCCGTCCCCGAAAGCTTCGCTTCGCACTGCCAGACTCTGAGCCTGACCTTGAGCGGAATCTCCAAAATCCTGGGAATGCCGCAAATGAAATTGTCCTGGATCATCGTCTCGGGGCCTGAGGATCTGCGCCGAAAAGCCATCGAAAAACTGGAAATTATATCCGACACCTATCTTTCAGCCGCAACGCCGGTTCAAAACGCCTTGCCCGTATGGATGGCCGAACGGGAAGCCATCCAAGGCGAAATCAAATCGCGTATTCAAGCCAACTACGCCCATCTTTCTGGAATATTAAAGGACAGCCGAAAGCTCAAGCTGCTTCCGGCAAAAGGAGGCTGGGTGGCCGTTTTGGCGGCGCCTGCGGAAAGGTCAGACGAAGAGTGGGCCCTGCGGCTACTCGAGCGGGATTCCCTGCTGATCCATCCGGGTTTTTTATACGATTTCCCTTCGGGGCCCTATCTGGTGGCAAGTCTGCTCACGCCGGAAGATTTATTCCGGGAAGCCATGGACAAGATCTTAATGCGGATTCAGAAGGGGTAAGGCAACGCCGCAGGGGCGACCGGCCGGCCGCCCCTACTTCGTCGGTATTTGGATGCCGATGATTTTGTTTTTTGAGCGCGCGCCGCTGAGCAGCACGGCCGAGCAAGACGGCACGCCGAAGTGTTCGGCCAGAGCCTTCAGGACCGCCTCGTTGGCCTTTCCGTCTTCGGGAGGCTCCTTGACGAACACGCGATAACGGGACTCGTCGAGCTTCTCGACGCGGTTGTACTTGGCCCCGGCCCTTGCCGTTACGAATATTTTCATTCCTGGCCGCTATTGCGTTTTCTCACCCGTCGAGACCGCCGCCTTGACTTTCCCGAAAAGGCCCGCCACCGAGCTCTTCGCCGAGGAAGCCGCGCCGGAAGCCGTTCCTTCGAGCAAGGCTTTGCCCTCGCCCGCCATTTGCGCCGTCGTCCCTTTGAGAAGGTCCTGGCCGG
>JBAYGD010000003.1:0-158185 GCA_041666865.1 Candidatus Omnitrophota bacterium | reverse complement strand
TGACGCAGGCCGAGGCGGTTTTGGAACTCATCCACGCGAAAAGCACGAAGTCGATGGAAACGGCGGTGCGCCAGCTCGCCGGGGCCCTGTCCGCGGAGTTCAGAAAAATCAAAGATGCGCTGATGAAAATTTACGCTCACCTGGAGGCCTATCTTGATTTTCCAGACGAGCAGCTCGAAATTTTCCGGGACGCGCAGTTCCTCGACCGGTTCCGGGGCGTGCGCTCCCAGATCGAGCGCCTTGCGGCCAGCTTCCGTCGCGGCTCGATTTTGAAAGAAGGTGTTGTGGTGGCGATCGTCGGCAAACCCAACACGGGCAAGTCGTCGCTCTTTAACGCCCTCCTCGAGCGTGACCGGGCGATTGTTTCCGAATATCCGGGAACGACGCGCGACACGCTGGAAGAGGCGATCGAAATCGACGGCATTTATGTTCGGCTGACGGACACGGCTGGGTTGGATCAGGACCTGGAGCACCCGCTTGACCGGATCAGCATGCAGAGGACCCGCGAAGCCCTCGGGGCGGCCTCGATTTGCCTGTGGCTCCTGGACGGTTCGGGCCCGTTTGAGGAGGCGGACCGCGCGGTCTTGGCCGCGGCCGGCCCGGACAAGAGGATTATTACGCTGATCAACAAGGTGGATCTTCCGGAACGCCTCGACCCCGGGACCCTTGCCCCCTGGGCCGGCGCCGGCGGGGTCCTTAAGATTTCCGTCAAGACCCGCGAGGGACTTGATCAACTTGAGCGCCGGATTGCCGAAACTATTAGTCAGGAGACGTTTTCTCAGGAGGAGGGAGAGCAGGTGACCCGCTTGAGGCACCTTCACGCCCTGGAAAGAGCTCTGGCGGCGCTTCAAAGGGCCGAGGCCTCTTTTGCGAAGGAGGAGTCTCTGGAATATGTGATCGTCGACCTCCGGGAGTCGCTTGACTGCCTGAGAGAGCTCATCGGCGAAATTTACTCGGAAGACCTTCTGGATGTAATTTTTTCGGAGTTTTGCATCGGAAAATGAGCCGTCTATGACACGACAAGCCAACCTTCCGGGCCGTACGGCCCCGGGGTTAAAGGATTTCTTTACGCGGTCCGAACGCAGTCATTTCTACGACTGTTTCGAATGGCCGCATCTTGCACTCTGCTTCGTCATCCTCTGCTTCTTTGCCGTGATGATTGCCCTCGGGCCGTTCCGGTGGATCGAGAACATTTTTTACGATGCCTTCATGAAGCACCGGCCTTCCGTCCAGGCGAATTCCTCGGTTGTGGTCATCGAGATCGACGAGGAGAGCATCAAGGCCATCGGCCCCTGGCCCTGGCCATGGCACTACCACGCCCGTATGATCGATCTTTTGGCGGGCTCCGGCGCCAAGGCCATTGTGTTCGACACCCTGTTTCGCGAGTCCGGACTTCCTTACGAAAGCCGCACGATCGAAGAGTCGCTCCGGGACAAGAAGCCCTTTTATCTGCCCGTCCAGCTCGAAGCGCGTCCCGGAAAAAAAATTTGGGTCCACTCGCTCCCGATCGTTCTCGAGCCGGAGGGTTCGAAGAAAGTCTGGGCGCACTCGATCCGCGACATCGAAAAATTTTCCGCGGGCCTCGGGCATCTCAATCTCGATCCCGACTCCGACGGCGTGCTCCGCCGGATCCGTCCCTACCTGAGGGACGGCGAAGAAGGATACTGGTACCTGCCTGTTCGGGTGGCCTATGACGCGCAAGGCCGGCCGCTTGCCGCACGCGGAGACTTTGCCGCGCCTACGGACGAAAAGGGCGACCTGCTCATTCCCTGGCTTGGGCCCTGGGAAAAAACGTTTCAGCGCTACTCTTATGAGGAGCTGATCCGGGGGTTTCAGTCGTCGCGGATCGGTATGACTCCGCAAAAAGTTGCGGCGATGATCAAAGACAAGATCTGTCTTGTCGGGGTCACCGCACCGGATTTGGCCGGGATTTATGTCAGTCCCGTGGAGGCTGCCTATCCGTCGCTCGGGGTCCAGGCCACCGTTTTGAGCGGAGTGCTCGATAAAAGATTCGTTGTGCCCGTGCCCTTGTGGGTCAATCTGGTTTGTCTTGCGGCGATCGGTGTGATCGCCACGGTCCTTTTTGCCATCCTCTCGAATATTCCGTCGCTTGCGGCCGGATTGAGTCTGGGGGGGATCTGGCTCGCGGCCGCGTTCTGGCTCTTCTGCTGGAAGGGCCTATGGCTCTTCGTTTTTCATCCGCTCGCCCTGATCCTCGTCCTGTTCGTCGTTTCCGCGGCTTACGGCCAGATTGTCGCCAGCCGCGAGCACTCCCGGCTTTTTGATTTGGCCACTCGCGACGGATTGACCGGGGTCTATGTGATCCGCCATTTCCGCGAAATCCTGAACCAGATCGTCGGCGAGGCCCAGGGACAAAAGGAGCCGCTTTCGCTGATCCTGATTGATATCGACAATTTTAAGGGCATCAACGACAAGTATGGTCATCCGGCGGGGGACATGGTTCTGAAGAAAACGGCCCATCTGATCCGGTCCTGCCTGAGGTCGGAAAGGCCCATTCATCAGACGGATTTCGTGGCGCGCTACGGAGGAGAAGAATTTATCGTCCTGCTGCGAAACATCGGCCTGGAGGCCGCGGCCGCGAGGGTGGGCGAGCGCATCCGCCGGGCTATCGAGGGGGCCGTTTTCTCCTGGAAGGATGTTTTCATTCATGTCACGATCAGCCTCGGGGTGGCGACCCTGCGCTCCGGGGAATGCGTGCCCGACCCGATGGTGCACCGCGCCGATGAGGCGCTTTATGACGCGAAGAGAACCGGCAAAAACAGGGTGTGTATGGAAAATTCGGGCCCCGCAACCTGACGTTACCCCTTTAAAGGAGCAGCATCCATGTCGACCGACGAGAATGAAATGAAGATGAAGCAGATGGACGAAGCGGCCGAGGCGGCGAAGAAGGAACTGCACAAGAGTTTTGCGGATTGGACCGCGCGCGATATCGTGGCGTGGTGGTCAAGGTGGTATCTGAAGGCCGGCCACAAGCGTTTGGGCCGAACCCTCGTTGCTCTGGGCAAAAAACCGGTGAACCCATAAGACCATGAAGCCGCCTTATTTTTTGCAAAATCCTCAAAATCGCATATAATCCCACAGTTTGATTTCCGTTTTCCCCAAGGAGAGGTGGCAGAGTGGTCGAATGCGGCGGTCTCGAAAACCGTTAGGCCCGTAAGGGTCTCGTAGGTTCGAATCCTACCCTCTCCGTACTTTCCCTTATGGGAAAGTACGGTATCACCTTGGTTCAATGAAAACCAAGTGTGATACCCTCCGTGAAGGGATTCGAAGAGAGCCCGCGTTTTCGAACATGACTTGATGTCATGTTCGAGCGGGCGAGTGGCCAACCCGGAGCGAAGCGGAGGGTGCCGAATCCTACCCTCTCCGATCCCATACACGAGCCGGCAGGCGAGTGATGGGAACGCACCAAACCCGACCGGTTTGGTGCAGTGACGTACGAGTTTTCCATGGGTTGTGATGGGATCGCACTTTTCCCGACACCTAAACGGTCGGTTTAGGTGCGTGAGCATCATCCTTCGGTTCGAAGGATGTAAGCTCACGCCGGAAAAGTGCGGACGGCTTAGGTGTTTGTTGCCGTCACGAGCGAGTACGCGTGATATTGAGATCTACCCGCAGGAGTGTCTTTGAGCACGGTTATGATTCAACGGTTTTTTCCGGTTCTCGCCGCCTGTCTGATCCTCTTGTCATCCCCGGGCGGTTTCTCGGCAGAGGATTCCGTCTCCGGTTTGCCGGCGATCTCGGTGAACGGCCAGCCGGCGGAAGTGACGGCCCAGGATTTGTCGGGCTTGGGCACCCGGCCCTTGCGGTTGCTTGTCGAGAGGAACAACCGCGCCCGGCATGAGGGCTTCCTCCGGGTCCATGCCCTCGGGGTGCGGGAGGGCGACGAAGTTGCGGCGGCGCTGGCGGCTGAGGAGCCCGGGGTCCGTATCACCGTCTACAGGCTTTTGTGCGCGCGGGACGGGCACCGCTACCTGAGCATGCCTGCTTCCGTCTATTTCGAGGAGCCGCGAACGGAAACCTACCGGCAAAAGATCGAGCCCGCCAAAGAGGAATTCCTGGTTTTTGTTTACGAGCATACAGAATCGCCGGAGACGAAAGGGATTCAGATCCGGTACTTTGAAGAACGTGCGAGGAAGCTCGAGCTGTCTTCCTATAAGACTAACCTCTTTTTTTCATCCCTCAAGCTCAAACTGAAAGACTACGGGGACGAACAGAACTCCCAGTTTTTCGAACGGGACGGCCAGCTTTTGATCGACCGTATGATCGATCCACGCAAAATCGTTATTCTCCGGCTGTGGCGGCAAAAGGGCTGACGCCCTTTTTTCTTTTTCATTCCCATTTTGATTCTGGTATCATGTCGACTCTATGAGTTATCTGATTTTTGCCCGAAAATTCCGTCCCCAGACCTTCGAAGAGGTCGTCGGACAGGAGCCGATCGTTACGACCCTGAAGAACGCCATCCGGCAGGAGCGGATCCCGCAAAGCTTTCTGTTCTCGGGCCCTCGCGGGATCGGAAAGACTTCGACGGCCCGGATTCTGGCCAAGGCCCTCAACTGCCAGAAAGGTCCGACCGAAGAGCCCTGCGGCAAGTGCGTATCCTGCCTGGAAATCACGCAGGCCAATTCCATGGACGTCCTCGAAATCGACGGCGCCTCCAACCGCGGCATCGACGAGATCCGGAATCTGCGCGAGACCGTCAAGTTCAATCCGACCTCGGGACGTTTCAAAATTTACATCATTGACGAAGTCCATATGCTCACGACCGAAGCCTTCAACGCCCTCCTGAAGACGCTCGAGGAGCCTCCGGCGCACGTCAAGTTCGTGTTTGCCACGACGGAATCGCACAAAGTCCCGCTCACCATCCTGTCGCGCTGCCAGCGCTTCAATTTCAAGAGGATCTCCACGCAGGAGATTGCCCGCAAGCTTGGTGAGATTGCCAAAGCCGAGAAGCTGAAATTTGACGCGAAGGCCCTTTTCCAGATCGCCAAAGCGAGCGAGGGGGCCCTGCGGGACGCCGAAAGCCTGCTCGATCAGCTCGCGAGTTTTTCGGAGGAGAAAATCAAGGAAGAAGACGTCCTGAAGGCGCTCGGCCTTGCTTCCGAAGAGGTGTATTTTACGCTTCTTGACGCGGTCTCGCGCCAGGATGTGCCCAAAATTTTTTCCCTGATCAACGATCTCTACGATGGCGGGCATGACATGGTTTATTTCGCGAAGGGCCTGCTCGAACTCTTCCGCAACCTTCTGCTCATCCAGTGCGGCGGCGAGGGGATCGAGCGGTTTGTCGAAATGAGCGAGGAGGGCCTGGAAGAGCTGAAAAAGCGCCGAGTGAATTTCAAGAGGGGAGAGCTCTTGCTTGCGCTCAGCCTGATGGGGAATTTGCAGGGCCAACTGCGCCGGAATCTTGCACCGCCGAAACTGCTCGTCGAAACGGCGGTGTTGAAGCTGATCCATGTCGGCAATCTCGAGACGCTGGAATCTTTGAAGACTTCGGCGCAGCCCGCCTCCGGCGGATTTTCGGGGCCGACGGGCACCAAGCCTTCGGGCCAGGGAGTCCGGAAGCCGGATCTCTCCGCGAGACCGGGTGCTTCCAAGCCGGCCGCCCTCCGGACGGCGGATGCCGAGCCTGAAACTTCTCCGGCTGCGATTGCCGGGGTTCCCGCCGCATCGGGTGACACCGCCTTAAGCCTCAACGACGCCGAGGCCGCTTGGCCCCGGGTCATCGAATATGTCAAGGCCAAGCGCATGTCCGTCGGCCTTTTTCTTTCCGAATCCGAACCCGTCGAGATCCAGGATGGGGTGATTGTGCTGGGGCTCCCCGCGGAATTCAAGTTCCACAAAGACATGCTCGAGAAAGATTCGAACCGTCAGCTTGTGGAAGAGGCCTTCCAGGTCGTTTCCGGGAAGCGGGTGCGCGTTCAGATCGTCACCACCGTTCCCGAAGAGGAAGAGGCCGGCGCCGCGACAGCGCCGGAGCCCGCTGCCGAAGATTCCGGCGCCCTTCCCGAGATCATTACACAGGCCCTGGAGATCTTTGAAGGGGCCAAGGTCATCCGGAAGGAGATGTAAGGGCCATGGGCCGGGCCTATGCGGATTGGATGACGCAGCTTGTGGATGCGCTTGTCCGATTGCCGGGGATCGGACGGCGTTCGGCCGAGCGGATCGTTTTTTACCTTCTCAAGACCCAGCGCGAAGAAGTCTTCAAACTTGCCTCCCTTTTGACGGCCGCGAAGGAAAACGTTTTTTTCTGCCAGATCTGTCATAATTTTTCGGATGCCAAAGTGTGTCACATCTGTTCGGATCCCGGCCGCGACCGGGGATTGGTTTGCGTTGTCGAGGACCCCAAGGACGTCATTTCCATCGAGAAGACGGGAAGTTATGCCGGGGTCTATCACGTTCTTCTCGGCTCCCTCTCGCCCTTGGAAGGCATCGGCCCCAACGAAATCCAGATCCCCGATTTCCTGAAACGGATCAAGGACGAGCCGGTGCGCGAGGTGATCCTGGCCACGAATCCGAATACCGAAGGCGAGACGACGGCGCTTTATCTGGCGAAGATGCTGAAACCCTTCAAGATGAAGGTGACCCGCATTGCCCGGGGCATTCCGGTGGGCAGTCACATCGAGTACGCGGACCAAGCGACCCTTTCGCGGGCCCTGCAGGGGCGTATTCCCGTATGAAACGCTCCGTTAAAGGCATGACGGTTTTGATTACCGGCGCCACCGGCGGTTTAGGCCGGGCTTTTGCCCGTGCCTTTGCCGACGAGGGGGCGAACCTGATTTTGACGGGGCGCTCTCGCCAGCAGCTTGAAGAACTTTCCGGTGCCTTGCGTCTAAACCGTCAAATCCGTGTGGATACCGAAGAGCTGGATTTGGCTTTGCCCGGTGTTCCCGGGCGACTCTTTGAAAAAGTTCGGGAAAAGGGTCTTTCGGCCGATATTCTAGTCAATAATGC
Organism: Candidatus Omnitrophota bacterium; assembly: GCA_041666865.1. Lineage (GTDB taxonomy): Bacteria > Omnitrophota > Omnitrophia > Omnitrophales > Aquincolibacteriaceae > JBAYGD01. The sequence continues at coordinate 151,216 of JBAYGD010000003.1, read as the reverse complement.
CGGATTCGGCTGGTGCGGCCGCTTTGAAGCTTCCGACCCGGCCAGGAACGCAGAGCTTGTGACCGTCAATGTGACGGCGCTTACGGCTCTGGCGCGTCTTTTTTTGCCCGGTATGCTGGAGCGAAAACGGGGGGGCCTCATTCAGGTCGCTTCGACGGCGGCCTTTCAGCCGATGCCGTATATGTCCCTTTACGCGGCCTCCAAGGCCTTTGTTCTTTCCTTCACGGAAGCTTTGTGGGGAGAGTACCAGCCGGCGGGGCTACGAGTGCTTTGTGTTTGTCCGGGACATACCGAAACCGCGTTTCACACGACGGCCGGAATCCTCGGGCGGGAAGTTTTTCTCCTGGCTTCTCCGGAGTCGGCGGTCCGGACGGCCATGAAGGCTTTTTTGAGAGGTTCATCGCCGACCGTGGTTTGCGGCACCCGGAATTATCTGCTTTCGCTCGGATACCGCCTCCTGCCGAGGCGGTGGCTGGTGGGGATTACACGGAATTTTTTTGACCGGAGGCGATGACCTCCGGCCTGGAAGGATCTCATGCCGGAAAGAACGCTCTTGGTCTTGGACGCCGGGGAAAGCCCCTGGGGCGGTTTTCTCGAAGAATTCTTCGAGGATTCCCGGGTTCGGATCGTTCATGCGGCCGAAACGGCCGTTGTCGCAGAGGCCCTTGCGAAGCATTCTCCCGACGCTTCCTTTCTCCGGCCGTCCCTTTTATCCCTTCCTTTGATTCAAAAGTTCAAGGTTCTGCGCGGCACCCGTCCCGAGGCGAGGATTTTCGCATTGGGCCGCCCGGACCCCGCGAAGGTCCGGGATTTTGCTTTCGATGAAGTTTTCGAAGAGCCGCCGTCGTTTCCCGTTTTCCAACGGGTGCTGATGCGCGCCATGCCCATGCCCGGCTCGATTCGCCTCTTGGTCATTGACGATCAGCGCGAAGTCGCACAAATGGTTCGGGATTTTCTCAAGGACCGCACCGCCCCTTCCTTCGAGATCGATTCGGCCCTCGACGGCGCCGAGGGGCTCCGAATGATCGTCCGGCGCAGGCCCGACGTTGTTTTGCTCGACATCAAAATGCCCGTCAAGGACGGACGGGAAGTTTACCGCGAGATTCAAGCGCGGGGATGGAATCTGCCCGTGATTATTTTTTTTGACGCGGTTTGCGCGGAGGAGATGATCGAAATACGCGAAGCCGGACATCCGGCCGTGCTCGAGAAAGGGGCTCCTCACAGCGCCCTTGCGGAAATGCCGGACCTGATCAAGAAGATGGCTTATTTCGGATGATGTGTCGATTGAGCGGCTGAAAGGATGCTTTTCGGCACGCTAAGGAGGCCGAGCCCCCGGTGCCAAGGCGAGGCCGACGCACGCGAGTGCAGTCACGCCCGGTGGGGCGTGACAAACGGTGCCGAAAAGCATCCTTTCAGCCGCTCAAAAGACTGAGCCTATAGATAAAAACTGGAGCAACTCATTCATAAGGTGGTCCAATCATGGGGAAGTTAACAGGTTCTCTTCCGGTGCTCGTCGTTTTTGTCTTCCTCTTTTTGCATCCGGTCCCGGGACGCGCCCAGACAACGTTTGAAAGTTTGAGCGAAGGGGACCAACAAATGCTCGAGGAAATCCAAAAAAAGAGCCTCGAGTATTTCCTTCGCGAAAGAAATGCCCAGACCGGATTGGTCAAGGACCGGGCGAACAATTTTGACAAAGGCGCGACGCCTTCGGGGGCGAGCATTGCTGCCACCGGCTTTGGCCTTGCCGCTTACGCTGTCGGAGCCGAGCACGGGTGGCTGGACCGCGCGACTGCCGTCGAAATGACCCGCCAAACGCTTTCTTTTTTCCTCAACGGCACGGAAAACGCGCACGGATTTTTTTATCACTTCCTCGACCCGGCGACGGGCAAGCGCTCGAAGGGCTCGGAGGCCTCGCCGATCGATACGGCGCTGCTGCTCGCCGGCGCGATTTTTGCAGCGGAATATTACGAGGACTCTCAGATCCGGGAGCTCACGGGGAAAATTTATGAGCGCGTCGAATGGGACTGGATGCTTCACGGCAAACAAACTTTGTCCATGTCCTGGTCGCCCGAGCAGGGCTTCAACAAGAGGCATTGGGACAATTATGACGAGGGGATGATCATGTACCTTCTGGCGATCGGCTCTCCGACGCATCCGATCCCCGGTTCGAGCTGGCGCGCCGTTTCGCGCCGGGCGGGAAGCTACCGGGACTTCCGGCTCATCCAGATGCCGCCCCTTTTCACCCACCAGTATTCTCACATCTATGTCGATTTTCGCGATCAAAATGACGGGTTTGCCGACTATTTCCGGAATTCCGTCAATGCGACCCGGGCGAACCGGGCTTTTTGCATGGACCAGGCCGCCAACTTTTCGAGTTACGGACCCAATTCTTGGGGCTTGTCGGCCTCCGACGGTCCTTTCGGGTACAAGGCTTACGGCGCCCCTCCGGGATGGGCCGAACACGACGGCACGGTCGCTCCGACCGCCTGCGGCAGTTCGATCGTGTTTACTCCCGAGGAATCCGTCGATTGCCTCCGGCACTTTTACACGGACCTGAAGGACCGCTTATGGGGCCTCTACGGTTTTTCCGATGCCTTCAATCTGGACAAACAGTGGTTCTCGAGCATCGCAATCGGAATCGACCAGGGCCCGCTTTTGCTGATGATCGAAAATTTCCGCTCGGGGCTGATCTGGAAGGTGACGGGCCGGGACGCGGAGCTTCGGCAGGCCATGAAAGACGTCGGATTCAAACCCGGGACGATGGAGCTGCCATGGCCGGACCCTCCCGCCTTTGAGGCCGATTACGTGGCCGGGGGCATGCAAATCGACGGATACTTGAAAGACTGGCCGAACCGGACGCCCCTCGTGCTGGACCAGTCGTTCCGGGAGTTCGGATACTTCGCGGACGACACCGATTTGTCTGCCAAGGTCCGGTTTGCCTGGGACGAACAGGCTCTTTATCTCGCGCTGAACGTCACCGACGATAGTGTCATCGCGCGCAGAAACGGCCGCAATATCTGGCAAGACGATTTGGTAGAGCTTTATATCGATCCCGCGGGCGACGGATTGCGATGGCGCGATTCCCAGGATTTCCAGATCGGTTTTCGCCCGACCCCCGGCGAGGAGACCGTGGAGTTCTGGTCCTGGTTCCAGGGCGACGAGAGCCATCGGCGGGGACAGGCGGTGGCCGCGCGCGGGTACGTGCACGAGAAGGGATACAGCGTGGAGGCCTCCGTTCGGTGGGAATTTCTCGGAATCGAGCCCGCGCCTGGAAAAGAGGTCCGGCTTTCGGTCGGGATCAACGACATCGATAAGGACCGGAGCATCGGGAAAATCCAGTGGTTTTTCCGCAGCGAAAAAGAATATCATCGCTTCGAACTCGGCCGCCTGATTTTAAAAAAAGCAGGCCCTGAAATCGCGCAGGCTACGGAGTAAACGATGAAAAGAAAAAAAAGAGAGGCGGTCTACGAAAGCCTGGCGCGTGAGGCGGCCGCCAAGGGTGAGGGGGCGGAAGCCGAAGCGCCTCTGGATTTTAAGGCGAATATTCTGCGCTTGCGCCGGGAACGGGGCCTGAGCGGGGCCGAGCTTTGCCGCCGCGCGGGAGACCTCGACGCCAGGACCCTGACGGCCCTCGAAAAGGGGAGGATCCTGAATCCATCCATCAAGACACTGCAATCGCTTGCCCGTGGTTTCGGCATTCCGGTCAGCGGGCTTTTCCGGGAGGCAGAAGCCGAAACGGACTGCTTTTGCCATGCGGGGTCCCAGAAAGGGGCTTACCGGATCGAGCTGCCGGAGTGGGGCGTTCAGATGATCTCCTATGTCCCGTTTATCCGGGATTTTTTTTGCGGCAAGTTCATTCTGGCCCCGCGGGCGCGTCTGGAAGACAATGTCCTCAAGCATCCGTGTCCGGTCTTTCTGTCGGCTTTGATCGGCCGCTGTGAGATCTCGGTCGAACATAAAAGTTTCGTTCTCAAGGAGGGCGATAACCTTTTTTTTAATGGAAATTTGAGACATTCGTTCTATAATCCCCTACACCGGGAGTCGGCCCTTTGGGTCGTGACCGCCCCATCCTTTATCGGCGCTGGGCTTTAGGAGAAGTGGAACCAGGCCGATAATGAGGTCAATCCTAACTGAATGCAGGATAAAATGATGCGGAAATTTCTATCTGCAGTTTTGATTTGCCTGGTGTCCGTTGTGCCCGGTGTTCGCGGGGCCCAAGAGATCGCTCGCCCTTCCGCGGATGCGGAAGGGCAGATCATCCGTGAACGGCTACGCGTGATGCGCGAAAGTCGCTTCAAACAGATGCCGTATCTGGACCGGATGTTCATCAGGACCCAGATCAGCGCGCGCGAGGTGGAGGAGAGAAACCACTTTGCGTCTCCCGCGAAAAAATCCTTGCAGGATATTTTGGACCATGCCGCCCGGGTGCATACGAAAGCGCGCGCTTCGCAGGAGCGCGTCAATCTCGAGAAAAGGAGGATTCTCCTGGCTCTCCGGAACCTCTTTCCGGAGGCCAACTTCGAATTCTCCGATAAAGACGGCAAGCTTTCTTCGACCGATGCGTTCGGGAACCCTTCGGGGAGGGCTTTTGTTTCCCGTTTTTATAGCTTTGCTTTCAAACAGCCCCTTTTTCGCGGAGGGACTTTGTGGAACACCCTGCAGCAGAAGAAAATCGACCTCGAGACCGCCAAAAAGGATTATGAGGCCGTGATGCGCGACTTGGCCAAAGACGTGTCCATTGCCTATTTCGATTATGACCGCACCGTCGAGGACTGCGCGGACCATGAGCGGGTTCTGGAAGAGATGAGAAAATATATCGATATGTCGGACTTGAAATTCAAACAGGAAATTATTTCTCAAATCGAATATCTAAACGTCCAATCGCTTTACAGCCAAATGCAGTACGATTACGAGACTTCCAAACAGGAGCTCGAACTGGCCAAGCTCGAGCTCCAGAAATACCTCGACCTTGATGTGGAAGACGATATCCGGATCGAGCCTACCTACCGGCTCGATGATTTGCTGAAACCCGAGGAATCCGGTGACGGCGGCCCGAAGACTCCGGCCCCGCAGGAAGTCCGGACGGCGTCCCGAGGCGCAGAATCTTCGCAGGAACTGAAAGATTTCGTGGACCTCGCCTATCAGAACCGGCCGGAGCTGCAGGTGGAAGCGTCCAAGTTGCGGTCGGCCCAGCTCGAGGAGCGCATCCGCTTCGGGGAGCTGATGCCGAAGGCGGACATCTCTCTTGAGTTCGGAAAACTCGGCGAACAATATCAGGACATTGCCCGGCATCCGGGGCAGAGAAGGAACTTCAAGCTTGCGCTTGAAGTGAAATGGAACTTCGGAGGCAACACCGTCCAGTATAGCCTTGAAAACCGAGATATCGCGCCGTCGGTTTCGTCCTATGCCCAGCAGGTTGGGAGCCGAACGGCGGCCAACAGCCTGAAGGTGGCGATGTTGGACGGGCTGAAGGCTTTTGTGGACACTAAGGACGCCGAAGTGGCCCGATTGGACCGTGTCGTGGAGCTCGAGAAAAAGGAAAAAGAGGTCATCCACGACGTCAAACAGGCCTATTTTGATTACCAAAAGTCCAAGATTCAGGTAAAATCATCCCTGCAGCGGACGGATTACCGCAAGCATGTCGCCGTGCTTTCTAAACACAAGCTGGAAAACAACGAAATCCAGATTTCCGAGTACATGGACTCCGAAATCGCGCTGCTGCGGGAGCTGACCACTTTGCACAAGGCCTTGGCCGAATATTTCAACGCGAAGACCAAAATGAACTATTCCACAGGAACCCAGTTTTTCGACGTGGAGGATTTGACGAAAATCTATGAGTGATTCCGATATCCCCACGGTTCCCCCGGCCGGTGAGCCCCAGGGGCCCGTCAAGCCGGCCAAGTCAGTCAAAAGCCTTACCGAGAAGCTCTTGTCTCTGCGCAAGAATGTGGCCGTCTTGGGGGGGCGTCTGCTTGACATGGTCCGTAAGCCGGCGCTTGTCAAAAAACTTTTTGCTTTCAAATTCGAAGTTCCGATCCCAAACGAGGGCCTCTGGAAGTGGGTTTATCCCTACCGAAAATGGGTTGCTGTTGCGGGCGTCTTAGCCGTGCTTGCGTTCGGCGCTTACAAGATCTTTTTTGCTCACAAAAAGCCTACCAAGCAAAGTTTGGAGGATGCCGTCGCTCAGCAGGCTCCGGCCAAGGACCAACCGCTTCCGGTCAAAGGCTTCAAGATCGGGCGTTTCAATTTCGAGGATTCCTTGAACGCGCTCGGGACGATCAAGGGCGCGATGGAGTTCAAGTTGAGTTTCGAGATTCCGGGGGTCATCAGTTCCATCAACTACCGGGAAGGGGAACGCTATGAGGAAGGCGCCCTCCTCATGTCGCTGCGCCAGGACGATATCCTGCTGCGGCTCAAGCGCGCACAGGCGCAGTTGAGCAAGGCCGAGACGCAGGTGCAGATCGGCGAAGAAAAGGAAAAGGAGCACGACAAACTGTTCGCCATGGGCGCAATTCCGAAATCGACTCTCGACAAGGTCAAGCTGGAAACGGAGTCGGCCCGTTTTGAGGCCGAGGCCGCGAGGCTCGAGGTCAAGGCCCATGAGGCCATGCTCGAAAAATCCAATTTGTATGCGCCGTCGGCGGGAATGATCGGTGAACTTAGCATCGAAGAAGGCGAGACGATCACTCCCAACACCCTCCTCGGAACACACGTCATGACCGAATACGTCTATGCGGAATTCGGCGTCGTCGAGAGGGACGTCAACAAGATCGCCCTTGGCCAAAAGGCGCGCGTCTTCGTCGATGCCTATCCTGACAAGACGTTCGAAGGCGTGATCGAGAATGTCGCGCCGGTCGTGGCGGGAACGAGCCGGACGGCGACCGTGAAAGTGCGCCTCGAAAATCCGGAACGACTGCTCATGCCGGGCATGTTCGCCCGCGTCCGGATCCTGCTCTACAGCAAAAAGAATACGCTCGTTGTGCCCACCGACTCCGTTCAGGGGAGCGAAGGTGAGCAGTTTGTGTATGTGGTCCATACCGACAAGGAGACGGCCGAGAAACGCGCGATTGCCATCGGATACACCCGGCCCGACTATTCCCAAGTAGATGCCGGTCTTTCGGAGGGCGAACTGATTGCCGTTTCCGGACTCGAGAAGCTTGAGGATGGCAAAAAGATTCGCTTGCTGGAGACCCAGGAAGCCGAAATCTAGACCATGAGTTTACCCGAGTTTTCGATTAAAAAGCGGGTCACCATCACGATGTTGACGCTCGGGTGCCTCGTCATCGGCGTCATCTCCTTTCTGGAGCTTCCGCAGGAGCTTTTCCCTCCGATCAGTTTTCCCCAGGTCACGATCGTTACCGACTACGCGAACGCGGCCCCTGAAGAGATCGAAACCCTCATCACCAAGCCGCTTGAGGAGGCGGTGGGGTCTGTGGCGGGACTCAAGCGCATCGAGTCCGTCTCGCGCGAGGGGCGCTCGACGGTGCTCGTATCCTTCAACTGGGGGTCCGACATCGATTTTGCGGCGCTCGCCGTGCGCGAAAAGATCGACCTCATCAAGGACCGCTTTCCCAAGGAGGCCGAAGATCCCGTCGTCTTGAAGTTCGATCCCTTGAGCCGTCCCATCCTCCTGATTTCGGTTTCAGGGACGAACCTCGAGCCGCTCCACCTCAAGCTCCTGGCGGAAAAAATGCTCAAGGAGAACCTCGACAAGGTGGAGGGGGTCGCCTCAGTCAACCTTTCGGGCGGAGTCAACCGGGAAGTCCTGGTCGATATCGACCTGGCGCGCCTCGAGGCCAACCACCTCTCGCTTCTCGAGGTGATCCGGTCCATCGAGGAGGCCAACGTCTCTTACCCGGCCGGCAGCATCAAGAAAGGACTTTACGAATACCTGATCCGGACCATGGGGGAGTTCCGTTCGGTGAAGGAAATCGAATACGCCGTGGCCGGCGTGGATACGGTGGCCAAAGAGGGGTATAAAAAGAGCAGCCGGAAGGACAAGACGAGCTTCGTGGAGAAAGGCTCCGAGGGGCCCCGGGCCACGGTGGATACCCTGCGCGACGAAGTCCGCAAGCAGATGATGGAGAAGCGCCTTGTGCTTGTCCGCGATATCTCGAACGTGACCGACGGTCTCGCCGATCGCACCAGCCTCTCCCGCTATAACAACCAGAGCAATATCTCGCTTTCGATCCAGAAGCAGGCCAACGCCAATACGATCAAGGTGGTCGACCGGATTCTCAAGGCCCTTGATTTGCTCAAAGAAGAAGTGGAGGCTCGCGGGGTCCATTACGAAGTTATTTATGACCACTCGACTTTTATCCGTGCGTCGCTCGAAAATCTTCTGGGGGAGTCGACGGACGGGGCCAAGCTGGCTTTTCTCGAGCTCCTTATTTTCCTCCGTTCGTTCAGCTCGGCTCTGGTAGTGATCATCACGCTCCCGATCACGGTGTTGGGCTGCTTTTTCATGATGGCCATGTTCGGCAATACGCTGAACATGATGTCCCTGGGCGGGCTCGCCCTCGCGGTCGGTATGATCACCGACGCCAGCATCGTGGTCCTCGAGAATATTTTCCGCAGACGCCAGGAAGGCGAATCGGCCGTTGACGCTGCCATCCACGGGGCTAACGAAGTCGCCTGGCCCGTGGTGTCTTCGAATCTGACGACGATGGCGGTCTTTTTCCCCCTGATTGTTTTTGTGCCGGGCGTGCCCGGCCAGCTCTTCAAGGACCTTTCCTGGGCGGTCATTTACTCGCAGATCGTCTCCACGTTTTTTCCGCTGACGCTGGTGCCGATCCTTTCGACTTACGTCAACGTCAAGAAGCGCGAATTCAAGCCGATGCCGCTCACGAATTTTTATTTTGACCGCGTCCTGGGCGCTAAGTCGGAGGGGAGCCGCAATTTCTATATGTATGCCATGCTGGCCTTCGTCCTGGCGCTCGCCGTGGTGTCCTTTGTGTTGATTGTTCCGAAACTCGACAAGGAAGTCCTCCCCAAGGTCGACCAGGGCCAGTTTTTGATGAAGGTCAATATGCCGATCGGAACGCGCCTCGAAGTGACCGAGGGCGTGTGCAAACGGCTCGAGGGGGTGATTGCTGAGGAAAAGGACATCAAGAACGTCGCGATCACCATCGGCTCTGAAAAGGGGAAGAAGGGCCAGGTTTCGGTCGATACGTTGAGGCCTTCCCAAGCCATTATCATGGTGTCTCTGCGGGACGACCGCAAGCGTTCGTCGGCTGTCGTCGTTGACGTGATCAAGCAAGGCGTGGAGGCCCTCAAGCTCGGGAGCGCCGAAATCGAATTTCTTCTTCAGGAAAGTGAATTTGCTTTTGCGGAAGGCGGAACCAAGCCCGTCCTGATCGAAATCAAGGGCTATGATTTCATGAAAATGAACTTGCTCGTGGAAAAGACCCGGGCCGGGTTGGCTGCGATTCCGGGCATCGTCGACATCTCCGACAACCGTGCCGAAGCCACGCCCGAGACCAAGCTCGAGATCGACAAAAAGCGCGCGGCGCTCTACGGCATTTCCGCGATGGACATTTCGCTCACCTCCAAAGCGGCCATCGACGGGGTCGTGGCGACACAGTACCGTGAGGCGGGAAAAGAAGTCGACGTCCGGGTTCGTTTGGATCCCAAGGATAGGGGCGAAATCGACAATCTCAATCACCTCCTCATGTATTCGCACGTCCTCGATACCCTGGTTCCGCTCAAGGAAGTCGCCAGGATCCGCAAGGGGGTGGGCCCGAGCGAAATCCGCCGGGCGGATCAGGAGCGCATGATCACCGTGGCGGCCGACATCGACAAGGCCTACACGAGCAAGGACGTTTTGGTGAAGGTGCAGGATTTTCTCAAGGATCTCCAGATTCCCTCGGACTTCCAGGTCCAGCTTTCCGGAAAGGCCCGTGAGGTCAAAGAGAACTTTCAGCGCGTGACGTTCGCGTTCGTGATGGCCATTCTTCTCAACTACATGATCATGGCGGCCCAGTTCGAGTCGCTCCTTCAGCCCTTCATCATTCTGTTCGCCGTCCCGCTTTCCTGGATCGGAGTGACGATCGCGCTGGCCCTCTCGGCGACTTCCCTCAACGTGATCTCGCTCCTCGGGATCATCATCCTGGGAGGCGTCGTCACGAGCAACGGGATCGTTCTGCTCGAATACTCGAATCAGATGCGCGCCGACGGCATGGGGATCGCCCAGGCGGCCGCGCAGGCGGTGCGCATCCGTACGCGCCCGATCATCATGAGCGCGCTGGCGTCGGTGATCGGGCTTTGCCCGCTTGTTTTTGGCTTGGGCGAGGGGTCGGAGCTGCGCCGTCCGCTCGCCGTGACGGTCATGGGAGGCGTTATTTCCTCCACTTTTTTCACCCTCTTCGTGATTCCGACGATCTATATTTTTGTCGAGGAGTTCCTCGAAAAGATTTTTGCGCGCGAAGAAGGGGAAGAGGCCGCCTAAGCCCATGGGACTTCCGTCGATGTCCATCAAAAAGCCGGTCTTCATCACGATGATCTTCCTGGCCGTGATGATCCTCGGAACCATCGCGATGATGGAACTCCCGGTGGAGCTCTACCAGGGCCGCGCCAAAGGGATTATCAGCATCGTCGTCAACGCCCGCGGCGGCCTGCCTCCCCTGGAGGTCGAGAAAAACATTACCAAGCCGGTCGAGGAGTCGGTATCGACCGTCAGCCATTTGAAGAACATGTATTCGAGCTCGCGAGAGGCCGAGTCGCGCGTGACCCTCGAGTTCGAAGTCGGGACGGACATGAATTTTGCGGCGCTCGAGGTCCGGGAAAAGTTTGCCCGCGTCAAGCCGCTCCTGCCCAAAGAGATCGAAAAGCCGGTCATCGCCAACTACGACGACAACGAATCGGCCTTTTTTATTTTTGCCATGACCTCCGAAATTCTCTCCCCCGAACAGGTCCGCGATCTGGTGGAAACAGAACTCAAGCCGATCCTTGGCCGCGTCAACGGCGTCGCGAGCGTCGAGGTTTACGGCGGGCGACAGAGGAAGATCCTGATCGAGATCGACCGCGACAAGCTGACGGCTTATAACATTTCGATCGAACGGGTCATGGATATCCTCGGGCAAAGCAACGTGAATCTGCTGGCCGGCAACGTCGACAGCGGCACGCTCGAATACGCCATCCGGAGCATGGGGGCTTTCTTGAAGATCGAAGAGATCGGCGACATCGGGATCCAGGCGACGCGCCAGGGTTCGATCATTCCCTTGAAGGAAATCGCGACGATCAAGGACTCCTACATGGAGGCCAACGACTATTCGCGCTTGAACCTGGAACAGAACGTCACTGTTTACGTCAAAAAATCCAGCCTGTCGCAGGCGATCCCGGTGGCCAAGACGCTCAAGGTCGTTCTCGACGAGTACAAGCAGCTCCACAAGGATGAGCTCGACGTCATTGTCATCACCGACCAGGCGGAAACCATCCAGAAGGCGATCGATGACGTGAAGTTCGCCCTCTTCCTGGGAATGGGCCTGACGGTGGTCCTGATCTACCTGTTTCTCAAGAGCTGGATTCTCGCCTTCATCGTTTTTCTGTCGATTCCCTGTTCGGTCATCGCCACCTTCATCTTCATGGGCGCGCTCGGGATCAGCATCAACATCATGACCTTAAGCGGATTGGCTCTGGCGATCGGGATCCTCATCGATAGCGCGGTCGTCATTTTGGAGAACGTCTTTTCGAAGAAGGAAAAGAACCTGAGCGACGAAGACGCCATCCGCGAAGGCGCCGAGGAGGTTTGGATGCCGCTCTTGGCGTCTCTGCTGACGACCCTGATCGTTTTCCTTCCGATCGTGTTCATCGACAAGTCGATCCAAATCCGCTATTCGGGCTTTGCCTTCACCGTTTGTGCGTCGCTGATCGCCTCATTTTTCGTGGCCCAGATGGCCGTGCCGGTGATGCTCGAAAAATGGGCCAAGGGGCACCTGACCCTCCAGGAAGAAACCGAGGCGAGCCGCCGGCGCTCGGAAAGATTCCGTTTTGTTTACGGCAGCCTGATCCGCTGGAGCCTCCGGCTGCGGTATCCGGTGACGATCCTCTGTTTTTTTTCCTTTTACGTGGCGGGCATGAAAATCGCGAAAATGAGCATCGATTATCCGAGCGCCCTCGAGGAAAATGAGTTCAGCGTCGTCGTTTTCCCGCTCGCGGGGGCCAAGCTCGAGTCCAATGACGATTCGGTCAAAAAAGTCGAAGAGATGCTCGCAAAAATCTCCGACGTCGAGATGTTCTCCTCGACGGTACGCAAGGACACGGTCCGCGTCTTCGTGCGGCTCAAGCCCAAGGGCAAGAGGCAGTATTCCAAGGACGAGATCATGAGGCTCCTCGACGAGAAGGGGAACGAGGCCGTCAAGGAGGTTCACGACGATTACAGCCTCATCATCGACGAAGGGGTCAGCTCGAGCGAGGACAAAAAGATTGTGATCAACATCTTCGGGCACGACAACGAACAGCTCGAAAAGCTCGCTCGCGAGTTCGCCGGCCGGATGGGCAAGGTGCCCGGCATTTCGAACATCGTCATGACGGACCTGCGCAAGCGCCCCGAATATTCGCTCGTGGTCGACAAAGGCCGCGCGGCCATTTACGGCTTGACGGTCAAAAAGATCGCCGATTCCGTGCACGCGCAGGTACGAGGCATGCGGCCCACGAAATTCCACGAACTCAAGAGGGGCGAAGAAATCGAAACCATCACGAGGCTGCAGGCGATTTACCGCCAGAAGATCGAGGACCTGAAGCTTGTCCCTCTCGCGACGAATGGCGGGACCCATATCCCGCTCGGAGAAATCGCGAACTTTTATCCTTCCACCGGCCCGCAGACGATCGACCGCAAGGACAAGTACCGTTACGTCTTCGTCAAAGGCGATGTCAAGGGCGCCCTCGAGGGCGCCGGCGTCGCCGTCAAGGAGGCACTCAAGGACGTCACGCTGCCCGAAGATTATTACTGGAGGTACGGGGGCTCCTACACGGAGCTGATGGCGGGAAAATCCCAGCTCACCGTTGCGCTCCTCCTGACCCTTTTTCTCGTGTATATGTGCATGGCCTGTCTTTTCCAGAATTACATTCAGCCTTTCCTGATCATGATTTCGGTTCCGATGTGCAGCATCGGCGTGTGGGCCGGACTTGTCTTGACGAAGAAGCCCTTGAGCGAATCCGTTTTCATCGGCATGATTTTACTGTCCGGGTACGTCGTGAATGCCGCGATTATCATGATGGACCACATGAACCATCTTCTCGAGCATGGGGTCGCCCAGGAACAGGCCCTGATTCAGTCGGGCCTCGACCGCCTGCGCCCGATCACCATCACGACGCTTGCTGCGATCCTCGGATTCCTGCCGCTTGCCATCAATCTGGGCCAGTCGAGCGACCTGTGGTCGCCTTTGGCCGTGACGGTGATCGGCGGGCTGATCAGCTCCCATATCCTGACCCTTTTTGTTCTTCCGAATTTTATTATGATAACTCAAGACATCGGGAATTCAGTTCAAGCCTGTTTTCGATTCTTGCGTGCGCCGTTTGGTGCCAAGATCCGGACGGTTCCGCATTCAACGCTGTGAATTTCACTGACTGATCAAGGAGATGACCATGAACACACCATTGAGCGCCCCTGCTGCCGTAAAAACCGGGCCGAAGCCCTACAAGCGAAGCATTCGCAACATCATGATCCACAAGCCGCTTCAGCGGGAGTACCTGTTCGTGATCATTGGCCTTTTCATGGTCTCGACCCTGTTTGTGGGGTTTGTGATCCACAACACGATCCGCGAGGCCGCCTTCGGCGGAGGATTCCATTTCGGGAAGATCAGCCCGTATCAGATCCTTTCGGAGGTCAGCTACAGCCTGGTGACCCGAATCAGCCTGATCCTTTTCGGGACGCTCATCATCCTGGCCCTCTTCGGGATGTCCTTCCTTCACCGCGTGGCGGGGCCGGTGTACCGTTTCCGGTCGGTCCTTCGCCGCATGAACCACGGCGAGTTGGTCCACCCCATTCAGCTGCGCGAGGGGGATTTTTTTACCGAGGCGGCCGACGAAATCAATCACTTGATCCGCAGGCTGGAGGCAGTCAAACAGCTGAAGCAGTCTCTCCAGGATCGTTTGGATTCGATCCAGCATTGTCAAAGTCCCGAATCCGCGGCGCAGCTGGCCCGGGAAATGAGGGATTTGATCGCTGCCGAAACAGCCTCCGAGCAGCTCAAGCCCTGATCGAAATCCATTGGCCCGAAAAAATCTTTGTGCTAGTCTCTGACGCATGAATCGCGATGCGAAGCGCCTCGATTATCAAGTCATCGGCCGGATCATCGAATCCGGTTCCTCCGTCCTCGACCTCGGGTGCGGGAGCGGGGACCTGTTGCTTTTTCTCGTCCGGGAAAAAAAGGCCCGCGTGCAGGGGATCGAGCTCAATGACGACGCCATTCATCAGTGCGTGGAGAAGGGCCTGAGCGTTTTTCACGGGGATATCGACAGCGGGCTCTCTTACTATCCGGACAAGTCCTTTGACTACGTGATTTTGAACCAGAGTTTGCAGGAGGTCAAAGGGGTCGATTTCGTGATCCTGGAGGCCCTGCGCGTCGGCCGAAGGGTGATTGTCGGTTTCCCGAATTTCGCGCATTGGGAGGCCAGGTTCAGCTTGGGGTTCCTCGGCCGCGCGCCCGTTTCACCGTCGCTGCCGCACGCTTGGAACAAGACCCCGAACCTGCGGTTTTTGAGCGTTTGGGATTTTCGGGACTACTGCCGAAACGAGTCCATCAAAATTCTGGAGGCCCGTTATTTGGGCAAACGGCGGCCGGTCTATTTTCTGCCGAATCTCTTTGCCACAAACGCCCTTTTTCTCCTCGAGGGACGTCCTCCCGGGTCCTAGTACCGCCTAATATTTAATAGGAGGGGTAGGCGGTACAAGTACCAATTGAAATTGCAAAAACCAATTTCAATTGTCATAGCGTACTAGAATAATAAGAAGAGAGGTCCCATGTTTCGCCGCGTTCTGATTCTGATTTTGCTTGCTCTTGCGCCGTACCGCTTGGGTTTTGCCGATACGGCCGCGGTCCCGCCCGAAGAAAAAGCAGCGACTGAAAAGTCGATTCCGGCCGCAGGCACGGCGGGTTCGGGGGCCCCCCGGGATCCCGCCCAGTGGGCGGATTTTTATCAGGATAATCCGAATGCCAAGCTGGCGGTCGCCCTTTGGGATGCGGTGACGAACACGGGGGTGCTGGCGCGAAACGTGGGGGACTCGATTGCCGGTTACGTCAAGGACAGGCAGCTGCAAACGGAACAGCGGGAGCTTCTCGACCGTTTTTACGCGCAGTGCCAGGACCAGATCCGGCCGCTGAATTTGAGTCTCGGGGATTCCCGCGAGTTGATGCAGCGGATCGAACGCGCGTATATCGAAGACAGCGAGAAGGGAACGTACCGGCTCGATATCCGGACCTTCCGCGACCTGCCGAACCTCGTCAAAAAAGAATATGCCGAGATGCTGTTGCCGGTGACCCGCGACGGCATGACGGCCACTTTTTACCCGAGCGGGGCCGTGAAGACGCGCTGGCGGTACAAGGGCGGCCGTCCGGAAGGCCCGATCGTGACCTACTACGAAACCGGAGACATTCTTTATATCGATTATTACCGGGACGGTGAAAAAATTTCCAGGCGCAAATATGATCCCGAGGGTAAGCTGGAATTCGAACAGGCCTATGCTTACGATCCGGTCCCTCTAAACGGCCAAGCCGCCTCGACGCCGGCCGCTCCTGCCGCCGACGCGGCGTAAACGATTCCGTTGCCGGAAGGAGTAGAATCCCGCATGAATTGTCTGATGATCTACTGTCATCCCAATCCCAAGAGCTTTTGCCGCGCGATCCTCGACGTGCTGGTCGAGGAGTTCAAGCGTTTCGGCCAAAACGAAATCCGGATCCGCGATCTTTACGCGCTTGGCTTTGATCCGGTTTTGCGGGCCGCCGACTTTGAAGCCTTTGCGGGCGGCCAGGTTCCCCGGGACATTCAGATCGAACAGGAACACATCCTGTGGGCCGGCCGGCTGATCTGGATCTATCCGCTCTGGTGGCAGGGGCTTCCGGCCGTTATGAAAGGCTATGTGGACCGGGTGTTCGTGAACGGATTCGCGCATGAGGAGGGGCCCCAGGGGCCCCGGGGCCTGCTCACGGACAAACAGAATTTCTGGATTACGACGATGGGGGCTCCCACCGCCGTTTATGAGACCCTCGGTTTGATGCGGAGCATGCAGCAGACCATCGATGACGGGATCGGCGGATATTGCGGGATGCCCTCCCTTGGGCACAAGTACTTTGGCAATATCGGCCATGCGACCGACGAAGAGCGCCGCGGGATGCTCGAAGAGGTCCGGCGGATCGCGCAGCAGCTTGAGGCAAAAAAAAAGTAGGGGCATTATTTCTAACGCCCCTACCCTGGGGGGTCCGCACGGGACGGGCCGCGCGAACCCTTGGTATGTATCACTCCAAATCAAGCATAGCACCCCTTTTGGCTTCTTGTAAAGCCCTCGCCCGTTCTTTTTTTGCAACTTATTATTATGATTATGGTTAGAGGATTACATCGCCAAGGGATCTGTGCCGGTCCGGTAGGAGCCTTGACAGAGCTCGTATTTGCAGTATAATAACAGCCAAATTTCAGATTAGGTTCAGGAAAGTGGGCGAAGGTGCAAGCCCACTTTTCTCATTTTAGGGGGTAGTTGACGTTCTATGAATCCGGAAATTTTTTCTTCTATCGAGTACATTGTCAAGGAAAGAGGCATCCAGCGCGAAGTCCTGATCGAGGCCCTCCGCCAGGCCCTGATTTCCGCCTGCCGTAAGACCTACAACAATGAAACCGAAAATTTCGATATTCAGATCGACGCCAGAACGTTCCAAATCCAGCTCCTCAAGAACGGCGAGCCCATCCATGACCCCGATTTCGGCCGGATTGCGGCCCAGACCGCCAAACAGGTGATTATCCAGAAAATTCGTGAAGCGGAGCGGGAGACCATCTACGGCGATTATAACAGGCGCCAGGGCGATATTGTGACCGGGACCATTCACCGCGTCGAGAAAAAAGCGGTGATCGTGGACCTCGGGAAGGCTGAGGGAATCCTGCCGGCCCGCGAACAAAATCCGATGGACGAATACCGCCAGGGGCATCCGATCCGCGCTTATGTCGTGGAAGTCAAGAAGACCCCGAAGGGTCCGGAAATCATTTTGTCTCGCGCTCACCCCGGCCTGGTGGTCAAGCTTTTCGAAATGGAAGTCCCGGAAATTCACGACGGCATCGTGACCATCAAGGGGGCGGCCCGAGAGGCCGGTTCCCGCACGAAGATTGCGGTCCATTCGAGCGATGACAAGATCGATTGCGTCGGCTCCTGCGTCGGGATCCGGGGCCAGCGCGTAAAAAATATCGTCTATGAAATCGGCGGTGAGAAAGTCGACATCATCCGCTACAGCGACGACATCGAAACCTATATCCGCAATGCGATGGCGCCGGCCGAGCTGTCCGAAGTTCGATTGAACCGTAAGGATCAGGCCGCCGAGATCCTCGTCGCCGACGAGCAGCTTTCGCTGTCGATCGGCAAGAAGGGGCAGAACGTCCGGCTTGCGTCGAAGCTTGTGGGTTGGAAACTGGATGTGCGCAGCATGAGCCAGCGCATCCCGCTTTCGTCCCTCGACGGGGTCGGCGAAAAGGTCGAGGCTCAGCTGCGCGAGGCCGGCATCACGGCCCTGAAAGATCTGCTGAAGTCCACTCCGGAG
Source organism: Candidatus Omnitrophota bacterium (assembly GCA_041666865.1). Classification (GTDB taxonomy): domain Bacteria; phylum Omnitrophota; class Omnitrophia; order Omnitrophales; family Aquincolibacteriaceae; genus JBAYGD01. The sequence continues at coordinate 133,478 of JBAYGD010000003.1, read as the reverse complement.
GATTTGACGAAGATTCCAGGGATCGGTGAAAAAACGGCCGAAAAGATCATTGCGGCTGCGCACAAAGCGCTGCTTGCCCCTGAAAAGAAAGCCGCTTCCTCCGACCTTTTGCCAGTCGCAGAAGTGTCCGCGGAGCCTCCGGCGCCGGAAGGGGATTCCCAGGCGGCTCCCGAGGGAACGAAGGAAGGTGAATCCGCATGAGGGTGCATGAACTCGCCAAAGAGCTGGGCATGGAGAGCAAGGCGCTGATGGCCGAGATGACCAAGCTCGGGGAGGCGCCCAAAAGCCACATGTCCCAGGTGGATGAAATCATTGTCGCGAAAATTCGTGCGGGGAGGCCGGCCTCCGCGGCTTCTGCCGCTGTGAAGACTGCGAGCGCTCCGGTTGTTGCGCCGGCCGCTGTGGCCCGGCCGGTTCCTCCCGCCAAAGTCGTGGCCGCCTCGGGCGCAAAAGCCGAGCCGTCCGCCGTTGCGACGATGCCTCCGCCTGCCGCGAAGAAAGCCGAGCCTGCGGCCGCGAAGCCTGTTGCACCTGCGCCTGCTCCTGTAGCGGCTTCGGTGGCCCCCGTCCGCGAAGCGGCTGCGCCCAAAGTCCCGGAACCCTATGTCGCCAAAATCCATTTTCCCATCACCGTCGGCAATTTGGCCGAAGCGCTGAGGGTCCGGATTCCGGACCTCATCAAGAGCCTGATGGGCATCGGCATCTTTGCCAACGTGAATCAACTTTTGAACGAAGAAATCGTCAGCCAAATCGCCGGAGTCCTGAGTGTCCGCTTCGAGAGGCTGCCGGATGAAGAGGAAATGATCCGGGAGGTGAGCCGGACCGAAGACCCCTCGCGGATGCAGTTCCGCCCTCCGATCGTCACGATCATGGGTCATGTCGATCACGGTAAAACCTCGCTGCTGGATGCGATCCGGAAAACCGAAGTTGCGGCGGGAGAAAAAGGATTTATTACTCAGCATATCGGGGCCTACGGAGTCGATATCCCCGGAAAAGGGCATGTGACTTTTCTTGATACGCCCGGCCACGAGGCCTTTACGGCCATGAGGGCTCGCGGGGCCAATCTGACCGACGTGGTGGTGCTGGTGGTGGCGGCCGATGACGGGGTGATGCCCCAAACTGTGGAAGCCATCGATCATGCGCGCGAGGCCGCCTGTCCGATCGTCGTGGCGATCAATAAAGTCGATTTGCCCGCTGCCAATACCGCGAAAGTTCTGGGAGAACTCCAGAAGATTAATCTCAAGCCCGAAGAGTGGGGTGGAAAAACCATTTGCATCAAGGTCTCCGCGAAGACCGGCCAGGGGATCGACCAGCTCCTCGAGATGCTGCTCCTGGAGTCCGAAATCCTCGAGCTCAAAGCCAATCCCTTTGTCCCAGCCTCCGGAACCGTGGTGGAAAGCCACCTGTCGAAAGGCAGCGGCCCGATTGCGACGGTGATCGTACAGGCGGGAACCCTGCGCCTTGCCGATATGGTTGTTTGCGGATCCTACATGGGGCGTGTCCGGTCCCTCAAAAACGATTTGGGCAAGACCCTCAAGGAAGTGAAGCCCGCTTATGCCGCGGAGGTTAGCGGCCTGAACGGCATTCCGGAGGCCGGAGAAACGTTTGTGGTGGTGGAGGACGAGAAGAAGGCCCGCGTCATTACCGAAAAAAGGATCCTCGAAAAGCGCGAGCGCGATATGCGGGGGGTGAACAAGCACATGTCGCTTGAAGACCTCTATCACCGGATTTCCGAAGGGAACTTTAAGGAACTCAAGCTCATCATCAAGGCGGATGTCCAGGGTTCGGTGGAGGCCCTCGCGCAGTCCCTCGAGAGGCTCGGAAACGATAAATGCCGCGTGCGCGTTATTCACGGCGGCGTGGGGGGCATCAACGAGTCGGACGTGATGCTGGCCGCGGCATCGGACGCCATCATCCTCGGCTTTCACGTCAAGGCCGATCCGAAATCCCAGAAGCTGGCGGAAAACGAGGGCGTGGATACGCGTTTCTACGGCATCATCTATGAAGCGGTCGAGGACGTCAAAAAGGCCATGGAAGGGCTTTTGGAGCCTACCATGAAGGAAGTCTTTGAAGGCCGGGCCCAGATCCGGAAAATCTTCACAAGCGCCAAGGTTGGCACCATCGGCGGCTCTTTTGTGCTCAAGGGGCAAGTCAAGAGGACGAACCCCGTACGGCTGATCCGCAATCAGGTGGTGTTGTTCGAGGGAAAGCTTGCCTCGCTCAAACGCTTCAAGGATGACGTGCGCGAAGTGGCGACCGGTTACGAATGCGGCATCGCGCTCGAAGGGTTCAACGACCTGGCCGAAGGCGACATCGTTGAATCGTACCGCATCGAAAAAATCGCAGGGAAGCTGTAGGTTTTCTCTCCCCGGAAATTTTCAAGGCCAGGACCCTCGGGCAAAGCGCGTCCCGAGAAAGGAAACAGCATGCAGGGCAGACGCACGGACCGGGTGGGTCATTTGATCCAGATGGAGATCGGCAATTTGATTCTCCACCGGCTCAAGGACCCGCGCCTTGGATTTGTGACGGTGACGCACGTGGACGTGACGGCCGATCTGAAATCGGCGCGCGTTTTCTACAGCGTGCTGGGCGACGAGAAAACAAAAGAGGTGACCCGCACGGCCCTCGAAGGGGCGGCGGGGTTTCTGCAGGCCGAGGTCGGGCAGACCCTGAACCTGAGGTACACGCCGAAGCTCGCTTTTTTGCTCGACGACTCGATCGACTGCGCCATTCAGATCGATCAGGTGATTCGCAAGATCCATCAGGATGACCCCGTGCAGGGAGCCCCGGAGTAATGGGAAAACTTTTCATGAGCCATCGGCACGCCCTCAAAGAGTTTTGTCAGGCCCTCCGCCGTTACGACCGCTTTCTTTTGACCTGCCACGTCCACCCCGAAGGAGATGCCATCGGCACGGTTCTGGCCATGGATTCGCTTCTGCGCAGGCTCGGCAAGAAAACCGCCGTGGTTTGCCAAGATTCTTTCCCGAACCGTCTGTCGTGCCTCTCCTCGAAGCGGTGGAACTGCCTCGAAGACCTTCCGGCGGAGCGCAGGAATTTCGATGCGGTCGTTTTGGCCGATTGTCCCAACACGGACCGTTTGGGCGAGGTCCGCAATCTGATCAAGCCGGACATGACCATTTTCAACCTCGATCATCACGTCTCGAACAGCGGTTTCGGACATTATAATTACGTGGTTCCGACGGCTTCAGCCACCGGAGAGGTCCTCCTCGATCTCTTCGGCTACTTCCGGCTGCCGGTCACGCGCGAAGAGGCAACCAACATTTATGTCGCGGTCTCCACCGACACGGGTTCGTTCCGCTACGGCAATGCCTCGGTCAAAACGCATCAGGTGGCGAGCCGGCTGATCCGGACCGGAATCGACATCGAGAAAATCAACGAAGCGCTTTACGCGACCTACTCCCTTAACAAGCTCAACCTCTACAGCAGGCTTCTGGGGCGTGTTCGCACGGCCTTGAACGGACAGGTGGCGTGGGTCATTTTACGGCAAGAAGACCTGCGCCGGTCCGGGGCGATTTACGAAGACACCGAAGGCTTTATCGACATGCTGAGGCTGATCCGCGAAGTCGTGGTCGCGTTTGTGGTCATCGAGCTTCCCGGAGGGAAAAAGGTGAAGGTTTCGTTCCGTTCGAAGGGCTCCCACGACGTCAATCGCCTTGCCGTTCGGTTCGGCGGGGGCGGGCATAAAAAAGCGGCAGCGTGCGTCCTCGAAGTGCCTGCGGGGACTGCCCAAAGACGGGTGCTCGAACAGCTGGCCCGGGAGTTTCCCAAGCCATGAACAACGGACTCATGGACGGCATATTGATCGTCGACAAGCCCGGCGACTGGACTTCACACGATGTCTGCGCTTTTCTGCGCAAACGTTTTCATTTGCATAAAGTCGGCCATGCGGGGACCCTGGATCCCATGGCGACGGGTGTCTTGGTGATCCTGATCGGCAGGGCCACGAAATTTTCCATGCAGCTAAGCTCCTGCGACAAGGAGTACGCCGGCGCGATGGAGCTCGGGTACCGCACGGATTCGCACGACAAGACCGGTGTTGTTTTGGAAACGGCTCCGTGGGAGGGCATGACGCTCGAGCGCGTGCGGGAAGCGGCCCTTTCGTTTACGGGCGAGCTGATCCAGGTGCCGCCCATGGTTTCTGCCCTTAAACATCAAGGGGTCCGTCTTTACAAGCTCGCCCGCAAGGGGATCGACGTCCCGCGCGAAGGCCGCAAGATTACCGTTCATTCACTGGAGATCTTCCGTCAGGAGGAAGCCCGGTTCTATTTTTCCTGCACCGTGTCCAAGGGCACCTACCTGCGGACGCTGATCAACGATCTCGGAGCGGCCCTTGGATGCTTTGCGACCCTGGCCGAACTGCGGCGCGTCCGCAGCGGAGATTTCAGGATCGAAAACGGCGTGACGATCGACGCCCTCCGGCAAATGACCCCCACGGAACTGGGCCGGAAGATCTGCCCGGTCCGTCTCCCTTTTTCACATGGAAATCCGAACCGCGCTTGACCCGTTCCGGCCCGCTGCGAAGCGGCCGCTCGTTTTGGGGATCGGAAACTTTGACGGTCTCCACCGCGGACACCGCGCGCTTCTGGAGCAGGTGACGGCGAGCGCCCGGGGCTGTCGAGGGATTCCCGCCGCCATGACTTTTCCGGGGCACCCGCAGGGGGTCCTGCATCCCCGGAAGCGGCCGAAACTGCTTTCCACGGTCCGGCATAAAATGGCCCTCATCGCCGAAACGGGCATTGAGGTCTGCTTTCTCGTGCCTTTCACCCGGGAATTTTCGAAAATCGAAGCCCGTGATTTTGTTGCGGATATCCTGGTGAAAAAACTCCGCGTCCGAGACGTGGTCCTCGGTTTCAACGCGCGGTTTGGACGTGGGCGGGAAGGCGACGCGGCGATGATGGCCGGTTTTTCCCGGGAGTTTGGTTTTGGATTCCGGGCGATGCCTCCGGTCGAAGCCGGCGGAGGGCTTGTTTCCAGCTCTAGGATCCGCGAGGCGATCCGGGACGGAAGATTGGACGAGGCCCAGGAGTGTTTGGGGCGGCCCTACAGTTTTGTTGTGCCCGTCGTCCACGGGGACGGGCGGGGAAAGGGCCTTGGCTATCCGACCGCGAATCTGGACGTCGGGGGCCTTGAGATGCCTCCGGAGGGGGTTTATCCGGTTCTGGTCCGCACGATCGAAGGCGCCGACGGGCCTGTGGGGTTGAAGGCCGTTGAGACTTTTGAGGCGGGACATCCGGGCCCCTGGCTTTTGGGAGCGCTCAATTATGGACGCCGCCCGACTTTTAAGCACGACGACAAATTTTGCGCCGAAGTATTTATTCTGGATTTTCAGGGGGACCTTTACGGGCGGGCGATGGAGGCGGTTCTCTATCCCAGGATTCGGGGTGAGATGGCCTTCCCGGACGCCGGAGCGCTCAAACGCCAGATTGCCGAGGATATCCTGAAAATTAGGCGTTTTTTCGATTCGACAAAGAATTGCTTTACAAGCCTAGTCAAGTAAGATATACTATCTCAAATTTATTCTGTCTAAATCTCAACGAACAAAGGAGTTAGAACGGTTTCTATGGCATTACTCAAAGAGAAGAAGAAGCAAGTGATGGCCGATCACGGCCACAGCAAGCAGGATACCGGGTCGGTGGAAGTCCAAGTGGCGCTTTTGACGGCGCGCATCAACGGTCTCTCACCGCACTTCGAATCCCATGTTAAAGATAATCATTCCCGTTATGGTCTCATCAAAATGGTGGGGCAGCGCAAAAAACTTCTGAATTACCTCCAAAAAAATTCGCCGGACCGATATAAAAAACTCATTGCCCGCCTCGATTTGAGAAAATAAGTCCTGCTAAAATAAGGATTCCACATGCCCATCACTAAAGTTGCCGGAGAATTCGCCAATCAGGAAATTATCATTGAAACGGGCCACATCGCTAAACAGGCCCACGGGGCCGTAACCGTCCGAATCGGAGAGACGGTGATTTTGGCCACGGCCGTTTCCGAGCGCGAGCCCAAGGCCAACCTCGATTTTTTCCCCCTGACTGTCGATTACCGCGAAAGGACGTATGCGGCAGGCAAAATTCCGGGCGGTTATTTCAAGCGCGAAGGGCGTCCGACCGAAAAAGAGATCCTGACTTCCCGTCTGATTGACCGGCCGATCCGGCCGCTGTTTCCGGATAGCTACCGCTGCGAGACTCAGGTGATGGTGACGGTCCTTTCCTCCGACGGCGAGAATGCGACCGACATCCCTTCGGTGAACGGCGCGTCCGCGGCGCTTCTGATTTCGGACATTCCTTTTCTGAAGCCCATTGGCGCGGTCCGTGTGGGTCTGATCGAAGGCGCTCTTGTGGCCAACGCGAAAATGGCCGACATGGGGAAAAGCGATCTGGACCTCGTCGCGGTCGCGACCGAGGAAAAAATGATCATGCTCGAGGCCGGGGCCCGGGAAATCTCCGAAGAGAAGATGATCGAGGCGATTGAATTTGCCCACCGGGAGATCCGTAAGGTGATCGGCCTTCAGAAAGAACTGGCGGCGAAGGTCGGCAAAGCCAAGCGCGCGGTGGCCGCCAATCCGGTGACTGAAGAGATTCTGCAAAAGATCCGCAGCCTGGTCGGGGACGGGTTCGAGCGGGTTTTTACGCTGGATTCCAAAGAGGAGCGCGAAGACGCGTCCAAGGCGCTGTTCAAGAAGGCACTCGCGGGTTTTGACGCGACGGCTCCGGATTTTTCCGAAGGAACCCTGAAGACTGCTTTCGACGAGATCGAAAGGGAAAATGTCCGGACCTTCATCCTCGACAAGGGCCGGCGTCCGGACGGGCGAGGGGAGAAGGACATCCGCCAGATTACCTGCGAGGTGGGAGTTCTCCCGAGAACCCACGGCTCGGCGATTTTTACCCGCGGGCAGACCCAGAGCCTTTGCGTGACGACGCTCGGGACGGGCGAAGACGAACAGATCATGGATACGCTCGAGGGCGACATCACGAAATGTTTTATGCTGCATTACAATTTTCCCTCTTTTAGCGTCGGCGAGGCGAGACCCAACCGCGGTCCCGGGCGCCGGGAAATCGGACACGGAGCCCTGGCGGAGCGGGCGCTCGAAGCCGTGATGCCGAGTTCCGAGGAGTTTCCCTACACCGTCCGGCTCGTTTCGGATATTCTGGAGTCTAACGGCTCGAGCTCGATGGCGACCGTTTGCGGCGGAACCCTGGCCCTGATGGATGCGGGCGTGCCGCTCAAGGCGCCGGTGGCCGGCATTGCGATCGGGTTGGTGACCCGCGGAAATCAGTGGAAAGTGATCACCGACATTGCGGGGATCGAAGACCATCACGGGGACATGGATTTTAAAGCGGCCGGCACCTCCAAGGGGCTTACGGCGTTGCAGATGGACCTGAAGATCGACGGCATTACGGGCGACGCACTCCGCGAGGCCTTTCATCAGGCCAAGGACGCCCGGTTCAAGCTTCTCGATAAGATCACCGCGACGATCGCATCGCCGCGGGGCAGTTTGTCGCAATATGCGCCACGCATCACGACGCTCAAGATCAACCCCGCCAAGATCGGCGAGCTGATCGGGCCGGGCGGCAAGAACATCCGCAAGATCGTCGAAGAAACCGGCGCCAAAATCGACATCGAAGATGATGGCCGCGTGTTTGTGGCCTCGACGGATGCCGCGGCGAGCGAAGCCGCGATTGCGCGGATCCAGGCGATTACGGCGGAAGCCGAGCTTGGGAAAATTTATCAGGGAACGGTCCAGCGCTTGGCTGCTTTCGGGGCGTTTTGCGAGATCATGCCCGACAAAGACGGGCTTCTCCATGTCTCCGAAATCGCGGACGGCTACGTCAAGGACGTGACCGAGTATCTTCGCCTCGGCGATACGCTTGAGGTGAAGGTCATCGGAATCGACGATATGGGCAAGATCAAGCTGAGCGCCAAGCAGGCCCAACCCGGCGGGCTCAAACCCGCTTATCCGAGCGATCCGAGCCTGATTTCAGAAACGTCCAAAGGCCGTGACCGTGACCGCGGGCGCGGTGGTCCGCGTTCAAGGTCCCGTTCGTGAGAGAGCTGGACGTTGCGGTCAAGATCCTGCCTCATTTTGCGGGACTTGACCTGCCCGATTATCAGACCGAAGGCTCGAGCGGGTTCGACTTGATCGCCGCCTGCGAGCAGCCGGTGGTGATTCGGCCCGGCCAGAGGGCCCTCGTACCGACGGGCTTGAGTGTTTCCCTGCCTTTAGGATCCGAACTTCAAATCCGCCCCCGAAGCGGACTTGCTCTTCGACACGGCATCACGCTTCTGAACTCCCCGGGAACAATTGACTCCGATTACCGGGGCGAGATCCAGCTCATCATGATCAATCTCGGGGATGGGGACTTTACGGTCACCCGCGGCATGAGGATCGGCCAGGCGGTCTTCGGCGAAGTCATCAAGGCAAAGCTGTCCGTGGCCGATAATCTGGATAGCACATGCCGGGGTGTCGGTGGGTTCGGCCATACCGGAATCCACTGAAATCTGACGGCCCGGCCATCTTTTCTTCCTATGCGTAAAGACAGAATCAACGAAATTTGGGGCGTCATTTTTCTGCTTGCCGGTCTTTTCACACTGGCCAGCCTCGTGTTTTTTCACCGCGACGACCTCGGATTTTACACCTCCCATCCGTCTCTGCCGGCCCAAAACGTCACCGGGCTCATGGGGGCCTGGCTGGCCTTCGGACTTCGTCTGACGTTCGGCTTGAGCGCGCTTTTGATTCCCGCGCTTTTCCTTCTGTGGTCGGGTTGCTTTTTCCTTCAGAGGGTTCCCGAAAAAAAGTTTTTCAAATTTTCCGGGTTGGTAATCGCCCTTTTTTCCACGTCGACTCTTGTGGCTATCACGGTCCGGCCGGAAGTCCGATTTGATGAGGCCGGGGCCGTCGGGTACGTGGCCGGCTCCCATCTCCTGAGCTATTTCGGGCTTGTGGGCAGTTATATCCTTGCGGGTTCTTGCCTCCTGCTGTCCCTGCTTTTGGCGACCGATTTTCTCATTTATCCTATAGTCAAAGCGATTGCCGGGCGGTTTGTTTCCCAATTTGGAAGTGTCTTTGGCAAGGTCCACGAAGTGCAAGAGCTCGTGGAGAAATACCAGGAACGCCGCGAGGAAAAACGCAAGGCGAAGCCCTCCGCAAAATCCGGACCCCCTGAAAAAGTTTCCACGCTCCCCAATATTCCGATCAAGGTGAAGACCTATCAACCGGAAGTTGTGCCTGCGGATACGGCAGCGGTTCCGAGGACGGCCGACAAGCCGGCGGATCCGGTCGCCAAGAAAGAGAAAGACGAGAAGACGAGAAAGACGGCCCCGGAGACCGGCGAAGCCGAGCCGGAAGGTTCAAAAGGTTTCGGCGGTGTCGTCGGCTCGCGTCCGCTTCCTGCCGACGCCTATCAGTTCCCGCCCGTGGACTTGCTGCGCCGCCCGCCCCCGGTAGTGGTCGGAAGCGGGGACGATCTCCAGGAGAAGTCCCGCATCCTCGAAAATACGCTGGCCCAGTTTGGCATCGAGGTTAAAGTCGTCGAGGTCGAGCAGGGGCCCGTCATTACTCGGTATGAGTTACTGCCGGCCCCCGGCGTCAAAGTCAGTTCCATCGCCGTTCTCGAAGACGACCTGGCCCTTGCGCTGAAGGCGACGACGATCCGATTGATCATCCCGATCCCGGGAAAATCCGCCGTGGGGGTCGAGGTCCCGAATTCCGTTTCGAGCCTCGTCTATTTACGCGAGCTCGTGGAGTCTCAGATCTTCCGTTCGGGAAAATACCGCCTCCCGCTTGCACTCGGCAAAGATACGAGCGGAAAGCCCCTCGTGACCGATCTGGCGGGGATGCCGCACCTTTTGATCGCGGGAACGACCGGGAGCGGCAAAACGGTCTGCGTCAATTCCATCATTGCCGGCCTGATGTACGCTTGCTCGCCCGCGGATCTTAAATTCGTCATGATCGACCCCAAGATGGTGGAGCTTGCGATCTACAAAAAGATTCCGCATATGCTGGCGCCGGTCGTCACAGACGTTCGCAAGGCCTATCACACCCTCAACTGGGTCGTCAGCGAGATGGAAAACCGCTACCGGCTTTTTGCGACCGTGGGGGTGAGAAACATCCAGGGCTTCAACGAAAGGCCTTTGTCTGAAGAGGCCGTGCAGGAAATCGAAAACGCGGGAGAGTCGGACAACGTCATCCCGGCCCGGCTCCCTTATATCGTGGTGATCATCGACGAGCTTGCGGACCTCATGATGGTGGCCCAAGACAAAGTGGAGAGCGCGATTACGCGGCTTGCCCAGCTGTCACGCGCGGTCGGGATTCATCTGATTCTGGCCACCCAGCGTCCCTCAGTCGACGTGATCACGGGCGTGATCAAGGCTAATTTTCCGGCGCGTATTTCATTTAAGGTCGCTTCGAAAGTTGATTCCAGGACGGTGCTCGATACCAACGGGGCCGACCAGTTGATCGGAAAAGGGGACATGCTTTTCATGCAGCCCGGGGACGCGAAGCCCGTGCGCGGCCAGGCGGCCCTCGTGGTGGATCCGGAGATCAACGCGATCGTGGATTTCGTGTGCAAGCAGGCGGAACCCGATTACCATCCCGAAATTCAATCGATCCAGGAAGGCAAGACGGCTGTGGGCGCTACCGAAAAAGACGAGCTTTTTGACGAGGCCGTCAGTATCGTGCTCGAGACCGGCCAGGCCTCCACATCCAATCTCCAGCGGCGACTGCGTCTCGGTTACACGCGCGCTGCCCGGATCATCGATCAGATGGAAGCCGAGGGGATCCTCGGGCCCACGCAGGGCGCCAAGCCCCGCGACATCCTGATCAGCCGCCAGTCCGCCGAAGGCCTTCCGCGGGAATAGTACCGCAATAGAAGTTAATCGCCTTTCCTCAAAAGCTTCCAGGGGTGGCTCTTCAGGTCGCTCGTCATGTCCTTGAGGTTGCCGGAAGTTTCATCCAGGTTTTTGAAGGTGCTGTCGAGCGTGGTTTTGTTGCCGTTCAAGAGGCTTTGGCCGTCTTCGGTGATGTCCTTCAGGGAGGCGCTGATTTTCTCAAACTGATCCAAGAGCTGAGTGCCGCGTTTGACGAGTTCCATCAAGGCAATGGGATCGGTTCCCGCGAGCCTCTCTCCGGGAGCAAGCGCCGGCGCCCCGGGAGACCCCGCGAAAAGTTCGATGAACATTTCTCCCATGAAGCCCGCCACGTTGATATAAGCCTCGGCGTCTTTTTTGAGAACAACGTCTTTGGAGACGGAAGCTGTCACGAGGACCCCGCTTTCACCCGGCCCGAGGAAACGGATGTCGGTCACCTTTCCCACCTGGTAGCCCGCGACGTGGACGGGCGCGTTTTTCTGGAGGCCGCTGATGTATTTGAAGGTCAGCGGGACCTCGTAGTTGTCCTTCATCATCTTCAGGCCCCCGGACATAAAAAGAAGCCCTAGGCAGACGAGGATGGACACAAGAACCAGCAAGCCGGAGCGGATTTCAGAGGAGGTCGTGGAATTATTGTTCATGGGTGCCCAAAAGTCCTTTCAGATAACTGTCGCGGGTTGTTTGAAAAGAGACGGGACCGTCCATCTCGCCGTGGATGAACTGGCGGACGTAAGGGTCGTTGGAATTCTTGATTTCCGTGGGCGTTCCCGTCGCGATGACCCGTCCCATATTGAGGACGATCATCCGGTCGGCGATGCGGAACGCGCTTGTCATTTCATGGGTCACGACGACGGAGGTCATCTTGAGCTTTTTGCTCAGGTCCATGATCAGGTGGTCGATGACGCTTGCCGTGATGGGGTCGAGCCCCGCGCCCGGCTCGTCGTAGAAAACGATTTTTGGGTCAAGGGCGATGGCCCTTGCCAGGGCCACCCGCTTTTTCATGCCTCCGGAGATTTCATAAGGCCTCAAATCCTCGAAACCGGTGAGCCCCACGAGCTCGAGCTTGACCTTCACGATGATCCGGATGATGTCGGGGTCGAGATCCGTGTGCTCCTTCAAGGGGAGCTCGACATTTTCTCCCACGGTCAGGGAATTGAAAAGGGCGGCACCCTGGAAAAGCATGCCGAAGCTTCTTCGAATCTGATTGATCTGGTCGTCGCCGGCGCTCGTCATGTCCTTGCCGAGGATGGTAATTTTACCGCCGTCAGGCCTCAGGAGTCCGATCAGGCTCCGCAGGAGCGTGCTCTTTCCGCAGCCCGAACCGCCCATGATGACGAGGGTTTCGCCTTCCCGGACCGTGAAGTTCACGCCGGCGAGGACCTTGCGGTCGCCGAAAATCTTTTCGAGGTTTTCGACCGTGATGACGTCGTTCATGGGAACACGTAGAAAAAGACGGCCGTGCAGATGCCGTCGGCGACGATGATGGCGATGATCGAGGCCACGACCGAGCGGGTCGTGGCTTTCCCGACTCCCTCGGCCCCGCCTTCGACGGCCAAGCCGCTGTAAGTTGCAATGATGCCGACCAGGAGGGCGAAGACGAAACTTTTCGCGACCCCGGTTAAAATGTCCTTGGAGGCCAAGGCATCAAAACTGGCCTTCAGGTACAAATTGGCGTCGATCCCGAGACTGACGACGCCGATGAGGTATCCGCCGAAGATGCCGATCGCAAAGCTCAAGACTGTCAGGCAGGGGAGCATGACGAGCATTGCCAGGATGCGCGGAACCACGAGGTAGGGGACCGGGGGGATGCCCATCGTAGTCAGGGCGTCGACCTCTTCGGAGACCTTCATCGTTCCCAGTTCCGCCGTGATGCTCGCGCCGACTCGCCCGGCCACTACGATCGCGGTGACGATGGGCCCGAGCTCGCGGCTCATCGAGACGCTGACCAGGGCCCCGGTATACAGCAGGGCCCCGAACTGCTTGAGCTGATAGGCGGCCTGAAGGGCGAGGACGGCGCCGACCGAAGCGGAGACGAGAAAAATAATAAAAAGCGACTGATTGCCCATGAAGCAAAGCTGGTGGGCAAAGGACTCTCGGCGCAGTCCGCGCTTGCCGGCAAAGGGTGCCACGAGGGACCAGTACAAAAAGGAAGCGGCCAGATCCCGCATTCGCGAAAGCTCGATCAGAGCCGCCTGGGTTTTGGCGCCCAGGTTGCCGACCCATGAAAGGAATTGGACGGCCATGGGTTCAGCCCGCCTGGGCCAGCTGGGCCAAAGCCTCTTCGCGGTTTTTGGCCAAGCGGAAAATGGTGTCGAGTTTGGCGATTTCAAAAACGCCGCGCACGCTCGGCGCCAGGTTGAACAGGGCGAGCTTGCCGCCGTAGCGCTTCATGCGCTGGAAAAGTTCAACGAAGGTGGCAAGTCCGGAGCTGTCGATGTAGCCCACTTTTTCGAGGTCGATCAGGATCTTCGGAGTCTGCTGGTCGACCAGTTTGGTGAGCTCGCGCCGGAGGTCGGGGGACGTGTGAAAATCCAGGTCGCCTTCTACCGTAATGCGCGAAATGCCTGTTTCTTCCTGGCTGGTTTGTATATGCATGTTACGCTCCTTGAGGGACCCGTTTGGTGAGGATGAGTTCGTTGCCTTCCGGGTGCCCGGTGTTGTAGTGGACGTCATCCATCATGGTTTTCATGAAATAGATTCCGAGGCCGCCGCCTTTATCGGGGGGGAGTCGGGGGGCCGGTATATCGGCCAAAACGATCTTCTTTCCAAAATCCCGAATCCGAAGGACCACCTTGTCCGGTTCGATTTCGAGCGTGACCCGTACCGGCTTATCCGGAGCGTTTCCGTAGGCGTGACGCATGGCGTTCGTACAAGCCTCGCCGAGCGCGATCAGGACTGCAGCGGCTTGGTCTTCGGGAAGCCGCGTTTCAGCCAGATAAGGCCTCACCTGGTCCCGAAGGGCCTTCAGATTTTCCGGATGGCTCTGGATTTCGAAAACTTGGCTGATCATTTCACTCAAGGAATTGTGCGATTATTCCGTTCACTTACATAGACTATGTGTGTCGGATTATAACGGAAGGGACCGGTTCCACCAACCCCTGATTTTTTTGCCCTGGGGAACGGGAGAGGTGTAGGGAGCGATGACGGATCCGCGCGATCAGAATAACCAGCTTGCACACGAACTCGGGAAGATCTATCAGTCCTTCCTGGACAAGGGATTGCTGTGCGACTTCTTTGTCGAGAATACGGCGGCCCTTGCGGGGGCCTCCACGGTCTGGCTCTTGCTCTCGGGCCATGAAAATCAGCTTTGGACCGCTTCGTGCTCGGAGCCGGGGGGCGAATTCCCGGCGCAGTGGCGCGCGGAGGTCCAGGCCGCTTACGAAAAAGGCCAGCCGGTCCGCGGGGACCGCAGGCTTTGGATTCCCCTCATCGTCCGTAACAGCGCCCTCGGGATTTTAGCCGTTTTGAGGCGCGAGGCCGATCCACCCTTTTCTGACGACGATTACGGGCTCGCCTGCAACCTGACGTTTCAAATGGCGTCGGCTCTGAAAAATTTGCTCCTTTTCGAACAAAACGTCAAGATGGAACGCTTGGCCGCGATCGGCCAGACCGTCGGAGTCGTGCTCCATGAAGTCAAAAACATCATTCAGCTTGCGACCTTCTCTCAGGAATATCTGAGGATCGGGATCGAAAAGAAAAAAGAAGATTTTTTAACGCGCGGACTCAACGGGATCAAGCGGGCGACGCGCGAGATGGACGGATTCGTCTATGAAATGCTGAGCCTGACCAAAGACTACAAGATCTCTCCGGAGCCTTTCAAGGTTCAGACCCTCCTGGAGGAGCTCCAGGCGGACCTAGGGGAAAAGGCGCACCAGTACGGGGTGCGCCTCGAATGTGAAATCGACAAAGACTTCCCCGAAGCGCAGGGGGAGCCGAGGTCGCTTTTCCGGGCCCTTCTGAACTTGGTCAAAAATGCCATGGAGGCCTCGGATACAAAAAAAACGGAATCTTTCGTGCGGGTCCGCGTGCGGCGCAAGGACCGCGATCGCTACCAGATTCTGGTGGAGGACAACGGGCTGGGCATGAGCGAGGAGGTCCGTGCCCGGATCTTCCAAGCGTTTTTTACGACGAAGGGGGAGCGCGGCACGGGGCTCGGGCTGATGATCATCGACCGGACCATCCAGGCGCATCACGGAGAGCTCTCGCTCGCCAGCCGGCCCGGAGAAGGCACCGCGTTTACCCTGACCCTTCCCTTTATGCTTCCAGCCGCTTGATGGCTCTCGGCCGAACCAGTTGACAGGGATATAACGAAAGGATAGAATCCGGCCACCCATGGAAAAATTAAAATTGGCGTTACCCAAAGGAAGTTTGGAAGAGTCGACCTATCAGCTTCTCAAGAAGGCCGGCTTCAGCGTCTCTGTCAGTTCCCGGTCCTATTTTCCCTCGATCGACGACCCGGACATCGAAGTTATCCTTTTCCGCCCGCAGGAAATGTCGCGCTACATCGAGGCCGGCGCGGTCGACTGCGGCATTACCGGCCACGACTGGATTTGCGAAAACGAATCCGACGTCGAAGAACTTTCTGAGCTCCAATATTCGAAGCGCACCCGCAATCCCGTGCGGTGGGTCCTGGCCGTCCATGAGGACTCGCCCTTCAAGAAGGTCGGGGATCTGGAAGGCAAGAAGATCGCCACCGAACTTGTCCACGCCACCCGTAAATATCTCAAGCGCCACAAGGTTTCCGCGGAAGTCGAGTTTTCCTGGGGAGCTACGGAAGTTAAGCCGCCCCGCCTGGCCGATGCCATTGTCGAGGCGACCGAAACGGGAAGCAGCCTGCGTGCCAACAAGCTCAAGATCATCGACGTCGTCCTGACGTCGATTCCAAAGTTTATCGCGAACAAAAAAAGTTATAAGGACCCCTGGAAGCGCCGGAAAATGGAAAATATCGTTCTGCTCCTCGAAGGGGCCATCCGAGCGCAAGAGAAGGTCGGCCTCAAAATGAACGTGGCTCAAAAGGACCTGGACAAGGTCCTGAAGATTCTGCCGGCGATGAAAAAACCGACCGTTTCGTCCCTCTCGGATGAGGGCTGGTGCGATGTCGACACCGTGATCGATGAGGCCGTGGTTCGCGAACTGATTCCGGAGCTCAAGAAGGCAGGGGCTTCCGGCATCATCGAATATCCGCTGAACAAGGTCATTCCGTAACCCTTAAGCGAGGAGCCACTTCTATGCCGTGGGCGCACAAGCAGCGTAAACGAAAGATGAATAAGCATAAGAGAAAAAAGAAACTGCGCAAGCACCGCCACAAAAAGAAAGCGTGGTCGTAGAAGTTGCGTTCTCTCGTCGTCTCGAGTTACGCGAAGCTCAATCTATACCTCAAAGTCGTCGGCCGCCGTCGGGATGGGTATCACAACCTGGTGACGCTTTTTCACCGCATTTCCCTGAAAGATACCCTTCACCTCGAACGCAAGAGCGAAGGATTCTCCCTTCGCTGCTCGAGTCCTGCACTCAGTTCCGGGGAAGACAACATCATTACCCGGGCCTACCGCCTGCTCAAGCGCCGTTACCCGCGGCTTGGCGGCGTTTCGGTGAGCCTTTCCAAGAAAATTCCGCTTGGTGCGGGGCTCGGGGGTGGGTCGAGCAACGCGGCCGCTTTTTTGCTGGGAATGAAAAAACTGTACCGCCTTCGGCTCTCCCTTCAGGAGCTTTTGAAAATGGGAAGGACGCTCGGGGCGGACGTTCCTTTTTTTATTCTCAACTGCCGTCAGGCGTCGGCCGAAGGGATTGGAGAAAAACTTCTCCGGAGGCCGATCAGGAGACCTCTGTGGTTTGTCTTAATCCTTTCTGCAAAAGGACTTGCGACGAGGGAGGTTTATGGGCGGCTGTTGCGGCGCAGGCCCCAGCCTTCCTTGACAAAAATAAGGCATGCTGTTAAACTCATCTGCAGTTTTTTGGAGGGAAGCGGTAAGTCTAGCCTCGGGCTGTGGTTATGTAACGATTTAGAACAGCCTGCTTTTTGTCTCCGTCCGTCTCTTCGGAAATTGCTGGACCGTTTTCATAAACTGGGAGTACCGACAGCCAGAATGTCCGGCAGCGGGCCCACCCTATTTGCATTACTCTCGAACCGTCAGGACGCCATCAGGCTTGCGCGGCAATTGAACGGTGACGGTGTTGGCCGTAGCGGCCGCGCCCGGACGGCTTACCGAGTGGTGGTGTGTCACTCGGTTTGACCTCTCACGGCGCTGGCCGTGAATGAAACGTAAAAGCGGATAGAGTTTTCGCGGATCATTGCCCGATGGTGAAACGGTATCACACTGCCCTTTGGAGGCAAGGTTCCTGGTTCGAGTCCAGGTCGGGCAGCGTAATCATACACGAGCCAGTCGGGCGAGTGATGATTACGTCCCAATCCCGACCGGATTGGGAACTCAAAATCGATAAAGGAAATTGACGAGCTTATGGTCACTGAACGTTGTTCATTTTGCGGGCGCGATAAAAGAAAGGATGTCCGGAGGATTTTTTCAGGCCCCGGGGTTTTTATCTGCGACATTTGTATTCGGATCTGCTCGGACATTCTGACCAAGGATGCGGCCGTTCCGATCAAGCCCTATGACGTATCCGAAGGGCTCACGGTCCCAAAGCCGCGCCAGATCAAAAGCAAGCTGGACCAGTACATCATCGGCCAGGAGCGCGCCAAAAAGCAGATTTCGGTTTCGGTCCACAATCATTACAAGCGCGTCAAGAGCCGTCTCCAGAGCAAGGAAATTGAGATCGAAAAAAGTAATATCCTGCTGATCGGGCCTACGGGTTCGGGCAAGACGCTTTTTGCACGGACGCTTGCGGGCCTTTTGGACGTGCCGTTTGCGATTGCCGACGCCACGACGCTGACGGAGGCCGGGTACGTGGGGGAAGACGTGGAGAATATCCTGCTCCGACTCCTTCAGGCGGCCAATTTCGATGCCAAACGCGCGGAGCTCGGGATCATTTATATCGACGAAATCGACAAAATCGCACGCACCTCGGAGAATGTTTCGATTACGCGGGATGTTTCCGGCGAGGGGGTCCAGCAGGCCCTTCTGAAAATTCTTGAGGGGACCGTGGCAAACGTGCCGCCTCAGGGCGGACGAAAACATCCGCAGCAGGAGTATATCCAGATCAACACCCGGAATATCCTGTTCATCTGCGGCGGGACTTTTTCTGGCCTCGAGAAGATCATCCACCGACGGGTCGATTCCCGTTCGATGGGGTTCGGAGCGGCGTTCCATGCGGGCTCGGAGCCCGACCGCTCAATCGGCCAAACCCTGGAGCTTGTCGAAACCGAAGATCTCCTCAAATTCGGTTTCATTCCCGAGTTCGTCGGCCGCTTTGCCGTGCTGGGGACCTTGAACGGGCTCTGTGAGTCCGACCTGGTTCGGGTTTTGAAGGAGCCTCGCAACGCGCTGGTCAAACAATACGAAGAATTTTTCAGGATGGAGGGCGTGAAACTGACTTTCGAACCGGGGGCGCTCGAAGCCATCGCCCGCAAGGCCATCAAGAAAGCCACCGGCGCCCGGGCGCTGCGGACGATTTTGGAGACGATGATGCTCGATGTGATGTACGACATTCCCTCGGAGACCGATATCGCAGAGTGCGTGGTCACTGCGGAGGTGGTCGAAGGCAAACAAGCCCCGATCCTGGTTCGCAGCGCAGAGATCGAAAAAACGGCATGAAAAAGCTCTCATGGTTCCATTGCCACTCGTGCAAAGAAACGATGGCGGCGTATCTTTTCCTGCTGCCGAACCTTCTGGGTTTTTTGGTTTTTACTTCGGTGCCGGTGATGGCGTCCCTGCTTTTGAGCTTTGTGGAGTGGGACCTTTTGTCCTGGCCGCCGCGGTTTGTCGGCGGGGCTAATTTTGTCGCGCTGCTGCGCGACCCCTATTTCTGGCAATACTGCGGGAACACGGTTTATCTGATGATGAGCATTCCTTTCAGCATGGCCGGTTCGCTCATCCTGGCCCTGGCCCTGAACCAGAAACTCCGGGGAATCGTTTTTTTTCGGACAGTTTATTTCCTGCCGACCCTGTGCTCGGGGGTGGCGATTTATATGCTGTGGAGGCTGATTTATAATCCCGAGTTCGGGGTTTTTAATCAGTTCATCGCCAAGGCGGGCGAACTCCTGAACCTGCGTCTGACCGGACCCCAGTGGCTGACCGACGAGCGCTGGGCCAAACCGGCGCTGATCATCATGGGAGTCTGGCAAATGGTCGGCGGGTACAACATGATCCTTTACCTGGCCGCCCTGCAGGGAGTGCCGCGGGACTATTACGATGCCGCGGAGGTTGACGGGGCCAACGGGTGGCAGAAATTTTGGGCCGTGACCTGGCCGCAGATTTCGCCGACGACTTTTTTTATCGCCATCATGAGTATCATCGGCGGCTTTCAGGCGGGCTTTGATCCGGCGTATATCATGACCGGCGGCGGTCCGAACGGGTCCACGACGACGATTATTTTCTATTTGTATAACAACGCGTTCCAGTGGCACAACATGGGGTACGCGGCGGCTATCGCGTGGGTGCTGTTCGTGATTGTGTTCGCCTTCACGCTTTTCCAATGGCGTTTTTACGGCAAGAACGTTCATTATTGATTCGTAGCCCAGGGGAGACAGGCATCGTGGACGTCGAAACGGACAACAACAGGCTGGAGAGGCGCAGAACGCTGGATCAAGTTAAGCGTTCGCATTTGCACCGGCTGATCCTGCAAAAGATAGGGTCCTACGCTCTTTTGAGCGCCGGAGCCGTGTCCATGGTGGCGCCCTTTCTCTGGATGATTTCGACTTCTCTGAAAGCGCCGGGGGCCGTCTTTTCCTTCCAGCAGACTTGGTGGGAAGAATGGATCCCGACTTCCTTCGTATGGGAAAATTACGTGAAAGCCATGCGGGTCGTGCCGTTTTTGAATTTTTATCTTAATTCGATTTTTGTCACGTTATGCGTGACCTTGGGGCAGGTTGCGACGAGCGCGATGGCCGGTTACGCTTTTGCGCGGCTCAAATTCCCGGGCCGGGACAGGATTTTCTTCGGCTACCTGTCGACGATGATGGTCCCGGGGGCTGTGACCATGATCCCCGTTTTTATTTTGCTGAAGACCCTTGGATGGGTGGATACCTATAAAGCCATGATCCTTCCCGGGATCTTTACCGCGTACGGGACGTTCATGCTCCGTCAGTTTTTCATGACGTTGCCCAAGGACCTGGAGGATGCGGCCAAGATGGACGGCTGCAACTATTTGGGCATTTTCTGGAGAATTATTTTGCCGCTTTCCAAGCCCGCGCTCGCGACGCTGACGACGTTCACGTTCATGGGGTCGTGGATGAATTTCATGTGGCCCCTGATCGTGATCAATACTCAGGAAAAATTCACGCTTCCGGTCGGGCTGGCGTATTTTCAGAGCTTGCATCACACCGACTGGACCCTGCTCATGGCGGCCTCGGTGATGATGATCCTTCCGATCTTGCTGGTGTTCATTTTCAACCAGCGTTTCTTCGTCGAAGGCATCAAGCTCACGGGCATCAAAGGGTAAGGGGCCGTGCAGGCGCTTATCCTGGCGGCGGGGAAGGGGACGAGGATGTGCTCGGAACGTCCCAAGGTCCTCCATGAAATTTTTGACCGGCCCGTTTTGGACTATGTCCTCGAGACCCTCGAGGAAATCGGGATCCCGGGTCCGGTCGTCGTGATCGGGAACGGGGCCTCGGAGGTCAGGGCCTTTTTAGACGCCAAGGCGAAGACGTCGCGGATCCGTGCCGTGACGGTTTTGCAGCGCGAGCAAAAGGGCACCGGGCATGCGGTGATGACGGCCCGCGGGGCGCTCGCGGGGTCGTCGCAGGATGTGCTGATATGGCCGGGGGATATGCCCTTCCTTGATGCCTCAACGATTCGGGAGTTTTTGCGCAGGCACCGCCAGACGCGCGCCGACGCGAGCGTTCTGTCGGCTTTGCAGAGCGAACCGAAAGGGTACGGAAGGATCCTGAGAGCCGGCGGGCGGTTTTACGGGATCCGCGAAGAGTTGGACGCCTCGGAGACCGAACGGCGCATTCAGGAGATCAACACCGGCGTCTATGCGTTTGGCCGAGAGCGGCTGTTCGGCGCTCTGCGGAGCATCCGGCCGCAAAACAGGAAACAGGAATATTATTTGACCGATGTCATCGAGATCCTCGCGCGTCAAGGCGCACGGGTCGAGGCGTTTCCGGCGGCTTCCCCGCGCGAAGCGCACGGGATCAACTCGCGACAGCATCTGGCGGAAGGGACCTTGATTATGAACGGACGGGAGATTCGCGCTCATCAGGACAACGGGGTCACGTTTGTTTGCCCGGAGCAGACGTTTGTGGCTCCGGGAGTACGGATCGGCAGGGACTCGGTCATTTACCCCTGGTGTTATATCGAATCCGGCGTGAAGATCGGCGCCGGGTGCCGGATCGGTCCTTTTGCGAAAATCCGCAGCGGGACGGTCCTCGGCGACGATTGCGTGATCGGTTCTTTCGTCGAGGTCAACCGCTCGAAGATCGGAAACAAGGTTTTGGCCAAGCACCTCAGTTATCTGGGCGATGCCCGGATCGGCGATGGAACCAATATCGGCGCGGGGACGATCACCGCGAATTATGACGGCAAAGACAAACACGTGACACGAATCGGAAAAAAGGTTTTTGTGGGGTCCGACACGGTCCTGATCGCGCCCGTATCGCTCGAGGACGGATCCAGGACGGGTGCCGGAGCCGTCCTGACCCGCGGGACACGGGTCCGCCGGGGATGTGTCGTGGCGGGTGTTCCCGCCAGGCCCCTTTCAAAACGCCGCTAACCAGAAGGAACTTCTATGTCAGGCATGGATCGCAACAGGATGGACGGAATACATAATGGAGACGATGCCCTGGTGATTTTTGGGGGGAACTCCAACCCGGAGCTCGTCGGCGAAATCGCGCACTTGCTTTCCAAGCCGCTCGGGGAAGTGGTCTGCGGGAGGTTCCCCGAAGGCGAGACGCAAGTGCAGATCCGCGAGAACGTGCGGGGCAAAGACGTCTTCATCGTACAGTCGACCTGCACGCCCCCGAACGACAACCTGATGGAGCTGCTCATTCTGATGGATGCGGCCCGCCGGGCCTCGGCCAAGCGGATTACGGCGGTGTTGCCCTTTTTCGGCTACGCCCGCCAGGACCGCAAAGACCGGCCGCGCGTCCCGATTACGGCGAAGCTTGTGGCCAATATCATTACCGTCGCGGGAGCCAACCGCGTCCTGACCATGGATCTGCATGCCGGACAGATCCAGGGATTTTTCGATATTCCCGTCGACCACCTTTATTCGATCCGCGTGATCGGCGACTACCTCAAGAAGAAGGAGCTGAAAAATCTCGTGGTGGTTTCCCCCGACGTCGGCGGCATCCGCATGGCGCGCGCTTATTCGAAACTGCTCGAGTGTCCTTTTGCGATCGTCGATAAGCGCCGCGAAGACGCGACACGGACCCATGTCATGAACATCATCGGGGAAGTCCGGGGCAAGAATGTCGTGATCGTCGACGACCTGATTTCGACCGGGGGATCGCTCGTCGAGGCCGCCGGGGCGCTTGCCAAGCACGGGGCTCTCGACGTCTATGCGACGGTGGTCCACCCTGTGCTGGCGGGACCCGCCGTCGAGCGGATCGGTCAGTCGGTGATCAAGGAGCTGATCGTGACGAACTCGATCCCGCTCGCGCCGGAAAAAAGAATCCCGAAGATTACGCAATTATCGGTGGCGCCCCTTCTCGCCGAGGCGATCTACCGGATCCACTCGAACGAATCGGTGAGTACCTTGTTTGCCCAGGTCGGCGTCGAGGCTTAGTTTTTTTTAACATCAATTTCAAAGGAGATCCATCATGGAAACAGTGACTTTGGCGGCGAAGGTCCGCGAAGAATCGGGAAAACAGGCAGCGAAGGAAGTGCGCCGGCGCGGGGGTGTGCCGGCCATTTTATACGGCCACGGCATGAAGCCTCTCGGCCTCGAGCTCGAGTACCGGGAGTTCAGCCGGGCCATTCATACCAAGGCCGGAGCCAACGTGCTTTTGACGCTGAGCGTGCCGGGCGTCAAGCTCAAGGAATCTACCTGCGTCATCAAGGAGCTTCAGCACAATCCGGTCACGGACCTGATTTGCCACGTCGATCTGACGGTGATCTCCATGACCGAGAAAATTACGGTCCGGGTCCCGCTGGTGGTCAAAAACACGGCAGAAGCCCCGGGGGTCAAGGAAGGCGGCGTTCTCGAATTGATCCATCACGAAATCGAGGTTGAGTGCCTTCCAACGGCCATTCCGGAAAAAATCGAAGTGGACGTCAAGGGGATGAAGCTCGAAGACGTTTTGTACGTGAAGGATCTTGCGATTCCCGCGGACGTTACCTGCAACCTCGGCCAGGACGAAGCTGTGATCGCGGTCCATGCTGTGCGCGAAGAGGTTGTTGCGCCGGCAGAGGGAGAAGTCGTCGCGGCGCCGGAAGTCATCGAAAAAGGCAAGAAGCCCGAAGAGGGCGCGGGGACCGAGGCGGCAGCGCCGGCGGCGGCCGACAAAGCGGCGACGAAGGCCGAGAAAAAATAATGGCGTTGAAATTGGTCGTCGGCCTTGGTAATCCGGGGACGGCCTATTCGGCGACCAGGCACAACATCGGCCGGCGTTTGGCCGTTCAATGTGCGCGTCGTTTCGCTCTTTCGTTCTCAAAGCTCAAAAGCTGCCAGTCCG
This sequence comes from Candidatus Omnitrophota bacterium, assembly GCA_041666865.1. Taxonomy (GTDB): domain Bacteria; phylum Omnitrophota; class Omnitrophia; order Omnitrophales; family Aquincolibacteriaceae; genus JBAYGD01. The sequence goes on along the minus strand of JBAYGD010000003.1, from coordinate 109,867 downwards.
ACGTGGCCCGGAGCCAAGTCGGAGGCAGCGAGGTTGTGGTTGCTTGTCCGCACAACTTCATGAATTTGTCCGGCCGTTCTGTCGCGGCCCTGTGCCGCCATTTTGAGTTACAGGACGGAGGGGATCTTCTTGTGCTGGTCGATGACGCGGCCCTGGGCTTCGGAAGGCTTCGGCTTCGTGCCGGAGGGAGCGACGGAGGACACAACGGACTCAAATCGATCACGGCGGATTTAGGGATCTCTCGCTTTGCCCGTCTCCGCATCGGAATCGGCCATAGTGCTCCTGCCTTGGCGCGGGTGTTCGGCCCTCCCGAATCGGTTCCTCTTGAAGAGTTTGTCCTCTCCGATTTTTTGTCCGAAGAGGAAAAGGCGATTCCTGCCCTCCTCGACCGCGGAGTCGAAGCGGTTTGTCTTTGGATCCAGGAGCCCATCGAAAAGGCGATGAACGTCGTAAATCATAGTGATCATTCAAGTTAGATGTTAAAATCCGCTCTTGCGTGTTTTCGGAATTTATGTTACATTGTTGGCACTTCAGCGCTGTTCTTATGTCCTTATCAGGCTGCCACTTGAAGCATTCAATCAAAAAAAGCCCTGGGTCATTCGAAGGAAGCGCAAGGGCAGTGTCGTTTCAATTTCAGATGATCGGAGAACACTATGAAAGTTTATGAAGGGATTTTTATTTTTCCTCCGGATGTGACGCCGGAGGCCCTCAAGAAACAGGAAAAGGTTTTGGAAGATACCTTCCAGAAATTCGGGGGCACGGTGGTCCAGAAGACCGAGTTCGGAAAGAAAACGCTCGGCTATGAAATCCGGAAATACCGCGATGGTTTGTTCTTCGTCTACGATTTTCGCATGGATCCCTCCCGCATGCAGGAATTGACGAAGACGCTCAACCTGCAGGAGGGGCTGCTGAAGTATACGGTGCTCATCAAGGGGCCGACGGTTGTCAAGGCCGCCCCTGCGAAACCTGCGGTTGTGACCGAGACCGTGGTACCTGCCCCGGCGGGCTCCTGATTCTTGAAGGTCTGTAAACCGATTGATTCGAAAGAGATAAATTTATGGCGGCAAGTTTAAACAAGGTGATGCTGATCGGCAATCTGACCCGGGATCCGGAGCTTCGTTATCTTCCTTCCGGCCAGGGCGTGACTTCGTTTACGGTGGCGTGCAACCGCCGTTATGTCTCGCAGGCGGGTGAGAAGAAAGAAGAAGTCAGTTTCATACGGGTCGTCGTCTGGGGACGGCGCGGCGAAGTTTGCAACGAGTACCTCAAGAAAGGCAGCCCCGTGTATGTCGAGGGGCGGCTCCAAAGCCGGAGTTGGGACGCGCCTGACGGGACCAAGCGGTCGACGATCGAAGTGGTTGCACTCGACGTGCAGTTCCTTTCCCGCGGCGGCGCAAAGGACGGCGAGCGCGACGGCGCCGCGGCTTCGGTTGCCCCCGAAGACGCACTTTACGAAGAAGATTCTCATCAACCCTCTGCAGGCAAGGCTCCCGTGTCGATTTCCGACAAGGAACTCAAGCCGGACGAGGATATCCCTTTTTAGTTAAGGAGCTTGAACATGATTCCAGGAAAAAGACCACCTTCAAGAACCGGCGGACCGTCCGGGCGCCCAGGGGCAAGACCCGGAGGCCGAAAATCTTCCTCGGATGATTCGAGGGGGCCGGGCCGGCCGAGATCCGGCGGCTACGGAGACTCGGGCGGCATGCGCTCGGGGGGATACCGCCGAAAAATCAACCGGTTTTATTCGATTTTTGCCGAGGGACCCGCCGCCGTTGATCCTAAGGATACCGAGCGTCTGTCCAAATTCCTCACGGAAAAGGCAAAGATTATTCCCCGGCGTATGACGGGATTGACGGCCAAGCAGCAGCGCCTGCTGGCCCGCGCGATCAAGCGCTCGCGCCAGGCCGGGTTGCTTCCCTTTCAGCTGGATTGATCGGGCCGCCGGACGTCATTGACCGGCAATCACGAAATTTTTGAACGTTCTCTTTGGGAGGGTGTGGGTTATGGAGTTGATCCTGTTAAACGATGTTACGAATGTTGGCCGTAAGGGCGATGTCGTCAAGGTCAGTGACGGCTACGCGCGTAATTTTCTTTTTCCCAGAAAACTGGCGATGGCCTCGACCCGGACCAATCAGAAGTTCGTCGAAGAGCAGCGCACCCGAAGCGCCGAACGCAAGGCCAAGGAAAAGCAAAAGGCTCAGATCCGCGCCGGCGAACTCGGCAAGCTCAATCTCGTGATCCCTGCCAAGACGGGTGAAAAGGGAAAGCTTTTTGGGTCCGTGACCTCCGAGCATGTGGCCGAAGCCCTGAAGCTTCAAGGGTTCGAAACCGACAAAAAGCACGTCCTTCTCAAGGAGCACATCCGGCTGATTGGCAGCTATACCGTGCCGGTCGAGATTTATCCGGGGGTCAAGGCATCGGTTTCCGTCGAAGTGGTCGAAGAGCAAACCCAACCCTGACGTCAAAGGGGCGTGTGACCGGTGGCCCATTCGGATTCATCTTTGAACCTTCTCGAGAAGGTTCCCCCGCAAAACCGCGAAGCCGAGGCAAGTGTCCTCGGCTCGATGCTTTTTGACGAGCAGGCGCTTGTTCGCGCGATTGAGCTGCTCCGTCCCGCCTATTTTTACGAAGACGCCCACCGCCGTATTTTCTCGGTCGTTCAAGCCCTTTTCGAAAAAAACCGCCCCGTCGATCTTGTCACACTCGGCGAGGAGCTCGGCAAGCGCGGCGAGCTCGAATCGGTCGGGGGGCTGAACTATTTGACGCAGCTGACGGCTTCGGTTCCGACGGCGGCCCACATCGAGCATTACGCGCACATCGTCAAGGAAAAGGCCCTGCTGCGCGGGCTGATCCAAAACACCACTCAAATCATTCAGCGCTGTTTTGACCCCTCGAGCGAGGTCAATGCGGTCCTCGAGGACGCCGAGCGGATGGTTTTCGAAGTCAGTCAGGACCGGATCGAAGGCCGCTTTTATGCGATGAGGGATATCATCCGGGACAGCATGGAATCGATCGACAAGCTCTATCAGCAGAAAGAGCACGTCACCGGAATCCCGACGGGCTTCCATGAGTTTGACGTCAAGACGGCGGGCCTCCAACCCTCCGACCTGATCATCGTGGCCGGCCGGCCCTCCATGGGCAAATCGGCCTTCGTCTCGTGCCTATGCGAGCATGCGGCTATCCTCGAAAAACGGCCGATTGCTTTTTTTTCCCTTGAAATGAGCAAAGAACAGCTTGTCCAGAGGATGCTTTGTTCGCACGGCCGGGTCGATGCCCAAAAAGTCAGGACCGGCTATCTTTCGCATCAGGACTGGCCGAAACTGACCAGCGCCGCGGGCAAGCTTTCCGAGTCGCCCATCTACATTGACGACACGCCGGCCCAGACGGTCCTCGAGGTGCGCGCCAAGGCGAGGCGCCTGAAAATGCAGCACGGGGTGGAACTCATCGTGATCGACTATATGCAGCTCATGCAGGGTGTGGGGCGCGCGGAAAGCCGGCAGCAGGAAATCTCCGAGATTTCGCGCTCTCTCAAGGCGCTTGCGCGCGAACTCAGGGTGCCGGTGATCGCCGTCAGCCAGCTGTCGCGCGCCGTCGAAAGCCGCACCGGAAACCGTCCCCAGCTTTCGGATCTCCGGGAGTCGGGAGCCATCGAGCAGGATGCAGATTTAGTTGTTTTCCTTTTTCGCGAAGAATATTACAATCCTACCGAGGAAAATAGAAACAAGGCCGAGGCCATCATCGCCAAACAGCGTAACGGGCCGATCGGAACTTGCGACCTCGTCTTTTTGAAGGACCTGACGCGTTTCGAGAATCCGGAGTTTCAGCATCGGGAAGGGGATATGTCATGAGTCGGCGTTTTTGGTCTGTTTTTTTTCTGGCCCTGCTCGCCGGAGCTCTCGCCGGATACGCTCAGGAATCCGGGGGCAAAAGCGACGAGCTCGCGAAGGCGGTCCAGGCCCTCGATGAAGCGCCCGAAGCAGCCGAGCCTGCCGCCGCGGGAAAGCCCGCGGCTCCCACGCAGCAAAGCCCTGCCCAACAGCCGAACATCATTGCCGATGTCCAGGTCAAGGGCAACCGGATCGTCAGTACCAACACGATCTTGAGTAAAATCCAGTCCCGAAAGGGCGGACAGCTCGTGCAGGAAACGGTCAACGGCGACGTCAAGCGGCTTTACAGCGCCGGCTTTTTCGAAGACATCCAGATGGAAGTGGAGGAAAAGCCCGAGGGCTATGTCCTCGTCGTGAGCGTCGTCGAGAAACCGATCATCCGGACGATCAAGATCAAGGGGTTCAGTATCTTTAAGGAAGAGAAGCTGCGCAAAACTCTCAAGGTCGTGGAAGGCCAGATCCTTGACCGCCAGGCCGTCAAGCAGGGCGTCGAGGAAATCCGGAAGATGTACGCCGAGAAGGGCTACCGGTTTGTCGACGTGCAGTCGGAGGCCGACGTCGATTCGACGACCAAAGAGGCCATCGTGACGATTACGATCCTGGAGGGCGAATCCTACCGCATCCGCTCCGTCAAGTTCGAAGGGGTGAAAGCGTTCAAGCCCAAGAAGCTGGCCAAGCTGATGAAGACCAAGCAACGGAACCTCTGGCTTTTCCGCAGGGGCGTCTTCAACGAGGGCAAGTTTCAGAAAGACATTGAGCGGATCAAGCTTTATTACCAGCAGGAAGGTTATCTGGACGTCCGGGTCGAACCTCGTTTCGATTACGACAAGGAGCATCGCGCGATTCTGATTGCGATCAGCGCAGAAGAGGGCAAACACTACGTGACCGGAGAGATCAAGATTCAGGGCAACAAGCTCTTCCCAGAATCCGAGATCTGGCAGCGGCTCGAGATGCTGCCGGGGATGACCTATTCCCAATATTACCTCTCCAAGGACGTCGAGGCGGCCCGCGATTATTATCAGGAGCAGGGATACATGGACGCCCGGGTCGTGCCCGACATCGGCCTCAACAAAGACACGGGGAAAGTGGACGTCACCTATCAGATCGAGGAAGGGGACCTTTACTTCGTCGAGAAGGTGGTGGTCCGGGGCAACACGAAAACCAAGGATATGGTCATCCGCCGCGAGCTTCGGATCCGGCCGGGAGAGCGCTTTGACGGTGAAAAAATCAAGAAGTCGAAGCAGCGCCTCGAAAACCTGAATTATTTCGAAGAAATCACCTATGACACGGAGCCGACGCAGACCCCGAACCGCAAGGACCTCATTTTCCGCGTCAAGGAAAAGCGGACCGGAGAGCTGTCGTTCGGAGGCGGGATCAGCTCCGTGGACAATCTCGTCGGCTTCGCCGAAATCGCCCAGCGCAATTTCGATCTTTTCAACTGGCCGCGCTTCACCGGAGGCGGGCAGTCGGTTTCCCTCGGAGCGCGCATCGGGACGATCAGCCAGAATTTCAACCTTAATTTTACGGAGCCCTATCTTTTCAACCGCCCGTATGCGTTAAGCACGGACCTTTACAATACGCGTCGCGACGACAAGAACGTCGATTATAACGAAGGGCGCCTCGGGGCCGGGACCACCTTGTCGAGGGCCTTCAAGGACGTTTTCCGCGCGGGCGGCGGGTATACCTTCGAGAGGGTCGAGCTTTATGACCTTGCCGACGATGCCCCGGATACCGTCCGGAAATTCGACGGGAAGACATGGCTTTCGCGTATGAAGACTTTCGGCTCTTACGACACCCGCGATAGCATCATCAGTCCGATGAAGGGACAACTGGCCTCGCTCGGCGGCGAGCTCATCGGGACTTTTCTCGGGGGAGACGAGAGTTATTACATCTTGAACGCCGCTTATACGTATTATTGGAATGTTTTCAAAAAGCACTTGCTGGAAATGAAGGCCAGGGTCGGCGTTTCCGACTCGCTCAGCGGTTCCGACGAGGTTCCTGTTTTCGACCGTTTTTACGCCGGAGGTTTGGGGACGGTCCGCGGTTACGAATACCGCAGGGTTGGTCCCATGGAAAACGGGGATGCCGTCGGAGGCCAGTCGATGGCTATCATCAACATGGAGTATTCTGTTCCCATTCCCTACCTGGAGGGTTTCCGGGGCGCGGTTTTTATGGATGCCGGGCAGGTGAATTCGGATACTTTCGACTTCGGGTTTAACGAGGTCGCCATGAGCGTCGGCCCGGGGCTCAAGATGAAGACTCCGATTGGCCCTATCGCGTTCTATTACGGATATCCGGTGGCCAATCCGGATGAGAAAAATGAAAACGGCCGTTTTGAATTCAGTTTTGGGCGTGGCTTTTAAAGGTAAATCTAACCAAGGAGAAGAAGCGATGAAGAAGAAAAGCAGACTTGCAGTGGTTGGACTCATTTTGACGGCGATCGTTTTAGCGTGGGGCTCCAGGGCCGCGCTGGCTGCCGAAGGCAGTTACGCGTTTGTTGATGTCGCAAAAGTCGTCGAGGAATACCAGAAGACCAAGGACAATGACAATTCCTTCCAGGCGCTCGGGAAACAGAAGGAAGACGAGCGGCAGATTCTGGTCAAGGAAGTCAAGCAGATGAAGGACGAGCTTGCGCTTTTGGCCGATGACGCCAAAGCCAAAAAGCAGGAGGGCATCGATGAAAAGGTCCGCACCCTCCAGGACTTCGATCAAGTGACCCAGCGGGACCTGACGCAGCAGAGAAACAAGATCCTGAAGGAAATCTTCCAGGATATCGACGACACCGTTCAGCGTTACGGGGAGCGCAAAGCCGTCGACTTCATTTTCAACGAGCGCGTCCTGGTCTACCACAATCCGAAGTTCGACGTGACCCAGGATATTCTGACCGAGCTGAATTCGAATTATTCGAAGAAAAAATAAATCGCAAAGGGGAATCGAACGACCCATGAAGCAGAGGACCTTAAAAAGCGAAGTTTCTTTCGAGGGCAACGGGATCCATACGGGGATCCCGGTTCGCCTGCGCGTCCTGCCCTCGGGCTCGGACGCCGGCATCCTTTTCTCGCGGGTGGATTTGGATCCGGGCCTTCGCGTCAAGGCTTGCATCGAAAATGTCCATAGCGATGATGCGCGGCAGACGGCGCTTGCGGTCGGAACAGGGGTGGTCAGGACGATCGAGCATCTCATGGCCTCCTTCCACGGACTCGGGATCGACAATGCCTTGGTGGAGGTCGACGGAGAGGAAATTCCGGCGATGGACGGAAGCGCCCGGGAATTTACGGAGGCCTTCATGGGTGTCGGGCTCGAAGAACTGGACGCCGAGCGCAAATGGATTGAGATCGCTCGGCCGGTTTTTTGCGACCGGGGCGACCAATCCATCGTGCTTTTGCCGGCGCCGCATTTCAGCGTTTCCTATACGCTGAGTTACCGGCACGAAGACCTGGGCGACCAGTTCATGACTCTGCGGGTCCTCCCTGAGGTTTTCGAAAGCGAATTGGCTGCGGCAAGGACCTTTTGCCTAAAGCAGGAGGCCGAGCTCCTTTTGGCCAAGGGCTTCGGGAAGGGTGCGAACCTGGCCAATACGCTGGTGTTCGAACAGAACGTTCCCATCGACAATACCCTGAGATATCCCAACGAGGCCTGCCGCCACAAGATCGTGGATCTCCTCGGAGATTTGTTCCTGGCGGGCCGGTTCATCCGGGGGCATGTGATCGCCAGCAGGAGCGGGCACGCGCTTAACGTGGAATTCGTGAGGAAACTGGTCATGGAATCTGAAACAAAGCAGGAGGCCAACGTGTCGTACCCCTCTAGCCTGACAGTCGAACAGATCCAAAAGATCATTCCGCATCGCTATCCCTTTTTGTTTGTCGACCGCATCGAAAAATTTGAGCCCGGGGTGGGGGCGGTCGGATACAAGCAGGTGACGATGAACGATTACTTTTTCCAGGGGCATTTCCCAGGGCACCCGGTGATGCCGGGAGTCCTCATCATCGAGGCGATGGCGCAAGTCGGCGGGGTCGTGATGCTGAGCAAAGCCGAAAATCACGGGAAGATCGCCTATTTCATGAGCATCGATTCCGCAAAGTTCAGAGCCCCGGTGACTCCCGGCGATGTTTTGCGGATGGAAGTCAAAGTGCAGAAAATCAGAGCAAGAACCGGGCAGTGCCTCGGGCTGGCCTACGTGGGGGAGAAGCTGGTATGCGAAGCGGAGGTGAAGTTCGCAGTGGTCGATCGGTGATGATTCATCCGACGGCGATTGTGGACCCGGGGGCCCAACTCGGGGAAGGGGTCGAGATCGGCCCTTTCTGCTGTATCGCCGGAACGGTCAGAATCGGAGACCGGACGGTGGTGGGGCCGCGTGTGACCCTCGAGGGGCACACGACCTTGGGCTGCGACAACGAAATCTTCACGGGAGCCGTCGTCGGAAGTATGACGCAGGACAAGAAATTCGACGGTGGGATGAGTTATTTGCGCATCGGCGACCGCAATAAGATCCGCGAGTATGTCACCATCAATCCCGGCACGAAGGACGGAACCGCCACCGTCATCGGCAGCGATAACCTCTTAATGGCCTACAGCCACGTAGCCCACGACTGTGTGATCGGCAATGATGCCACTTTGGCCAACGCGGCGACCCTGGCGGGCCACGTCATCGTCGAAGACCGCGGGATCATCGGGGGCTTGAGTGCCGTCCACCAGTTCGTGCGGATCGGGAAGCTGTCTTTGATTGGAGGCTGCACCAAGGTGGTTCAGGATGTGCCTCCGTATACCATTGCTGACGGCCACCCGGCCCGTGTTTACGGTATTAACGTGGTCGGCCTCGACCGGGCCGGATTTACGAAAGAGGACAAGGATGCCCTGAAGAATGCGTTCAGGATCGTCTTCAAATCGGGTCTTACCCTGAAAAAGGCCATTGCGACTCTGAGCGCGGAAAATTCCTCCTCGCGTGCGGTGGCTGACCTCCTCGAATTTTTGAAACAATCCGAACGCGGCATTTGCCGCTGAGCCACCGCGCGGGCGTCCTGGTTTGTCTTTCCGGACGCGTGCGTGAAGAGGCTTGGGGCCCCCGGAGGATTTTCTGAACATGAGCAAAACTGTCGGAGTGATCGCGGGAAACGGCCGTTTTCCCGTTTTTGTGGTCAAGGAAGCCCATCGCGAAGGGCACCGGACCGTCGTCTGCGCCGTCGAGAAGGAAGCCGACCCGATTCTGGAAAAGCTCTCGGACGCCTTCCAGTGGGTGAAGCTCGGCGAGCTTGGACGGATCGTCAAGTTCTTCCGGCGCGAGGGCGTTCATGAGGCCGTGATGGCGGGCAAGATCGAGAAGGTCCGGCTGTTCCAGGAAAATGTCCGTCCCGATTTCGAGATGTTCAAGGTCGTCATGAAAACCCGGGATTTCAAAGACGACTCGCTTTTGGGCGGGATTGCCGATTACCTCCACGCCCAGGGCATTGATCTGATGGATTCCACTTATTACCTCCGGGATGCCCTGCCCGGGGCGGGCCCTCTCGGGAAACGGAAGCCCTCCAAGGAAGTCCTCGAAGACATCGCCTTCGGTTATGAAACGGCCAAGGCGATCGCGGGCCTCGATATCGGTCAGACGGTGGTGGTTCGCAGAAAAGCCGTTATGGCGATTGAAGCGATTGAAGGCACTGACCGCGCCATCCGCCGGGGAGGGGAACTTGCGGGGGGGCGGGTTACCGTCGTCAAAGTGGCCAAGCCCCGGCAAGACATGCGCTTCGACGTTCCGGCCGTGGGGCTGAAAACGCTCAAAGAACTGGCGGCCGTCAAGGCGCGGGCCTTCGCCTTTGAGGCCGGGAAGACGATTTTTTTGGATCTCGAAGAGTTCATCCGGGAGGCCGATGCCAAGGGCATCGTCCTCTACGGCGTGAGCGCCCAACCGGCCGGGGGGAGCACCCCTTGAAAAACAGCAAGGCCGGGTCCGCCGACGAGCCGACATATGGCCCCGCAAAGCACGAAGCCAAGCTCGAGCGCGAGCTCGTCGAACTTGCCACGCTCTATGAGATTGCGAAAGCCGTCAATGCTTCGCTTGAACTCGAGAGCAACATGAGGCAGATTCTCACCATTCTCCACGAGAAGATGGGCATGGAGCGCGGGACTCTGTGCCTGCTCGATGACGAGACCAATGAGCTTGCGATCGAAGTGGCGCACGGTCTCGACACCAAGGCGATTCAAAGGGGCCGCTACCGCGTCGGCGAGGGAATTACCGGCAAGGTCGTCGCGACGGGGGAGCCCATCGTTGTTCCCAACATCGGCGACGAGCCCCTGTTTTTGAACCGGACGCGTTCGCGCGACATCGCCCGCCGGAACGTTTCTTTTATTTGCGTTCCCATCAAAGTGGACCAAAAAACAGTCGGGGTCTTGAGCGCGGACCGGCTTTTCCGCGAAAATGTTTCTTTCGAAGAAGACGTCCGGCTTCTCACCCTCATCAGTTCCCTCGTGGCTCAGGCCGTGCGGCTCCACCGGCTGCGCAAGCGGGAGCGGCAGAAGCTCGAACAGCAGAATACGATCTTCCAGCAGGAGCTCCAGAAGAAGTTCCGGCCTTCGAATATTCTTGGCGAGTCGAAACGCATGGCCGACGTCTATGCCTCGATCCAGCTGGTCAGTCAAACTCCCGCAACCGTCCTCCTGCGCGGGGCGAGCGGAACGGGCAAGGAGCTTGTGGCCCACGCGATCCACTACGCGAGCGACCGGGCCGGAAAGCCGTTTATTAAAGTGTCCTGCGCAGCACTTCCGGACACCCTGCTTGAAAGCGAGCTGTTCGGCTACGAGAAGGGCGCTTTTACGGGCGCCGTAGCCAGCAAGATGGGGCGTTTTGAGCTGGCCAACGGCGGGACGCTTTTTTTGGACGAAATCGGCGACATCCCGATGAGCACCCAGGTCAAGCTCCTGCGGGTTCTTCAGGAAAAAGAGTTTGAACGCGTCGGAGGGACCGGGACGATTCGCGTGAACCTGCGCCTGATTACGGCGACGAATAAAAATCTCGAGGAGGAGGTGGCCGCCAAACGTTTCCGCGAGGACCTTTACTACCGCCTCAATGTGGTGCCGATTTTTCTTCCGGCCCTTCGGGAAAGAAAGGAAGACATTCCTCTCCTGGTGAACCATTTTCTGAAAAAAGCGAACGAAGAAAACGGCAAGAAGGTCCGCTATATCTCGGATGCAGCCATGGAGTCGCTCGTGAATTATTCTTGGCCGGGCAATGTTCGCGAGCTTGAGAACGCGATGGCCCGGGCCGTGGTGCTTTCCACTTCGGATACCCTCGAGACGGAGCATTTTCCGATCCCGGAAGTCAAGACGGTGCTTGGAGGCGGTGAGGCTTTATCGTCTGCAGAGACCAGAAACGCGCCGGGGGCTCCGCCGGCTTCCCTTACGGGGGCCGTGGAGGCCCTCGAAAAGCGGATGGTCGAGGAAGCGCTGCGCAAGGCGGGTGGCAACCAGCGCAAGGCGGCTAAGATGCTCGCGGTGACGGAGCGGATCCTTGGCTACAAGATCAAAAGGTACGGCCTCAAATCAGACAGCGAAAACAAAACCTAGCCCGACTTTCTCATTGATTTTGCGAATCAATGAGAAAGTCGCTTTGGCTGTATGAAGTACAGCCAAAGTTTTGCACTCACAAAAAAACGGAGTGCAAAAGACTAACCCTTCCTCGCAAAGGATTAACCACTTTGCTCGGAAGCTCTTACGAGCGGATGTCTCATTGGCGATGAGACATCCGGGTTAGACGCAACTTGCCTCGGGAGTCGATTTTTGTTAGAGTATCGGCCGCTATGAAATTCAGAAAACTGCTCGTCCTTTCGACGGTCATGGGCTTGATTTTTTCCGCGCAGGCGGCGGCCTCAGAGCTTTGCCCTGGCGAGCAAGGGCAAATCGCGGCGGAAGGCTCCCCGGTCCGAAAACTTCAGCGCGGCTTCCTCAATGTCGCCCTTTCCCCGATCGATCTGACGACCGAATTTCAGAAAGAGCAGACACGCGAAACTTTTCCTCCAAGCTGGGCTCTTGCGGCAGGCCGCGGCGGTTGCTACGCCGTGGGCCGGGCTCTCACGGGCGTGTATGAAATGGTCACTTTCCTGATTCCCTATCCGGCCCGGTACGAGCCGGTGATCTATCCCGAATTTGCCTGGCAGAAGCTTCCGCAGGACCCCCCGCAGAAGAAGTAAGCTAGATGTTTGCAAGGATGGTTTCGGCGGCGCGCCGGCTCGCGCCGGGCTCCCCCAATTTTTCTCGGACTTCACGGAACTTGGCCTTCATGGCCTCGATCAGCTCCGGATTTTCAAGCAGGATTTTTGCTTCGTGGGCGATTGTTTCCGGATGGATGTCGTTTTGGATGAATTCAGGGACGACTCTTTCCCCGGCGAGGAGATTGACCAGCCCCAGGTAGGGCACTCGGATCAACTGCCGGCCCAGGAAGTAGGTCGACCAGCTGGCTTTATAGAGAAGGAAAAAGGGGACCCCGAGCAAGGCCGCTTCCAGGGTCGTCGTTCCGGAAGCGATCAGGGCAAAATCCATCGCGGTCATGAGATCATAGAGATTCCCCGGAGGTGGTGTCCTCAAGGGGAGGTCGGCATAGGGCTTGAGAATCTTCGCATAGACGCCGGGGTTGACGTTCGGAGCCAGGGAGACGTAAAAAACGGCTTCACGGCACAGGGCTCTCATCCGGCGGGCCGTTTCGAGCATCGGAGGTAAAATCCTCAAGACTTCGGTTTCGCGGGACCCCGACAAAAGTCCGATGGCCCGCTCCGAGGCTTCCAGGCCCAATTCGCGGCGGAGCGCTTCGCGGGGTTTCGACGGCCGGACCTGATCCAGGAGGGGGTGGCCGACAAACGTACAGGGGACGCGGCCCTTGCGGTAAAGCTCTTCCTCGAACGGCAGAATGACCAGCATGCGGCTCACGGTTCTGCGGATCGTATGGATTCTCCGGCCGCCCCACGCCCAGATTTGAGGGGAGATATAATAGAAGACCGGAAAGGCCCGGCGGATCTTTTTGGCGAACCGGAGATTGAAGGCCGGGGAATCGATGAGGATGACCGCGTCGGGTTTGAGCCGGCGCGCTTCGTCCAAGGCCGAGTAAAAAATTTTCCGGTATTCGAAATATTTCCGGAGGACGTCGCCCAGGCCCAGGACCGAGAGGCGCGTCATGTCGTGAAGGAGCCGGACGCCGGCCGACGCCATGCGGGGGCCACCGAGGCCCGTGAATTCGAGGTCCGGATGCAGGGCTTTGAGCTCCCGGACGAGATGGGCTCCGTGGTTGTCGCCGGAAGCTTCGCCGGCGAGAATAAAAATAGTTTTCGCCATGGGATCAGCGGTGAAGAGAGGCCGCGTCCGGATGATTCTTCTGGATCCGGTCGACGATTTCCAGGGCAAAGCGGAGGGCATCGCGGGCCGCGACGTCAGGGCGCCCCTTGTTTTGCCCCGACTGAATTTCGGAAATAAAAAATTTGAGCTCTTCGCGCAGGGGCTCGGCTTTCTGGATGTCTACTTTTTCCTGAGTGATCATGGGCCCGATTTTCCGGAAGATCTTCGCAGATTGCTCGCCGTAATCGAGCGAGATGTAGGCGTCGTCCTGGAAGATACGGATCTTGCGCTGTTTTTCGGGGGTCAGGCGCGAGGCGGTCAGATTGGCGACCGCTCCGTTCGCGAACTTGATGCGGACATTGGCGATGTCTTCGAAGGGCGTGAGGACGTTGATGCCGACGGCGTCGAATCCTGCGACCTCGGACTTAACAAGGCCCATGACGATGTCGAGGTCGTGGATCATAAGGTCGAGCACTACGCCGCAATCGTTGATCCTGCCGGTAAAAGGCCCGAGCCGGTGAATTTCAAAAAAACGGATGTTCTTCGCGATTTCCCCGATTCGCTTGAGCCCCGGATTGTGCCGTTCGATATGTCCGACGTGCATAATCAGCTTTTGTCCGCGGGCCAGTTCGATCAGCTCATCGGCGTCTTCGAGCTTCAAGGTGATAGGCTTTTCGATCAGCGTGTGGATGCCGGAGCGCAGGAACTCTCTGGCCACCTCGGCGTGTGTCCCCGTGGGTGTCGCGATGCTGACGGCATCCACTTTGCCGAGGAGGTCGCGGTATTCGGTGAAAAAGGAGCATTGGCACTGGTCCGCCTTCTCCTTTTTGGATGGGTCCCGATCTGCAAGACCGACCAGTTCGGTGTCGGGGAGTTCATGGTAGATACGGGCGTGCTCTTTGCCGAGATGCCCTACGCCGACCACTCCGACCCGGATCTTTGGTTTCATCCTAACCTCTTCGAGGACATTCAGTTACGATCGATTGCGAGAGTTCATCCTAGCAAATACCCTTGAGGGATGTCAACCGATATGTTACAATAACCCTTCTTCATGAAAAAACAAAGCGGTTGGACGATCTATCGTAGGCTCCTCGGATATGTGAAACCCTACCGGGGCAAGATTGCCCTGGCTTTTCTGGCGTCCCAGGGCTATGCCCTGGCGACGGCCCTTGTGTCGGGCACCCTCTACCTGATCATCAACGGCCTCCAGAACAAAAAAGAAGTCATTATCAATAATATCCCGCATGTTCCCTTCATGCAGGAGATCCGGTTTCCGGCCGTGTGGATCCCTTTCATTATGGTGGCTGTTTTCGTGATGCGGAGCTTTTTCGAATATCTCTCGACCTATGCCATGGCCAGTGTCGGCATTTCGGCCATCCGCAAGATCCGCGACGACCTTTACAAGCACCTCATAGGCCTGTCGAACGATTTCTATTCCCGGGGACGCACCGGGGACTTTTTGAGCCGCATCATGAACGACGTCGGCTCGATCCAGGGGGCGATCACCGATGTGGTCACCGACGCCGTCAAGCAGCCGTTTGTCGTGATGTACAACATTCCGATGGTCTTCATTTGGGGCGGGAAGTACGCCTTTTTTGCCATCGCCATCTTTCCGCTGGTGGCGATCCCCATCACCCTGCTTGGAAAAAATCTGCGCAGGATCACAAAGCAGATGCAGGAGCGCTCCGCCGACATTACGGCCTTTATCGGAGAGACCCTGGCCGGGATCAACGTGGTCAAGGCCTTCAACCGGGAAAAGGATGAAAACGAGAAGTTCGCGAAGATCAACAAGAACGTTTTTGATTTTTTTAAGAGGACGATCCGGATCAGCATCATCCAGCGGCCACTGATCGAGATCATGGGGGCCGTGGGCGCGGCGCTCGCCATTTGGTTCGCGATCGAGAACCTTTCGGCGGACCGCTTCGGGGCCTTCGTCATTTCGCTTTTTATTTTCTACGAGCCGCTCAAGAAAATGAGCAAGATGAACAGCACCATCCAGCAGTCGATTGCCGCCGGAAGCAGGATTTTCGAGATTCTCGACGCGGTCCCGAGCATCAAGGACGGCCCCGAGGCGGTGCCTTTCACGGGGACGATCGAGGAGATCGCCTTTGAGGGGGTCGGCTTTGCCTACGAAACCGGCGAAAAGGTTCTCGACCATATCCAGTTCCGGATCCGTCACGGAGAGGTGTTTGCGATCGTGGGCCCGAGCGGGTCCGGCAAAACGACGATGGTCAATCTCCTTCCGCGTTTTTATGATCCGACCGAAGGGGGCATTCGCATCAACGGCAAGGACATCCGAAGCCTGACCCTGCACTCCGTGCGCGAGCTGATCGGAATTGTTTCGCAGGATACGATTCTGTTCAATATGAGCGTCGCCGAGAACATCAGCTACGGGAAGCCGCACGCTTCGATCGAAGAGATCCATCGGGCCGCGGCGGGGGCCTATGCCGATCATTTCATCGAGGAACTGCCGATGGGCTACCAGACGCAGCTCGGAGAGCGGGGCCTCAAGCTTTCGGGCGGCCAGCGCCAGCGCCTGGCAATCGCCCGGGCGATTCTCAAGGATCCGCCTATTTTGGTGCTCGATGAGGCGACTTCTCACCTGGATACGCAAAGCGAGCGCGAGGTCCAGAAGGCGCTCGAGAATCTGATGCAGGGCAGGACTGTTTTTGTGATTGCCCACCGGCTTTCGACCGTACAGCGGGCCGACCGGATCATCGTCCTCCAGGACGGCAAGATCATCCAGGAAGGAACGAATGAATCGCTCCTTGAGTCGGGCGGGGCCTACAAGAAGCTCTACGACCTCCAGTTCAACCTTTGAGGTTGAATAATAAACTGCTTGAGATCGTCTCACCGGATATCCATAATAGATAGGCCTTGAGTGCCGCCACAGCGTACTCGAACGAAGGGGCCGGTTTTGATCATACCTGAAATAGCAGATAAACGGAGGGAGCAATCGATGACGCTGAAGCCTTTCATCTCAGTCGCGGGTCTTGCCGTTTTTTTGACTTTGGCCGTGTTTTCGACCGCGCGCGCCGACATGGACGAAATGAAAAAATACAAGGAAGCGTTTCCGGGGGAGAAACCCAAGTGCGCGTCCTGTCACCTAGACGCTTTGCCCAAGAAGGACGACGGCAAACACGAGCTGAACGCTTACGGGAAGAAAGTTTACGAGCTCGGCAAGCCTGCGACGGTCGAAAACTATAAGCAGGCGGGAAAAGCCTAGCTTACGTTCACAAGTTTTTTTTCTGGGGAGCCACATCCGGGAAAGCGGATGTGGCTCTTTTTTTGGGACGTGAAGGCGGAGCACAGTCCCCCGCCTTCACGTGCATTGGCGTTTGATATTTTGCCATACGGCGGTAGAATAGAGACCTGACCAGCTTCTTTTGACAAGATCTTGAAACGTAAGACCCGAGGAGGAGGACCTGCCATGATCCCGACACGAGGATTCGCCACCCGGGGACCCGCTGCCCGGCTTGAGCCCTTCAGCTTTGAACGCCGCGAACCCGGGGCCCAGGACATTCTGATTGAAATCGATTATTGCGGCATTTGCCATTCCGACATTCATCAGGCGCGCAACGAATGGGGCACTTCGATCTACCCGATGGTTCCCGGCCATGAGATCGTCGGCCATGTGGTTCGTATCGGCTCCGGGGTCAAGCGGTTCAAAGCGGGCGATCTGGCGGGGGTGGGCTGCTTCGTCGATTCCTGCCGCGCGTGCCCGAGCTGTCAGGAAGGCCTCGAGCAGTATTGCGAGGAGCATACGGTCTGGACTTACAACGGGACCGAGAAAGACAAGAAGACGCCGACCTACGGCGGATATTCTTCCCAGATCGTCGTGGATGAAAATTATGCGCTGAGGATTCCCGCGAAACTTTCCCTCGCCAACGCCGCGCCGCTTCTTTGCGCCGGGATCACGACCTATTCGCCGCTCAGGCATTTCGGAGTAACCCGCGGCCAGCGCGTGGGGATCATCGGAATGGGGGGGCTTGGACATATGGCCGTCAAGCTCGCCGCGGCGATGGGCGCGGAAGTGACGGTGTTCAGCTCATCGATCGCCAAGGAACTCGACGCCCGCCGCTTCGGAGCCAAACATTTCGTGACGACGAGGGTCCCCGGAAATCTTGAGGCTCTTGCGGGCCGTTTCGATTTTCTCCTCGATACCGTTTCGGCCGACCATGACCTCAACGCCTATATCAACCTCGTGCGCCGCGACGGGACCATGGTGCTGATCGGCGTTCCCGAACGGCCCGCCGCGTTGCATGCCTTCTCGCTCATCATGAAGCGAAGAAGCCTGGCCGGCTCGGTGATCGGCGGAATTCGGGAGACCCAGGAGATGCTGGACTTCTGCGCCGAACACAATATTACGGCGGACATCGAGCTGATCGGCGTCCAGAAACTCGAAGAGGCTTATACCCGGATGCTCAAGGCCGATGTCCGGTACCGCTTCGTCATCGACATGAAAACGCTTTAACCCCAAAGGAAATGAGCATGAAAAAACTTCTGATTCTCGCGGCTCTTGCCCTTGCGGGGGGCCTCGCGCTGCCGGTTTCAAACATCCTGATTTTTAAGGGGACGCCGTTCCGGCAGTATGCCCAGACGGGCCCGGCGGCTGCCGCGATCAGGCCGATTCTCGAAAAAAAATGCGTCAGCTGTCACTCGCCTCACGCCGAGGTTCCTTATTATGCCGCCTGGCCGGTGGCCCGCGAGATCATCGGCGCCGATATCCGGGCGGGGACCGCGCGATTCAACGCGCAACGGCATTTTAATCCGCCCGGCGGGGGCCCCGTGGGGGAGGCCGCTTTGGCCGAGCTGGAATATGTGACCGGAAACGGGAGCATGCCTCCGCTCAAATTTTTGGCCCTGCACTGGGACAGTCTCCTCCTCGCCGAAGACAAGCGTCTTTTCATGAACTTCATTCATGAAACCCGCAAGGCCCATTATGCAACCCGCCTCGCGGCGCCGCTTCACCAAGACGACGCGCTTCAGCCACTTCCCGACAAGGTGCCGACCAATCCGGTGAAAGTGACGCTTGGCAGCAAGCTCTACCACGACGTCCGCCTCTCGGGGGACGGAAAGATTTCCTGCGCCACTTGTCACGATCTCGCGCTCGGAGGAACCGACAGGGAAAAGGTTTCAACGGGCATCCGCGACCAGCTCGGGCCGATCAACGCGCCGACGGTTTTTAACGCGGTCTTTAATTTTGTGCAGTTTTGGGACGGCCGCGCAAAAGACCTGAAGGAACAGGCCGGAGGACCTGTTACGAATCCCAAGGAAATGGGGGCCAACTGGCCGGACGTGCTGGCCACCCTCTCCAAGGACTCAACGTTTACGGAGCAGTTCAGGGCCGTCTACCGGGACGGACTATCTGCCGGCAATATTCAGGATGCGATTGCCGAATTCGAAAAGACGCTGGTGACGCCCGACTCGGCTTTCGACCGGTATCTGAAAGGAAACCCGGAGGCTTTGACGCCGCGGGAGCGGGAAGGCCTGAGGCTCTTTCGCCAGAGGGGATGTTACACCTGCCATGTCGGAAAAATCGTGGGTGGGCAATCCTATGAAAAAATGGGGCTTCGGAGGAATTACTTTGCTGATCGCGGGAACGTGACGGAGGCCGACGCCGGGCGCTACAACGTCACGAAGAAAGAAGAGGACAGGCACTTCTTCAAAGTGCCGACGCTCCGGAACATCGCGCTGACCTATCCTTACTTTCACGACGGATCCACGGGGGATCTCACTCAAGCGGTGAAAGTGATGGCCAAATACCAGACTGAGAATCCGATGAGTGACGCAGAAGCTTCCCGGGTCGCCGAGTTTCTGAAAACCCTGACCGGGGAATACCTCGGGAAAAAGCTTTCCTGAGAGAACCGTCCGGACGGATTTGTACCGCCTGACATTAGATTTTAGAGGTAAGCGGTACAGCGTACTAAAGATTGATTCGGAACTTCGTCACATCGTCCGAATCCGCTTTGGGTTCCTGGACGTCGACTTTCTTGACATCGGCATAGCCGAGGGTTGCGACCTTGAAGGCGCCCTTGATGGCGGTGTCGACGGCCCTGCCGCTTCCTTCCCGGGCTCCGTCGATGGTCCCGACGACGGGAGCTCCGTCCTTGGTCCCTTCGGCTGTATCCGAAAGCAGCTGCTCCGTAGAATCGAACGTGGTTTCCTTAACTCCTTGGACCATCCCCTTGGCGGGATTTTTCCGTTCCGACGGCTTATTTTCCTTGGTGGCCTCCTTTTCGAGTTTCTCTTGCGCCCGTGCTTCCTCGTCATATTGCCCGCGGTTCCTTGCGGCGCCGGCCTGAAGAAAAGCTCCGGCCAAAATCAAAACGATCCACAATCCTTTGTGCGCTTTCACGTTGCCTCCTGTTTGACGGGCATTAGTATACCGAAACTTTCGATTTTTGAACATCAGGAATTCAGCAGTGGGTGGTTTGCTTTTTTGATACCCCTGCGATATACTACCCCCGCATTTTCCGTCAGTTTAGGCGATTTTTAAGTCATCAAGGGTGCACTCATGAAAAAGCTTCGCATCGGGCTCCTCGGTCTCGGGCAGATCGGCTCGGGCGTCTATTCGCTGCTGAAAGACAAATCATCCTATTTCCGTAATGAAATCGGCGTGGACCTTGAGATTTGCCGGGTGGCCGACAAAGATGCCGGCAGAGCCCGTAAGCTGAAGGTTCCTCCCGGGCGCTTTTCGGCCGACGCGCTGTCGGTGGTCTCGGATCCTGCCATCGACGTCATCGTCGAGCTGATCGGCGGCACCCGGGCGGCCCGGGAACTTGTTCTCGAGGCGCTACGCCGCGGCAAACATGTGGTGACGGCCAACAAAGCCCTTCTGGCCGAGCACGGCGACGAAATTTTTACCCTGGCCCACCGGATGCGCCGCTGGGTCTTCTTTGAGGCCAGTGTCGGGGGAGGAATCCCCGTCATCAAGGCCCTTCGCGAAGGCCTGATCGCAAACCGCTTTGATTCTATCCACTCCATCATCAACGGCACGACCAATTACATCCTGACCCGCATGACCGAATCGGGGCAGGACTTTGGCGCTGCTCTCAAGGAAGCCCAGGAAAAGGGCTTTGCCGAGGCGGATCCGACTTTCGACGTCGAGGGGATCGACGCGGCCCACAAGCTTGCGATCCTTGTGCGTTTGGCCTTCGGGGGCCGGGTGCGTTTTCGCGACATCTACTGTGAAGGAATTTCAAGGATCCGCGGGGCCGACATCGCTTTTGCGGAAGAGTTCGGTTATCGGATCAAGCTCTTGGCCATTGCCAAGGCCGCGAAGGGAGGGGTGGAGGCACGGGTCCAGCCGACTTTGCTTCCGAAATCCCACATTTTGGCGAACGTCAACGGCTCGTTCAACGCCATCCTGTTCCGAGGAGATGAGGTGGGGGACGTTCTTTTCTACGGCCGCGGCGCGGGTTCCAAACCGACGTCGAGCGCTGTGGTGGCCGACCTGGTGGATATCGCGGTCCGTCGCGAGGCCCGGCTGACCGAGGATGCGATCCTTATGCGGGCGCTCGGACGTCGACTTGCGATCAAGAGCATTTCCTCGATCGAATCCCGGTATTATTTGCGTTTTCAGGTGGTGGACCGCCCGGGCGTTCTGGCAAAAATCTCCAGCGTTCTCGGAAAATCCAGGATCAGTATTTCGGACGTGATTCAGCGCGAGCGCAGCGCCGGCAAAGTCGTTCCGCTGATCCTCCTGACCCATGATGCGTTCGAACACGACTTGCGTAAAGCCATTGGGCGGATCGACCGCCTGGGCATCGTGCGCGATCCGTCGCAAGTCATCCGAATCGAAGGGAATTGATCGTCATGAGCGAGTCCAGAGACGTCCACAAGATCGGGATCATCGAACGCTACCAGGAATATCTTCCGGCCCTGGATCCGCGGGCCATCGTATCCCTGAACGAGGGGCACACGCCGCTCATTTTGTCTGAAGCCCTGCCGAGGGAACTCGGTCTGAAGAACGTCAAAATTTATTACAAGTTCGAAGGCCTGAATCCCACGGGCTCCTTTAAAGACCGCGGGATGACGATGGCTATCTCGAAGGCGGTCGAGGAAGGCTCCAAGGCCGTGATTTGCGCCTCGACGGGAAATACCTCGGCTTCGGCGGCGGCGTACGCGTCGCGCTGCGGTCTCAAATGCTTTGTTCTGATTCCCGACGGCAAGATCGCCAAGGGAAAGCTCGTGCAGGCGTACCGCTATGGCGCGAAGGTCATCGTCATCAAGGGGAATTTCGATCAGGCGCTCGAGCTCGTCAAGGAGATCTCCTCGGAAGGCAAGATCACGCTGGTCAACTCGCTGAATCCCTACCGGATCGAGGGGCAGAAAACGGCGGCTTTTGAAATCATCGACGACCTGGACGATGCCCCCGAATATCACGTTATCCCGGTCGGGAACGCCGGGAACATCACCGCTTATTGGAAGGGGTACAAGGAATACCGCCGGGCCGGAAAGTCGACCCGGCTTCCCGTCATGCTGGGGTTTCAGGCCGCGGGATCCGCGCCGATTGTGCTCGGTCATCCGGTCGAAAAACCCGAGACGATCGCGACAGCGATCCGTATCGGAAATCCCGCGAGCTGGCAGCAAGCGGTCGCTGCGCGTGACGAGTCGGGAGGGCTGATTGAGGCGGTGACCGACGAGGAAATTACCCAGGCGTACCGGTGGATTGCCGAGAAAGATGGGGTCTTTGCCGAGCCGGCTTCGGCGGCGGGGGTCGCGGGAGTCATGGCCCTTGCCAAAAGAGGGTATTTCCGGGACAATACTCGCATCGTCATCACGCTGACCGGGGCGGGACTCAAAGATCCCGATTATGCCCTGAGTTTTCAAGATAAAACCGAAAAAATCGAGCCGCAGATCGGCCAGTTGCGGGAAGTGGTGGAAGCATGAAGTACATCGTGGTGGCAATGTCGGGCGCGGCGGATCAGCCGGTCGAGGAACTCGGGACCAAGACGCCGCTCGAGCTCGCAAAAACGCCCAACCTTCATCATTTGGCGAAGGTCGGAAAGGTGGGGCTTGTTCGCCTGTGCTCCGACAAAGTCGAGCCTACCCCCGACGTCAGCCTCCTGAATCTGCTCGGCTATGACGCCGACAAGGTCTACACCGGTCTCGGCCCGGTGGAGGCGGCCAATCTGGATTTGAAGCTCGAGGATAACGAAGTGGCGTTCCGCATGAATTTCATCACGGAGGCAGAAGGACGCCTGGCCGATCCGACCTCCGGGCGGATCCCGACCAAGGAAGCGCGCGCGCTCATCAATTTCCTGAACAAAAAACTCGGGAGTGATTTTGTCCGTTTCTTTGCGGGGGCCGAGTACCGCCATGTGGCGGTGATCAAGGATTCGCACGGCTTCGAGGCCCTCTCGGCGCGGACCCATTCTCCCGAAGCGGTCACGGGCCAGCCGATGGAAGATTATTTCCCCAAAGGTCCGGGGGACGAACTTCTAAAAAAGCTGATGATGGACGCGAGGCTTCTCCTCCAGGATCACGAGATCAACCAGGTCCGGGTCGACCTGGGAGAGAATCCGGCCAACATGATCTGGCTGTGGGGGCAGGGCCGGCCTTTGCGGCTCAAGAAGTTTCAGGAGATGTCGGGGCTGTCGGGCGCGGCCGTCGCGGGCATCGAATTTGCGAAAGGCATCGCGCGGGCAGCTGGCCTCACCGTTCTGGAAGTCCAGGGCGCCACGGGGGACCTCGAAACCGATTATGAGAAGAAAGGCAAGATGCTCCTGACGGCCCTCGAAGAGAAAGATTTCGTCGTGGTGCACATCAACGCGATTGACGAGGCTTCCCGGCGCGGAGACGTCCGAGCGAAAATCACGGCGATCGAGGCGGCCGACCACTTCCTTCTTTCTAAAGCGAAGAAATACCTGGAAGACGTCAAGCAAGTCCGCGTCCTCGTGACACCCTGTCATGCGGCGCTTTGGAAGACCCGCAAGCGCACCCGCGAGGCGGTTCCGTTTGTGATTGCGGGCAAGAACGTGACCGGCGACGACATCGAAGAGTTGACGGAGACGACCGCGAAGGTTTCGGAACTCAAAATGAAAAACGGCGCGGAATTGCTGGAATATCTGCTTTTAAAATAGCCCGAGGCCCCGGGCGGCGGGTCCGGCGCATCATCCATCAAGAGCGAATGACACGGGGGGAAAGTATGGCTTTGATCGTTCAAAAATACGGCGGTTCTTCGGTCGCAAACGCCGACCGCATCCGGAATGTGGCCAGGCGTATCGTGAAAGCCAAACGGCAAGGGCATGAATTGGTTGTGGTCGTTTCCGCGATGGGGGACATGACTGATGAGTTGATTGACCTCATGGCGCAGATCACTTCCCGCCCGAGCGAGCGCGAAATGGACATGCTCCTTTCGACCGGCGAGCAGGTGTCGGTGGCGCTTCTGGCCTCGGCGCTCCACGCGATCGGCGAAAAGGCGATTTCTTTGACCGGCCCGCAGGTCGGAATCATTACCGACAAGTTTCACACGAAGGCGCGGATTTTAGACATCAATACCCGCAGGATCCGGGTGGCGCTCGACGAAGGCAATATCGTGATCGTTGCGGGCTTTCAGGGCAAGACCCTGAACGGGGAGATCACCACGCTCGGGCGCGGCGGCTCCGACCTGACGGCCGTGGCGCTTGCCAAGGCCCTGAAGGCGAAGCACTGCGAAATCTACACGGACGTCGACGGGGTCTACACGGCCGATCCAAGGGTCGTCCCCGATGCCCGCAAGATCGATGTCATCAGCTATGACGAAATCCTCGAGCTTGCGGCCCTCGGGGCCGCGGTGATGCATTCTCGCTCGATCGAGGTCGGAAAAAAATTCAACGTGCCCATCTATGTCCTCAGTTCGTTTCGCGAGGTCAACGGAACTTTGATTACAAAGGAGACGAAAAAAATGGAAGAGATTGTGGTCAGCGGCGTGGCTTTGGCCCAGAACGAAGCCAAGATTACGATTTTCAAGGTTCAAGACAAGCCCGGCGTTGCGGCCAGGATCTTCGCCCGTTTGGCCAAAGCGAACGTCAATATCGACATGATCATTCAGAATAAGACGCAGACGAACACCACCGACATTTCGTTTACCGTGTTCAAGAACGAGCTGGCGCGCGCCATGACCGTGATCAAAGAGGTGGTCCGGGAATCGGGCGCCAAGCAGGTCGTTTGCGACGAGAACATCGCCAAGGTTTCGATCGTCGGGGTCGGCATGAAGGCTCACGCGGGTATTGCCTCACGTATGTTTGCCGCTCTTGCGCGCAAGAGGATCAATATCGATATGATCTCGACTTCCGAAATCAAGATTTCGTGCGTCATCGACGGCGAGAAGGGCAAGGAAGCCGTCCGCGTCATTCACCAGGAGTTCGGGCTGGGGAAAAAGGGGAAATGAAAAAAATCCTGCTGTACGACACGACGCTCCGGGACGGGACGCAGTCGGAGGGCATGAGCCTCTCGGTACACGACAAGATCCTGATCGCCAAGCGCCTCGACAAGTTCGGCATCCCTTATATTGAAGGAGGATGGCCGGGCTCGAACCCCAAGGACCTCGCGTTTTTCCGTGACGTCAAAAAAGCCGGGATCCGCCGCGCCAAGATCGCCGCTTTCGGATCGACGCGCCGCCCGCATACCAAGGCGAGCGAAGACCCGCAGGTCAAGGCGCTGCTCGAGGCCGGGACCAAGACGGTGACGATTTTCGGGAAGTCTTGGGACTTTCATGTTGCGGAGGTGTTCAAAACGTCGCTGAAGGAAAACCTCGAGATGATTTACGACACGGTCCATTACCTGAAGGCCAAAAAGCTCGAGGTGATTTACGACGCTGAACATTTCTTCGACGGCTTCAAGGCCAATCCCGATTATGCTCTGAAAACTCTTCAGCAGGCCGCGCGCGCCGGAGCCGACAACATCACCTTGTGCGACACGAACGGAGGCTCGCTTCCGCACGAGGTCCGCAGGGCTATTCTCCGGGTTAAGCGCGCCGTCAAAGTTCCGCTCGGGATTCACTGCCACAACGATTCCGAGCATGCGGTCGCCAACACCATCCAGGCCGTCGGCGAGGGGTGCGTCCTCGTCCAGGGCACGATCAACGGCTACGGCGAGCGCTGCGGGAACGTCAATCTCACGAGCGTCATTGCCGTCCTGCAGCTGAAGCTCGGCCGCCCGTGCCTTCCTCCGGCGGCCCTCAAATCGCTGACCTCCGTGTCGCATTATGTGGCCGAGATCTGCAACATGGTGATTCCCACGAATCAGCCCTTCACGGGGCGTTCGGCCTTCGCTCACAAAGGCGGGGTCCACATCAACGCGATGATGAAGAACCCGCGCACCTACGAGCACGTCGAACCGAAGGCCGTGGGCAATAACCGCCGGTATCTGGTCTCGGAGCTTGGAGGCAAGACGAACATTATGCTCAAGGCGCGCGAGCTCAGGATCCCGCTCGACAAGGAGTCTCCCGAGACCCGGAGGATCCTTGCGGAGATCCAAAAACTCGAGCACGAGGGCTATCAGTTTGAGGCGGCCGAGGCCAGCTTTGAGCTCCTCATGCACCGGCTCATGGGCAAGCAGGGGACCTTTTTTGACGTGAAAACCGTATCGGTGCGTACCGAGGAGATCGGCGGCGCGTCTCCGAAATCTGTGGCGGAAGTCCGCTTGGTCGCCAGGGGCCGTGAATTTTTCGAGGTGGCCGACGGGGACGGCCCGGTCAACGCGCTCGACCGCGCCCTTCGCAAAGCGCTGCGGGATTCCTATCCCGTGATCGACGAGATCCACCTGACCGACTATAAGGTTCGGGTGGTCAATTCAGACGCCGGCACGGCGGCCAAGGTTCGCGTTTTTATCCAGTTTCAAGACCGGGGCCGGGAGTGGACGACTGTCGGCGTCCATGAAAATATCGTGGAAGCCAGCTGGCGAGCTCTGGTGGAAGCCATCGAATACAAACTTCTCAAAGGATAATCCTCGTGAGCCCCGTCCGGGAATTGTCCCCTCGTTATAACGCCCCCGAAACCGAAGCCAAATGGTATGAGGTGTGGGAATCCCGGGGGTACTTCCGGCCCCGAAGCGACTCGATGAGCGGGACCGATTCCGGAAACCGGTATGTCATCGTCATCCCTCCGCCGAATGTGACCGGCATTTTGCACATGGGCCACGCCCTGAACAATTCGATCCAGGACATTCTGGTCCGGTGGCAGCGGATGAAGGGCTGCGACACCTTGTGGGTTCCCGGGGTCGACCACGCGGGCATTGCCACCCAGAACGTCGTCGAGAAAAAACTCGCCAAGGAGAAAAAAACCCGCCAGCAGCTCGGGCGTGAAAATTTTCTCAAAGAAGTCTGGAAGTGGAAAGACGAGCACGGCTCGACGATCACCCGCCAGCTGCGCCGCCTCGGAGCCTCCTGCGACTGGACGCGCGAGCGCTTTACCATGGACGAGGGCTTGTCCAAAGCCGTGCGCGAAGCCTTTGTGACGCTTTACGAGCGGGGCCTCATTTATCAGGGCCACTATATCATCAACTGGTGCCCGCGCTGTCAGACCGCCCTTTCCGACGAAGAGGCCGCCCACAAGGACGTTCAAGGCGCTCTCTATCACATCAAATATCCGATTGCGGGCGCGGGGACTGCCGCCGAGAAGATCAACGAGGACCACATCGTTGTCGCGACCACTCGGCCCGAGACCATGCTCGGCGACACGGCGGTGGCGGTGAATCCCGGGGATTCCCGATACCGGCACTTGGCCGGAAAAAAACTGGTCCTGCCGCTTCTCGGGCGCGAGATCCCGGTTATCGAAGACGATTTCGTCGATCCGGAATTCGGGACCGGGATGGTGAAGGTCACTCCGGCTCATGACCCGAACGACTTTGCCATGGGAGCGCGACACGGCCTCGAGCAAATCAACGTGCTCGGGCCCGACGGGAAGGTCAATGCAAACGGCGGGCCCTACTGCGGGATGGACCGCTTCGACGCGCGGAAAAAAATCATCGAGGACCTCGAGGCCCGAGGCCTTTTCGTGCGGCGCGATTCGCATCTGCACGCTGTCGGTCACTGCTACCGGTGCAACACGATGGTCGAGCCTTATCTGTCGAAGCAGTGGTTTGTAAAGATGAAACCGCTTGCCGATAAGGCGCTTCAGGCACACGCGGAAGGCAAGACGGTTTTTTATCCCGACCGGTGGACGAAGGTCTACACGCATTGGCTCGAAGGCATTCGCGACTGGTGCATTTCGCGCCAGATCTGGTGGGGGCATCAGATTCCGGTTTGGTATGACGAAGACGGGAATTTCTTCGTCGCGAGGACCGAAGAGGAAGCGAAGGCCCGGGCGCGTGAAAAGCATGGCCGCGAGGTTGTGCTCCGCCAGGATCCCGATGTTCTGGATACCTGGTTTTCCTCCTGGCTTTGGCCCTTTTCGACCCTCGGCTGGCCGGAGCCGTCGGGGGACCTCCGGCGGTTTTATCCGACTTCGGATTTGTGCACGGCGCCCGAGATCATCTTCTTCTGGGTGGCGCGCATGATCATGGCGGGCCTCGAATTCATGGGAGAGGTCCCGTTCCGGCGGATCTATATTCACGGGACGGTGCGGGCGCAAAGCGGTCTCAAGATGTCCAAGTCGCTCGGCAACGCGATCGACCCCCTGGAAGTGATCGGGGAGATGGGCTCCGATGCCCTCCGCTACAGCTTGGTGATGCTTTCAGCGCAGGACGTCTACCTTTCCCGCGAAAAATTCGAAGTGGGTCGGAATTTTACCAACAAGATATGGAACGCGGCCCGCTTTGCGCTGATGAACATGAGTGACTTTTCTCAAGGGGCCGCCCGGTTGGGCCTGGACCCGCGCCAACTTGCCCTTGCCGACCGCTGGATCCTCTCGCGCCTTGCCAAAGTGACCTCAGAAATCGACAAGGCCCTCGACGGCTTTGCCATGAGCCAAGCCGCGGGCGTTCTTTATCATTTCGTGTGGAATGATTTTTGCGACTGGTACATCGAGCTCGTCAAGCCGACCTTGCTTGGCGCCTCGGCCGATGACAGGGCACGGACCCGCCGAGTCCTCTTTTTTACGCTAGAAAAAATCATGCGCTTGCTTCATCCTTTCATGCCGTTTATCAGCGAGGAAATCTGGCAAACGCTGAAGGAAATGGCGCAGGACAAGGCCTCTTGGCCCGAAACGCTGTCGCTTGCGGCCTGGCCGATGGAGGCCGGTGAACTCTTCGAGGACCTTGAAGCCGAAAAGGCCCTCGGGCTGATCCAGCAGGCGGTCGTGGGAATCCGGGATCTTCGCGCCAGCCTCAATATTCCGCCGGCTCAGGCCTTGAGCGCCGTTCTGGTATCCAGGAACGCCAAGGCCCTTGAAGCGGCCGCGGCGTTTTATGAGCAAATCAAGACCCTCGGAAGGCTTTCGGAAGCGGCGTTTCAGAGTGATTTCAAAAAGACCAAAGCCTGGGTCGGGAACGCCTATGCGGAAATCGAGGTTTTCATCCGGATCGAAGGGGTCCTGGACCCCGCGAAGGAACGCGAACGGCTTTCCGGGAAAATCGAGGAATTGAGCAAGTGGATCCGCTCGATGCGCCAAAAGCTTTCCAACGACGATTTCGTCAAGCATGCTCCCGGGGAAGTCGTGGCCAAAGAACGCGAGAAGCTCGCCGACGCCGAAAAAGTGCTCCAAACGCACCAAGACCATCTTCAACTGTTCCAGTAGCTTCGACCCCGGTTTTGGGGGAGACCCATGCAAAATGCGGTTCATTTCAAGAATAACCTCGCGCTGAGGATCCGCCAGACCCGCCGCCGAATTTTAGCCAGAATTGTTTGCGTTGGCATCCTGCTTTTCCCCATTTGGGTCGTTGTTTTGGCCTGGAGTCTTATCAAGACCTACCGTTGGCGCAGCCTGGGGCTTTGCCGGCGTTTTATCAAGCGCCACCATTTGGCTTTTGAAGGTTTGGATCCCGCGACCTTGAGCGTACGGCAGATTTCTGGCGGCCTCAACAATCTCAACGAGATTTGGCGCATGCGGGACGCCGCGGGCCGGGAAGTCGAGTTTTACGCTAAAGTTTTTTTGCCGCTCGGAAGCTTATGGGCGCAGGTGAATGCCATGGCAAGCCCCTTTCCGTTCGTCCACGACGGTAAGATGGAGGAGCGTTTTACGGTCGATTTGATGAGCCGTGCACAGCTGGCCGAGAAGGGCATTGCCGTGCCGCGCCTTGTGGCTTTCGGTGCGCGCGAGAAAGTCATGGTGACCGAGCATCTCAAGGGACTCGTGGTTGACGACGTCCTCAAGGACGCCGCGCAGCGAGGTGTTTTGAGCGAGGAAGAAGCCGTTATGATTCGCGAATGCGGCCGCGGCCTCGGAAAGATCCATGCCGGGGGTTTTTCTCTCATCGATACCCAGCCGGTCAACTGCATTTGGATCCCCGAACGCCGGGAGGTTTGCTTCCTCGACATGGAATTTTGCACGCGTGCCGACTACCGTGTTTGGGATGCCGCATTCTTTTTGATTTCGGTGATCATCCGCTTGCCGGCGCAATGCGTTACCGCCGCACGCGCCCACTTTGTGGAAGGGTACCAGAGCACACGGCCGATTGACTGGTCGCAGATCGACCGGCTCGATCACCGGCTCCGCGAATATATTCCCATTTTCCTGACCATCCTGGATATCCGTCAGTTCACTGCCGGCGGTTTTTTCCGCGAGCTCATGCGCTAAATGTCCCCTAGGCCTTTCCCATTCCTTTTCCGAATTTCCCGAAGTTTCGTTATAATGCAGATGCCCCATTGCGGGCCATGGCTATGCTGACACAACTCCACATTAAGAATTTTGCACTCATCGAAAATCTCAGCCTCGAGTTTTCGGGGAAGCTCAACGTTCTGACCGGAGAGACGGGCGCGGGCAAATCCATCCTGATCGATGCCATCCGGTTTGTCCTCGGTGAGCGCATGGACGGCTTGCGCGGGGCTGATCAAGCGGCGGCCTGTTTTGTGGAGGCCGCTTTTGAAGCGGGGGAAGATTTTCTCAAAGCCCATCCGGTGTTCGAACCCTACCTTGAAGAGGAAGGCCTGCTCGTCTTACGCAGGGAGCATGCTCAAGGGAAGTCCAGGGCCTGGATCAACAACCGCCTCGTCGCCCTGGCCCAGCTTAAAGAAGCCGGATCATGTCTGATCGACATCCACGGCCAGTACGACCATCAGCTGCTTTTGGACGGGAAATCCCACATGGCGCTGACCGACCGGTTGGCGGGGAACGCGGACCTTTTGAGGGCCTACGGCCTGCTTTATGAGCAATACCGGGCTTTGGCGGGTGAAACGGAGGAGATCGCGCGGCTCGAGGAACATAAGGAGCGCGAGCTCGATCTTTTGAAATACCAGATCCAGGAAATCGAGCGTGCCGAAATCTCCGATATGGATGAGGACGCGCTCGATCATGAGCGCATCCGCCTCGCGAATGCGGAAAAATTGAGCGAGGCTGCGACGCGTGCGCTTTCCGTTTTAGACGAGCAGGATGTTTCGGCGTCCGGCCTTGTGGCCGAGGCCCTGCGCGACATCGGGGCTCTTGCGAGGCTCGACGGATCGATGGAAAAATTCAAAGGGGAAGGCGAGGCCCTGCGCTATTCGCTCCTTGAAATCATCAGCGCACTTCGTGACTACCGCGAGAACCTGACCTTTGATCCCGCACGGCTTGCCGAAATCGAGAAGAAGCTGGATTTGCTCGAGCACCTCAAACGCAAATACGGCGGCAGTTTTGCAAATGTCCTCGAGTTCTACCGGGAGGCCAAGGCCAAATATGACAGGCTGATCGACACGGCGGTGACCCGG
Source organism: Candidatus Omnitrophota bacterium (assembly GCA_041666865.1). Taxonomy (GTDB): domain Bacteria; phylum Omnitrophota; class Omnitrophia; order Omnitrophales; family Aquincolibacteriaceae; genus JBAYGD01. The sequence continues at coordinate 78,907 of JBAYGD010000003.1, read as the reverse complement.
CGGGACATCGAAATGAAAATGAAATCCCTCGTGCCCCAGCTCGATGCGCTGGCTTCCAAGCTGTCCCAAAAAAGAAGGAAGGCGGCCGAACTGCTCAAGCGGACGATCGAATCCGAGCTGAAGGATTTGCATATCCTGCACGCTTGCTTCGAGTCCGGGATCGAAAAAACGGACTATGCGGCCGAGGGTACCGACCGCGTGGAGTTCATGATCCGGATGAATCCGGGACAGCCGCTGCTTCCCCTGAAGAAGATTATTTCGGGAGGCGAGGCTTCCCGGGTGATGCTGGCCATGAAAAAGGCCCTCATGGAAGTCGATCCGATTCCCACTTTGATCTTCGACGAAATCGACACGAATATCGGGGGGCGGCTCGGGCAGGTCACGGGCCAAAAGCTCAAAAGCATCGCGGGCGAGCGGCAGGTGCTTTTGATTACCCATCTTCCCCAGATCGCGTCGTTTGCCGACCGGCACATCAAAGTCACCAAAGCGATCCGCAAGGGGAAAACGGCCGTTTCCTACGAGATCCTCGAAGGCGATGAGCGGGTCCGTGAGTTGGCCCAGATGATGAGCGGGCTTCGGGAAACTGAAATTTCAAGAAGGCATGCGGCGGAAATGCTGAATCAAGCGTCTTGAGTCGGGACCCACGGGGTATCCTCCAGCCCGTCGGGAGATTGAAAGATGACTCTCGTAATTTCATACCGGCCGATGACGCCGTAAAACGTCGTTTCTCCTTCGTTGGTGACCGGGACGGCGTACAGGTCTTTTTTCAGCATCAGATCGATGATCTGTTCGACCGGGGCATCCCGGCGGATAGAAACTTTCTCGCGCCGGTAAATGTCCTTCACGCGGATGATTTTATTCTGGGTCAGATAAAGAGAAATCCAGAGGGCTTTTTTGCCGAAAACTGACCGGGCCACTTTGAGTCCTTGAAAGATATCGGCGACGGTCACCATGCCGCAATATTTTTTTGATTCGTTGATGACGGGCAATCCGCCGATGCGCATCCGGTAAAGTTTCTCAGCAAGCTGAGGGACGGGCATGTTTTCATAAACGGCAACATCCGTGTGGACCATCAAAAATTGAGCTTCGAGAGATATCATCTTGCCCGTCCTTTTCAAGTCAAAAACGTTGAACCGCTCCGCTGCTTTTCGCGGGCCTATTATACCTCCGGGCAATATTTCGGATCAAAGATTTACGATGTTTATTCGATTGGCATGATTATTGATTAACAAGGCGTATGAAGATAAGGCGTATAGAGCGCGCTACAAAATTGTTGTTAGGTAGGTGTAGGGCTCATGCCATTCCCTACAAATTTGCAAATCAAAGGAGGGTTTCTATGAATGACCGTATGAGGAAATTATTGGGGTTTCTGGCGCCTTTGCTGCTTCTGCCGGGCTTAGCCTTGGCAGCTGGGGAGCCGGAAGTCGATCACGGAATTACGTCTTGGATGCTGACCTCCACGGCCCTTGTGCTTCTCATGGTTCCGGGCCTAGCGATGTTCTACGGAGGGCTGGTCAGAACCAAGAACGTTCTCGGGACGATGATGCACAGTTTTGCCTCGATGGCGATCGTCGGCTTGCTGTGGGCCGTCTGCGGATACGCCCTGAGCTTCGGCCCGAGTGTCCTCGGGGGATGGGTGGGATGGAGCCCCGGGCTTTTTCTCCTCAAGGGGATCGACACGACGATCATGAGCACGAAAGTTCCCGAATACGTTTTTGCCATGTTTCAAGGCAAGTTCGCGATCATCACGCCCGCCCTGATTGCGGGAGCTTTTGCCGAGCGGGTGAAATTCAGGGGCTACTGTGTTTTTCTCGTCCTATGGATCCTTCTGGTTTACTGCCCGCTATGTCATTGGGTCTGGGCTTCAGACGGTTTTCTTTTCAACATGGGGGCCAAAGGGGCCATTGATTTTGCCGGAGGCACCGTTGTTCATATTTCTTCCGGGATTACGGCGCTCGTGGCCGCCCTGTACCTGGGCTCACGCCGAGGTTATCCGAAAACGACGATGAACCCGAGCAATTTAGTGATGACGCTCACCGGCGCGGGGCTTCTCTGGGTCGGGTGGTTCGGATTCAATGCCGGGAGCTCCGTTTCGAGCGGGCTTGATACGGCACGCGCGCTGACCGTGACTCAAGTGGCTGCGGCTTCCGGGGCTGTCGCGTGGATGATTATTGAAGGGCTCCATCACCGGAAGGCGACGAGCCTCGGGCTTTCAAGCGGCATCCTTGCGGGGCTCGTGGCGATTACGCCGGCGGCCGGCGTTGTGCAGGTCGACGGAGCCATTGCGCTGGGGTTTATCGCTTCTTTCATGTCTTATTTTGCCATCATGCTCAAAGGCAAGCTGGGCTATGACGACAGCCTGGACGTCTTCGGCATTCACGGTATTTCGGGCATGACCGGGGCCCTGGCCCTGACGTTTTTCATCCGTCCGGCATGGATGGCGGAGGCACGCGCGGCGGCCGGGGGAGTTTGGACGGTTGGACAGCAATTCGGGGTGCAGGCGAGTGCCGTCTTGATCACGGTGGCCTACGCGGCCGCCGTCTCGATTGTCCTGCTGGTCCTGATCCAAAAAACGGTCGGATTCAAACTGGATAAGGCCTCCGAAATGTCCGGCATGGACCACAGTCTTCACCGCGAACAAGGCTACGGCCTTTTGAATCCCAACTAAGGAGGAAACGGTCATGAAACTCATTACAGCGATCATTCAACCGGACAAACTCGATGCGGTGCGAGAGGCCCTGATCGCGGCCGAAATCACGCGCATCACGATCAGCCGCGTCAGCGGGCACGGCCGGCAAGCCGAAGAGGATTTGTACCGGGGGCAGATCGTCGCGCCGAACCTGATCCCGAAGGCCCGGCTCGATATCGCCTGCAACGACGAATTCGTCAAAATCACCTGCGACGCGATCATTCGCGCCGCCCGCCACGGCGAGGAAGGGCGTGTGGGAGATGGCAAGATTTTCGTGACGGCGCTCGAGCAGTGCATTCGGATCCGGACCGGCGAAAGCGGAGGAAAGGCCATTTAGCGATTTTCATTTTGAGTTTTTCCGGCCTTCCGTTGTATAATCAGGGCTAACTTTGACGGGAAGGAGACCCCCGTGACGGAAGGACCCCCGAAGCCGGGACAAGATATCGCGAAAATCCGGGTTCTGCTCGTGCAGGACAATCCGGAATATACCGCGCACCTGAACGATGCGGCGCCCGAGAGCTCGCAGCTCTTGTTCGAGCTCCGGGCCGCCGCAACCCTTGCCGAGGCCATGGAGGCCTTGTCCCGGGAGAAGTTCGACGCGATCCTGCTGGAGCTTTCCCTGCCGGATTCGAGCGGGATGAATACCTTCAAGACGATCCGGGCGGCGGCTCCGTCGAGCCCGGTGGTCATTCTCACCTACCTGGATGACGAGCTGCTTGCGCTGCAGGCGGTCCGGGAAGGGGCCCAGGACTATCTCCTGAAATCCGAGTTCGATACGAAATCGCTGCGAAGGGTTCTTCTTTACTCGATCGAGCGGCATCGCATGCAGATGCGGCTTTTCAGCCTGTCGGTGATGGATGACCTGACCGGGCTTTACAATCGGAGAGGTTTCATGATTTTGGCCGAACAGCAGATGAGGCTTGCGAGCCGCTCGCGCAAAGGGCTCCTCTTTTTTATGAGCGATCTGGACGGGCTCAAGGCGATCAATGACGGCCACGGTCACCGGCAGGGGGATCTGGCCCTCCAAAAAACGGCTGAGCTTTTACGCCAGACGTTTCGCAAGTCCGACATCCTTGCCCGTCTGGGGGGCGACGAGTTTGCCGCCCTCGCGGTGGAAGCGGATTTTCCGGAGTCTGGGATCATTGCGGGCCGCCTCGAGGCGAATATACGCGAATTCAACCGGCAGAACTTGCTGCCTTTCTCGCTGTCGTTGAGCACCGGTTTTGCACACTTCGACAGCCGGAACTCCGTTTTTGTCGAGCAGCTGATCGCCCAGGCCGACCGGGCCCTCTACGAACAAAAGAAAACCAGGCAAAAAGCCGTCACCAGGTAGCCCCTGACTCCTCTCATGAAACTTTCCCGTCGAACCGTTGCTCAAGTTCGAGCCGCCCTGCGCGAAGATATCGGCCCGGGAGACAAGACCTCCAACTGCCTGGTCGCAAGTCGCGCGGTGGCCAGGGCGTTTGTCCTTGCGAAGGACCGCGGCGTTTTTTGCGGCGAGTCGCTGGTGCGTACCGTGATCGCGCTGGCTGATCCGTCGATCCGGGTCAAATTTTTCGTCCGCGACGGTTTGCCCTTCCGCAAGCGCCAAACCCTTTTTGAGCTCGACGGAAAGGTCCGTTCCATCCTGAAGATCGAGAGGACCCTGCTTAATTTTCTAGCCAGGCTATGCGGGATTGCAACCGCGACGTCCGGGTTTGTCCGGCACGCGTCGCCTTACGGAGTGAGGGTCCTCGACACCCGCAAGACGACCCCTCTTTGGCGCGAACTCGAGAAATACGCGGTCCTCACCGGCGGGGGCACGAATCACCGGATGGGGCTCTACGACGCGGTTTTCGTGAAGGAAAACCACCGGCCGTTCGGCGATTTGAGCCGCCTCTCGCGGTTCCACGGCCAGTTCGTCATCGAGGTCCGCGATTTCCGGGAGCTTCGCGAGGCCGCCCGCTATCATCCCAAGTCGATCCTGCTCGATAATTTTCCGGTCTCCAGGCTCCGCAAGGCCGTGGCCTGGGTCCGGAAAATCCGTCCCGATATTTTGCTTGAAGCCTCCGGCGGCATCACGCCCGCCAATGCGCGCCGCTACGCGGCCTCGGGGGTTGATCAGATTTCGATCGGGTCCCTCACGCACTCCGTCAAGGCGGTCGATTTTTCCCTCCTGATCAAGCCGATGGTTTGAGACGATGAGCGTTTTCCGCCTGTCCTCCACCATGAGGCCGCGGGGCGATCAGCCCAAAGCGATCCGGGCAATCGTCGAAGGTTTCCGGACCGGCCTGCGCGAGCAGGTCCTCCTCGGGGTGACGGGCTCCGGCAAAACTTTCACGATGGCCCATGTGATTGCCGAGTTGTCAAAGCCCACCCTCGTGATCTCTCACAACAAGACCCTTGCCGCCCAACTCTACGCCGAACTCAAGGAATGCTTTCCCGAAAACGCCGTCGAATATTTTGTTTCCTACTACGACTATTACCAGCCCGAGGCCTACATCCCGCACACGGACACCTACATCGAAAAAGATGCATCGATCAACGACGACCTGGACCGGCTGCGCCTGGCGGCGACGAGTTCCGTTTTGTCTCGGCCCGACTGCATCATCGTGGCGAGCGTTTCCTGTATTTATGGCCTCGGCTCCCCGGAAGAGTGGCAGGGTCTTTTGGTCTGCATCGAAACGGGCCAGGCCCTGGAGCGGGACCGGTTCCTGGAGTCGCTTGTCGGAATCCAATACGACCGTGCGGAAACCGATTTGAAGCGCGGCGCATTCCGCGTCCGCGGCAATGCCGTGGACCTCTATCCGTCCTACGGGGAAAGTCCGTACCGGATCACTTTTGCCGGCGACATGGTGACCGGCATTGCCTTGCTCGACGCAACGACGTTCAAGCCGGCGAAGGCTTGTCCCAAGTTGGCGGTTTACCCGGCCAAGCATTTCGTCACGGCGTCGTCGCGACTCGAAGAGGCGGTCCGCGGCATTGAAGAGGAACTGTCGTCGAGGGTGCGCGAGCTTTTGCGCGACGGCAACGATCTGGCCGCCAAGCGCCTCGAGTCCCGGACCCGCTACGATATCGAAATGCTCCGGGAAGTGGGGTATTGTTCGGGGATCGAAAATTATTCGAGGCATCTGGCAGGAAGAGCGCCTGGGTCAACGCCGTACACGCTGCTCGATTACTTTCCGAAGGACTTCCTCGTGATGATCGACGAATCGCATCAAAGCATTCCCCAGGTCCGGGGGATGGTTCAAGGCGACCAGTCCCGTAAGAAGGTTCTCGTCGAGCACGGGTTCCGCCTTCCGTCGGCGCTCGACAACCGGCCGCTGAAGTTCGCGGAGTTCGAGAAGAAGGTGGGGCCGCGCCTCTACGTTTCGGCGACGCCCGGGCCTTATGAAATGGGGCGCGCGGACCGGGTGGTCGAGCAGATCATCCGGCCGACAGGGCTTCTCGATCCCCGGATCGAGGTGAGGAAGACGAAGCATCAAATCGACGACCTGATGGCGGAGATCAAACAGTGCACCCGAAAAAAAGAGCGCGTGCTTGTCACGACGCTTACGAAGAAAATGGCCGAGGACCTTTCGCGCTATCTGCGCGAAGCCGGCATCCGGGTGCACTACCTTCATTCGGAGTTCGACGCGTTCGAGCGGGTCGAAATCCTGCGCGACTTGAGGCTCCAGAAGTACGACTGCGTGGTCGGGGTCAATCTCCTCCGGGAGGGGCTTGACCTTCCCGAGGTCTCGCGGGTCGCCGTTCTCGACGCCGACAAGGAAGGATTTTTGCGCAGCGATGTTTCGCTGATCCAGATCGCGGGCCGCGCCGCGCGGCACCTCCACGGCAAGGTGATTTTTTACGCCGACCGCGTGACGAAATCGATGGCGACGGCCATGAGGGAGACGGCGCGCCGCCGCAAGATCCAGGAGGCCTACAACCGCAAAAACAAGATCACGCCGGTCTCGATCCGAAAAGCCATCAGAATCGGAATCGAAAAATACCGCACGGCCGAGGTCTTCGTTTCCGAGGCGGTCGGAGAATCCCTCGAGGAGCATGAGGCGAAGAACTATCTGGCCTTCCTCAAAAGCCGTATGGAGACCGCGGCCAAGGCCCTTGAATTCGACAAGGCCGCCCGCTACCGCGACGAAATCCGAAAGCTTGAAGCCCGCGAGCCGGCATGAGGGTGCCTACCACTTGATACAGTAACTCCCAGGAGGCAAAGAAAGGTTTCGGAAAAACAATTAGCGCTGCTTGCCGAGACGAGGAGATCAGCGCAATCGGCAGTCTCAGATTAAGAGCTCCGAGCGAGGCTGGCGCGTTTTGGAGAAACCTTTCTTTGCCGACCGCGCAACAACTGTATCAAGTGGTAGGCACCCCCGGCATGATTTCACGTTGACAGCGCCTACGGAATATCCCATAATAAAAATCTCTGCAAGCGTGACGACAAAGGAGAATCGCTCTGGGGATGGATCAGGTTTTGAAGTGGTTTGACGATTATAAGTTTGTCGCCTTCATCCGTTCGGGTTCCGCTGAAGACGCCGAAGAAATGATGAAGGCGGCGATGGCCGGGGGAATCCGCCTTTTCGAAATCTCCATGCATTCGCCGCAGGCCCTGCGCATGATCGAAAATCATTCCAAGCGCGAGGGGATTCTCGTCGGGGCCGCCAGCGTCACCGACGGCGAGATGACCCAGCGGGTCCTCAACGCAGGTGCCAAGTTCGTTTCCAGCCAGTATACCGACCGGGACATCATCAGCGTGGCGAAGCACAACGACAGCTTCGTCATCCAGGGGGCCATGACTCCCACGGAAGCTGTGAACGCCTTTCAGCTCGGTGCCGACATGGTGAAGATTTATCCGGTGGGTGCCATGGGCGGAGTCGAGTACGTCAAGGACCTTCGGATGGCCCTGCCGTTCGTGAAGCTCATTGCCGATGCGGAGCCAACCCTCGAAAGTGCCTTCGAATACCTCAAGCACTGCGTGGCCGTGACCCTCCGAGAAGCCATCTTTGACCGTCCTCTGGTGCGTCGGGACAACTGGCTTGAAATGACCGAGAGGGCCAAACAGTTTACCCAGCGCCTCGAAGCCCACAAAATTACGAAATAGAACCTTCCTCGGAACCTCCAAGCCTCCGCGATTGACAATCGTTTTTTCGGAGTGTAGTATTAAGTCTTGTTTTCATAGCCAGTTACGAGGGATACGAGTCCCCCGAAAGGGGGGTTTGTGTTTTTTTGCGGGTTGTTTCAAGTCGAAAAATCAACCGCGCCGGGTGGACACGATGAAGAAAAACTCTTTGGGGATTGCCGCCGGGATTTTTTTGATCGGCACGTTGGCCTTCGCCGTTTCTCCCGGCGTGCTCATGGGAGCCGATGAAAACCTGGGGCCGAAGATGCCGACGGGAGTGATGCAGCTTCCGGAAACGCACCACCCGGCCTTCTTATATGTCCCGGAAAATTACGATTCGGCCAAATCCTATCCGATGATCGTATCGATCCCAGCCGGAGCGGACGACCCGGGCAATAGTATCCAGTTCTGGACATCCATTGCCAAGCGGAGGAGCTTCATCGTTCTTTGTCCCGGCAGTTTGCTGAGGCCCGGTTCCGAGCCTTATCTGATGGACGAGTGGGTGCTCAAGCTGATAGACGATATCAGCGTCCGCTATCAAGTCGACAAAAAGCGGGTCTACTTGGTCGGCATGAGCCCGGAATCGGCGCATTATGCGGCCTACTTCGGGGTCATGCACCACGAGCGATTCGGGGCCGTGGCGTTGCTGGGCGGATCGTGGGACGGTTATATGGAGCCGATGGTCCGCTACGCCTCGGTTGTACGAAAACAGCCGCCTTTTTTTCTGGCCTTTGAAAAAAATGCGGACCCGGACTCGGTGGCCCGGGCCAAGGCCAAAGCCATGGCCGTCGAAAAGAAAGGTTATTCGGTCTATCTGACTCAGCTCGAGGGCGATCAGGTCTTCGATTCCGCCGAGTTCAAGGGGCAGGTGATCGACTGGCTGGAGGAGAAAAGCCAGGAGTGGTATCTTCGCAGCGATCAGAGCAAGAAAAACTGGAAAACCCGTTTCGGGCAGTGGCTTGAACGTAACATTAAACCGTAGGAAGCATTCCTCATGAAAATGACAGGCGCCCAGATATTGATCAAAAGTTTGGAAATGGAAGGGGTGGATTATTTGTTCGGACTCCCCGGAGGGGTCATTCTGCCGACCTTTGATGCCCTCCTGGACTCCAAGCTCAAATTCGTTTTGGTGCGCCACGAGCAGGGGGCGACGCACATGGCCGACGGCTTCGCGCGCGCGACAGGCCGTGTCGGCGTCTGTTTGGTGACTTCGGGGCCCGGAGCGACGAACACGGTCACGGGGCTTGCGACCGCTCACATGGACTCGGTTCCGCTGGTTTGCATCACGGGGCAGGTCGCCACGCATGCTATCGGCTCCGACGCGTTTCAGGAGGCCGACGTGGTCGGCATCACGCGCCCGGTGACCAAACACAACTATCTTGTCAAGAACGCGAAGGACATTAGCCGGATCGTCCGCGAAGCTTTTTACATTGCGCGCACCGGCCGTCCCGGACCGGTCCTGATCGATTTTCCCGTGGATGTGAGCCGCCAGGAAGTGGAGTTTGAATGGCCCGAAAAGGTTTCGATCCGAAGCTACCGGCCCGAGCCCGACTATGACGCCGGCGTGTTCGGCGCTCAGGTGGAAGCGGCCGCGAAGGCCATTCGGGAGAGCCGGAGGCCGTGTCTTTATGTGGGAGGCGGGGTGATCGCGGGCAATGCCGCAAAAGAAGTTTTTGAATTGGTGGAAAAAACCGGGATTCCCGTGACGACGACTGTCCTCGGCTTGGGGGCTTTTCCGGAGACGCATCCCTCCTCTTTGCGCATGCTCGGCATGCACGGGACCCACTACGCCAACTATTCAGTCCAGGGTTCCGACCTTTTGATTTCGGTCGGGGCCCGGTTTGACGACCGGGTGACGGGAAAAATCGACAAGTTCGCGCCGAACGCGAAAATCGTCCATATCGACATCGATCCGGCCTCGATCGCCAAAGTCGTGAGAGTGCATTATCCTATCTTGGGCGATGTGAAGCCGGCGCTGCGCGCCCTGACGGAGCGCCTTGGCGACCTCCGGCCGCAGATGGGTGAGTGGCTGGCCCAGATCGTCGAGTGGAAGTCGAAACATCCGATGAAATACAAGCAGGACACAAACGACATCCGTCAGGAATACGTCATCGAAAAACTCGGCGAGCTGACCGGTCACAAAGCGGTGGTCGTGACCGGCGTCGGCCAGCACCAAATGTGGACGGCCCAGTGGTACGGCTTCGAGAGGCCGCGCACCATGATTACGTCGGGCGGTCTTGGAACCATGGGCTACGGTTTCCCGGCGGCCATCGGTGCCAAGCTCGGATGTCCGCAGGACACGGTTCTTTGCATCGACGGAGACGGCTCGTTCCAGATGACGCTGACCGAGCTTGCAACCGCGGCCGCGAACAAAGTGGCGGTGAAGCTGATCCTCATGGACAATTCCCACCACGGGATGGTGAGGCAGTGGCAGCAGCTGTTTTACCGGGAACGGTATTCGGCCAGCCAGCTTGCGTCATCGAATCCGGACTTCGGGAAAATCGCCGAGGCTTACGGGATCAAGGCGATCCGGGTGACGGAAAAAAGTCAGGTGGTTCCGGCGCTCCAGGAGGCTCTTGCGCACGACGGGCCGGTGATGGTTCATCTGAAGGTTTGTCAGGACGCCAATGTTTATCCGATGGTTCCGGCCGGCAATGCGCTGGACCAGGTTATGGACATGGCGTGATCATACACAATCACGAACGGTGATTGTGATGATCACGCACCAAACCGAACGGGTTTGGTGCCGTGATGATCGCAAGCAGTCATTGTGATGATCACGCACCAAACCGAACGGGTTTGGTGCCGCGCATGGCCCCTATGGGCAATAACATGGCTGCGGCATGAAAAGCAACGAAGCACAAGTCCCGAAACCTATGTTTCGGGACAATAAGCAGATCAAAACTTGACGTTTTGATCTATTGGAGATGACATGAATGACTTACAGCATACCATTTCGGTTTTGGTGGAAAATCACTTCGGGGTTTTGGCCCGAGTGGCGGGGCTTTTTTCGGCCCGGGGGTTTAATATCGACAGCCTCACGGTCGGAGAAACGGAAGACCCGACGGTTTCGCGCATGACCATCGTGGCGCGCGGCGACGAGAGGATCCTGGACCAGATCGTCAAACAGCTCGAGAAGCTGGTGGATACGATCAAGGTCGTGGACATCACGGACCAGGACATCATCGACCGCGAGCTGGTGCTCGTCAAGGTGAACGCGAGCGCCTCGAGCCGGCACGATGTCATGCAAATCGCCAACACCTTCCGGGCCAAGATCCTCGACGTTCAGCCCGAAAGCTTGACCGTGGAAGTTACGGGAGGCGAGGGGAAAATCGACGCGATGATCGAGCTCCTCAAGCCGTACGGGATTCTCGAAACGGTGCGCACCGGCATCATCGCCCTTTCGCGCAAAATCGAGCTTCGGGCTCCGGGGGCGTCGGTTCCCGAGCTCAAAACAAAGGCGGTCACGAAGACCCCTTCCGGCTCCAAAAAAAGAAAATCATAAGGAGAAATTTTCATGGCCAAGATCTACTATGACAAGGACGCGGATTTAAACCAGCTGAAGGGCAAAAAGGTCGCAATTATCGGCTACGGCATCCAGGGGCGCGGGCAGGGGCTCAATCTCCGGGACTCCGGAGTCGAGGTCCTCATCGCGGAACTGCCGGGCGGAAAAAATCACGACCAAGCAGTCCAGGACGGGTTCAAGCCCATGACCGCCGAAGAAGCCTCCGAGAAGGCGGATATCGTCCAGATGCTGACGCAAGATCATCTCCAGGCCGAGATCTTCGAAAAGAGCGTGAAGCCTCACATGAAGCCGGGGAAGGCCCTTCTTTTCTCTCACGGGTTCAATATCCATTTTCAATATATCAAGCCCGCCAAGGACCTCGACGTGATCATGGTGGCGCCCAAGGGGCCGGGTTCGCTCGTGCGCTCGCAGTTCGTCGAAGGCGGAGGGGTGCCGTGTCTTGTGGCCGTGCACCAAGACGCGACCGGGAACGCTCTCAAGCTTGGCCTTGCTTATGCTAAGGCCATCGGCGGAACCCGTGCCGGCGTGATCGAGACGAATTTCAAGGAAGAGACGGAGACGGATCTTTTCGGCGAACAGGCGGTTTTGTGCGGAGGCTTGAGCGAATTGATCCGCGCGGGCTATGACACGCTGGTCGAAGCGGGGTATCAGCCTGAGATGGCCTATTTCGAATGCCAGCACGAAGTGAAGCTGATCGTCGACGCCATTTTCACCGACGGGATCAGCGGGATGCACCGCAAGGTTTCCGATACTGCCGAATACGGCGACTATTCCCGCGGCAAGCGTGTGATCAGCGCGGACGTGCGCAAGGAAATGAAGAAGATCCTGAAGGAAGTCCAGTCGGGGGATTTCGCGCGCGAGTGGATCGAAGAAAATAAAAAAGGCCGCCCGCAGTTCAACAAGATGCGCGCGGAATGCGATCAGCACCCGATCGAAAAGATCGGCGCGCAGCTGCGCAACATGATGGAATGGATCACGAAAAAGAAGTAAAAGCCGTGGGTGACCGTCACTTTTGGCGCAATGATCGTCAAGGTGACTGTCCCCTTTGCCTGGCGGTCAAGGAATAGACGATGCCCAAGAAACCTAGAAGGATCTATATCTTCGATACGACGCTGCGCGACGGAGAGCAGTCGCCCGGGGCCTCCCTTGTGCCCGACGAGAAGCTCAAGATCGCCAAACAGCTCGAGCGGCTCAACGTCGACGTCATCGAAGCCGGTTTCCCCGCGTCGTCTCCGGGGGAAATTCAGGCGGTTTCGATGATTGCCGAACAGGTCCGCAAGCCCGTCATTTGCGGTTTGTCGAGAATGATTCCTTCGGATATCGACGCCTGCCGCCGCGCGTTGGAAAAGGCACGGCGCAAGCGGCTCCACGTCTTCCTGGCGACTTCCCAGATCCACCGCCAGTACAAGCTGAAGAAGGGCAAAAAAGAAATCCTGGAGATGGCCGTGCGGAACATCCGCTCGGCCGCGAAGGATTTTTCGCAGATCGAGTTTTCTCCCGAGGACGCTTCGCGAACCGAGCCCAAGTTTCTTCATGAGGCGGTCCGTGCGGCGATCGACGCCGGCGCCACTTCGATCAACATCCCGGATACGGTGGGCTACACCGTTCCGCTCGAATTCGGCGAGCTTATCCGGAATCTGATCCGGAAAAATCCGGAGCTTGGGAAAAGCGTCTTGCTGTCGGTCCACTGCCACAACGATCTGGGGCTTGCCACAGCGAACTCGCTGGCCGCGGTGCTGGCCGGTGCCAATCAGGTGGAGTGCACCATCAACGGGATCGGCGAGCGCGCGGGCAACGCGTCCCTGGAAGAGCTCGTGATGGCCATCGATACCCGCAAGGATTTTCTAGGTTGTGTGACCGGGATCCGCATGAAAGAGATCACGAAGACCTCGCGTCTCGTTTCGCACCTGACCGGGATGGTCGTTCAGCCCAACAAGGCCATTGTCGGGCGCAACGCGTTTTCCCACGAATCGGGGATCCATCAGGACGGCGTCCTGAAAAAACGCCAGACCTACGAGATCATCGACCCGAAGCGGGTCGGCTGGTCGGGCAGTCAGCTGATTCTCGGGAAATTGTCGGGGCGCCATGCGTTCAATCAGCGGGTTCTCAAGCTTGGATTCCGGGTCAATCCGTCCGAATTGGACAATGCCTTCGCGCGTTTCAAGATGCTCGCCGACAAGAAAAAATATGTTTTCGACGAAGACATCGAGGCCTTGCTTGAGGAGCAGATCTCCCAGGTCCCCGAGGTTTGGAAGCTGATTTTTCTCAAGGTCGTGAGCGAAACCGGACGGGTGCCGTCCGCCGAAATCCGCCTCGAATTCAAAGGGCAGATTCACGAGGCCTCTTCAGAAGGGGACGGTCCGGTCGACGCCTGCTACAAGGCCGTTGAAAAGGTCGTCGCTTCGGGGGCGCGTTTGTCGCACTACGGGATTCAGTCCGTCACGGGCGGCAAGGACGCCCTCGGGGAAGTCATCGTCAAGCTGAACGCTGCGGGCCGCGAAGTGTCGGGCCGGGGCACCAGCACCGATATCATCGAGGCCAGCGTCAAGGCGTATCTTTTTGCGATCAACAAGATTTCCGGGCGGTCCTTTTCTCACGGGCCGGCAGATCCATCCCCGGTTTAGTTTTTTCCAGCCGAGCAGAGAACAGATCGGCAGACGGATTCTTAAGGCATTTGTCCGACGAGGAAGTCATCCGCATGCGTCAAGACCGGAAGCCGCGCCTGTTTGGCCTGTTCGGATATCCGCTTTCGCACACGTTGTCTCCCGCCATGCAAGAAGCCGGATTCGGTTTTTACGGCTGGAAGGACCATTATCTCGCCTTTGAACTCGATCCCGCGCATTTCACGCAAGCCATGAAGGGCCTTCCGGGGTTTTTGCTCGACGGATTCAACGTGACCGTCCCCTATAAGGAGCGGGTCATTGCGTTTCTCGGTTGTCTGACGCCCAAGGCACGCCTGATCGGGGCCGTCAACACGGTTTACCGCCGGGGCGGGCAATGGATCGGGACGAATACCGATATCGACGGCTTTCTGCGCTCGCTCGAACAGGACGGAGACTTCCGTCCGCGCGCCAAAGACGCCCTGCTTTTGGGGGCCGGAGGTGCGGCTCGCGCCGTAGCCTGCGGTTTGGCCTCCCGGGGAGTTCGCACGCTTACACTCACCGACATGATCCCCGAAAAGGCCCGCGCGCTTGCGAGCCATTTCAAACGGCATTTTCCAAAGACCCGGTTTGCGGCCGTTCCCTGCTGCGAAAGCGAGCTCCGGGCGGCTTTGCGCGGCGTTCATTTGGTCGTCAACGCGACGACCGTCGGCCTGAGGCCAGGCGATCCGGCGCTGATCGATCCGGCGTGGATTCCCCGCGCTGCGCCAGGGCGAAGGATGTTTTTTTATGATCTCATTTACCACCCTTCGAAGACGGCTTTTTTGAAAACGGCCGCTGCGAAAGGACACCGGACTTCGAACGGCCTTGGCATGCTGCTCTACCAGGGGACCGCCGCCTTCGAACACTGGACCGGCCAAAAAGCGCCGGTTGCCGTCATGCGCGCCGCGCTTCTGAAGGCGCTCAAAGAGCGGGAAGCCCCGCGGGCGGTGAAGCGATGACGCTTCTCGACGGAGGGATCCCGTTTTTGGTGATTGCGCTCGGATTGTGCGTGGGGAGTTTTCTGAACGTGTGCATCCACCGGATGCCGAAGGAGGAGTCGATCGTCTCGCCCGGCTCGCACTGCCCGGCATGCGGAAAACCGGTTGCCTGGTACGATAATGTCCCGCTCGTCAGTTACCTTCTGCTCCGCGGCAAGTGCCGACAGTGCGGCGCGAAAATATCCCCGCGTTATTTTGTCGTCGAGCTCGTGACCGCTCTCCTCTGGTTTTTATTGTGGCTGCGCTTCGGGGCCGGAGCGTCTTTTGCGGCCGGCGCGGTCCTCGTTTCGGTCCTCCTGGCC
This sequence comes from Candidatus Omnitrophota bacterium, assembly GCA_041666865.1. Classification (GTDB taxonomy): domain Bacteria; phylum Omnitrophota; class Omnitrophia; order Omnitrophales; family Aquincolibacteriaceae; genus JBAYGD01. The sequence goes on along the minus strand of JBAYGD010000003.1, from coordinate 63,658 downwards.
GTAACGATGACGGATTTGGAAACCGGGCTCATCCCTGATAAAATGACCTACCCGGGGATGGCGGTCGGCCTTCTGCTGAGCGCGGCCTTTCCCGCCCTGCAGCATGAAGGGCTCTGGTGGGCGGGGCTTGTCCGCTCGCTTCTCGGTTTGGCGGCGGGAGGAGGGATCCTCCTGGCCGTAGGCTTTGCGGGAAACCTGATTTTCAGGAAAGAAACGATGGGCGGAGGCGACGTCAAGCTCCTGGCCCTCATCGGAGCCTTCGTGGGATGGTCGGAAGCGATTTTCGTTTTTCTTTTCGCTCCGATTTTTGCGATTCCGTTCGCGCTCCATGCCAAATTTGCGCGCAAGCAGGAAACGATCCCGTTCGGGCCTTACCTGGCGCTTGCGGGGATTCTTTTTTATTTCTTCGGGGAAAAGATCATGGCGTATTTTTTTCTGACCAACTAGGATCTCGAGGGGGCCGACGATGCTGAGCTATGTGACGACGGGTGAATCGCACGGAAAATATCTTGCGGCCATTGTGGAAGGCCTGCCGAGCGGCCTGCGGGTCGACCTGGAAGCCGTCCAGCGGGAACTGGCGCGACGCCAGCTCGGATACGGCCGCGGCGGGAGGCAAAAGATCGAAAGCGACCGGGTCGAGATCCTCGGAGGCGTCCTCAAGGGAATCTCGACGGGCGCGCCGGTCGGACTGCTTCTGGCAAACCGGGATTTCAAGATCGACCAAATGGGCGAGCTCGAGCGTCCCAGGCCGGGGCACGCCGATTTGGCCGGAGCGCTCAAGTATGACCAGGGGATCCGGGCCGTCCTCGAGCGCGCGAGCGCGCGTGAGACGGCGATGCGGGTCGCTGCGGGCGCCCTGGCGAGGCTTCTCCTCTCGGAGTTCGGGATACGGATCGCGAGCCACGTCGTGCAAATCGGCCCGGCGGTTGCGGAAGAGGCGGGGGATCTTTCGGTGGACACCCTTCTCAAACTCACCGAAGGCTCGGAACTCAACTGTGCATATCCCAAAGCCGAACAGGTCATGAAGGCCGCCATCGATCAGGCCCGCCGGAAAAAAGACACGCTGGGCGGCGCCTTTGAAGTGTGTGCGGCGGGGCTGCCCCCCGGGCTCGGAAGTTACGTGCATCATGACCGCAAACTCGACGGCCAGTTGGCCCAGCATCTGATGAGCCTCCAGTCCGTCAAGGCGGTGGAAATCGGGTGCGGGACCCGGGCCGCGGGGCTCTTCGGCTCCGAGGCGCATGACGAAATTTTTTATGACGGCAAAAGAAAATATTACCGGAAGACGAACCGTGCAGGGGGGGTCGAGGGGGGAATGACCAACGGCAGCGACCTGCGGGTTCGTGTGACGATGAAACCGATTTCGACCCTGGCTCAGCCGCTCGCTTCGGTGAATATGAAGACGAAACGTCCGGAGCGCGCGGACTTCGAACGCTCCGACGTGTGCGCGGTTGCGGCCGGAAGCGTGATCGGCGAAAACTCCGTCGCCTTTGTGCTCGCCCGTGCTTTTTTGGAAAAATTCGGCGGAGATTCGATGACCGAGATCCGGAGAAACTTCGACGGGTATCTGAAGCGGATCGGGGCTTAGACGTGGGGCATGTCTACCTCGTGGGCATGATGGGCTCCGGCAAGAGCGTCACCGGCAAAAAACTTGCGGAGCTCACGGCGCGCGGTTTTGTGGATCTGGATGAGCGGATCGAAGCGCGGAATGCTATGGCGATTTCAACAATTTTCGAGACCCGGGGCGAAGCTTTTTTCCGGGGCCTGGAATCTTCGGCCTTGGCGGATTGTGCCCATGAGACCGAGCCGCTGGTCGTGGCGACGGGAGGGGGCATTATCCTGAGGCCCGAAAACGTCGAGCTCATGAGCCGGACGGGGACGGCGGTTTATCTGGAGACCTCGGCCGGAGTGCTTTGGGCGAGGGTCCGGGGAGACGAGCGCCGGCCGCTTCTCAAGGTGGCTGATCCGTGCTCGAAGCTCGAAGAAATCCTGGCCGCGCGCCGGAGCCTTTATGAAAACTCGTGCCGTTTCCGGGTAAAAACCGATTCGAAGACCGCCGAGGCCGTTGCTCGGGAGATCTTGCGGGAACTGGGAGGAGCGTCATGAAAGTGATCGAAGTCAAAAGCCGTTCCGGGAAATATTCTGTGTCGATCGGCCGCGGCCTTTTGGCGCGGACCGGACAAATCCTGCGCCGGTCGCGGCTGAGCGGAAAAGTGATGGTGGTCACTCAGGCCGGAATTTGGCGTCGGTACGGAAAGGCCCTCGGGCAGTCGCTGCGCCTTGCCGGTTATCCTGTCTCGGTTTGTTTCGTTCCGGATTCTGAGACTGCAAAATCCGAAAAGGAACTTTTCCGGATCCACCGAGAGTTGGTGCGGAGCCGTTTCGAACGAAGGGACACGATGCTTGCTTTCGGCGGCGGCGTCGTCGGAGACCTGACGGGATTTGCCGCGGCGACCTATCTGCGCGGAGTCCCGTTCGTCAACGCGGGGACGACGCTTCTGGCCCAGGTTGATAGCTCCATCGGCGGGAAAACCGGCATCAACCTGCCGGAAGGCAAAAATCTCGTGGGAGCTTTTTATCCGCCTCAGGCCGTGATTTCCGATGTGGCGACACTCGGGACCCTTCCGGAGCGCGAGCTGCGCGCTTCGCTCGCCGAAGTTATCAAATACGGAGTGATCCGTGATGCGGCGCTGTTCGCATTCCTCGAGAGGCGTGCCTCCCGGATTCTAGCGGGGGACATCCGGCTTCTTGAAAAAATCGTTGCGACTTGTGCTGCGATCAAGGCGGCGGTCGTGGGACGCGACGAGTTTGAGACCGGGCAGGAGCGGATGATTCTCAATTTCGGGCATACGTTCGGCCACGGGTTCGAGCAGGCGGGCGGTTACCGCAAGTTTCTCCACGGAGAGGCCGTGGCTCTTGGAATGGTCTGCGCCGCAAAACTGTCGGTCACGCTCGGGCTCCTGAAGGAGGCCGATGAGCGCAGGATCGAGAAGCTGATCGAGCGATTGGGCCTTCCGATCTCTTCGGGGGGTCTGGGGTTAAAAACCCGGGCAGTCGTCCGCGCCATGGGCCGGGATAAAAAAATCAAAGAGGGCCGGCTGCGGTTTGTCCTGCCCGTCCGGATCGGAAAAGTCATCGTGAAAGGAGGACTCCCAAGCGAACTCGCCGAGAAGAGTGTTGCGGATGTCAACTGCCCCTAGATGCCTCTCCCGAAAGATCCCTGCCATTCCATCATGACGGTGCGCCGATGAGCGCTCCCGGACCCGAAGAGATCAAAACGCTTCTGCTTCTAAACCGCTACGGCCAAGGGCGGGATATCTCGGCGCTTCTCGACCAGCAGGTGCCGGCCGGGAATTTGCTCGAGACCGTTCTTGAGCGCCGGGCCCGTCAAGACGACAACGGTCCCGCATTCGACGCGGCGCGCGAAGTCGAGGAGTGCGGCCGGCTCGGGATCCGGATCCTCACCTATTTTGACGAAGATTATCCTGCGTTGCTTCGCGAGATTCCGGGGCCTCCGCCGGTTCTTTACGTGGCGGGTTCGATCCTCCCATGCGACGAAGCGGCCGTCGCAATCGTCGGAACGCGCCACCCAAGTCTTTACGGGACGGGCCAGGCCAGGCGGTTTGGGCGCGAACTGGCCGAGAAAGGACTGACGATCGTCTCCGGTTTTGCGCGGGGGATCGACCGTTCGGCGCATGAGGCTTCGCTTGAAATTCCCCACGGTAGGACGATTGCCGTCCTGGGCTGCGGTCTCGATGTTGATTATCCGAAGGACAGCCGAGGAATTTACGGGAAAATCGCCTCCCGCGGCGCGGTGGTTTCCGAATATGCTCTCGGGACCCGCCCGAGGGCCGAGCATTTTCCGAGGCGCAACCGCATCATTTCCGGATTGACCCTCGGAACCATTGTGATCGAAGCACATGAGCGGAGCGGCTCCTTGATTACGGCCCATGAGGCCGCTGACCAGGGGCGTGAGGTGTTTGCCGTGCCGGGCATGGTCGATCAGCTGACGAGCTTGGGCACGCACCGGCTTCTCAAAGAGGGCGCCAATTTTGCCGCGACTCCCAGGGACGTTTTTGAAGTGCTGGCGCCCATGCTCTTGAGGGCGCGCTGCCAACCCCTCTGCCCGCCCCGTTTGTGCCCTTCTGCGGACCAAGACGGGGCGTCTGCGTGTTCGGTCCCCATGCAGGGCGAGGAGGGAGGCAACCCCTGCGAAGCCATCCTTTTGAAAGCGCTGGGAGAGGGTCCGCTTGCCATGGAAGAAATCAGCCGGAAGTGTTCTCTGGAGGCCGCGTTAACCGTCATGACCCTGACCCGGCTCGAGGTGCTTGGCAAGGTCGTCCGGCGGCGGGACGGACGTTATCTTGCCACCGGGTGAGCTTTCTTTTAAAGTTTCTTGCAGACCCAACCGAAAATAGGCATAATGTATTCAAGGTTATCGCAATAAATGGCATATCATCCTATCAGTTACCGGAGATTTGCTCACTAAGGGAAAGGAGAGTTTCATGGTGGATCCAATCAGCGGGGGAATGCAGGGGCCGTTACCGGCATCGAAGGGGAAGCGTTTTGCTGCAGGCATCGTGGATTTGATCATCATCCCGATTGTGCTTGGCCTGGTCATCGGAATCATTTTGTTGAATGTTCCGGATCTCGTCCGGAGCATCATCTTGATCGTGGTCAATATCGCTTGGCTGCTTGTCCGTGACGCGGTTTATTCGCCCGGACGGGCCATGGTCGGAACGAAATTGATCAGTTTGACGGGTACGAAGGTGACGCTTGCGCAGGCATTTATCCGCAACGTCCTGCTTTTGATCCCTTTTGTTCTTGTCATCGGCTACATTGTCGAAGTGGTCGCACTGATCGCGAAGGGCGAGCGGCTTGCCGATAATTGGGCAAAAACGAGGGTGGTAGGCGGCTAGCTACTAGTATCTCGATTGGCATTGATTTGATGTAAGGAGACGCAGGGGCACGGCATGCCGTGCCCCTGCGCTATTTAAAAGCTCAGAGGGGCCCTGGTCGACGACCGTAAGTTTGCGCCCGGGTGGATTTGGTGCTAGTCTTATAGACGGATAGCCGGTACGACGACTCAAGGAGCGAATCTCCATGCCCAAGAAAGCATCCGCGAAGTCCAAGGACTGCGGGAAGGCCAGCGAAGCTCCCGATCCTCAGCAGATGCTGTCTTTTCATACGGAAATGGCGGAGGTCCGCAAGCAAATCGAAAAATTGACGGAAACTTCGGCCCAGTCTGAAGACCGTTTGCAGGACCTTGAGATTCATGTCAATCTGCTAACCCGTTTGTTGACTACTCTTTGTATCGAGAAGTTCGGAATGAGGATCGGCGTTCTGAAGCGGCTCATCAAGCGGATCGAGACAGAAGCGATCCGTGATTCCCAGATCCTCCATCTCGAAAATCTGTACAAGATGGCCCCCGAGGCGAACAAGAAAATTCGTCCGCCTTCCTCTGCGCCCCGAAATGATCCCTGGGACGAAGTTTCTTAAGTCTTTATGGGAAAATCCGTTCAATAAATCTCAATAGCGTCCGATAAAGTTATCGTTTACATTCAACCCGGTTTTGATTAAAATCCAAAAAACCTATGATGAACTTATACATTAACGGGGAAAAACAGGAAATCAACTCAGCGGCCACCCTGCGGGAGCTTCTTCGCCGCCTTGATGTCGATCCGGAGACGGTTGTGGTGGAGCATAACCAGGCTGTGATTCCAAGGGAAAAGCTGGAGCACTGCCCGTTGACCGAAGGGGACCGGATCGAAATCGTGCATTTTGTCGGTGGCGGGAGGCCGGACCCGGAAGAGCCGCCTGCCGCCGAAGGACCGTCTGCTGCCGAAGAGCCGCCTACCGTCGAAAAGCCGCCCCGTAAAAAATCCGCAGGGGCCCCGAAAAAGAAATCGTCCCCAAAAAAATCCAAGGTGTCCGGGGGGCCTGCAAATCTGGTGATTGTCGAATCGCCGGCCAAGGCCAAGACGATCAATAAATTCCTCGGCCAGGACTATCAGGTCGAGGCTTCCATGGGGCACGTCCGGGACCTCCCGAGAAGTAAAATGGGGGTCAATATCCAGAACAACTTCGAGCCCGAGTACATCATCATCCGGAAAGCCTCCAAGACGGTCAAGCACCTCAAGGCGCAGGCGAAGGGAAAAACCCACATCTACCTCGCTGCCGACCCGGACCGCGAAGGAGAGGCGATCAGCTGGCACCTGGCGTACATCTTCGGCATCGAAAATCCGGAGGCTGCAATCCAGCGTGTCGTTTTCAACGAAATCACAAAAGAGGCCATTCAGGAGGCTTTTCATCACCCCCGCGAAATCGCGAAAAACCTGGTGGACGCGCAGCAGGCCCGGAGGATTCTCGACCGTATCGTAGGCTATGAATTAAGCCCTCTTTTGTGGCGCAAAGTCGGCCGAGGCCTTAGTGCGGGGCGCGTCCAGTCGGTGGCCCTGCGTCTGATCGTCGAGCGCGAGCAGGAGATCCGCGACTTCACGGCGGTCGAGTACTGGACGTTGGAGGCGAAAGTTGCTTCCGAGAAGCCGGAAAACGAAGGGAAGATTTTTTTGACGAAGCTGGACCGGATCGGCGATGAAAAGGCCGACCTGAAGGTCCGCGACGTCACGGAAGCGGCACGGCAGGAAATTCTGAGCCTGCCTTTTCGCGTCGAGCGCGTTGAGCGCAAAGAGCGCGTCCGAAAAACTCAGCCCCCCTTTACGACCAGCAAGCTCCAGCAGGAGGCCTTTAACCGCCTGCGTTTTCCCGCGGCGAAAACGATGAAAATTGCCCAGAGGCTCTACGAAGGGGTGGAGCTGCGCGAAGAAGGGAGCGTCGGTTTGATCAGTTACATGAGAACGGACTCCGTCCATGTGGCGGTTTCCGCGCAAGCCGAAGCGGCCGAGTTCATCCGCGCCAAATTCGGCCCCGAATATCTTCCGGAGAAGCCTCCCGTGTACAAATCTAAAAAAGGCGCGCAAGAGGCGCACGAAGCGGTCCGTCCGACTTCGGCCCGGCGCGACCCGGAGTCGATTCGCTACGCGCTCGAAGAGGATGAATACAAACTTTATGATCTGATCTGGAGGAAGTTTCTCGGCAGCCAGATGGTTCCGGCCGTCGACGAACAGATCTCCGTCGCGATTGCCGCCGGAGACCGCTACCACTTTAGGTCTTCGGGACGGCGCAACCTTTTTCCGGGATTCGACATTCTGATGGTGCCGGCCAAAGAGGAGCTTGCGGCCGAGGGGCCGGAAAACGGCAAAGACGCGCTCAAGGGGTCGGAGGCCGAGGAGGAAGCCACCCCCGGTGAACTCCCGAACCTTTCGGAGGGAGAAATCCTGAAACTGCATGAGCTCATGGGGTATCAGCATTTTACGAAGCCGCCGAGCCGCTACAATGATGCCAGCCTCGTCAAGATCCTCGAAGAGAGGGGGATCGGCCGGCCGAGCACGTATGCCCCGACAATCTATACCCTGCTTAGCCGCGATTACGTCGGCCGCAAGGGAAGCGCCCTCATGCCCACCGAGCTCGGCGAGATCGTGGCCGTGCTTTTGATCAAGCATTTTCCGAGAATTGTCGACGTTTTTTTTACGGCCGAGATGGAAGAGGAGCTCGACAAAATCGAGGACGGCCAGGTGGAGTGGACGAGCGTCCTCAAGACTTTTTACGGCCCGTTCGAGGCCGATATTCAGGCCGCCAAAAACGAGATGCAAAACATACGCAGGGAAGTGACCCCCACCGACTATGTCTGCGACGTTTGCGCGAAGCCGCTCGTGATGAAGTGGGGGCGCTTCGGGAAATTCATGGCCTGTACGGGATTTCCGGATTGCAAATTTACGCGTTCGATTCCCACCGGGCATTTCTGCCCGGAACCCGGATGCGGGGGGGAACTGGTCAAACGGATGTCTAAAAAGCGAAGGACGTTTTACGGTTGCTCCAAATATCCTAAGTGCACTTATTTGGTGAACCGCCTTCCGAAGACAGAAGACGAGCTCGGGGACGACGACAAGATCTCGGAAGCGGACCGTGAAACGTTAGGGCCCTAATGGATAAATGGATCAAGGCCTTTCTGGAGTTTCTTTCAGCCGAGAAAGAAGCATCGGGCCACACCACGAAGAATTACCACGTTGATCTGAGGGAATTCTGCGAGACGCTCGGGGCCAAAGAGGTGGCCGAGATCGGCCCGCTCGACATTCGAGCGTTTTTGGCCGTCCTCAAAGAGCGCGCCTACTCCAAAAGCTCGATTTCCAGGAAGCTGGCCTGCCTGCGGTCCTTTTTCAAATACCTGGTGCGCGAGAATGTTCTCAAGGCCAGCCCCGCGGCGCATATCGCAAGCCCCAAGCGGGACAAGCGCCTGCCGCGGTTTCTTGACTTGAATGAAGTGACGAGCCTGCTCGAGGCCCCCTCGAAACAGAACTGGAAGGAAAAGCGGGACAAAGCGATTCTCGAGACCCTCTACAGCTCGGGTCTTCGGGTGAGCGAGTTGGTGGGCTTGAATCACGACGACCTGGATGTTTTCAGCGGCCTGGTGAGAGTGCGCGGCAAGGGCAAAAAGGAGCGGATCGTGCCGATGGGCGGCGTGGCTTTGCAGGCGATCGCGCAATACCTCGAGACGAAGCCGCCGCGCGACGAAAACGGCGCGCTCAAAAAACCGCTTTTCGTCAACCGCCGCGGCGGCCGGCTGACGGACCGGAGCGTACGGCGCATGATTCTGAAATATTCGAAGCGCATCGGCCTCGGTAAGGAAGTTTCTCCTCATATGCTGAGGCACTCGTTTGCGACCCACATGCTGGACCGTGGCGCCGATTTGAGGAGCGTCCAGGAACTCCTGGGCCATGAGAACCTGTCGACGACGCAGATCTACACGCACGTGACAACCAAACGGCTCAAGGAGGCCTATGATGCAGCGCATCCAAGGGCCTGAGCCCGCCGTCTACGGAAGCCGGGTGGCGGACGCGGCCGCCCGGTGGTTTTTCAACGCGGTTTTCTTCCTGTTCTCCCTGGCGTACCTTCCCGTTTTCCGCGTCAAGATCCGGCAGGCCGAAGATCCCGCACGGCTGATGAGGGAACGCTTCGGGAAGCTTCCTGAAAACTGGCCGGCGCGGCTTCACGGCAAAAAGACGGTCTGGATCCACGCCGTCAGCGTCGGCGAGGTGATGGCCGTCCGCAAGTTCGTCGAGGAATTCCTTGCCCGGTTTCCGTCTCATTCCATTGTGCTGACGACGGTGACGGGCACGGGGCAAAAGGTGGCCCAGACCCTGGCGGGGGATCGGGTGCTGGTGGGGTACTACCCCTTCGATTTTTCATTTGCCGTTAGAAGGTTTTTTGCAACGATCCGCCCGCAGGCGATTCTCCTGGTGGAAACCGAAATTTGGCCGAACTTGGTCCTGGAAGGCGTTCGCCGAGGGACCCCGATCGGCATTGTCAACGCGCGTCTTTCGCCCCGCGCGTTCCGGCGCTACCGCCTGCTGAGGTTCCTGCTCGGGCCGGTCTTTAAGGCGCTTGCTTTTGTGCTCGCCCAGACCGAAGAAGATGCCGGGCGCTTTGACGGCATGGGTGCGGCACGCGGAAACATCCGGGTTTTGGGGAACATGAAATTCGACAACGCTTCTTTTGAAGGCGTGAGCGACGGAGAGCGCCGCGCGCTGCGCGGGCAGTACGGCTTTGGGCCGCAGGACAAGATCTGGATTTCCGGGAGCACGCACCCTGGGGAGGAAGAAAAATTGGCGCGAGTTTTTCTCGCTCTGCGCCGGCGCGGGCTCGCGCTCAAGTGGGTCCTGGCGCCGCGGCACGTCGAACGGACGCCTCAGGTGCGGGGTTTGCTGACCCAGGCGGGATTGAGCGTACGCCTCGCGAGCGAAACGGACGGGCGCGCCGAATTCGACGTCCTGATTTTGGATGCGATGGGTCTTTTGAACAAAATGTATGCGGTGGCGGCCGCTGCCTTTTTGGGAGGCAGCTGGGTCCGGCACGGCGGGCAAAATCCCATTGAGCCTGCGTCTGTCGGGTGCCCGGTTTTGTACGGGCCGCATGTTTTTAATTTCGAGAAAATCTATCAAACCCTCAGCGAGTCCCGGGGGGGGAGGCTTGTGGCAGGTGAACCGGAGCTTGAGGAGGCGCTGCAGGAGCTCCTCGGCGATCCGGCGTCGGCGTCCGCCATGGGGGCGAACGCTTGTCGCGCGGTGGTCAACCTGCGGGGGGCGACTCCCAGGCATCTGGACTGGCTCGGGACTTTCATGAACCAACCATCGGAGGAAATGAAAAACCATGGGGTATGCGATCAGAAATTATTTCCGGCGGCTAGCGGAAGGCAATGAGAGAGGCCTCGGGGCCAGGCTTTGGGGCCCCGTCCTGGAAATGGCGGCGTGGATTTACGGAGCCGCCGCCGCGTTGCGGCGCTCTCTTTATGAGCGTGACAAGCTCAAGAGAACCAAGCTTCCGTTTCCCGTCATCAGCGTCGGGAATCTTTCGTGGGGAGGGACGGGAAAAACCCCGCTTGTCGAGTATTTGTGCCGCCGAGCCGGCGAGCGCGGCGCGACGCCCCTTGTGCTGACGCGCGGCTACTGTCACGATGAAATCGAACAAATGAAGCGTCAGCTTCCCAGGGCCCTTTTCGGAGTCGGAGCGAACCGGGCCGAGGTGGCGCTTCGCATGGCTGCTCAAGCCCCCATCCGCTTGGCCGTCCTGGACGACGGGTTCCAGCATTTCCCGGTCCGTCGCGATTTGGAAATCATCACCCTCAATGCCCTGAACCCCTTCGGAAACGGGAAGCTGATTCCCCGGGGAATCCTGCGCGAGCCCCTCACGCTGCTGGATCGCGCCCACGTGGTGGTCATCACCCATGCGAACTTGCTCGAGGCCAAACAGCTCGAGGGGCTTCGGGCCCAACTCTCAAAGGCTGCCCCGAAAGCGCTTTTGGTGGAGGCCCTGCTGGAGCCCCTGTTTTTCTACCGGGCGAAAAAAAGAATGCGCGTGATGATCGACCGCCTGCGCAATCAGCGGGTCACGACCTTTGCCGGCATCGGCACGCCGCGCTCCTTTCAGGCGCTTTTGTCCCACTGCGGCATCAAGCCGGTCCGGAACTTCGAGTTTCCCGACCATCACGCGTTTACGGCCGGAGACTTCACGGAAATCAAGCGTGTCAGCGAGTCGGCCTCGGTCGATGAGATTATCACCACCGAAAAGGATTATTGCCGGAGCCCGAAGTTAATCGCCGAAATCCTCAATCCGCTGATCTTGGCCACGCGCCTGCGCATTTCCTCCGGCGAAGATGCCCTGATTTCTAAATTGACCGCTTGGATCGGCGGACTGCCGCGCGAGAACCGCCCGCGTGAAGATCGTCCGAATGATAACCGCCCGCGGGATAACCGTCCGAACGGGAACCGCCCGCGGGATAACCGTCCGAACGGGAACCGGTCGCGGGATAACCGTCCGAACGGGAACCGGTCGCGGGATAACCGTCCGAATGGGAACCGGTCGCGGGATAACCGTCCGAATGAAAACCGGACGCGTGAAAATCGTCCGAATGAAAACCGTCCGAATGAGAACCGTTCGGATGAAAACCGTCCAGATGAGAACCTCCCGGATGAGAACCGTCCGGATGTGAACCTCCCGGATGTGAACCGTCCGGACGAGAACTGTTCGGATGAGAACCGTCCGGATGAAAACTGTCCGAATGAAACGCCTTCTTGATGTTCTCGGCTGTGGGGCTCTGCAGCTTGCCGCCCGGTTTTTTCAATGGATGCCGGAGCGCCTTGCCGGTGCGGTGGGCTCCCTGCTCGGATGGGCAGCTTTTTACCTGCACAGCCGGCGCTCGGTGGCCTATGCCGATCTTAAGGCGGCCCTTGGAGGGGACCTGAGCGAGAAGGAACGCTGGGCCCTGGTGCGCCGACAATACGGCCATTTTGGCCGGATGTTTGCCGAGGTGCTCCGGATTCCGGCGACGACACGCGCGCTTCTTGAACGCAACATCCGGATCTGCGGGTTCGAGCGGTTCAGCGAGGCTTTTGCCGCGGGCCGGGGCGTGGTGCTCATGACCGCCCATTTCGGAAACTGGGAGCTCCTTCAGACCGTTTCGGGGCTCCTCGGAAAACCGGTGCACGTGCTCAACCGCCCGCAGAAGTTTGAGCGGATGAACGAATACCTCAACCGCTTGAGGGAAACCCACGGGTCGGTGGCCATCGGACGCGGTATCGGCATTCGGGACCTCTTGCGGGCGCTCAAGCGAAACCAGCTCATCGGCATTCTCGGTGATCAGGATGCCGGCAAGACGGGGGGCTTGATTCTTCCCTTTCTCGGGCGCAAAACGACCATCCCGACCGGGGCCTTTGAACTGGCTGCGCGGACCGGGGCCCCTGTTCTCCCCGCTTTCATGATCCGCCGGGAGGGGATGAACCATGAAATCGTCGTCGAACAGCCGATCCTCGTAAAATCAGGCGAGGAGGAGGCGGGAGCGATTCAGGAGGCCGTTGGCCGGTATGTCGGTCTCCTCGAAGGAGTGATCCGGCGTTTCCCCGAACAATGGCTGTGGGCGACGAAGCGCTGGAAATATTCCTGGACGAAGAGGATTTTGATTCTTTCCGACGGCAAGCCGGGCCATTTGAAGCAGTCCCAGGCCGTGGCTGCCGCGTTTGGCGAAATCCGGACCCAGTACGGCCGCCCGGGGATGGAATATCCGACTCAAACCCTCGAGGTCCGGTTCCGCTCCGCCTGGCGGCGAAAATTATTTCCGTGGTTTGCGCTCTTCTGGATTCCGTTCGTTCAGGGCCGCTTGCGTTTTTTGCGTTTCTTCTTTGAGCCCGGGACCCAGCGGGAGATCGAAAGGGCGAGCGCGGATTTTGTGATTTCCGCGGGATCCTCTCTCGTGCCTCTGAACTTATGCCTTGCCCGGGACTCTCGCGCCAAAAGTATCGTCGTGATGAAGCCGTCTTTTCCCTACAACCGTTTTCGCTTCGACCTTGCCATCATTCCGGCCCATGATCGCGGAGCCGTCCCGGCCAAAGCAGTCCGTACGCTTCTTTCGCCTGCGCAGAGCGATCCCGGGGAACTTGGGCGCGCCGGCGAGAGGTTAGGCCGCCGCCTGCGCTCTCCCGGCCGCGTGCGATGGAGCGTTTTTCTTGGCGGGGCGACCCGCCGGTTCGACCTGGACCCTGAAAAGATCGAAGCCTTTTTCGGAATCCTTTCGCAAATGGCGGACGAGACGGGGGATTATCTCGTGACGACGTCGCGGCGAACGTCTGACGCGATTGCGCGCCGACTCAAGGAGCGGTTGAGCAGGGACCCTCACTGCCAGCTGCTTGTGGTTGCCAACGAAGACAACCCTCCGGGCGCGGTTCAGGGGATGATGGCTCTTGCGGAGGTGCTCGTCGTCACCGGCGACAGTATCTCGATGATTTCCGAAGCGGTCCGCTCGGGGAAAAAAGTGATGGTCGTCGACCTGGGAAGGAATTTACCCGTCAAGCACCGGCGCTTCACGGACCTTTTGGCGGCCAAATCCGTGGTGGTGTGCGCGGGGCCTGAAACCTTCAGGGAACAATACGCAAAGATTTCCGGGACCGCAGGCAGAGAGGCGGTCGAGCTGGAATTTGAACGGGTGCAATCGAAACTGCAGGAGATCCTATGAAGGTGATGCAGGTTCTTCCGACTCTCGAGGTCGGAGGCGTCGAGCGCGGGGTGATCGATCTGGCGCGCGCGATGAAGAGGCTCGGCCATGAAACGGTGGTCGTGTCGGCCGGGGGGCCGCTTGTGGCCGAACTCAAGAGGCTCGGCGTTCCCCATTATGAACTGGCCGTACACCGCAAATCGCTTTGGACTCTGCGGCTCGTCCCGCGTCTTGCCGAAATCATCCGCAAAGAGCGGGTCGACGTGGTGCACGCGAGAAGCCGGGTCCCTGCATGGATCTCCTGGCTTGCGGCGAGGCAGGCGAGCGTTCCGTTCGTGACCACCTGCCACGGATACTATTCGAAGCATTTGCTGAGCCGGGTCATGGGCTGGGGAAAACGGGTGATCGTTATCTCCCGGATTATCGGGCGTCACATGATCGATCACTTCGGGGTTTCCGCCGATAAGATTCGCCTGATTCACCGCGGCGTGGACTTGCAGCAGTTTTCCGCCGGCCCCGTTTCCGTACGCGGGCGCCGCAAGACGGGCGACGAAGTCTTCCGCATCATCAACGTCGGCCGTTTCTCTCCGATCAAAGGGCAGGTCGAATTCTTGAGGGCCGTCCACCTCCTGCGGCGCCGGGTGCCTTCGCTCGAGGTGCTGTTGGCCGGATCCGAGGGCAGGGGAAAACACAAGTACACCGAGACGATCCGGCGGACCGTCGAACAGCTCGGGCTCGAGTCCTGCGTGCAGCTCCTTGGAACGCGACGGGACATTCCCGAACTCCTGGGGCGGTGCGACCTGCTTGTGTTGTCGACGCTTGTTCCCGAGGCCTTCGGGCGGGTCCTGATCGAGGCCGGCGCGGTGGGAGTTCCCGTGCTCTCGACTCATGTGGGCGGAGTGCTCGACATCCTCGAAGACGGGGTCAACGGCTCGCTCGTTCCCGCCGGCGACGTGGATGCGATGGCCGAGGCCATGCTGGTGCTTTGGCGCGATCCGGAAAAGGCCGCCCGTATGGCCCGGGCACTGCAGGAAAAAGTCGTCAGCCAGTTTTCCCTCGACGAGATGGCCGAAAGGAACGTCGCGGTCTACGAGGAAGTCAGGAGGCTCCGGAAGATCCTTGTGATCAAGCTCGGGGCCATGGGGGACGTGATCCTCGTGACGCCGAGCTTGAGGATGCTCCGGCAACGTTTTCCCGAGGCCTGCCTATGTCTTTTGACGGACAAAAAAAATGCCTCCGCCGTTTCGGGATCTCCTTACGTCAACGAGATCTTTCCGGTCGACCGGCGGAAGATGAGGAACCCCCTTTATTTGCTCAAGCTGGCGAAAAAGCTCCGGCAGGAGGAGTTTGACGTTTCCGTCGATTTCCAGAATTCGAAGTGGACACATCTGCTCGCTTTCGCCGGCGGCGTGACGCAGCGCTACGGTTTCAAACGCGGCCCGCTCGGCTTTCTCCTGAACCGCCCGGACCAGGGCTTTGACGTCAAGGAGCCTCCGGTCAAACATCAGTTCCGGATTCTTTCCAAACTAGGAGTGCGTGAGCTCGATGACCGCCTTGAGCTTTGGCCCGATCCCGAGTCGGAGGAGAGGATGGAGACGGCTCTCGAAATATTCCGTGCCGTTCCCGGGGCGAAAAAAATCGGGCTTGTGATGGGGTCGAGTCCCCAGTGGCCCGCCAAGCGGTGGCCGCGGGAGCACTTCGAAGCTCTGGCGGGGCGCTTGATCCGCGAATTACGCGCCTGCCTTGTTCTGATCGGGTCCCCGGGCGAAGAAGGTCTGTCGGAGGAGTGGCGAAAGGCCCACGAGGGCCGGGTCCTTGATCTGATCGGTCAAACGTCGCCGCAGGACTTGATTTCGCTGGCGAAACGCCTCGACCTGGTTGTGACCGGAGATACCGCCCCTCTGCATGTGGCGGCGGCCATGCAGACGAAAATTATCGCGTTTTTCGGGCCGACCGATCCGGGGCGCCATATGCCGGCCGCCTTCGGCGCGGTGGTCCTCTCGCGCAGACTTGCTTGCCAGCCCTGCTACAGCGGCGAATGCAAGGCGAGCGACAAGCTCGCCTGCCTCAGGCAGATTTCCGTTTCCGAAGTTTTCGAAACCGCCAGGCGCCTTCTGGGGAGCCCGTCATGAAGATCGTGATCTTCATGAAAAACTGGCTGGGAGACATTCTTTTCCAGTTCCCGGCCGTGGAAATGGTTCGGGCCCGCTATCCGGAGGCGGAAATTATATGCCTGGCGCCCTCGCGGTGCCGCGAAATCCTCGAATCCCATCCGGCGGTCAACCGGGTCCTGGTCTTTGACGAAAAAAACGAGCACCGGAATATTTTTGCGCGGCTCGGGTTTGGGTTTGCACTCCGTGCCGAGAAGGCAGACCTGGGCATCCTGCTCCACCGGTCTTGCACGCGCGCTTTTTTACTGTGGGCCGTGGGAATCCCGGAGCGAATCGGATATGCCCGAGGCCGCGGGTTCTTCTTGACCTGTCCGGTGAGCGAGCCCGGGACCCCGATGCACCATGCCGAGACTTTTGTCGAGATGCTCGCGCGAGCCGGCTATCCTCGTCCTGCCGGGGTCCGTTACCGGTTTTATGTGTCGGCGCGCGACCGTGAAGAAGCCGCAACGTTGATCGAAGATCACCGCCTCGGGCGCTTTGCCTGTTTTCATCTGGGGGCCAACTGGGAGCCTAAGCGTTGGCCCCCGGAACATTTCGCCAAGCTGGCGGCTTCCTTGTGGAAGCGGTGGGCCATTACGGCCGTCCTGACGGGGGGAGAATCCGACCGTTTGCTGGCCGAGCGGACTCTTGCGGCCGCCTCCGGAGTTCCGGTGATCAACCTGACGGGCAAGACCCGTCTCGGAGGTCTTGCGGCCCTTTTCGAAAAATCAATTTTTGTCGTCACCGGGGACTCCGGGCCGATGCACATTGCCTCAGGGGCGGGGGCAAGGGTTCTGGCCCTTTTTGGTCCTACGCACCCCGATATCTCCGGTCCGCGCGGAACCGGAGAGACGGCCGTTCTCACGTTCGTACCGGAGGGCTTTGTTTCGCCGTGGTACGGGCAAGGCCTGCCGGAGACCGGATGGTTGTCCCGGATCACGCCCGAGGACGTTCTTCGTACCATCGAGGAGCGTGGCTGGCATAAGGCCGGCCCAATGTCATCAGTGGGGGCTGAATGGTTGCAGACCCGGAAGCCTCCGGAAAACTCCGGGAGCATGAAAAAAATCCTTTTGGTGACGCTCAGTAATATCGGCGACGTCATTCTGACGACACCTGTTCTGACCGCGCTCGTTTCCCGATATCCCCAGGCACGCTTGACCGTCGTCGTCGGACCCCGCGCGAAGGGAATCCTCGAGGGAAGCCGGCAGATCGACCGTCTGGTGGTATACGATAAAAAGGCGGGGTGGCTCGGCCAGCTCCGTTTTCTGCGAAGTTTGCGCGAGGAGACTTACGACCTCGTGGTCGATTTGCGGCATACGGCGATTCCCTGGCTGGTCAGTGCCCGCCGGAGAAGCCCGCTTTTCAGAAAGGAAACAAAAATTGCTTTGCGAGAAAGGCATTTGGAAGTCCTCGAGCGCATGGGACTTCTTTCGGGCCCGGAACGCCGGCCCTTTGATTTTTTCAGCCCGGCCGAAGAAGACTCTGCACTCAAAAAAATGAGGGCGGCCGGGGTTTCCGAGGAACGCGGCTGGGTCGTCATTGCGCCCGCGGCGGCAAGCGAACTGAAGACTTGGCGGCTCGACGGGTTCCGCGAGCTTATCGGGCGGCTCCTCGAGGAACAGAAGGGGGACATCGTGCTGGCCGGCGACAAAAGGGAACGAGAAATCGCCACGCCGCTTGTCAGCGCCGATCCTTCCCGTGTCAAAAATCTTGCAGGACTGACGACTTTGCGCGAGCTTGCGGCCCTGATTTCGCGCGCTTCGCTGGTGGTGGCCAATGACAGTGCCGTCATGCACCTGGCCGCTGAACTCGGACGTCCCGTGGTGGCCATTTTCGGTCCCACGAGCGCCGAGCGGTACGCACAGCCCGGGCCCCGCTTTAAGGTCGTCAAGGAAGCACTGGCTTGTGTCCCGTGCGGGAAGCCGGTTTGCGTCCTTCCCGAAAGAATTTGTCTGGACCGTTTACCTTCTTCAAAGGTTTTTGAAGCGTGCCGGGAGTTGCTTCATGCCGATTCGCTTTGACCGTCCCCCGAGGATTTTAGTGACTCGAGCCGACCGGATCGGCGACCTCGTTCTATCGACTCCCGTCTTTCCCGCGCTTCGCCGGAAATATCCGGCTGCAAAAATCGCCTGCCTGACCTTTCTCGAGAACCGGGGGCTTGTTCTCGGCCATCCGGACATCGAGGAGGTACTGCTCTATGACAAGAAGGGATCGGAAAGGGGATGGCTCGGGAATCTCTGGTTTGCATCCCGTCTCCGGCGTATGAAGTTCGACGCGGTGGTCCATTTGCATGCCACTAACCGGATGCACCTGGTGGGCTGGCTGGCCGGAATTCCGGTACGGATCGGCTGGCGCCGCAAATGTGCCTGGGCCCTGACGCATTCTCTGGAAGACTTGAAAAGGGAAGGGCGCAAGCACGAGGCCGAGTATTCCTTTGATCTGCTTGAATTTCTGGACGTCCCTTGTCCTGAGAAGGTTGAAACCTCGGTGCCTTTGAACGACAGGGAAAAGCAGTCGCTCGAAATGCTGCTGCGCCACCACGGGATTAACCACTCCAAGCCGTGGATCATCATTCATCCGGGCGCGAGCTGCCCTTCAAAGGTTTGGCCGGCCGAAAAATTCAGGGCGCTCATCGGCCGCCTTTTTGAAAAATACGATGCGCACGTGATCACGGTCGGGGCCCGTCAGGACCGCCGCGCGTGTGAAGAGTCGCTGCGAGGGTTTGAGACAGTATCGTCAGCAGGGAGGCGGGCAGGATTGTCTTCCGAGAGCTGCCTTCAGACAGACCTGCCCGCCTCCCTTCACGACAACGATTGTCATGTGACCGATTTGAGCGGACGGGTGACGCTCGGAATGCTGGCGTGGCTGCTGAAGGATTCCGCACTTTTGATCTCGAACGATTCGGGGCCGGTCCATGTTGCGACGGCGGTCGGAACACCGGTCGTTTCTATTTTTGGGCGCAACCAGCCGGGACTTTCCCCGGCGCGGTGGCGGCCTTTGGGACAACGATCGAAAGTGGTATGGAAGGATGTCGGATGCCGTGTTTGTCTTGCGCACCGGTGCCGGATCAACTTCCTTTGCCTCGACGCTATTTCCGCGGATGAAGTTTTTGCTGCTGCCAAGGGGTTCTTACGATGAGAACACTGAGACGAGTGCTGGTTGTCCACCCGTACGGAATCGGGGACCTGCTGTTCTTGACGCCGGTCCTCCGGGCGCTTCGCCTGGTGCCGACCGTCGAAAAGGTGGATCTCCTGCTCGGGTCACGAACCGAGTCGGTCGTGAAGGACAATCCTCATGTCGACGAGATTTTTTCCGTCGACAAGGACCGGATCCACGCGCGGGGATTTTGGGCGAGCCTGCGGGAACTCGCGGGCCTTGGCTTGAGACTACGCAGCAACCGGTATGACCTGATGCTGGATTATTCCCTGAGGCAGGAGTATGGATTTTGGGGGCGCGGGTTCCTCGGGATCCCCCGGTGTGCCGGCCTGGATTACCGGGGACGCGGTTTTTTTCACAATCTTCGGCTTGCGATTCCCCAAGGCTTTGAGGGCCGCCATGTGGTGGAAACCTATTGCGCGCTCGCCGAACGCGCCGGGGTCCGGGTCGAGGATCGTTTTCCGGAATTCTATTTGACCGCGGCCGCACGGCAGGAAGCCGGCCGCCTTTTCGAGGACGAAAGGATCCGGAGCGCAGTGGTCGTTGCTCCGGGAGGGGGAGAGTCGTGGGGAAAAGACGCCGGATTCAAGCGCTGGCCCGTTCCTTTTTTTGCGGAACTCCTCGGGCGTTTGAGAACGCTGGTTCCCTTTGACAAAGCCATCATCGTGGGGACGGAGCGCGAGCGGGATCTCGCTGCCGAGTTGGCCGGCCTCGCCACGGTCCCCTGCGTCGACCTGACGGGGTGTACCTCTCTTGAGGTGACTGTTGCCGTGATCGAGAAATCCTGCTATTTTGTCGGAAATGACGGTGGGTTGCTGCACCTTGCGCATGCGGTGGGAACGCCTTTGGCGGGCCTTTACGGACCGGTGGATCCCGTCGTTTACGGTCCCTATCCCGCCTCGAGCCGGGCGGTGACGGTGGTGAAGACGGATCTCGCGTGTCGGCCCTGTTACCGCCGTTTTCGCTACAAGGCCGATTGCCAGGGCCGGGAGTGTCTGCGCGCGTTGACACCCGATCTTGTCCTGGATGCGATTCGCCAACAAAAAAACTTTAAAAACAATCGAATCGAAAACTAAAATTTGCTAAGCGGCTAAAGTACTCCTTTAGCCGCAAGGTGAGAAAAGATAAGGTGCATGATCAAACGGATCCTTAAGATTTTTTTAGTGATCGTAATTCTGGCCCTGGCCGTTTTCGGGGTTTTGTTTGCAACGCTGCCGCCGTCTGGGCAGCCCACGATCCTTATGTACCACTTCATCGGCAGTGAAAAGGATGCCGCCTCTGAAAATAATTTCGTAACCCTTCGGGCGTTTGCCGATCAGATGTCCTTTCTCAAGCGTTTCGGTTACCGGGTGATTTCTCTCGACGAATACCTCGAAATCCTCGAGGGCCGGCGCCGCCCCCGGGGGCGGGAAGTCGTCATCACCTTCGACGACGGACACTATACGTTTTTTACGCTAGCCCTTCCCATTCTCGACCGCTACCGGTTTCCCGTGACGGTGTTCCTGACGATTCGCAATATCGGCGGACGTATGCGCCCCGAGATGATCCGGGAGCTTCTCAAACGTCCGTGGTTCAGGGTAGGCTCCCACGCGAAAAACCACTTCATTCTCACCGAACTGGGGGATGAGCAACTGCGCGACGAGCTCGAGGGATCCAAGCGCGAGTTGGAGTCCCTGTTCGGGGCCCCTGTGCGCTTTCTGGCTTATCCGGGAGGAGTCTTTGACGCTCGTGTCGTTGCGGCTGCTCAGAAGGCGGGATACGCGCTTGCTTTTACGACCTCTCCGAAGAAACTAAAACGGGTGGCCGAAGACCGCTTCAGCCTCACCCGCACGAAAATTTCTTCAGACGCCGACCACCCGCTTTCGTTTTGGGTCCACGTCTCCGGGATTTACCAAGCGTATAAACGCTGGCGTCAGGAGCTGAAGATGCCGGCCTAGAGCGGTTCGGCGCTGGGCGCATCGCACTTCATACACTTGATATCCCGTCGGCAAAGAAAGGTTTCTCCAAAACGCGCCAGCTTCGCTCGGAGCTCTTGGACCTCACGGGTTTTTTGCCGATCTCCTCGTCTCCGCAAGCGGCGCTGATTGTTTTTTCGAAACCTTTCTTCGCCTCCGTTGGCAAGTTACTGTATGAAGTGGGCTGCACCCTCGGCGCTTCCCCTATGGACACCTTAGCCCCCCAATGATAAGATAGCCGCACGATCACCACTATGAAGAAACGAACCCGAATCCCATCAGCAGGCCCAGGCTCAAGTGCCGATTTCCAGGGGGGCGGCGTGTCTCAGGCGCTCAAAAACCGCATGCAAGAGCGCATTGAGCGTTTTGGCGAAGCCCGCGTGCTCGTCGTCGGCGATTTTATCCTCGACCAGTTTATTTGGGGCAAGGTCGAACGGATTTCGCCCGAAGCCCCGGTGCCGGTTGTCCATGTCCAGCGCGAGTCCTACATGACGGGCGGCTCCCTCAACGTTGCCAACAACATCCGGACCCTCGGAGGGACCGTCTATCCCTGCGGGGTCGTCGGGCGCGACCGGGAGGGACGGATGCTCGTCAAGGTCATCCGCCGTGAAGGGATCGAGACCGGCGGGATCGTCTTCGATCCCAAGCGTCCGACGTCGATCAAGACGCGGATTATCGCGCAAACCCAGCAGCTTGTTCGCTTCGACCGCGAAAAAACGGACGATATCTCGGACGCAGACCGCAAAAAGATCTTTCAGTTCATCCGCCATCGCCTTGCCTCCGTCGATGTCGTGATTATCGAAGATTACGGCAAGGGCGTGATCGGGCCCCAGTTTCTCAAAGAGATCATCGCTCTGGCCAAGAAGGCCGGGAAGCCCGTTCTGGTGGACCCCAAGGACAAGCACTTTTCTTATTATCGCGGCGTCACGGTCATTACGCCGAACCGCAAAGAAGCCGTCACGATGTACGAAAACGGGACGGCCCGTCGTGGGGCATCACTGGACGAGGTTGGCCGGGGGCTTTTGAAGCGCCTCGGGGCCGAGGCCATTTTGATTACGGTGGGCGAAGACGGCATGATGCTCTATGAGAGAAGGGGCGCCCGGACGCATATCCCAACTGCGGCCCGTGAGGTTTACGATGTTTCCGGCGCGGGCGATACGGTGATCGCGGTGCTGGCCATGGCGCTGGCCGTCGGCGCGAAGATGCTCGAGGCCGCCATGATCGCCAATCTTGCGGCGGGAATTGTCGTCGGTAAACTGGGGACGGCGACGGTCCAAGTCCAGGAGCTGCAAGAGGCGGTCCGGCAATGCGCCCTGGATGTTAAAACCTCCCGATGAAAATTATCGGTATTATCCCCGCCCGGTACGGATCGACGCGGCTTGAAGCCAAGGTGCTCCGGGCGATCGCGGGGCGTCCGATGATCGAGCACGTGTTCCGGCGCGCGAAAACGGCCCTGAAGCTCGACGACGTTCTGGTCGCTTGCGACGATGTCCGGATCAAAACTTGCGCCGAAGCCGCCGGCGCCACGGTTTGGATGACCCGGACCGATCACCCCAACGGGACCTCCAGGATCGCGGAGGTTGCGGCGAAGGTCGACGCGGACGTCTTCATCAATATCCAGGGCGATGAGCCGCTCATTCATCCGGAAAATATCGACTTGCTGGCGGACGTTTTTTTGAAGCATCCGGAAGTCCGGGTCGCCACGTTAGCGGTGCCTAAGGACGATCCTGCCGATTACGTCAACCCGGGGGTCGTGAAGGTGGTTTGTGACGAACACGGCGACGCGCTTTATTTTTCAAGGGCGCCGATTCCCTTTTACCGCGACTCGGCGAAGCGACCCGGCTACCTCAAGCATCTCGGGATTTACGGCTACCGTCGGGACTTTCTGACGTCGTTCGTCACATGGCCGTCCGGCCGGCTTGAGGAAGCGGAAAAGCTCGAGCAGCTGAGGATCCTGGAGCGCGGTTGCAAGCTCCGCGTGGTCGAGACGGTCCGTGAGTCGGTTAGCGTCGATACGGCCGAGGATCTTATGGCTGTGGAAAAAAAAATGAAGAGGGATGGGATAGGGGAATAATAAAGGGTGATTTTTAGCGGTGGGTTGATTACAATCATACTCTTACGCAAGTCGTTTCCTTTCATCACCATGGAAAACATCATCGATGCCTAAGCACATCTTTGTTACCGGCGGCGTTGTTTCTTCTCTTGGCAAGGGGATTGCCTCCGCTTCCATCGGCAGGCTCCTGGAAGCCAAGGGCCTCAAGATCACCATCCAAAAGCTTGATCCCTACCTCAACGTCGATCCCGGCACCATGAACCCCTATCAGCACGGCGAAGTCTACGTGACCGAAGACGGGGCCGAAACCGACCTCGACCTCGGGCATTATGAGCGCTTCACCAGCATCTCCGTCGGCCGCGCCAACAACGTCACCACCGGTCAAATTTATCACGAAGTTCTGACCAAGGAGCGGCGCGGAGATTTCCTGGGTGCCACCGTTCAGGTCGTGCCCCATATCACGGACGCGATCAAGGAAAAGATTCGCGAAGTCTACCGACAGAAGCGCTGCGAAGTGGTCATTACGGAGATCGGCGGCACGGTCGGCGACATCGAATCCCTGCCTTACCTCGAGGCCGTCCGCCAGTTCCGCCACGAGGTCGGGCGCGAGAACTCGCTTTTCATCCATCTGACGCTCGTTCCCTACATCCGCGCCGCCGGCGAGCTCAAGACCAAACCGACCCAGCACAGCGTTGGGACCCTTCGCGAGATCGGTATCCAGCCCGACATCCTGATTTGCCGGACCGAGAAAAGACTGAGCCGAGAGCTCAAAGACAAGATCGCCCTCTTCTGCAATGTCGATCCGCTGGACGTCATCGAGGCCCGGGACGTTCGATCGATTTACGAATGCCCGCTGATGTTCAAGGAGCAGAAGCTCGACGAAGAGATCTGCCGGCACCTCAAGATCGAATACAAGTCGGGGAGCCTGCACCGCTGGAAAAAAGAGGTCGTGGATATCGCGCTCAATCCCAAGTATTCCGTGAAGATCGCGGTCGCCGGCAAATACATCGATCTGCAGGACGCCTACAAATCCATCTACGAAGCCCTCAAGCACGGCGGGATTGCCAATGATACCGAGGTCGTGATCAAAAGGATCAATTCCGAAAAGCTCCTCAAAAGCAACGTGGACCATTATCTGCGGGACGTTTCCGGCATTCTCGTGCCCGGAGGGTTCGGGATGCGCGGGGTCGAAGGGAAGATTAAGGCCATTGAGTATGCGAGGATCCACAAAATTCCGTTTCTTGGCATCTGCCTCGGCATGCAGTGCGCGACGATCGAGTTTGCGCGCAACGTGATCGGCTGGAAGGGGGCCCATTCCACGGAGTTCAACAAAAAAACCCCCCACCCGGTCATCAGCCTCCTGGAAGAGCAGGAAAAGGTCGAAAATCTGGGGGGGACTATGCGCCTCGGAGCGCTGCCGTGTCATCTCAAAAGAGACAGCCAGGCTTATAAAGCGTATAAGACCGACGAGGTCATGGAGCGCCATCGCCACCGCTACGAATTCAATAACCGCTACCGCGAGGATTTTCAGAAGCACGGCCTCAAATTGAGCGGACTTTCGCCGGGCGGAAAACTCGTCGAGATCGTCGAGGTCGAAGACCATCCCTGGTTTGTCGCCAGCCAGTTCCATCCCGAGTTCAAATCCAAACCCGACCGCGCCCATCCGCTGTTCCGGGAGTTCATCCGGCATGCTCTTCAGCGCTCAAACCTGCTGAAGCGCTCGAACGAAGCCGGGGCCGTGCCTTCTTTGGCCAAGCCGGAAACGGCCGAGCCCGAGTTGATCCCCGGAAAGGCTTAAATCCGTGACCCGCGTCAACACCGTTCAGGCCGGCGAGGTGGTTTTCGGGGATCCCCGGAAGCTGGTCCTGATCGCCGGGCCTTGCGTGATTGAGAGCGAAGACAGCGTGATGCGCCATGCCGGTGCCCTTGCGGCCTTAGCCCGGGAGCTTCAAATTCCATTCGTCTTCAAGGCCAGCTTTGACAAGGCCAACCGCTCCTCCGGCCGCTCCTACCGCGGGCCCGGTCTCGAGAAAGGCCTGGCTGCCCTGAAGAAAGTCAAACGCGAATACTGCGTGCCGGTCCTCAGTGACATCCACGACTCGGACCAGGTGGGTCCGGCAAGCGAAGTGCTCGACATCCTCCAAATCCCGGCTTTTTTATGCCGCCAGACGGACCTCCTCGAAACGGCGGCCCGCTCTGGGCGTGTCGTTAATGTGAAAAAAGGGCAATTCCTTTCTCCTTGGGACGCGAAAAATATCGTCGATAAGCTCGAAGGCTCCGGCTGCCGGAAAATCCTTTTGACGGAGCGCGGCGTGTCTTTCGGTTACCAAAATCTGGTCAGCGATTTCAGGTCGATTCCCGTGATGCGCGGGTTTGGTTATCCCGTCGTCTACGACGTGACGCATTCGGTCCAACTGCCGGGAGGGCAAGGCACTTCTTCCGGGGGAGCCGCGGAATTCATTCCGACGCTTGCCCGCTGCGGAGTGGCTGCGGGCGCGGACGCTCTCTTCCTGGAGGTTCACGAAGACCCTTCCAAGGCGCTTTCTGACGGGCCCAATTCCCTGAGCCTTCCGGAGCTTCGGCCGCTTCTGAAAGTCCTACTGCGCTTGCGGGAAGCGATGATTTCAGAACTGGGAGTCCCGGCATGAAAAAAGAAAAGATCCTGGTGACCGCCAGACGGGTTCTTGCGATCGAGGCTCGGGCCATTCAACGCCTGAGCGGGCGGCTCGGAAAGGATTTTGAGGCGGCCGTCAAATTGCTGGCGGCATGCCGGGGGCGAGTGATCGTAACCGGTATGGGGAAGCCCGGTTTCATTGCGCGAAAAATCGCCGCGACGCTGGCTTCCACCGGTACGCCGAGCCTTTTCATCCATCCGGCGGAGGCCTTCCACGGGGATTTGGGGATGGTGACTGAGCAGGACGTTGTGATCGCGATTTCTCACAGCGGGGAGACGAAGGAAATCGTCGAGCTCGTGCCCGAGATCAAAAGATTCGGAGTGCCCCTGATTGCGTTGACGAGTCATACGAAGTCCGACCTGGCCCGGCACGCCGATATCGTTCTGGATCTGGCCGTCAGCCGTGAGGCCTGCCCTCTGAATCTGGCGCCGTCTGCTTCGACCACGGCGTCGCTGGCCATGGGGGATGCTTTGGCCCTTTGTCTGGTCAAGAAGAAAGGGTTCCGGTCCGAAGACTTTGCCCTCCTGCATCCGGGGGGAAGCCTCGGAAAAAACTTTGTGAAGGTCCGGGAGATCATGAGGACAGGCCGGCGTCATCCGGTGGCGCATCTGGCGACTCCCGTCCACAAGGTGCTTTTGGCCATTACGGCGGCCCGGGCCGGAAGCTGTTCGATCGTCGATCGCCAGAAAAAACTGGTCGGGATTTTCACCGACGGCGATCTGAGGCGCCATTTACGCGAAAGCGGGGAAGGCATCCTGGCGCAGCCGGTGGAACGTTTTGCGACCCGCCGGCCTCTGAAGATTGCCCAGGACAAACTGGCGGTCGAGGCCGTGCACCTTTTGAAATCAAAAAATATCGACGAATTACCCGTGGTCGACGTCCGCGGGCGGGCGGTGGGGCTCCTGGACGTGCAGGACCTTTTGAAGGCGGGATTTATCTAGTGCATTTTCAGTAACCGTTCAGAGACTCCCGGTGAAGAAGGTTGAGG
Source organism: Candidatus Omnitrophota bacterium (assembly GCA_041666865.1). Taxonomy (GTDB): domain Bacteria; phylum Omnitrophota; class Omnitrophia; order Omnitrophales; family Aquincolibacteriaceae; genus JBAYGD01. Next base: position 37,081 of record JBAYGD010000003.1, on the reverse strand, counting down.
AGGCGAAGAAAGGTTTCGGAAAAACAATTAGCGCCGCTTGCGTAGACGAGGAGATCGGCGCACAACCCGTGAGGTCCATGAGCTCCGAGCGAAGCAGGCGCGTTTTGGAGAAACCTTTCTTTGCCGACCCAATGCCACCGGTGGGGGGCTGAACGGTTACAATGTTATGAGGGACTAGCCTGTGGCCAAAAAGAAGCCCTATCGTTTTGCGGTTTATTTGCTGGCGAGGGCGGCGGCGGCTCCGGTATTTTGGCTGCCGCGGCGATGGGCTCTTGCCTTCGCCCGGTTGGCAGGGTTGGCGGCTTACGCATTCGTTTGGCGTCAAAAGCGCAAGGTTCTTGCTCATTTGAATCTCGCTTACGGCGCGTCGAAGTCCGGGGCCGAAATCCGTGCGATCGGACGGCAGGTTTTTTCTCATGCTGCACAAACCGCGGTCGAGATTCTGCAGTTTCCGAAGCTCGATGAACGCAAGATCGACGCGTTCGTCGATTTTGCGAGCGCACGAAGCTATCTGGACGCCGTCTTAAGCGAGGGCAAAGGCGTCATTTGCCTGACGGCGCATCTGGGAAACTGGGAGCTTTTGGCGGGCGCGCTGTGTACGAAGGGTATCCCGATGACGGTCGTCGGGCGCAGAATCTATTATGAGCCTTACCAGCGCTGGATCGTCCGGATTCGGGAATCGGTCAAGATGAGGCTGGTGGACCGCAGTGAAGGCGCGCGTGAGATCCTGAGCTGCCTGAAGCGCGGAGAGGTGGTCGGTCTTCTTCCGGACCAGGACGTGGACAGCCTTCCGGGGATCTGGGTGGATTTTTTCGGGAGGCCGGCCTATACGATGACGGCTCCTGTGAAGCTGTCTTTGAAAACCGGAGCGCCCATGGTGGCCGGGTTTTTGGTGCGCGAGCCGGGGGACCGGTACCGGCTGGTGTTCTCAGAGGCCATCCGGCCGGTTGTAGAAACCACCTTTGAAGAAGCGGTTAAAAAGTATACAATACGGTGGATGAGGGATTTTGAGGCCGTCATCCGGCAGTATCCGGGGCAGTGGATGTGGATGCATGACCGTTGGAAGACCAGGCCGCCGGCGGATGTCTCCTAAGGCGGAAAGCCGAGAGGTAGGGGTGTTATGACGAAAAAAGTGCTGTTGGCGTTTGTCGCGTTTGCCCTGATCTATGCGGGGGTCATTCACCTGCAGGTGGTCATGACGACGCGGGTCGCGAACAAAGCCCCGGGCGGGGGAGAGGCGGAAAAGCCAAGCCACAAGGTCTATTCTTTTTCTTTTACGAAATACGGCGCCGACGGGGCCAAGGAAATCGAAATCGAAGGCGATTCCGCGGATATTTTTACCCAGAACGTTCTGCTCATGAACGTGGTGGCCAAAGCTTATGCGGAAGAAACGCCCGTGACGATTACGGCCGACAAGGGCAATTATGACAAGCAGGCCAACGAAGTGCATCTGAAGCAGAATGTCGTGGCCACGACCCAGGACGGGACCCGGCTCCTGACCGACGAGCTGGATATTGATCCCGCCAAACGGATGCTTGCCACCGAGGCCAATGCGGAGGTCACCAAAGACAATATCAATATTGAGGGCAAGGGCGCGACAGGGGATTCCAACCTCAAAAAGGTGAAATTCAAGAAAAACGTCACCGTGGTCATTCAGGACCCTGACAACAAGGCAAGCGGGCCGACCGTCATTACCTGCGACGGCCCCTTGCTGATCGACTATGACCAGAACATCGCGCATTTCAAGGACAACGTTGTGGCCGAAGATACCCGCGGCAAGCTCGGGGCCGATGCGATGGATGTTTTCTACAACAAGACGTCCCGGCGCGTCTCGAAGATCATTGCCACAGGCCATGTAGTGATCGAAAACCCCGACGGGAACAAGACCTACAGCGACAATGTGATTTATCTGGCCGACGAGGGGAAGGTCATTTTAGGAGGCGACACCGAGGCCCTTTATTTCGAAAGCCAGCAAGGCAAGCCCCAGGAGCTTTTTTAATGCACCTCCTCGAGACGAAGCAGCTCAAGAAGGCGTACCGGGGCAGGACCGTCGTCAACGAGGTCTCGATTCACGTCGACCGGGGGGAGATCGTTGGCCTTCTGGGTCCTAACGGCGCGGGCAAGACGACGACTTTTTACATGGTCGTGGGGGCGATTCGGGCCGACAGCGGAAAAATTTCATTCCGGGGCGAAGAGATCACGGCCCTGCCGATGTTCAAGCGCGCGCGTCTCGGGATCGGCTACCTTTCCCAGGAGCCTTCGATTTTCCGCAAGCTGACTGTCGAGGAGAACGTGATGGCGATCCTCGAAACCCTGGAGATTCCGCCGCTCGAGCGCGAAAAGCGGCTGGAGCGGCTTTTGGACGAGCTCGATATCGCCTATCTGGCGAAAAATAAGGCCTACACGCTTTCGGGCGGCGAGCGTCGGCGCCTCGAAATCACGAGAGCGCTCGTCACCAATCCTTCGCTGATCCTCTTGGACGAGCCCTTCAGCGGAGTCGATCCGATCGCGGTGTTCGAGGTTCAGAAGATTTTGCAAAAACTCAAAGCGCAGGGGCTCAGCATTTTACTCACCGATCACAGCGTGCGCGAAACGCTTTCGATCACGGACCGCTCCTACCTCCTGTGCGAGGGCAAGGTCGAGGTTTCGGGCACTTCCAAGTTTCTCGCTTCGGACGCGAAGGCGCGGGAGCTGTATCTGGGACAGAAGTTTTCGCTGGCCTAAATCTTTTTTCTTTTCATAAGGAGGTTTTCTTTGGATATACGGTTTTTGGGCAAGAATCTGCAGGTGACGGAAGGGATGCGGGAGCATTTTCGGGACAAGCTCGTGCGGCTCGAGAAGTACGCCGAGCGCCTTGTGGAGTCGCACGTGGTCCTTAAAAAGGAAAAGCGTTATTACGAGGCCGAAATCACCCTGCTGGCGAAGCATTTTCGCGCCTTCGGGGACGGCCGGAGCAAGGACAACATCTTTACCGCCATCGACGAGGCCTATGTCCGGGTCGAAAAGCAGCTCAAGCGGTTCCGTGAAAAGATCAAGGGACACCACGTCAAGGAAACGAAAAAAAACTCGCCCGCCAAGCTCAAGCAGCGGGAAACTCCCCAGGAGTGGCCGCTCGGAGTCCCCGATGCGCTGTCGCCGGAAATTATCCGGAGCGCCGGTTTTTCGCCCAAGCCGATGACTCCCGACGAGGCCAGCCTTCAGCTGCATATGTCGGGGGAAAATTTTGTCGTGTTTTTAAATCCGAAGAACGGCCGGGTCAACGTCCTCTATAAGCGCGAGGACGGCGACCACGGACTGATCGAACCCGAACGCTAAGCCGGTCTTGTTCCAGCGAGAAAGACGGAGAGGGCCCGTTAAGACGCATTCTTAAGGAGGAGTTCTGATGAAGATCACGGAATTTTTGAGCAAGAAAGGCATCAAGATCGGATTGGTCTCTGCGGAAAAGGAGGATGTCCTCAAGGAGCTGGTCGATATCCTCGCCGAGGTCAAGGACATCGGAGACCGGAAAAGTATCGTCCGCGCGCTGATCGAGCGCGAAAATCTGGGTTCGACCGGCATCGGTCAGGGGATCGCTATCCCTCACGGAAAGACCGACCGGGTGGATGAGCTCGTAGCCGTTTTAGGATTGAGCCAGAAGGGGGTCAACTTTGAATCCCTTGACGGCGAGCTGGTTTATATCTTTTTTCTCCTGGTCGCCCCGCGGGAAACCGCCGGCCCCCACCTGAAGGCCCTCGCGCAAATCTCAAGGCTCCTGAGGGACACTTATTTCTGCGAACTCTTGAAACGCTGCAAGAGCCCCGAAGAAGTTTTCGAACTGATCCGCCGCGAAGAAGACAAAAAACACTGATTAGGCGCGAGAGGAGTTCTAAGCGGATGCAATTTTTTAAGTGGCTGTATCCCGGTTTGGGGATCAAGCGGTGGATTTTACTTTGCCTGCTGGGGCTCGCACTGATTGCCGGCGTCGCCCTTTTGGCCATCAAGTCTGTGGCCGAGACGAGCGCGCTTCTCGCGTCGCTCGCGATGGCGATTCTCATTTTCGGCATCTTTCTCATTTATACGGCCGTGAAGAACATGGTGCGTATCTTCGTGCGCGCGCTCCTTCCCGCCAACGGCGACGGCCGGCTGGTCGATCTGGTCTACCAGAGAAGGCAGTCCGACTCGCTTTCCCGGGGACCCCGGGTGGTGGCCGTCGGAGGAGGGACGGGGTTGAGCGCCCTGCTTTCGGGCATCAAGAAATATACCCATAATATTACGGCCATCGTGACCGTGACCGACACGGGAGGCAGTTCGGGCCGATTGCGCGACGAGATGGACATGCTCCCTCCCGGCGACATCCGCAACTGCCTTGTGGCGCTTGCCGACGCCGAACCGCTCATTCGCGAGCTTTTCCAATACCGTTTCGAGGTGGGCGAGGGCCTCAAAGGGCACAGTTTCGGCAATTTGTTCATCACCGCGCTTTCGAAGGTGACCGGGGATTTCGAAAAAGCGATCGCCGAGTCGAGCAAGGTTCTTGCGATCCGCGGCCGGGTGATTCCTTCGACCCTGGAGAAAGTGACCCTCGTGGGCGAGTTCGTTGATGGCACCATCCTCGAGGGCGAGACCCGGATCACCGATGCCCGTAAGATGCTCAGAAATTTGCGCCTGAAGCCGGACAACTGCCAGGCTTGCCCGGAGGCGATCGACGCGATCGAAAACGCCGACCTGATCATTCTCGGTCCCGGGAGCGTTTATACGAGTGTTTTGCCGAACCTCCTGATCCGCGATATTTTCGAAGCCATTTTGAGATCCGAGGCCTATAAGGTGTACGTTTTGAACGTGATGACCCAACCCGGGGAGACCGATGGGATGAGCGCCTGGGATCACCTGAGGGTGATTTTGGAGCACACCGATCCGCGGATCATCGATGCGTGCATTGTCAATAACCAGGAAATCCCGCCGATGATGATCGAAAAATACGCCGAAAAAGGGGCCACGACCATCGCTCTGGATGTCGACGTGATCCGCGAGAAGGGCTACGAGGTTCTGGAGGAAAATGTTCTCAGGCTCGACGGCCAGGTCCGCCACGACCCGGAGAGGCTTGCCGAGGTCATTTTCGCACATGCCCTGAAGAGGGCGCGGGCCGTCAAAATTTAAGTTTTTTTGAGGGGATCACGGGATGGATAAGAAAAAAGGCATCCGGAAAAAGATCGAAGTGCAAAACAAGCTGGGACTGCACGCCAGGCCCGCAGCGATCTTTGTCCAGACAGCCAACCGCTTCAAATCCGACATTGAAGTGATCAAAGGCCGCCAAAAGGTCAACGGAAAGTCGATTATGGGCATTATGACCCTTGCGGCCGGGCTGGGGGCTTCGATCATCCTGCACGTGAGCGGCGACGATCAGGAAGCAGCCATGGAAGAGCTTGCCCGGCTGTTCGAAAATAATTTCGGCGAGGAGGCGAACCGGCCGTCATGATGACTCTCAAAGGCATTGGCGTATCGCCCGGATTTGCGGTGGGCAAGGCGTTCGTGCGGCACTCCGACGACCCCTTTGTTGTCGCTCCCCGGGCCATTACGGAGGCCGAAATTTCGAGGGAGATCGCCCGCTTCGAAGACGCGCTGACGCGTACACGCGCCGAGATCCTCGGCATCCGGAAGAAAATTCTCAATCAGATCGGCCGGGAAAGTTCAGATATCTTCAACGCGCATCTCATGATCCTCGAAGACCGGACCCTGATCGAGGATGTCATCGCGCTCGTCAAGGAGCGGGGAGTCAGCTGCGAGTACGCGTTCTCCACCATCCTTCAGCGGTACTTTCAGGCGTTTGCTCAGATCGACGACGAGTACCTGAAAGAGCGCATTTCCGACATCAAGGACATCGGCCGCCGGCTTCTCAACAATCTCTACGGAGAGCGCGAAGACTTAGGGGCCCTCAAGGAGCGCGGCATCGTCATTTCCCACGACCTCTCACCTTCCGATACGGCGATGATGGACAAGAACAACGTGCTCGCTTTTGTCACCGAGATCGGAGGGCCGACGTCGCATACAGCGATCCTGGGCCGGTCCATGGAAATTCCGGCGGTGGTCGGGGTCGACCACGTGACCTCAAAAATCAAGACGGGGGACCGGGTGATCGTCGACGGGACCCACGGACTTCTCATCGCCGATCCCGACGAACAGACGATCCAAGAATACACCCGCAAGGAACAGCACTTCATCGAGGTCACGACCGAGCTCGACAAGCTCAGGGACCTTCCCGCGCAGACTCTTGACGGGAAAAGGATCAGCCTCGGCGCCAACATCGAGTTTCACGACGAAATTCCCTCAGTCATCGCCCACGGGGCCGAAGGCATCGGCCTTTACCGGACGGAGTATTTCTATATGAACCGCAGCGACCTTCCGGGCGAGGAGGAGCAATACCGCGCCTACAAGCAGGTCGCTGAAAGGATCTTCCCTCACTCGGTCATCGTCCGCACGCTGGACCTCGGCGGCGACAAGTTTTTGTCTTTGCTTGATGTTCCGCATGAAATGAATCCGTTTCTGGGCTGCCGGGCGATCCGGTTTTGCCTGACCCGGATCGACATCTTCAAGGTCCAGCTGCGCGCTATTTTGCGTGCCAGCGCTCACGGAAAAATTAAGATCATGTATCCGATGATTTCCAGCATCAGCGAAATCCGTCAGGCCACCGAGATCCTGACCGAGTGCAAGGAGGAACTCAAAAAAGAGGGGGTTCCTTTTGACGCTGCCATGGAGGTCGGGGCCATGATCGAAATTCCGTCGGCCGCGATCACCAGCGACGCGCTGGCCAAGGAAGTCGATTTCTTTTCGATCGGCACAAACGATTTGATCCAATACACCCTGGCCGTCGACCGGGTCAACGAGAAGATTGCGTACCTTTATGAGCCGACGCATCCGGCGATCCTTTCCCTGATCCGACTGGTGGTGGTCAATGCCCACCGGCAGAAAAAATGGGTCGGGACTTGCGGCGAAATGTCCGGAGACCCGGCGATCGCGGTGCTGCTCCTCGGCCTCGATATCGACGAAATCAGCACGAGCCCGTTCGTGGTCCCGAAGGTCAAAAAGGCCATCCGCGCCGTGCGGTACACCGACGCGCAGGCCATTGCGCATCAGGCCCTCAAGTTCCACACGGGTGCCGAGGTCAAACGGTTTATCGACGCCGAAGTGAACCTCATTGCCAAGGACCTTCTCGCCGAAGAGTGATCTGACCTATGCCCCCTGACGCCCGCGATCCCATGAAGCGATACCTGCTCGGTTTGAACGACCAGATAGGGGACGCTTTGCGGATCGGCAAACTGTTCCGCCATCCGGTCACGAAGCGGAAAATTTCGCAAATCATTTTTTGCGGCATGGGGGGGTCCGGGATTGGGGGCGACATCCTCCGCCGCCTCGCGTTTCGCGCCGATCGTGTTCCTTTTATGGTCAATCGCTCCACCGCGATGCCCCGGTGGGTCGATCCGCAGACGCTCGTGATCGTTTCGAGCTATTCGGGCGGGACCCGGGAGATCCTCGAATCCTTTGAACGCGCGCGCCGGTCGCGCGCTCCCATCCTCGTGGTGACGTCGGGGGGCCGGCTCGAAGAGCTCGCCCGTGCCGGTCGTTTCCCGGTTTTGAAAGTTCCGCAGGGATTTCCTCCGCGTTGCGCGATCGGATACCTGACGTTTGTGCTCGTTCCGGTCCTGAACCGGCTCGGCATCCTCAACGTCCGCGATGCGGAGATCCGCGCCACCCGGGCGATCCTCGCGAAGATTTCCGAAAAGCGTGCCCTCGGGATCGCCCGGCGTTTGGCCGGGCGTTTCGTGCACCTTTACGCCGTCTCCGGATTGATGGAACCCGTGCTCGTGCGTTGGCGCTCTCAGCTTGCCGAAAACGCCAAGACGCTCGTCAGCCACCAAATGCTTCCCGAGATGTTTCACAATGAAATTGAAGGTTGGCAGGCGCCCCGGGAGCTTGTCCGCCGCTCGACGGCCGTTTTTTTCAGCGACCCCGAAGACCCGCTCTGGATCCGGGAAAGGGCCCGGAGGGCCCGCCGGATGATTGCCGGGACCGGGGCAAAGGTCCTCGAAATCCGTTCCGAGGGGAGGTCTCCGCTTGCGAGGATTTTTTCGCTGATTGCTCTCGGAGACTGGGTCAGCTACGAGCTCGCGCGGCTGTACCGGGTTGATCCGCTTGTGATTGATCATATCGACGCCCTCAAGAAGACGGCGACGCTCGGGCGATAGGAGAGAGGGATCCCACGTGAAAGTCATCTTGCTTTGCGCCGGATACGCCACCAGGCTGTATCCTCTAACGAAGGACAAGCCCAAGCCCCTTTTGCCCGTGGGGGGAAGGCCGATCCTTGAATGGACTCTGGACCGCCTTGTCCGGGTACAGGGTGTTGAGCGTGTTTTCGTGGTGACCAATGAGCGTTTTTCGGGCCATTTCGAGGCATGGAACCCCTCCTCGCGCTACCCCTGGCCAATCGAGACGGTCAACGACCATACGACCTCCAACGAGGACAGGCTTGGCGCCATTGGCGATCTTCGCTATACCCTTGTGGAGAAAGGAGTTGCGTCTGAGGATCTTCTCGTGATCGCTGGCGACAACTTTTTTGATTTTGATCTCAAGGAGTTCGTGGATTTTGCCTCTGCCAAACGGCCACATCCCGTGATTGCGGTTTATGATGTGGCGGACAAGGAACTGGCCAAAAACTACGGCCTTGTCCGGACCGACGCGTCCGGGAAGATCCTCGAGTTTTACGAAAAACCTGAAAATCCGCCTACGACACTGGCGTCTTGCGGCCTTTACTGGCTTCCCGGCGAAACGCGTGTTTTGCTTGACAGATACCTCGCTGAAGGACATAATTGCGACCAGCCAGGTCACTATATGCGGTGGCTGGCGGAAGCGGATAAGCTTTTTGCCATCCCCCTCAGGGGTCGTTGGCTGGATATCGGCGATCCCGTTTCTTATGACAAGGCTAACCGCCTTTATCAGGAGTTTCCCCGGCACGGCAAATCCTAAGGAGAGAGCATGAAAAAAGAGCGTCAACTTTTTACTTCCGAATCCGTATCCGAAGGTCATCCGGATAAACTCTGCGATCAGATTTCCGACGGAGTTCTGGACGCTCTATTGCGCCTGGATCCAAAATCGCGCGTGGCCTGCGAATGCCTCGTGACGACGGGCACCGTTGTCGTTGCGGGTGAGATCACCAGCACAGGTTATGCCGACATCCCCCAGGTTGTCCGCGGGGTCATCCGCAAGGTCGGTTATACGGACGCCGAATACGGCTTTGATTACAAGACCTGCGGCATTTTGACGGCGATTCAGCAGCAGTCGCCCGACATTGCCATGGGGGTCGATACCGGCGGGGCCGGAGACCAGGGGATGATGTTCGGGTATGCGTGCGACGAAACTCCCGAGCTCATGCCGATGCCGATTATGCTGGCGCACAAACTTGTGCGCTACCTGGCGCAGATTCGAAAAGAGGGCAAAATTTCTTATCTTCGCCCCGACGCGAAAAGCCAGGTCACGGTCGAATACGAAAAGGACGTTCCCGTGCGTGTCGACGCGATCGTTCTGAGCTCTCAGCATGACGCTGACGTGTCGCTCGAGACCATTACGCAGGACCTCAAAGAGATGGTGATCAAGAAAGTTATTCCGGCCGAGTACATGGACAAGAATACGAAGATTTTCATCAATCCCACCGGACGTTTTGAAATCGGCGGGCCTCACGGGGACACCGGTTTGACGGGCCGCAAGATCATCGTCGATACCTATGGCGGTTTCGGGCGCCACGGCGGCGGGGCTTTCAGCGGCAAGGATCCCTCGAAGGTCGATCGCTCGGCCGCGTATTTTGCGCGGTATGTCGCGAAAAATATCGTGGCGGCCAAGATCGCCCGGCGCTGCGAGATCCAGGTCTCTTACGCGATCGGCGTGGCGGAGCCCGTTTCGGTCCGTGTCGAAACCTTCGGCACGAGCTCGATACCAAGCGAGAAAATCGTCGCGGCTGTGCGCGAGGTCTTCGATTTTACTCCCAAGGGCATCATCAAAAAACTCGACCTCCTCAAGCCGGTGTATCAGGCGACTGCCGCTTACGGTCACTTCGGCCGTAACGAGGAAGGGTTCACCTGGGAGAAGACCGATTGCGTGTCTGCCCTGAAGAAGAAATTAAAAGTTTGATTAATTGTTGGGGGGCTTTGGTTGAAACCGTCCAATCCACTACCGCGGAGAAACAGCATGCCGACCGAGACCAAACAGGATTTTAAAGTCGCCGACCTTTCGCTTGCCGAATGGGGACGCAAGGAAATCGACATCGCCGAGAAGGAGATGCCGGGGCTGATGGCGCTCCGGGAAAAATACGGCCGCACCAAACCCCTGGCCGGGGCGAGGATTTCGGGCTGTATCCACATGACCCTTCAGACGGCGGTGCTGGTCGAAACCCTGATCGAACTGGGGGCCGAGGTCCGCTGGTCTTCCTGCAATATCTTCTCGACCCAAGACCACGCCGCCGCGGCGCTTGCGGCCCGGGGCATTCCGGTTTTTGCCTGGAAAGGCGAGACCGAGGAAGAATATGTCTGGTGTGTGGAGCAGACGATTCTGTGGCCGGACGGCAAGGGGCCCAACATGCTCCTCGATGACGGAGGCGACCTGACCAATATGATGCACGAGGAACGGTTCGCGCATCTGATGAAGGAAGTCCGGGGGGTGAGCGAAGAGACGACCACGGGGGTGCACGCCCTCGAAAAAAGGGTTCAGAGCGGCAACCTGAAAATCCCCGCGATCAACGTCAACGATTCGGTCACGAAGTCCAAATTCGATAACCTCTACGGGTGCCGCGAGTCTTTGGCCGACGGCTTGAAGCGCGCCACGGGAGTCATGGTGGCCGGCAAAGTCGTGGTGGTGGCGGGCTACGGGGACGTGGGCAAGGGCTGCGCTCAGTCGATGCGCGGCTTCGGCGCGCGGGTCATCATCACGGAAATCGATCCGATTTGCGCCCTGCAGGCGGCGATGGAAGGCTACGCGGTCAAGCGGATGGAGGACGTGCTCCCGGAGGGGGACATTTTCGTGACGGCGACAGGCGTTTGCGATATCATTACGGCAGAATACATGAAGAAGATGAAGGACCAGGCCATCGTTTGCAACATCGGCCATTTTGACGTCGAGATCGACGTGGCCGGCCTGAAGAAAATCCAGGGGATCCAGAAGCTCAACATCAAACCCCAGGTGGATAAATATATTTTCCCCGACGGGCACTCGATCTTCCTCCTGGCGGAGGGAAGGCTTGTCAACCTCGGCTGCGGGATGGGGCATCCTTCGTTTGTGATGAGCAACTCTTTCACCAACCAGGTTCTTGCGCAGATCGAGCTGTATACCCGCACTAAAAACTACGAGAAGAAAGTTTACCGCCTGCCAAAAAAACTCGACGAAGAAGTCGCACGGCTCCACCTTGCCAAGCTGGGCGTGCGGCTCGAGCAGTTGACTGCCAAGCAGCAGCAATACCTGGGCGTCGATGCGGCCGGTCCTTTCAAGCCCGAGCACTACCGCTATTAAGCCGTCCTACCGCCTCGGCATCGATCTTGGCGGAACCAAAATCGAGGGCATTGTCCTCGATCCCCAAGGCGATGAGATCTACCGCCGCAGGATTGCGACCGAGCAGGAAAAGGGCTGCCAAGCCATTCTCGAACGCATCGCGGCACTCGCCGCCGAACTTTCCGGAAAAGCTCGAGGATTTCCCACGACTCTCGGAATCGGAACCCCGGGCTCCGTTTCGAAGCGCACCGGACTTCTGAGAAACTCCAATACGGTCTGCCTGAACGGCCGACCTTTTTGCCGGGATCTCGAGGCGCTTCTCGGAAGACGTTTCGCCGTCGAAAACGACGCCAACTGCTTTGCCATGGCGGAAGCCATGTTCGGGGCGGGGCGCGGCAAGCGGCTCGTCTTCGGAGTCATTATGGGGACCGGCTGCGGCGGCGGAATCGTCATCGACGGGCATGTCCATACCGGCCTTCAGAGGATCGGAGGCGAGTGGGGACACTCCTGCATGGATCCCAACGGGCCTCTTTGCTACTGCGGCCAGCGCGGCTGCGTCGAAACCTTCATCAGCGGAGGAGGGCTCGAGAGACGCTTCCTGGCTGAGACGGGCGAAAAGGCGGGACTGCGAGACATCGTTGCGCGTTACCGCAAGAGCGATTTGCAAGCGACAGCCTTTATGGAAAGCTTTTTCCGTTCCTTCGGCCGCGCGATGGCTAACCTCATCAATATCCTCGACCCCGACGTTATCGTCCTCGGCGGCGGGGTGTCCAACATCGAAGAGCTGACGACCCGGGGCGTCGAGGAAACGGCGAAAGTCGTGTTCTCGGACAGCCTCGAAACTCCCATTGTCAGGCACGCGCTAGGAGATTCCGCGGGCGTTATTGGTGCCGCCCTGATTGGGGTCTGAACTCCCCCTGGTTTCATCGCCCCCTTTTTCCTTCCTACCGGGCTCCTAACGCTCCGGCCCCGGAAAGATCTAAGGGCGACACCGAACGGGGCCCCTCGGTGTTCCCTCCTGATAAGAATGCATCAGGAGGGCCCCCGACACCCCGTTCTCCTCGCCCCCTGAGGGACAATCGAATTGTCCCTCAGGTCACGGAGCCTCCGCGAAGTCGCCCGTACGGAAGGAAAAAGGAGACCGCTTGAATGCGGGGTGTCAAAATAAGAGATTCTTGCTTACGATCAGACGATTCTTTTCAGGTAGGGGATTTTTTGGAGGATGCGGATCGAGATCAATGACAAAAGAAAGACGGCCGCGGCGGTGAGGGGGATCGTCCAGGCGGGGTGGAACATCCTGGAGGTGAGGGTGAAGCCCAGGCGGCCGCTTGAGAGCGTCTCGAGAAAAACGGGGTGGACGAGATAGATGCCGAAGCTCGCCGCAGAAACCCTGTGAATGAGCTTCTTGGCGTACGGGGACACACGTAACTCGAGGAAGGGGCCCGAACATTTGGCCAGCACAAGGAAGGACGCGGCATAAATGACGACGTTCGGGGCCATCGAGTCGTAAAGGACCCCCTGAAACGACCGGCAATGCCGCGTGAGAAAATAAGTTCCGCCCGTACAAAGAGCGAGGGCCGCCGGCCAAGCGACAAGGGCCTTGCGAGCCGCTCCTTCCGTGACGTATTGATGGAGAAAGTATCCGAGCACGAAGTAACCGATAAAGCCCTGGGCGGGCTCGATCGGAATGGCGATATGGAAAGTCTGGTGCGTCAACAGAGCGATCAGCTTCTCCAGGCAAGGCAAAGCGGAGGCGACGACGAACCAAAGGCCGAGAAAGTACAGCAGATTCCGGCGCGAACAGTGGGCGACTAAAATCCGGAAGACGGGCGTGAGGAGATAGAGCCCGAGGATGAGGTAAAGAAACCAGAGGTGATAATACACGCCGTTGCCGGCCGCCTGTCTCAGGGCTTCGACCCATCCGAGATCCGGCTGGGAGAACAGTTTTTTCCAGACGAGATAAAAAAGGGTCCACGCCACAAAGGGAAGAAGGATCCGGTTGGCACGCTTGCGGAAGAAGTCCCTGCAGCCCTCGCTCACGGGAAGCAGCAAGGCCCCGCTAATCATGACAAAGATTGGCACGCAGCCTCGGGCGAGCGAGTCGAAAAGATTCGCCGCCCACCACCAGCTATCCGGCACGCCCCCCCACTCGGTAATGACATCGGCCGAAGCGTGGATCACGATGACGCCCAGAACGGCCAAGGCACGAGCCAGATCCATCCAGAGCAGATGCACAAAACCTCCTTCCCGCGAAATTATTGGCCGAGGACGAGGCGGACGAACCCGATCAGGGGCGCCGGGAAAAGGCCGAGGCCGAGGGTGCCTGCGAGCGTGAAGGCAAGGGCCAGGCGTATCGGCCAAGGCGAGGCAACCGGAGTTTTTTCGATGGGGCCCGTCAGATACATGAGCCGTACGATCTTGAAATAATAGTACGCGGCTGCCGCGCTGTTGAGCGCGGCGACGGTGGCGAGAAGGACGTAATGGGCCTCGATGGCCGCCGAAAAAACGAAGAGTTTCCCGACGAAGCCCGCAAGCGGGGGAAGTCCCGCAAGCGAAAGCAGAAAGACGGTCATACAGGCGGCCGGCACGGGAGAGCGCCGAGCAAGGCCGGCGTAACTGGACAGGTCGTCGTTGCCGCATTGATTCGAGACCATGCTGACGACTGTGAAGGCGCCGAGGTTGGTGAATGCGTAGACCGCAAAATAGATCAACACGGCCGAAAGGCCGGTGACATTGAGGACCGTGACGCCCATGAGGATGTAGCCCGCCTGGGCGATGCTCGAATACGCGAGAAACCGCTTGATATTGACCTGCGAAATCGCCGTGAGATTGCCCACCGTCATCGTCAGCATGGAAAGTCCCATGATGACGGCCTGCCACTTCCATGCGAGGGCGGGAAAAGAAGCCGAGAGCAGTCGGATCAGGACCGCGAAGCCCACCGCTTTGGGGGCGACCGTTAGGAAGGCCGTGACCGGAGTCGGAGCGGCCTGATAAACGTCCGGGGCCCACAAATGGAAAGGGGCCATCGAAATCTTGAACCCGATCCCGGCAAGCATCAGGAGAAGGCCGGTCAGCGCGAGGCCCGTCCACGCGGGAGATCCCAGGCGGGCTCCGATGGCGGCGATATCGAGGGAGCCGCTCGCGCCGTACAGAAGGGACATGCCGAAAAGCATGATCCCAGAGCAGACGCTGCCGAACAAAAGATATTTGACGGCCGCCTCTTTGGCCTCCGGGTTCTTTTTGACGAACCCGGTCAGGAGATAGGAGAGGATCGAGACGAACTCGATGGCCATGTAAATCGCCAGCAGGTTCACAGCGGCTGCCGCCAAGATCAGCGCGAACGCCATGAAAAGGAAAAGGACGTAGTATTCGCCCTCGTTTTTCCCCGAGGTTTCCGGGGAAGCCAGCGATAGGAGGATTGTGACGGCGACGACAGAAAGGGCCAGAAAACGGAAAAAGTAGGTGAAGCGGTCGAGCGCGAAGAATCCTGAAAAAAGGATGGAGTTTTTATCGGGCCATACGCAGAGGCACGCGGTCACGACCAGAACGGCAAGAGCGAACCCGCCGATCCATTTCTTGTTCCGGAGAAAGAAATCCAGGAAAAGCGCGAGGAATCCGCCGGCCAGGAGGACCGCCTCGGGAACAAAAAACCTCAGGCTTTCCAGCGCGTTCACGAGGGCGTTCCTCCGAAGAGTGCCGCCATCGATTGGACGGCCGGAGTCATGTAGTCGAGCACGATTTTCGGATAAATGCCGACGGCCAGGATCAGCAGGGCCAGGGGAACCAGGGTCAGGATTTCGCGAAGGTTGATCTCCGCAATGCCGTTCCACTTCGGGTTGGCCGGCCCGAGCAGGACTTTTCGGATCATGGTCAGAAGATAGGCGGCGGCCAGGATGACGCCGATCAGCGCGAGGGCGGCCCAAGTCTTGCTGGTGATGTAGGTGCCCAGAAGGACGAGAAATTCGCTGACGAAACCGCTCAGTCCGGGAAGGCCGAGGGAAGCGAGTGAAAAGAAAGTCAAAAGGCCCGCATAAAGAGGCATTTGCGCCCCGAGTCCGCCGAAAGCGCCCATGTCCCGGGTGTGGGCGCGGTCGTACACGACACCCACCAACAAGAACAAGCCGCCGGTAATGATTCCGTGGCTGAACATCTGCAGCATGGCGCCCGAGAAGCCGTTTCCGGTCAGCGCGGCCAGGCCGAGAAGCACGAAGCCCATGTGGCTGACGCTCGAGTAGGCCACCATCTTTTTGAAGTCCGTCTGGGCAA
The DNA here is from genome assembly GCA_041666865.1 of Candidatus Omnitrophota bacterium. Taxonomy (GTDB): domain Bacteria; phylum Omnitrophota; class Omnitrophia; order Omnitrophales; family Aquincolibacteriaceae; genus JBAYGD01. The sequence goes on along the minus strand of JBAYGD010000003.1, from coordinate 21,313 downwards.
AGGACACGAAGCCGCCATAAATGATTCCGATCAGGGCGATGACGGCCATGGCGGGCTGAAACCACACCGCGGCCGAGGGCAGAATCGGATAACTAAACCGGAGGAATCCGTAGGTTCCCATCTTGAGCAGGACCGCGGCCAGAATGACGCTGATGGGGGTCGGGGCCTCGACGTGGGCGTCGGGCAGCCACGTATGGAACGGGAAGGCCGGGACCTTGATGGCAAACCCGGCAAAAAACGCGAGAAACACAATTCGTTGAAGGGCCGGATCGAACTTTGTCTGCGTGAGGGCAAGCCAGTCGAACGTGTGCTGCGCGGAGCCGAAGTAAAGCGCGAGGATGCCCAGCAGCATGAAAAGGCTTCCGGCCAGCGTATACAGGAAAAACTTGATGGCCGCGTATTCCTTCCGGGGTCCGCCCCAGATGCCGATCAAAAAATACATCGGGACCAGCACGATCTCCCAGAAAACGTAGAAGAGCACGAGGTCGAGCGCGAGAAAAGACCCCATCATGCCCGTTTCGAGCAGAAGATACAGAAAGTAGTATTCCTTTTCCCTCTCCCGGATCCCGAAGGATGCGAGGCAGGCCACGATGCAGATGAGCGCGGTCAAAAAAACCATGGGGAAGCTGACGCCGTCGGTCCCAAGGAAGTACTGCACGTTGAACTGGGGGATCCAGGCGACTTTCTCGACCATTTGGAGCTTCGATGTTGCCAGGGAAAAAAGGGTCAGGGCCTTCAGGGTGAAAAGGCCCGTGATGACGGTGGTCAGGGTTGCGACCCACTTGACGTAGGCCTTGTAGGATTTAGGGATCAGCAGGACAAGAAAGGCGCCGATCAGGGGAGTAAAAGTGATCCAGGACAAAATATGAGACGACATAAACACTCCAATAGATCAAAACGTCAAGTTTTGATCTGCTTATTGTCCCGAAACACAAGTTTCGGGGCTTTCGTTAAGGGCGAAATTCCAAAAAGATCAGGACCAAAATGCCGGCCAAAATCATCAAAAGGTAATGCTGAACAAACCCCGTCTGGATCCGCCGTACGAGGGCGCTTGAAAGCTGAACCAGCGCGCCGACCAGATTGACAGTGCCGTCCACCAGGTAAGTATCGATCCATGCCTTGAGACGGCTCGTGCGGACCGTAGCAAGACCGGTTTCGTTGACGATCCCGTCGATCGCTTTCTGGTCGAAGCCGTAAAGAAGGTCCGCCAGAAAACAGAAAGGGCGCACGATCAGGACATGATAAATTTCGTCGAACCAAAGCTTGTTGAGCGACATCCGGTAAAGCAGAGAAGCCCTGCGGGCTACGATCCCTGGAAGCTGCGGAGCGCGCACATAAAACAGCCATGCCAGCAGGATTCCCCCGAGACCTGCCAAGATCGAAGAAAACATTACGACAAGGTTGAGGGCGTGCTCCCCGTGCGTATGCGGACCGGCAAGGAAGCGCCCGAGCCAGTTGCCCATAAGTGGGGACCCCGGAAGGCCTATGAGGACGGCCCCTGCGGCCAAAATCCAGAGCGGAACCGTCATGACCGCGGGAGATTCGTGAGCATGGATGCCGGGGCTGCGCGGTTTTCCGAAAAAAGCCATGAATACCAGCCGGAACATATAGAAGGCCGTCATGAAGGCCGTCAGGAGGAGGACGTAGTAGATGATCCCATGCCCGGACTGATAGGCGGCCGCAAGAATTTCGTCCTTGCTCCAAAAACCGGAAAGCGGGGGTACTCCCGCGATGGCGAGCGAACCCGCGAGGAAAGTCAGGGCCGTATGACGCATCTTGCCGAAGAGGCCCCCCATCTCCCGAAGGTCCTGCGTTCCGGTCCCGTGGATGACACTGCCTGCTCCGAGGAAAAGCAGGGCCTTGAAAAAGGCGTGTGTCATCAGGTGGAAGGTCCCGGCTCCGTATCCCTTGAGGCCGAGCGCCGCTACCATGAAGCCAAGCTGTGAGATCGTTGAATAGGCCAGCACTTTCTTGATGTCTGTGGCCGTCAGCGCAATGAAGGCTGCCATGAAGGCGGTGAGGGTTCCGGTGATCGCGACGACGGTCAGGACGTCCGGGAAAATTTCAAACAGCGGGAATGAGCGGGCGACAAGGTACACGCCGGCCGCCACCATCGTGGCGGCATGGATCAGGGCGCTCACCGGAGTCGGGCCCTCCATGGCATCCGGCAGCCACACGTGCAGGGGAAACTGCGCGGACTTGCCGATGGTGCCGCAGAAAATAAGCAGGGCAGCGACCGCCAGAAGAGGTCCGCCGGCCTGTGCGGAAGCTCCCAAAGATTCGAAGTCGAGATTCCGGGTGACCGCGAAAAGCGTCATCAGCCCGGCCAGGAATCCGACATCGCCGACCCGGGTCACAAGAAACGCCTTCCGCCCCGCGTCGGCGGCCGAAGGCTTTTCGAACCAGAAGCCGATCAGAAAATAGGAGCAAAGGCCCATGACTTCCCAGGCCATGAAGAAAAGGACGTAGTTCGACGCGATGACAAGCGTCAGCATGGCGGACATGAAAAGCGAGACATAGGCGAAAAACCGCGTGAACCTCGGGTCGTCGTGCATATAACCGGCCGAGTAAACCTGGATCAGGGTCCCGACGACCGTGACCACAAAGAGCAGGACGCAGGCCAGGGGATCGATGAGATAACCAAAACGAAGAGGTGTGTTCTCGAGCATGATCCAGACCCACTGGGCTTTCATGGTTCCGGTGCGGACCACGGTGGCAATACAATAAAAGGCGATCAAGCACGAGATCGAGCTTGTCGCGACGGAGACCCATGCCGCGCGGGCGCGCAGCCTTTTGCCAAAAAATAAATTGACGGCAAAAGCGGCAAGCGGCAGGAGCGGGATGAGACAGGGCAGAAGGATCATAGGGCTACCATTTCAAAAGGTTGATTTCGTCCGTCCAGACTGTTTTCCGGATCCTGAACAGGGCCAATACGATTGCAAGGCCCACGACGGCGGCTGCGGCGGCAAGCGCCATCACAAAAAGGGCGAAGATCTGCCCGGTTTCCGGGGAAAGCGAAGTGCTCCTGGAAAACGCGACCAGGTTGACGTTGACCGCGTTCAAAATGAGCTCGATGGAAAGCAGTATCCCCAGGATGTTCCGCCGCGTCAGGGCCCCGTAGATTCCGGCGGCAAAAAGGAACGCGCCGAAGACCAGCAAATGCTCGAGAGGAATGATCATGGCCGATCCTTTCGCGCGATGACGAGCGCGCCCACGAGGGCGGCGACCAGGACGACCGAAATCACCTCAAAAGGCAGCGCGTAAGGCCCCATCAGGGCCCGCCCGAGATCCTCGGCGGTCAAGGGAGCGTTCCCGCCGGGCCGCAGGGGCCAGGCAGTCGAGAAGATGAGCCTTGAGAGCACGATAAAAAGGACCAGCGATCCGAGGGCGGCGGGGAAGACGAGGCGGTTGGCGGTCCCGGATGCGGGGGTGGCGATGCGCTCCGTCAGCATGATCGCAAAAATCACCAGCGTCATGATGGCGCCGACATAAATGAGGATTTGGACGGCCGCAAGGAATCCTGCGCTCAGGGCGGCGTAGACGGCGGCGACGCCGATCAGAACGGCGACCAGACACAAGGCCGCGTGGAAAATATTCGCGAGCGTGACCACTCCGACGGCGGCCACCGCGGTGACAGCGAGCAGCGCATAGAGCCCCCACTGAAAGAGAAAAGCCAGCGTTTCCATTTTAATCTCCAAACCGGTATGTCCGCTTTTCCGGAAGGTATTTCCGGTTCAAGCGGGTAAAAACAAAAACAGCGGAGGCCAGAATGGCCACCGAGGATACGATTCTGACGACGGGGCCCGTCAAAAACCAGAGGCCCGCGACAAAGATGTTGACCAGGGTCAGGGGAAGAAGGAGCTTCCACGCAAAACTCATCATTTGATCCACGCGGATGCGCGGCAGGGTCCCTCGAAACCAGAACATAATCAGAAGGAGCCCGTAAACCTTGATGAGGAACCAAAGCCAAGAGGGTAAAAGAGGTCCCTGCCATCCGCCCAGGAACAGAGTGGCGGCGAGCGCCGAAAGAGTAAACGCGTTCATGAATTCGGCCATGTAAAACAGCGCGAACTTCATGCCGCTGTATTCGGTGTGAAATCCCGCGATGATCTCGGACTCCGCTTCCGGGAGATCGAAGGGCGAGCGGTTGCATTCGGCGACGGCGCATAGGAAAAAAATGACGAAACCCGCCAGGCCCCAGGGGGTCCATACGTACCAACCGGTGCCGCCCCATCCGCCCTGGGCCTCGACGATCCCGTGGGTCGAAAGGGTTCCGGCGGCCAGCAAAGCGGGGACGGCGGAAAGAACCATGGGCACTTCGTAGGAAATCATTTGGGCGGCGGTCCTCATGCCTCCCAGGAGCGAATATTTGTTCCGGGAGCTCCAGCTCGCCATGAAGATCGGCAAGGTCGAGACTGAGGAGACGGCGATGAAGAAAATGACGCCGATGTTGAGGTCGACGGCCGTCATGCCACGGCCGAAGGGGATGACGGAAAAAAGGACGAGAGCGGGGATCATCATCAGGACCGGGGCGAGCGCGTGGACAACGCGGTCAGCACGGTGGGGGACGATGTCTTCCTTCGTGAGCATCTTGATGGCGTCGGCGACGGGCTGGAGCAACCCCCACTTTCCGACGCGGTTCGGGCCGATGCGGTTCTGCATGCGGGCGATGGCTTTGCGCTCGAGCCAGGTCAGGTACATCATGGTGACGACGGCAAAGGCGATGATGGCGACGATGCTGATCAGGGCGGATTTGACGGCGACGAGCCATTCGGGCAGAAAGAGCCCGGCGATCCGCAGGATCCCTTGCTTGGTCACCACAAAAATTTGGTCAATTGTGTTCATAGGACGGTTACTGTTCCTTTGTCTCTTTTCGCTTTAAACTTTTATATGGACTGTTCCAGTTTATTTTCTGGGATCTTAACTTTTTTAATCGGCTACAGGATTGTTTTCCGGCACCGTTTGTCACACCCCACCGGGTGTGACTGCACTCGCGTGCGTCGGCCGAGCCTTTGCACCAGGGGCTCGGCCTCCTTAGCGTGCCTTCAAACAACCCTGTAGCCGATCCATTCATACCCTTTCAGAAACTGGAGCAGAGCATTTTATTATGGTGTGTTTTTTTTTGCGGCGGCGGCCTGGGCCGCGGCCTTTTTCTTTTCTTCCGCTTCGCGGCGGCGCTTCTCGATCGCCGCGGCGTCGACGGGACGGATTTTGCGCAAGTACTCGGCCGGCTTCAGCAGGTCCTCCTTGTGAAACAGGAGCTTTTGCTGGCGGTCCGGACTAGCGACTTCGTAATCGTGATCCATGTAGATCGCGTCAAACGGGCAAACCTCCTCGCACAGGCCGCAGTTCATGCAGACCGACACGTCGATGTCGAAGACGGCCGGTTTCTTGAGCGGCTTCGCGTCCTTGTCGAACTCCCTGACGACCGTGATGCATTTGGGCGGGCACTCTTTCGCGCAGATATCGCAGGCTGTGCAGCGGGGCTCGGCCTGCGTTCCGTCGTAAACGAGAAAGGGGAAATTCCGGTAAGCCTCCTTCACGGCGATCCGGCGTTCCGGATACTCGACGGTAAAAAGCCCGCCGTCTTCCGGTTTCCTGAAGTAAGAGTTCACCAGGTTTTTGAGCGTCACCGCCAGGCCCTTGAATATTCCCGAACCAAAGATCACCGGTCCACCTCCCCGAGCACGATATCGATCGAGCCCAGGATGATGATGGCGTCGGCGATCTTATGGCCGACGCATAGGTCTTCGAGCACCGTCACGTTGATCAGGGACGGTGCTCGAACATGATAGCGCCAGGGCTGCGGCGAACCATCGCTTACGACATAATAGCCGAGCTCTCCCTTGGGGGATTCGATCCGGCCATAGGCATCGCCCACGGGGGGCTTGAAGTTCCTCGGGGCCTTGAGGAACGGAAGCATCTTTTTATTCATGGTGTCGCCGGCCGGAAGGCCGCGCAGCGCCTGCCGGAGGATCTTGACGCTTTCATGCATCTCGAGGACGCGGACATAATAGCGGTCGTAGGTGTCGCCCTTCGCGCCGAGCGGGATCCTGAAATCGAAGCGGTCATAGAGCGAGTAGCGGTCGACTTTGCGTAGGTCGTAGGAGACGCCTGAAGCGCGCAGAACCGGACCGGTCAAGCTTGCGTTGACGGCAAGGGCGGGGGAAAGGACGCCGACATTTTGACAGCGCATGCACAGGATTTCGTTTTTGGCGAGCAAGGCTTCGAATTCATCCAGGAACCTCGGAAAGGCCTCAACCAGCTTTTGGATCTCCGCGAGCTGCCCGTCGGAGACGTCGCGCTTGACTCCGCCAAAGCGGAAATAATTACACATCATGCGCGAGCCCGAGATTTCTTCAAAAAGGTCCAGGATCTTTTCGCGCTCACGGAAAGCGTAGAGAACGGGAGTGAAAAAAGCACCGAGGTCGTTCAAGAGAAATCCGATGAGGGCCATGTGGTTCACGAGCCGCGTCAGCTCGGCCATGATGACCCTCAGATACTGGGCGCGTTCAGGCACCTCGATGGAGGCCAGCTTCTCGACAGCCAGGGCATAGCCGAAGTTATTCGTCATGGCGTTGAGGTAATCCAAGCGGTCCGTGTAGGGCATAGAGGCCAGGTAAGTGATGTTTTCGGCGATCTGCTCGTGGTTGCGATGGAGGTAACCGAAAACGGGCTTCAGGGAAACGATCGTTTCGCCGTCCAAAACGACATGCATTCGGAAGACCCCGTGGGTGGACGGGTGCTGGGGCCCAAAATTGATTTCGAGCGTTTGGGTGTCGATTTCGTTGCGGTCCCGAACCGATGTCCGATGCATGCTCTAGGCCCCTTCCTTGCCGTCTTTTTCGGCGACGGCTCGCTTGCCTTGCTTGCGCAGTTCCAGGGCGTGCTGCCGGACTTCCTTCGGAGAACTGATGCCATGACGATCGAGCCACTCGATGTCGGCCGCTTCGAGCACCTCGGAGTCTTCCTGCACGTAATCTTTCCGCAAAGGATGCCCTTCGAAGGTCTCCCAGAGAAAAAGCCGTCTCAAGTCCGGGTGGCCCTCGTAGACGATCCCGAAGAGGTCGTAGTTTTCGCGCTCCTGCAGCTCGGCGCCGCGGTAGAGCCCGACCAGGGAGGGGATTCTCGGGTCTTTGCGGGGCACGCGCACGCGCAAAACGACCGGCCCGGTTTTCTTCTCGATCGAATACAAGTGATAAACCGATTCCAGATATTTCAGATAATCGACGGCAGTGACGGAAGCCAGATAATCCATTCGGAAGTCAGGGGCCGATTTCAAAAATGCGGCGGCCCGGAGCAGGTCCTCCGGCTTTTCGAGCAGGATAGAATTCCGGAACACTTTCATGGCGATGCCTGGCTCGGCCGTTTCAATCCTGGATTTGACTTCTTCCGCGAGGAGGGGCATGGGTCCTTTAGGCTGCCGGGGCCGTTTCGAGTTCGGGGGCCTTGTCTTTTTTTCCGGTCAGGATGGGGAGGCCGTACTTTTGCTTGCGGCTGTCCTGCGCCCTCGGCTGCCAGACCTCGGGATTGTACTTGGGAACGAGGCCGTAGGGGCCAAGTTCCGGGACTGGGAATTCCCGCTTCAGGCCTTTCCGGTACCACTCTGCTCCCTCGATCGTCTGGGAGTCGATTTTCTTCTGGAGTTCCATTAAGCCGTAGAGCAGGGCCTCGGGCCTGGGAGGACAGCCCGGCAGGTGGACATCGACCGGGAGATAGCGGTCGATGCCGCGCAGGACGTTATACCCGTCGATAAACGGGCCGCCGGCGATGGCGCAGGCGCCCATGGTGATAAGGTACTTGGGCTCGGGCATTTGATTGTAGAGGCGTACCACGGCCGGGGCCATTTTCTTCGTGACGGTCCCGGAAATGATCATCAGGTCGGCCTGCCGCGGGGAGGCCCGGAAAAGCTCCGAGCCGAAGCGTGCGATGTCGAAGCGGGCGCAGGCGGCGGCGATCATTTCGATGGCGCAGCAGGCGAGGCCGAACTGGAGGGGCCAGACGGAAGACCGGCGGCCCCAATTGTAGAGCTGGGTGAGGGTGGTGAGGAAGACGCCTTCCTTCATCAGCTCGCCTTTGAGCCGGTCGCAGACAGAAGATATGTTCTTTGTAAGATTCATGTTACGGCACAGTCTGTGTTATTTTTGCGTAGATTCCACCCGCACATGCGCGGGGGAATCTACGCAAAACCACCGGAATGGGAACGGAGGTGATGTTAACGGGGACCCGTAAAGCTTTATTCCCATTCCAGCGTATTTTTACGCCAGGCGTAAATCAGCCCGGCGGCAAGGATTGCGATAAAAATCATCATTTCCACGAACGCAAACAGACCGAGCCGTTTGAAGGCAACGGCCCAGGGATAAATGAAGACGGTTTCAACGTCAAAAATAACAAACAACAGGGCGAAAAGATAATATTGAACGCGGTACTGGATCCACGGATCGCCCTCGGAGACCAGGCCGCATTCATAGGTCGAGTCCTTGATGCGCGAAGGCTTCCGGGGGGCGATGAACCAGGCAAAGGTCAGGGCCCCGGCGCCGAACGCAACGGCGACAAGCACAAAAATTACGATAAAAAGATTGTGGTATAGGGAAGAATCGGTCATCTCTCGACCTATTCTACAAACATTAAGGCCTTTCTTCAACCAAAAGTCTGCGGGGCCCCTAGCTCACCAAAGTGAGGACGCCGGAATAATGATGGAGGTGGTTGACGAAATCGACCGGGGCGATTTCGCCATAACCGAAGAAACCGAGGATGGGGGTATCGGGAAAAGCGTCCCGGATCATCCGGATGTCGACCTGCCGCTGGCCGTAGAGACGTGAGCCCCGGGCGCAGGAATTGAAATACAGGCCGAAGGCCGGCTTTCCGGGAAGGATGCGCTCGCGCATGTCGTCTAGGACTTCCTTCAGGCTTTGCCGTGCAAACTCCGGATCTTGGCAGGCGAACGTCACGAATTCGCCCTCGGGAACGGGGCTGACGCAAGTCAGAAGGCCTTTCTTCTCGTTGATGCCCATCAGATTGCGGATCAGATAGGGGGAGTTGACGAAATCCGTCTGGAAACTTCGGACCGGAATCCCGAGAAAGACCCGCTGGGTCAAGTGGTCCGTGCTCTCGATCGGGGTTTGCGAGATCGATTCCAGGAGCATGTCATAGGCCGGGCGCCCGTCCATTTCATAGATCAGATTCCCCTCGGCCTTCGTGATTTGGACCGGATCGCCGAAGGGCTGACAGGAGCGCGCCATGGCTGTTTCGGCGCGGAGGGTTTCTCCGAGGGCCAGCAACGCCGCCGAATCGAAGGCGAGGCGTCCGCCGGCCATCTGAAAGGTTTTGCCGTCGCGCCCGTTTTCGGAGGAAAGTCCGCCGGTTATCGGGAGATAGCCCAGGACGCTTTCGAGCCCCTCGAAGAAGTGATGGCTCTGAAAACTGAAGGGGTCGGCGAGAAGCACGAGCGACGAGGGATGGAAGCCCGAATGGGCGAGGGTTTTCGCCGCCTTTTCGCCCGCGCGGAAATTGCTTTCCTGGAGATCCGACGCCATCAGACTGGCGAAGGCGTCGTCGTCGCAATGGACTGCCATGACCGCTACGGCGTGCCGGTTTTCGAGCTCTGAGCTTTCGGTCATTACCCCGTAAGCGCTCGAGCCGATCACGTGTTCGGCCTGGGTGACGCGCCGCACCTCCCGCAGGATTTCGGGATAATGGTCTCTGTGCTCATAGGATGCAAAAACCAGGGCGGCTCTGCTGGCCGTTTGGCCGGCCTTCTCCAGGGCTTGGGCGGAGGCTTCGCGGGCGGCGGCTTCGGCGTTTCTGTTTTTGGAGAACCCGGTTCCTGAGCAGAGCATAAGCGAGTTATTATAGCGGGGACATCGGGCGAGTACTATGGTAAATTAATCGTCCCACAGCACACGAGTCCATTTCCACTTGAAGCTGTACTAGGCAAAATAAAAATGTTTATGTTATGCTCTAGCTTTGACGAACATAGGGATTAGACCCCGACATGATAAAAACCATCGAGGTGGGCTGCGCCGTCATCGAAAAGGACGGACGTGTGCTGATTGCGCAGAGGAATCCGGGCGATTCGTATGCCGGGTACTGGGAATTCCCGGGAGGCACCCGGGACTCCGGTGAAAGCTTCGAGGCATGCGTGGTCCGGGAGCTTCAGGAGGAGATGGGCATTGTCGTCCGGCCTGTGCGTTTTTTGTTTAGCGCCGCCCATGAAGACGCCGAGCGCCGGGTGGAGCTCCATTTCTATCTGTGCGATTGGGTCAGCGGCGAACCGCAGACGATCGATTGCCAGGACTTTCGCTGGTGCACAATCGCCGCGCTGCGCGAAATGAAGTTGCTTCCCGGAGATGACGGCGTGGTTCGGGAGCTCCTATCGAAACAGGACGTTTATTTCAACCGTTCGGGGCCTTCGGCGTGAAAAAAGAAGCCGATAAGAAATTCAAGCGCCGCTCGCGAGGTTTCCGGATCTCGCTCCGGTACAAGTCCGCTGTTCCCGCCCTGATTTTCATCACGCTCATGCTTCTCCTGATTTTTCGCACGACCTACCGCACCGTCCGCCAGATTGTATTAGAGCACAACCAGGAGCGGCTTCTGACGATCGCCGACGTGTTTGCCGAGAGCGTCCGCGTGCCGCTTATCCTGCGCAACCAGGAGGTCCTCGACGCCAACATCGGCTGGATGGCCAAACGGCCCGACGTGCTCGGCGTCAGCGTGGAGGACTCGGCGGGAGTCATCATGGGGGCCGCTTCGCCCTCCAATGTTTCACTGGCGACCTCGTTTATGGATTCGGATTTCCTCGGAGTCCAGCGCGTCACAAGCGACGCCTATGCCGTGGCCGTGCCGATCCGCCACGGGGATGAACGGCTCGGCCGGGTGGTGATCTTCTTTTTCCAGACCGACATCGAAGCCGAACTTCGACACATCTTCATCGAGCGGTTCCTGATGGCCTTTTCGGTTGCGCTCTTTCTGGCCTTCCTGATCGCCGGGCTGACCTGGATGAACATCCTCCCGCTCTCAAAACTGGAAAAGACGGCGCGCCAAATTCTCGAGGGCGATCTGACGGCCCGGGTCCGTATCCGCAGCTACGACGAAATCCAGGATCTCGCCGAGGCCTTTAACGAAATGGTGGCCCGGCTGACGCGCAGTTTCGAAAATTTGCGTGTGCGCACGGAGGCCCTCGAAGAGTCGGAGGAAAAGTACCGGCTCATCGTCGAAGACGCAAGCGACGTCATCTTCCTGCTGAGCGCCGACGGCGAAATCGTGCTCCTCAACAAAGGCTTTTCGGGCCTCAGCCGCGACGAATTCTTTTTGGGCGGGCTCGAGCGCCTGCTCGTTCTGCACACCACGGATTCGCGCGAGCGGTTTCAGGACGCGGTCGTGACGGTCGTCGAGAAAAAAGTGCCGGTGACGAACCTTCCGGTGACCCACATGCACCAGGCGAACCACACGGAGGTTTTTTACCTGGTGAACCTGACGCCCGTCATGGGCCCCGAAAAAAACGTCAAGCTGATTCAGGTCGTCATGCGCGACGTCACGGAGCTGCGCAGGATCGAAATGATGAAGGACTCTCTTATTCGCGACGTGGCGCACGAGCTTAAAACTCCGACCAGCAAGTTCGAAATGGCCGTCCACTGGTTTGAAAACGAGCTGAAGACGAACCAGGAGGCCGAAAAATACAAGGCCATCGTCAAGATCCTGAAGACGAACGCCGACCGCTTGATGCGCACCATCAGCAGCATTCTGGACCTGACGAAACTTGAAGCCGGGATGCAGAACGTCGAGATGAAGACCCTGGACCTGAACAAGCTCCTCATTCAGGTTTGCCAGGACATGGGGCCCCTTTGCAGGGAAAAAGGGATTGTCCTCGATCATGAGGGGGCCAAGACGTCCCTTGAGGTCCGCGGCGACTGGGACATGCTTTACCGCCTGATCGTCAATTTGATCGGCAATGCGATCAAGTTTACGACCCGGGGCAGGATTTCGGTGCGCGCTTACGAGGAGGAGGGCTGTCCGGCGGTCGCGGTCCGGGATACCGGGATTGGGATCGCCCAGGAAGACCTGGAGAGAATCTTCGAGCGGTTCGTCCAGAAAAGCGCCTCGAGCACGGGGATCGGGGTCGGCTTGACGATTTCGCGGGACATCGCCGCCCTTCATCAGGCGAAGGTTTGGGCCGAAAGCGAAGGGATTGGAAAAGGCTCGGTTTTTAAAGTACAATTCCCTTCATCTCAGGGGACGGGCTCCGGGACGGTATCTCCGTGAAGAGGGTCACAGCGAAGGGCGGTAGGTCATGAGCGGCGAAAAAATCATGATCGTTGATGACGATGAAGATCTTCAGGTGCTTTACAGCCTGTACCTGAAGGGGGAGTCCTACGAGATCGTGCAGGCTTTGAACGGCCAGGAGGCTCTCGACCTGCTCGAAAAGGAGCGCCCTGACCTCATCGTGCTGGACATGATCATGCCGGTCATGGACGGCGAAGAATTTTTCATCAAGCTCCGGGCCGAAAAAAAAATGAGCTCGATCCCCGTCATCATCGCAAGCATCAACGAAAAAATTCCCCAGAGGCTTTTCGGCCTCGGCATTCATGACATCCTCCGGAAACCCTTTACCATCGATGTCCTCGTCGACCGCATCCGCAAGGCCCTGAACGAAAAAAAAGGGTGATCCTTCGTGCAGCCCTATCGCATTTTCGAGCACACGGCCGATGTCGGGCTCAAGATCCGGGGACGCACCTTCCGGGAGCTCTTGAAGAACGCGGGCGCCGGTTTTTTTAATCTGCTGACCGACTATGCGGCGATCCGGCGGGAGGCGGCTTCGGGGTCCCGCAGGACGGTCCGCCGCCTCTTGAGCCTCAAGACCGCAGACCCCGGAGACCTCCTGCTGGCTTGGCTGCGGGAACTGCTGTTCCTGTTTTCCGCGAAGAAGCTGATTTTTTACCATTACGAATTTCTGGATTTCTCGAAAACAAAAATGCGGGTCCGGGCCCTCGGCGTCAAATTCGATCCTTCCCGGGACGAACAAAAACTCGAGGTCAAGGCTGTGACGTACCACCATTTCGAGCTCAAGAAAAACAAGCGCGGATGGACGGCAACCGTGATTTTCGACATCTAACCCGGATGGCTCATTACCCATGGGCACTGACTTTTTATGTTGACGGTTCCGCTGATCAAAATTGACGAGTACCGCTGGGAAATCCCGCAATCCTACAAACCGGGGATGCGGGTGCCGGGCCTTATCTTTGCCGACAAAAAACTCCTTCCGAAGATCCAGTCCGACCGGTCCCTTGAGCAGGTGGCCAACGTGGCGCATCTGCCGGGAATCGTCGGGCACGCCCTCGCCATGCCGGACATTCACTGGGGCTACGGCTTTCCGATCGGCGGGGTTGCCGCCACGGACCCCGAAGAAGGCGGAGTCATTTCCCCTGGAGGCGTGGGGTATGACATCAATTGCGGCGTCCGGCTTCTAAGAACGCAATTAACGGAAGACGATGTCCGCCCCGAGCTTCGGGGCCTCGTCGGCGCTCTTTTTAACCGGATCCCCTGCGGCGTGGGGCAGTCCGGCGAGATCCGTGCCGGGCGCAAGGAAATGCGCAGAGTGCTTCTCCGGGGAGCCCGCTGGGCGGTCGAAAACGGTTTGGGGGATCCCTCCGACGTCGATCACACGGAGGCCCGCGGGGCCCTCGAAGGCGCCGATCCGGACGCGGTTTCGGAGCGTGCTTACGAGCGCGGCTATGACCAGCTCGGGACCCTCGGCTCGGGGAATCATTTTCTCGAAATTCAGGTGATTGACCGGGTCTTTGACGAAGAGGTTGCCTCCCTGCTCGGGCTTTCTCTGGGGCAGGTGACCGTGATGATTCACTCCGGTTCGAGGGGCTTTGGCTATCAGATTTGCGAGGATTCTCTGGAGGCGGCCCGGCGCTCTCTCGTGCGATACAAGATCCAGGTGCCGGACATTCAGCTTGCCTGTGCGCCCATCCATTCGCCCGAGGGCCGGCACTATCTTGCGGCAATGCGCGCCGCGGCCAATTACGCGTGGGCGAACCGACAATGCCTGACCGCTCTTGCACGCGAAGTCTTCGAGCAATTTTTAAAACGAAGCCCCCGGGATCTCGGAATGGATTTAATTTACGACGTGGCCCACAACATCGCTAAATTCGAGAAATTCAAAAGCGGCGGAAAAGAAAAAATGCTCTGCGTCCATCGCAAGGGGGCGACGCGTGCCTTTGCGCCGGGCGAAGCCGATCTCCCCGAGGATTACCGCGAGATCGGGCAGCCGGTGATCATCCCCGGGGATATGGGCCGCAATTCCTATCTTCTCGTTGGCACCCAGCAAGCCATGGACGAGACCTTCGGGACCTGCTGCCACGGCGCCGGGCGCGCGATGTCGCGCGTGGCGGCGCTCAAGGCGGCGCGCGGCCGTTCGATCGCTCGTGAGCTCGAAGCAAAGGGAATTATTGTGATGGCGCGCGGACACAAGGGCATCGCGGAGGAGCAACCCGACGCCTACAAGGACGTCAACGAAGTGGTCGACGCGGTGCACGGCGCGGGTCTTGCGCGCAAAATCGTTCGTATGCGTCCGGTCGGCGTGATCAAAGGATGAACGCTCGCTGATTGTTTTTCCGAAACCTTTCTTTGTCTCCTAAACTCTTGCGTTGTTGTATCCCAAGGTTATCAAATCAGTTAGCCAATTGAACGCATTTTCCCTAGCCCTTTAAGAAGTCCTTCCGCCCTTTGTTGTCAAGCCTTCCAGCGATATCCGTCACTCCCAAAAGCCGCATTTGTTACCGCTCATCGCTTTTTTTAGACCGTTGGTCGCTATTTTTTTGACAGTTCGTGAAACCTCGTTTAACTTCCTAATAGACCTATGAATTCGTTGTAAAGATTTTTAGCCGTTTCTATCAGCAGCGATAGAGAAAGAGACTGATGCCAGCAATAAAAACCGATTCGCGGCAGGAACAAAAACAAGAGCTCGAGAGAAGCCAGATTCATGCGGCTCCTCATTTTCCCTCACTCGCTTTGCAAATACCTATTCGTCTTCATTCAGTTCGAAGAGAACAAAATCTCAAAAATCCCAACCAAGGAGAATCAAAATGTTAACCTCCCAAACGGAAACGAAAAACGGAAAGCTCGTGAGAAAGTTTTTGTGTCTTTATCTTGCCGCGGCGATGGCGCTGACTCAGGCCATGCCGTATGGTTGGGCCCAGTGGGACCCCAACAACCCGAGCGGGTACGGCGGGGAAGGGGATGGAAATCAACCCGGGGCGGACCCGAATCAAGAGCCGCCGGAAGGAGAGCAGCCGTCGGCGGGCGGCGGGGACTCGACAGATTGGATGATGGGAGGAGGAGACGGCACGTTGCAGCCCTCGGGCGGGGACGACACGTATTCGCCCGGCGTTCAAGCGACGCCTCCGCCTCTTGAAATTTTCGAGGGGTATGGAGAGAAAGTTGTCATTGATGCCGTGGAAGAAGACGGCTCGATCTCCGGACATACCGCCAACGTTGTGGATGGCGAGGATGTCATGGCCGCCGTTTTTTATGAGACCGTTAATTCCGAAACCGGCAAGCCCGACTATTTGACTTTGGTCGAAGTCGATCAGGACGGAAATATGGGAGAGATGCTTTTGGCCGATATGACCGGCGTCACTCAGTGGGGCGAAGACGGATCCGTGATGGCCGGCGAAATCGTCATGGAGCGTTTTGATGAGTACGGTGAGCGCATTCAAATGATGGTTGCGGATTATGCCTATGATGAAGTGCGCGGGGTTAGCGTTCAGACGGCCTTGAACGTCATCGACTATACGGACGGGAAAGAGTTTCGTACCGAGTACCTGTGGAGCCAGGTTGAGCTGCGTGAAGACCAGAGTATGCGCCGCGGGGAATTAATTTCTGAAAAATATGAAGTCCTCAGAGATCCGGTGACAAACGAAGTCGTCGGGGAGATGCGCCTTGAGAAACTTGTGTATAAGTATCAGGACGGGATGCAGCTAGAGGCGCACAAAATCGTCTATGGACCGGATGGCATGACTGAGACTAGTTATACCGCTTACAGTTGGAGTATGGTTGAATTGGCCGCAGACGGCACTTTGACCGATGGGATATTGACGGCCGAAGAGTATGTGGATTCCTCAAGATCTCGAAAAACCAAGGGCATGACCTGGGAATATCAGGATGGAGCTGAAGTGTCAGCCACGGAAGTCCTCTTCAATGAAGACGGCTCGATTTCAGAACCGGTTCCGACCGACGAGGTTGCCCTGGGGAACCCCCTCAACAACGTCGTCAAGCGCGTCAGTGCGGTCAGAGATCTCGTCGGCAAGGCGAAGCCCGCCAGGGGCTTCGAGACGCGGCAGAGAATCCTTCAGTTTGTCGAGAACCTGGCTGCTCAGGGCATTGATGATGAAAATCTGGATCTGAATTCGGACGGGTCCCTGACAGAGGCCGATGTCGACATGCTTGCCGGCATCATGGAACTGCCGCAGGCTGCTTTCGAAGACGTGTTTGCGCAGGTTCTGGGTTCGATGAATCTGAAAAAGAACGATTGGAATAGGGATGGAATAGTTAACTTCGACGATTACCGCCTGCTCTATGATACCCTCAGCGAAGGGCATCGTGTGCCCGGAATTCCCGTGCTCGAGGCCCTGGTCAAGCCTCTCGGCCTTTCGGTGATGGACATCGGGAAAGTCGTAATGGCACAGGATGCCGTGACGGGGAAGTGGGGCGCGCAGGTGCAGATTCGCGGTGTTTTGGCCCCGAATCTTGTGAATGACAGCGCTCAACTGATTTCGCTTCTGGAGACGCCCGTTCCTATGGCCAACCGGACGCTCAACGTTCAACTCGAGGAAGTGTTGATGGGCGCGCCGTGTGAAGTCGGTCCGGGCGGCAATCTCATCAACTGTCCTCCCGCCGTCTACAATCTCTCAGGGGCTTCTCTGCAGGCCGGGAATTATCTCTATGAAATGGACTACCGCATCCCCGGGGAAATCCGCCCGGAGATTCAATCAGACAACCGCCTCCACAAAGTGCTTGTGATCGAAAATTTCGGTTATGTCTGCGATCCGGCAAGCGAAGTGTGTTTTGCCATGGAACCCGTCGTTTGGCAAGAGATCGGTTTCGATTATACCGAAGAGGCGACGTCCGGAACCTTTACGGCTTCGATTGTCACCAGTCCCATGAAGCAGGGTGGCATTATGACGAAACTCGTCCTCGGGGCTGTCGCTTCCCGGCCGGTCGCGATTTTGTCCGTTCTGGAGGATCAAGCCCAGAGCGGCGGGGTTGTGCGGGTCGGCGCGTATCACTTTGACTATAATGAAGCCGGTTCTCTGAAAATGATCAAGCGTGAGAAAAACGGGGTTCCGGTCACCTTCGTCAGCGGATTCGACGTAGCCATGACCGACATTTACCCCGCACAATATGTGGCGACGTTGACCGAGGCGGGAACGATTGAGCCGCGCACGGAAATCGTCCGCTTCGAAAATTGGAGCGAACTTTTCGACCGGGCGATCCGGTTCGAAAATTACGAGACGCGCGTCCGTTCGGCCGTTGTCGGGTCGTTGGTGACCTTCTTTGGTTATGGGGGCGAGGAAATTCAGGCGTGGCTTGCGTCCGGCGACTTGCGGATCGAAGTGTCAAAGAATTCTGCTGCCGTGGATGCAATTTTTTCCGAAAGTCTTAAGGGCCAGGTTCGCAAGGGCAGCAAGGTGGACCCCCTCGGGCAATGGGTTACGCCGGAAAAGATTGCGTTCACTTTTCAGGAGGGTACGAAAAAGGTCGGCGTTTTACCGTACGGTTTTCAGCCGGAGCCGATAGTGCTTCTGAAGACCGCCGTTGCGGAATACGACAGCATGGGTGTGGTTCTCGAAGGCATCGATTTCGACCGCGCAAGATATCCGCGCTTCCGCATCAATGTTGACTTTGAACATATTGCACATCACGAACGCTCGGCGGTCCGGATGTTTGCCGTGAATCCCAATCCTGATTTTGTTTGCATCCAGGCGCCGTGCGAAGAGACGAAGCTCGTGAAGCAGATTTTTAACGATCGGTTCAATCCGTGTTCGGGCGATATGTGTCTGCAAAGCATGCCTTGGGAAAGCTCCGACATTCTTTATGTCGCGGCGGTCAGCAAGGTGGTCCGCCGGACGGTAAGTTATAACCTGTGGCAATCCGAGGAACTTCCCCGTGGTGCGATTCATGTCGTGAATGAATTCGGCTCTTTTGTTCCGGAGCTCCTTGGACGTGCGAATATCGACGGCCTTGGCGTGATTGACTGGGCGGATGTGGCCGAGCTTGAGCGCATTCTCAAACTTTATCAGGAAACCGGTGACGTCAGCCTGGTGGCCGGCGGGGATGTGAGTGGCGACGGCAGTCTCAATGATTTAGATCTCACAACGCTGCAGCAAATTGTTGCCGGCCGCCACGCGGACGGCGGTTATTTCCGGTTTTTGGGCGACAGCATCTTCAAGGATCAAATGCGAAACTACGTGAGCGATGTGACTGCCAACACCATCGCGATTGAAGGGGTCGTTTATTCGATCCTTCGCCTTGACAGCGGGCTCCTTCAGCTTCAGGGGGTCGAAGATCCCAACTTGGTGATTACGAGTGCTTCCGACGGCTCGATTGCCATTGCCGGAATGACGGGCCGCGTCAGCTTTTGGACCTATGACGGCTCGGTCGAAATTGCCCTGGCAACCGACCACGTTCAAATCGACCGGCGCAATGCCGACCAGGCCGCGCTGTCGACGACCCTGGTTCATGGGAACCATGCCGCGGTTCAGCTGCCTGCCGGCTATACGGAAGAGTTCGCCTTCGGAACCGTGGAGGAACTCCTAGAGCGGATTCGGCAGATCGAAAACACCCCTCACTTTATTCCGTTTATGCTTGAGCTTTCCATGAATACGGACGGGGCGAAGAATCTCACGATCGACGTGAAAGCAGATTTTAGTGCCGCCGTGAGAATGCATGACCGCCAATTTACGGGAGTTTATGATCCGGCGACGGGTGTGATTACGACCGCCGTCAACCCCACCACGGGTGAAAAGCTTACCTTACAAATCACCGAGGCGGACGGTACAAAGCGTCTCGAGACACTGAAGATCGAAACTCCGGAGTACTTCTATGACTACACCTTCACGGGATTCGGAATGCCTGCGGGTTTTGATCTTTGGCGCGGCGGCACCATTTCCCGCAAGGACCGTTTTCAATATGTCAACGTCAACGGCCAATACAAATTGGAACATTCGACCTATGACACCTTTGGCGGCACAACGGATCCGAGTTTTCGTTCCTGGACCGACAGTCATTGGGCGTATGACAGCCAGGGCAATAAATTTCGGGTCGTGAATGTCGAAGGTTCCATTCGTGATGGAGCACTGCTTTATTCCATGGGCGGTTATACGACATTTCAACCGATGGGTTCCGTGAGAGATGTTAAAGGCGTCAAGCGGGAATGGATCAAGTCGGCGCAAGACTTTAGCGTCATCAATGCCATGAAGGAGTTTGATGACAATGCCGACGGCGCGCTGACTCGCGAAGAGGCCCTTGCGAACCTTCTGCTGTTTAAGGCGACCTTCGCCAAGAGGGCAGGGGATCCCGGGTATGATGCCCGTTTTGACTTTGATAAGAATAACCAGGTCGATAAAGTTGACCTCCATGCCGTGAAAGTCATCCTTGACGGGGTCCTTACGCCTGAAGAGCTGGACGATCTGCTTCCCAACCCCGAACGGGACGCTGCAGTCCAGGCGGCCGTAGCTCAGCTTGCGGCGGAGCTGGGTGTTCAGGATCCTAGCTTGATTACGGTTGTTAGCACCCAAGCGACCGAGTGGAACAATGGCTGCCGGGGGTGGTCGGTGCCGGGGCAAATGTGTACGATGGCTTTTGAGAAGGGCTATATCGTTGTGCTCAAACTTTATGGCCACGAGTATGAGTTCCATGACGGCCGCCTTGACCCGGCGAAGGCCGTGGCGATCGTGGCCATGAAAGATTGGATGTCGAGCGGGGCGGAGCTGTCTTCCCTCCGGATTGAATCCAGCGGCATCATCAGCGGAGAAGAACAGCCGGTGATTTTCGAGGTGACGCTGACGGATGGGCTTGAAAAACGCGTATACCGCATCGACTATTGGGACAACAAGAGAATCCTTTCCGTCGAAAGCTTCGTCGTGCCGTTTGGGATCTCGGCGGCCATTCATCCCTATTCCCCGGACTTGAGGGAGTTAAGGATCAACGTGCAAGCCAACGGCCAGGCGGCCGTGACGTGGGGCAGGGAAACCGCTCAGGGAGTTTTTAATCCGGAAACGATGAGTCTTCAGATGAATGCTCCGTACGCGTACGGGCAGCGCACGTGGACATTCCAGTTTGGAAAGACGCCGACGGCCGGCGGAACGAATCAATATTACTTGATCTCCGCGGAAAATTTATTCACCCAAGCTGGCGGCACTTTTGTTAAACAGACCAGTTCCTTTGGCGCTCTCAACGATTATGACGGGCGCATCAGGCAATTCGTCAGCGACAGCAATATGATGGCCGGCACGTTTCAGCACCATACGTATGATTACGACTATCAAGCGGGTTCCATCCGGGAGGCCCTGCTGACCGCGGCTCGAATCACGGCGACGTGGGCCAACGATCCGGAAGGGGACGGGGTGTATTCGGAAACCGACATTTATCAGACCAATGTCAACAATACCTTTTGGGCTTATGGGGATGGGGACCTCCAAACGGTCATTGTCGGCGTCATAAGTTCGATTTACGCTCCCGATCTCGGGCAAGAAAACTATTTTTTCAGCTCCTACTCGGTCAATGAGGGAGAAGGACAGCAGGCCCGCTTGATTTCTGCAAGTGCCGAGGGCGTGGATCTGCGTACCGAAATTACCGCGGCCGGCGATTGGGCCAAGATCAACCCGTACGCCCATGTCAAAAACGAGTTCTATCTCGTGCGCGGTTTCAATGTCCAATACGCCAAAAATGCTGCCGGAGAATTCGTTGCCCGTAAAGTCGAACAGGGCGGCCAAACGACCATCGTGATCGGTCAGCCGGACGTTCTGTCTCAAGAGTCGGATGACAGGCTATTTGTGGAATGGCAGCCTGTTCAGTTAGGCGCCGCGAGCTATACGGTCACTTTCGGAGAAGCGCGCGACGGATATGATTACATGAATCAAGGCGCCTATTTGGGATATGGCATGACCTTCAGGGATTCGGCCGCCGGCGGGGTGGTGGTTGCCGATTTCCCCGGGAGCGTCACGCTCAATGGGACCGAATACGAGATGACCCTCGACGAGTACGGCGTTCTCAGTCTGGAGCCCGTCGTGCATGTTGTCCCGTTTGA